>NZ_JBITLI010000012.1:0-212877 GCF_044465085.1 Streptomyces sp. NPDC049813 | reverse complement strand
GGGGGGGGGGGGGGTGGTGTCAGTTCTCGGCGCGGGGGGGGGGGCCGCGGGCCGCCCCCCCCCCCGCCCCGGCCCCCCCCCCGGGGGGGGGGGGGGGGGGCCCCCCGGGGGCCCGGGGGGCCCCCCGCCGGACGGTGGTCGGGTCAGACGGCGAGCGCCTGGGCGCGACGCTTCACCTCCGTGCCGCGATTCTCGCTCAGGGCCTGCGCGGGCGTGCCCGGCAGGGTGGGGTCGGGGGTGAAGAGCCACTCCAGCATCTCTTCGTCGCTGAAGCCGTCGTCCCGCAGCAGCGTCAAGGTGCCGGTGAGCCCCTTGACGATCTTGTCGCCGTCGATGAAGGCGGCGGGCACGTGCAGTGCCCGGTTCTCCCCACGGCGTACGGCGATCACCTGGCCCTCCTTCACCAGCTGCCGCACACGCGTCACCTCGATGCCGAACTGCTCGGCGATGTCGGGGAGGGTGAGCCAGTCGGGGACGAGAGCTTCGGTCTTTGCGTCAATCTCGGTCACGGGACAAGCCTGCCATCCCGCACCGACAGTCGGCGAGCCGGTCCGGGCTGACCAGGTGTTCCGCGGCCGGGCGGGGCTCAGGCGAGGGCGGACTTCAGCGGCCGGGCCGGGTCGGCGAGCCGCTCCGGGTCGAGCGCGGTGCCCGCCTCGATGAGCTTGCGGCCCTGCGCCAGGTCGCGGGGCCGGCCGACGGCCAGCACCCCCACGAGGGCGCCCGCGCGCAGCCAGCACACCGACCACGCGGCGCCGGCCGGGTCGCCGCGCCACACCGTGGTGTCGGCGGCGCGGTGGTGGCCCGCGTACTGCACGAAGCGGCCGAACTGCTCGGACCAGAAGTAGGGCACCGGGTCGTACACCGCCGGTGTCTCACCGATGATGTTCGCCGCCACCGTGCGCGGGCCCTGGAGGGCGTTGTCCCAGTGGTGGACCAGCAGGCGCTCCGCGTAGCGTCCGGAGGGGAAGGACGAGCAGTCCCCCACCGCGTACACGTCGGCCCGTGAGGTCCGCAGCCCGGCGTCGGCCAGGACCTCGCCGTGCCCGCCCAGGTCGATGCCGGAGCCGGCCAGCCAGGCGGTGGCCGGGCGGGCACCGATGCCGATGACGACGGCTCCGGCGGGCAGCTGCGTCCCGTCGTCCAGGACCACGGAGCCCGGCTCGACGCTCCGCACGCGCGCGTGGGTGCGCAACTCGGCTCCCGCGTCCGCGTACCAGGCGGCCATGGGGGCCGCGATCTCGGCGGGCAGCGCCCCGGCGAGCGGGCGCCCGGCCGCCTCGACGACGGTGACGCGGCAGCCCGCCTCGCGGGCCGCGGTGGCGAACTCGGCGCCGATCCACCCGGCGCCCACCACGACCACGTCGCGCTGCTCGGCGAGGACGGGCCGCAGCCGGGCGGCGTCGTCGAGGGTGCGCAGCAGGTGCACGGCGGGGTCGGCGTCGGTGCCGGGCAGCCGGACCGGTTCGGCGCCGGTGGCGACGACCAGGACGTCGTAGCGGACCGGGCCCGCCGCCGTGTCCAGCTCGTGGTCGCCGGGGCGCACCCCGGTGACCTCGCGGCCCAGCTCCAGGGTGACGCCGAGCGCCGCGAAGTCCACGTCGAAGGCGGAGCCGTCGGCCTTGCCCAGCAGGACGGCCTTGGAGAGCGGCGGCCGGTCGTAGGGCCGGTGGGGCTCGGCGCCGATCAGCGTGACGGGGCCGGCGAAGCCCTGTTCGCGCAGGGCCACGGCCGTCTGCACGCCGGCCATCCCCGCGCCGACGATGACGACGTGCCGCTGTCCCAGCGCTGTCCCGGTGCCGCTCCGCTGCTCGCTCACCGGATCACTTTAGGCACCTGATCTTGCGTGGGTCAGCGACGCGGACCACTCCCGTGCCGTGACGTCCTGCACACGTGTCACCGGTTTAGCCGCCGGGCGCAAGGAGAGAGCGGGCGACCGTACTTACTGCGGCTCGGGCACAGGAGTTAGGGTGACGGCGTAAAGCACTCGCGGGAGCCCGTACGCAGCGGGCTGAGAGGGAGGCTGGGACGGCCTCCGACCGTACGAACCTGATCCGGGTCATGCCGGCGAAGGGAGGGGCTGGACGCCCATGTCGCGTACGTCACCCGAGGCCACCGACGTCCTTGTCGTCGGTGGCGGCATCATCGGTCTGGTCACCGCCTGGCGGGCCGCGCAGCGCGGCATGTCCGTCGCGGTCGTGGACCCCGCGCCGGGCGGCGGGGCCGCCCAGGTGGCGGCCGGCATGCTGGCCGCCGTCACCGAACTGCACTACGGCGAGGAGACGTTGCTCGGCCTGAACGTCGCCTCCGCGCGCCGCTACCCGCAGTTCGCCGCCGAGCTGTCCGAAGCCTCCGGCCAGGACCTCGGCTACCGCGCGTGCGGCACGCTGGCGGTCGCCCTGGACGCGGACGACCGGGCGCACCTGCGTGAACTGCACGCCCTGCAACGGAGGTCGGGCCTGGAGTCCGAGTGGCTGTCGGGCCGGGACTGCCGCCGCCTGGAGCCGATGCTCGCGCCGGGCGTGCGCGGGGGCCTGCGGGTCGACGGCGACCACCAGATCGACCCGAGACGGCTCGCGAGCGCCCTGGTGACGGCCTGCGAGCGCGCGGGCGTGACCTTCCACCGGCGGCGGGCCGAGCGGCTCCACGTGGTCCGGGACCGGGCGTGCGGCGTGGTGGTGTCCGAGAGCGCCACGGAGGGTGCCTCCGGTGGCGCGGGCGACGGGGCCCCCGACGGCTCCGCGGCGGGCGGCACCCTGCTCGCGGCCGACCGGACCGTGCTCGCGGCGGGCAGCCACAGCGGGCGGCTGGCCGGCGTCCCGGACGAGGTCCGGCCGCCCGTCCGCCCGGTCAAGGGCCAGGTGCTGCGCCTCACGGTGCCGCCGGGGTACGCGCCGTTCCTCAGCCGCACGGTCCGCGCGGTCGTCCGCGGCAGCCACCTCTACCTGGTGCCGCGCCTCAGCGGCGAGCTCGTCGTGGGCGCCACCAGCGAGGAGCTGGGCTGGGACACCACGGTGACCGCGGGCGGGGTCTACGAGCTCCTGCGGGACGCGCACGAGCTCGTCCCGGGCATCACGGAGCTGCCCCTGACCGAGACCTGCGCGGGCCTGCGCCCCGGCTCGCCGGACAACGCCCCGCTGCTCGGCCCGACCGCCCTGCCCGGCCTCCTCCTGGCCACCGGTCACCACCGCAACGGCGTCCTGCTCACCCCGGTGACCGGGGACGCCATGGCGCAGGTCCTGGCCACCGGCGAACTGCCGCCGGAGGCCCGGCCGTTCACCCCCGGCCGGTTCGCCGGGGCGGCCCCCGGCGACCTCAGCGACGTCTCCTTGGAGCAGCCCGTATGAACGTGTCCCTGAACGGCGAGCCGCGCGCGGTGGCCGCCGGCCTCACCCTCGAAGCCCTCGTCACCACCCTCACCACAGCGCACTCCGGCGTCGCCGCCGCCCTGAACGAGACCGTCGTCCCGCGGACCCGGTGGGCCGTGACGGCGCTCCGCGACGGAGACCGCGTCGAAGTCCTCACCGCCGTACAAGGAGGCTGATCCGGCCATGGCAGACGACGCTTTCGTCCTCGGCGACACCACCTACTCCTCGCGCCTGATCATGGGCACGGGAGGCGCCCCGAGCCTCGACGTCCTGGAACGCTCCCTGGCCGCCTCCGGCACCGAACTCACCACCGTGGCGATGCGCCGGGTGAACGCGTCGGTGCACGGCTCGGTCCTGTCGGTCCTGGAGAAGCTCGGCATCCGGGTGCTGCCGAACACGGCGGGCTGCTTCACCGCGGGCGAGGCGGTGCTCACCGCCCGCCTCGCGCGGGAGGCGCTCGGCACGGACCTGGTGAAGCTGGAGGTCATCGCCGACGAGCGCACCCTGCTGCCCGACCCGATCGAGACCCTGGACGCGGCGGAGACCCTCGTCGACGACGGGTTCACGGTGCTGCCCTACACGAACGACGACCCGGTCCTGGCGCGCAAGCTGGAGGACATGGGCTGCGCGGCGATCATGCCGCTCGGCTCGCCCATCGGCTCCGGGCTCGGCATCCGCAACCCGCACAACTTCCAGCTGATCGCCGAGCACGCGCGCGTGCCGGTGATCCTGGACGCGGGCGCGGGCACCGCGTCGGACGTGGCGCTCGCCATGGAGCTGGGGTGCGCGGGTGTGATGCTCGCCTCGGCGGTGACGCGGGCCCAGGAGCCGGTGCTGATGGCCGAGGGCATGCGGCACGCGGTGGAGGCGGGCCGGCTGGCGTTCCGCGCGGGCCGCATCCCCAAGCGGCACTTCGCGGAGGCCTCCTCGCCCACCGAGGGCCGCGCGCACCTGGACCCCGAGCGCCCCGCGTTCTGACCGGGACCTACCAAGCGGGCCACGGCACCGGCCACGGTTGCGGGCCACGGCACCAGCAACGGTCGCGGGCCACAGCACCGGGTCACAGCTCTGCTGCAGTCCGGGTCCGGTCCGGCAGCGGGCCGGGGGCCTGTCGGCGGCTCCTCGTAGACTCGCCTGCGTGGACACGACCCTTCAGGACCCTTCCCCGGCCTTCGGCCGGGGAGACCCCATGCTCGGGCACGTGCTCGACGGCCGGTACCGCGTCGACGCGCGGATCGCGGTCGGCGGGATGGCCACGGTCTACCGGGCCGTGGACACCCGCCTCGACCGCGTGCTCGCGCTCAAGGTGATGCACCCCTCGCTGGCGACGGACGTGTCGTTCGTCGAGCGCTTCATCCGCGAGGCGAAGTCGGTGGCGCGGCTCGCGCACCCGAACGTGGTGGGGGTCTTCGACCAGGGTGCCGACGGCGCGTACGTCTACCTGGCGATGGAGTACGTCGCGGGCTGCACGCTCCGGGACGTCCTGCGGGACCGGGGCGCGCTGCGGCCCCGCGCGGCGCTCGACATCCTGGAGGCGGTGCTCGCCGCGCTGGGGGCGGCGCACCGCGCGGGCTTCGTGCACCGCGACATGAAGCCGGAGAACGTCCTGATAGGGGACGACGGCCGGGTCAAGGTCGCGGACTTCGGCCTGGTCCGGGCGGTGGACACCGTCACGAGCACCACGGGGACGCTGCTCGGCACGGTCTCGTACCTGGCGCCCGAGCAGATCGAGGACGGTACGGCGACGCCGGGCGTGGACGTCTACGCCTGCGGGGTCGTCCTCTACGAGATGCTGACCGGCGCCAAGCCGCACCCCGGTGACACCCCCGCCCAGGTCCTCTACCGGCACCTGAACGAGGACGTGCCCCCGCCGTCCGACGTCGTGCCGGGCCTGCCGCCCGCCCTGGACCGGCTGGTGGCCTCGGCGACCGCGCGGGACCCGCGGGCCCGCCCGCACGACGCGGTGGCGCTCCTCGGCCACGTACTGGAGGCTCGCGCCGCCCTGACCGAGGCCGAGCTGGACACCGATCCGCCGGGGGCCCGGGAGGTGCCGCACGCGGGTGCGGACGACCGGACGAGCGTGCTGCCGGGGGCGGTGCAGCAGCCGCTGCCCGCGGAGGCGGACGGCGTGCACCGTACGAGCCTCCTGCAGAGTCCGCCCCCGCCGCCGCCCGCCCGACGGCGGCGCACCGGCGGCAGGCCCCGGCGCGGCACCTTCGCGGTCGTCGCGGCGCTGCTGCTGGTCCTCGGGGTCGGCGCGGGCGTCTGGTACATCAACGCGGGCCAGTTCACGCAGGTCCCGTCCCTGCTGGCCAAGACCGAGGCGCAGGCGAAGCAGCGGCTGGACGCGGCCGGTCTGCACCCGGGCGGCACGACGGCGTACCAGTACAGCGACGCGTACGAGCGCGGCACCGTCATGGCCACGGACCCGGAGGCGAACGCCCGGATCCGGGACGACGGGACGGTGCAGCTGACGGTGTCCAAGGGGCCGAAGACGGTCAAGGTCCCGGACGTGGCGGGCTCGCGGCTGTCCGAGGCGAAGAGCGACCTCAAGGACCGGGGCCTGGAGCCCGGCATGGTCACCAAGGAGTTCAGCGAGGAGACCGACAAGGGCTCCGTGGTCCGTACGGACCCGAAGGCGGGCACGGTCCGCGCCACCGGTTCCGCGGTCGCCCTCGTCGTCTCCAAGGGTGCGCCGGTGGACGTCCCCGACGTCACGGGCGAGTCGGAGGACGACGCCGTGGCCGAGATCGAGGACGCGGGCCTGAAAGCGGAGATCGCCACGGCCCGGGTCACCTCCGACGAGGACGAGGGCGACGTGGCCCGCCAGTCCCCCGCCGACGGCCGGCTCGCCGAGGGCGACACGGTGACCCTGACGATCTCCAAGGGACCCCCGATGATCGAGGTCCCGGACGTCACGGGGCTGAGCGTCGACGACGCCCACGCGAAGCTGGAGGACGCCGGTTTCGACGTGGACGAGGACCGGGGTCTCCTCGGCCTGTTCGGCGACACGGTCAAGAGCCAGTCCGTCGAGGGCGGCGAGAAGGCCGCCAAGGGCTCGACGATCAAGATCACCATCCGCTGAGGCCGGGCCCCCCGCCCCAGGCCCCTGGCCGAGGCGGGGGCGGGCGGCGCGTCGGCCCGTTCATGACACCCTCGTCGGCCATGACACCCTTGGCCGGGTGAACAGCAGCATCCGCAACCCCATCGGCGGGCACGTCCCCGTGGCCGGCGGTCTCGCCACCGTCGGGCTCGCGTGGGCCCACGACGTCCGGGCCGAGGCCGTCCAGGTCTTCGTGGCCAACCCGCGCGGCTGGGCCACCCCGCCCGGCAACCCCCGGCAGGACGAGGAGTTCCGCGCCCGGTGCGCGGCCGAGGGCGTCCCGGCCTACGTCCACGCGCCGTACCTGATCAACTTCGGCTCGCACACCGAGGCCACCGTGGAGCAGAGCGTCACGTCGATGCGGCACTCGCTGCGCCGGGCCCGCGCGATCGGCGCCCTCGGCGTGGTCGTGCACACCGGCTCCGCGACCGGCGGCCGGGAGCGCTCCGTGGCCCTCGCCCAGGTCCGCGAGCGGATGCTCCCGCTGCTCGACGAGCTGACCCACGACGACGACCCGTTCCTGCTCCTGGAGTCGACCGCGGGCCAGGGCGCGTCCCTGTGCGCGCGCACCTGGGACTTCGGGCCCTACTTCGACGCCCTGGACCACCACCCGAAGCTCGGGGTCTGCCTCGACACCTGTCACATCTACGCGGCCGGCCACGACCTCGCCGGCCCGGGCGGCATGAAGCAGACGCTGGACCTGCTGGTGGACACGGTGGGCGAGGGCCGCCTCAAGCTGATCCACGCCAACGACTCCAAGGACGTCGCCGGCGCGCACAAGGACCGCCACGAGAACATCGGCTCGGGCCACATCGGCGCCGAACCCTTCCGGGAGCTGCTCTCCCACCCGGCGACGGAGGGCGTCCCGCTGGTCATCGAGACGCCGGGCGGCAAGGCGGGCAACGCGGCGGACATCGCCCGCCTGAAGGAACTGCGCCCCTAGGGCCTGTCTGGCGGCGCCGGGCTACAGCTCGGGGCCGTCCCCGGGCTCCTCCTGGTAGGAGTAGCGCTGCTCCTGCCACGGGTCGCCCACGTTGTGGTAGCCGCGCTCCTCCCAGAAGCCGCGCCGGTCGGCGGTCATGTACTCGACCCCGCGCACCCACTTCGGCCCTTTCCAGGCGTACAGGTGGGGGACGACGAGGCGGAGCGGGAAGCCGTGCTCGGCGGTGAGCAGCTCGCCGCCCTTGTGGGTGGCGAAGACGGTGCGCTCGGCGGCGAAGTCGGCCAGCCGCAGGTTCGAGCTGAAGCCGTACTCGGCCCAGACCATGACGTGGGTGACGGCCGGGTCCGGCGGCGCGAGATCGAGGATGGTGGAGGCGCGGACGCCGCCCCACTCGGCGGCGAGCATGCTGAACTTGGTGACGCAGTGCAGGTCGCCGACCACGGTCGCGTACGGCAGCGCCGAGAACTCCTCGTGGTTCCAGCAGTGCTTGTCGCCGTCGGCGGTGGCCCCGAAGACCCTGAACTCCCAGCGCTCGGGCCGGAACTTGGGCACCGGGCCGTAGTGGGTGACCGGCCAGCCGCGCTGGAGCCGCTGCCCCGGCGGAAGCTCCGGCTGCACTGCTCCCCCAGACTCGCGACCCACCGGCTGACCCATGCCTCCATCCTGACAGACCCCGGGCAGTGGCCACGACCACGCGGGCGCCGACGGGCCGCCGCCGCCCGCCGATCGGGGCAACTCCTACTAAGCGTGCACTTACTGGACGGGTTTCGGGACCGATGCGAGGATGCGCCGGAACCTGCCCAGTCCCACCGTGCGGAAGGAGCCCTTGCGATGCAGGGCGACCCCGAGGTCATCGAATTCCTCAACGAGCAGCTCACGGGCGAGTTGACGGCCATCAACCAGTACTGGCTCCACTACCGGATCCAGGACAACAATGGCTGGACCAAGCTCGCGAAGTACACGCGTGCCGAGTCCATCGACGAGATGAAGCACGCGGACAGGCTGACGGAACGGATCCTCTTCCTCGATGCCCTGCCCAACTACCAGCGGCTGTTCCACGTCCGGGTCGGGCAGACCGTCACCGAGATGTTCCAGGCCGACCGGCAGGTCGAGGTGGAGGCGATCGACCGCCTGCGGCGCGGCATCGACGTCATGCGCGCCAAGGGCGATGTGACGTCGGCGCGGATCTTCGAGGACATCCTGGAGGACGAGGAGCACCACATCGACTACCTCGACACCCAGCTGGAGCTGATCGAGAAGCTCGGTGAGGCGCTGTACCTGGCCCAGCAGATCGAGCAGCCGGACAGCTGACCCACAAGCCCCCGGAGCATGTCCTAGGCCGCGGCGGCCTCGTCCGGCGCGACGCCGGCCATCCGGTCGGGCCCGCTCGTGACCAGCGCGGGCCGGGGGTAGGACCCCCGCCCGAGCAGCGCCTGGATGCGGCGCACGCACGAGCCGCAGTCGGTGCCCGCCTTGCAGGCGGACGCGATCTGGCGCGGGGTGCAGGCACCCCCCTCCGCGTGCCGCTTGACCTGGTCCTCGGTCACTCCGAAGCAGTTGCAGACGTACACGCCGGCTCACCTCCCGGGGCGGGACTCGTCGGTGTCGCCGTCCCGATCGACTCGGTGAGGCTAGCCTAACCATACCCGTCGGGCCCGCCGCACAAAAGCGCCGTGGGGCGCGGATCGCTGTGATCCGCGCCCCACGGCGCCGTGCCGGTACGGGCTCACTGGTCGCGGTACATCTCCGCCACCAGGAAGGCCAGGTCCAGGGACTGGCTGCGGTTCAGCCGCGGGTCGCAGGCCGTCTCGTAGCGCTGGTGCAGGTCGTCGACGAAGATCTCGTCGCCGCCGCCCACGCACTCGGTGACGTCGTCGCCGGTCAGCTCGACGTGGATGCCGCCCGGGTGGGTGCCGAGCGCCTTGTGGACCTCGAAGAAGCCCTTGACCTCGTCGAGCACGTCGTCGAAGCGGCGGGTCTTGTGGCCCGAGGCCGCCTCGTAGGTGTTGCCGTGCATCGGGTCGGTGATCCACGCGACGGTCGCGCCCGAGGCGGTGACCTTCTCGACCAGCTCCGGCAGCTTGTCGCGGACCTTGTCGGCGCCCATCCGGACGATGAAGGTCAGCCGGCCCGGCTCGCGGTCCGGGTCGAGACGCTCGATGTACTGCAGCGCCTCCTCGGCCGTCGTGGTCGGGCCGAGCTTGATGCCGATCGGGTTGCGGATCTTCGACGCGAACTCGATGTGCGCGCCGTCCAGCTGACGGGTGCGCTCGCCGATCCAGACCATGTGGCCCGAGACGTCGTACAGCGTGCCCGTCCGCGAGTCGACGCGGGTCAGCGCCGACTCGTAGTCCAGGAGCAGCGCCTCGTGGGAGGCGTAGAACTCGACCGTCTGGAACTCGGCCGGGTCGGTGCCGCAGGCGCGCATGAAGTTCAGCGCGTTGTCGATCTCGCGGGCCAACTGCTCGTAGCGCTGGCCGGACGGGGACGACTTCACGAAGTCCTGGTTCCAGGCGTGCACCTGGCGCAGGTCGGCGTAGCCGCCGGTGGTGAAGGCGCGCACCAGGTTCAGCGTGGAGGCGGAGGCGTGGTACATCCGCTTCAGGCGCTCGGGGTCCGGGACGCGGGCGGTCTCGGTGAACTCGAACCCGTTCACCGAGTCGCCGCGGTAGGTCGGCAGCGTGAGGCCGTCGCGGGTCTCGGTCGGCTTGGAGCGCGGCTTGGAGTACTGGCCTGCGATGCGGCCGACCTTCACGACCGGCACCGAGGCGGCGTAGGTGAGGACGGCGCCCATCTGGAGCAGCGTCTTCAGCTTGTTCCGGATGTGATCGGCCGAGACGGCGTCGAAGGCCTCGGCGCAGTCGCCGCCCTGGAGCAGGAACGCCTCTCCCTTGGCGACGGCCGCCAGTCGGGCGCGCAGCTGGTCGCACTCGCCGGCGAAGACGAGCGGCGGATACGACTCGAGGTCGGCGATCACGTCGCGCAGAGCCTCGGCATCGGGGTACTCGGGCTGCTGCGCCGCGGGCAGGTTGCGCCAGGTGTTGCCAGCGCTCGCGCTGGTCTTAGCGTTCACGGTCACCTCGACAACATTACGGGGTCACGTCGGGCGTCCATTCCGCCGCTCATCTTTTGAGACAGCTGAGAGGCACCTGGCCCACATGAGCCCGGGGTTCGGGTACGGTTGCGCCCATGTTCGCGCAGTTCTTGACCCGCACCTGGTGGTGGACCGCACATCCGGCGGCCCACTGACTGCGCGTTCCCGAAACCGCGAAGGCCGCCCGAGGGGCGGCCTTCAGTGTTTTCAGGACACACACCGGCTGTTCCTCCCGAATCGACTGCTCCGTAAGTCTCCGGAAGGAACCCGATGCTGGACACCCTGCTCACCGACGACCGCCCCTTCGCCCTCCTGCGCCGCCGCGCGCCGGGCCGCGACCACGACACCGTGGAGCTGCTGATCGGCCCGGTCGGCTCGTACGAACGGCTGGCGGACATCCCCGAGGGGCTCGCCCTCGTCCCCTTCAAGCAGATCCGCGAGCGCGGCTTCGACGTCCGCGACGACGGCACCCCGCTCACGGTCCTCACCCCCGAGGAGTCGTACGAGATCCCGCTCGCCGAGGCGCTCGGCGGGCTCCCCCGGCACGAGGTCCGCGTCCAGGAGGGCGGCTTCGACATCGGCGACGAGGCGTACGCGCGGATCGTCGGGCGGGTGCTGCGGGACGAGATCGGGCGGGGCGAGGGCGCGAACTTCGTGATCCGCCGGACGTACGAGGGCGAGATCCCGGGGTTCTCCCGGGCGGACGCACTCGCCCTGTTCCGGCGGCTGCTCGCTGAGGAGCGCGGCGCGTACTGGACGTTCGTCGTGCACACCGGGGAGCGGACCCTGGTGGGCGCGAGCCCCGAGGTCCATGTCCGGATGTCCGGCGGCACGGTCGTGATGAACCCGATCAGCGGCACGTACCGCTACCCCGCGGCCGGGCCCACCCCCGAGGGCCTGCTGGACTTCCTCGCCGACGGCAAGGAGACCGAGGAGCTGTCGATGGTCGTCGACGAGGAGCTGAAGATGATGTGCACCGTCGGCGACATGGGCGGGGTCGTCGTCGGGCCGCGGCTGAAGGAGATGGCGCATCTCGCCCACACCGAGTACGAGCTGCGCGGGAAGTCGACCCTCGACGTGCGCGAGGTGCTGAAGGAGACCCTGTTCGCTGCGACGGTCACCGGCTCGCCGGTGCAGAACGCGTGCCGGGTCATCGAGCGCCACGAGCCCGCCGGGCGGGACGGGGCCGGGCGCGGGTACTACGCGGGGGCCCTCGCACTGATCGGCCGGGACGCGGGCGGCGCGCAGACCCTGGACTCCCCGATCCTCATCAGGACCGCCGACGTCGACGCGGGCGGACGGCTGCGGGTCTCGGTCGGGGCGACCCTGGTGCGGGGCTCCGACCCGGCGGGCGAGGTCGCCGAGACGCACGCCAAGGCCGCCGGGGTGCTGGCCGCGCTCGGGGTGCGCCCGGCCCGGCCGCGTGAGGAGGGCGCGCGGCCCGCGCTCGCCGACGACCCGCGGGTGCGGGCGGCGCTCGACGGGCGCCGCGCGTCGCTCGCGCCGTTCTGGCTGCGGATGCAGGAGCCCGGGCGGCCGGGTGGTGAGCTGAGCGGGCACGCGCTGGTCGTCGACGCCGAGGACACCTTCACCGCGATGCTGGCGCACGTGCTGCGCTCGTCCGGGCTCGGCGTGACGGTGCGCCGCTACGACGAGGCCGGGCTGCGCGAGGCCGTCCTCGCGCACGAGGGCCCCGTGGTGCTCGGCCCCGGGCCGGGCGATCCGGCGGACCCGGCCGATCCGAAGATGCGGTTCCTGCGGTCGCTGACGGCCGAGGTGCTCCGCGGCCACCGGCACGGGGTGCTCGGTGTCTGCCTCGGTCACGAGCTGGTCGCCGCCGAGCTGGGCCTGGAGATCGTCCGCAAGGAGGTGCCGTACCAGGGGGCGCAGACGGCCGTGGACCTGTTCGGGCGGACCGAGACCGTCGGCTTCTACAACAGCTTCGTGGCCCGCTGCGACGACGAGGCGGCCCTGGAGCTGGCCGCGCACGGCGTCGAGGTGAGCCGGGACACGGCGAGCGGCGAGGTGCACGCCCTGCGCGGGCCCGGCTTCGCCGGGGTGCAGTTCCACCCGGAGTCGGTGCTGTCGCTGCGCGGCGCCGCGATCGTGCGGGAGCTGCTGGCTCAGGTCGCGGGGGGCGCGGGCGCCGCCGCCGGCACCAGCACGTTCTCGGAGCGGCGGCCCGCGCAGTAGTCGAGGACGTTGCGCACCGTGGCGTCGACGATCTGGCCGACGGCGTCCACGGTGTAGTACGCCTGGTGCGAGGTGACCAGGACGTTCGGGAAGGTGACGAGGCGGGCCAGGGTGTCGTCGTCGACGATCTCCAGGGACTTGTCGAGGAAGAACAGGCCCGCCTCGGCCTCGTACACGTCGAGGCCGACCCCGGCGAAGCGGCCCTCGCGCAATTCGGCGACGAGGGCCTTGGTGTCGATGAGGCCGCCGCGGCTGGAGTTGACCAGGATCGCGTCGTCCTTCATGGCGCGCAGGGCGGCCGCGTCGACGAGGTGCTCGGTGGCGGGCAGCAGCGGGACGTGCAGGCTGATCAGGTCGGCCTCGGCGAAGAGCCGCTCCTTGTCGACGTACGTCATGCCGAGGGCCACGCACTCGGGGTTCTCGGCGACGTCCCAGCCGAGCAGGTTCATGCCGAAGCCGTGCGCGATGCGGGTGAAGGCCTCGCCGATCTTGCCGGTGCCGAGGACGCCGACGGTCCGCCCGCGCAGGTCCCGGCCGAGCAGTCCGTCGAGGCGGAAGTCGAAGTCGCGGGTGCGGGTGCTGGCCCGGACGATGCGCCGGTTGACGGCCATCGCCAGGGTCCAGGCGAACTCGGCGACCGAGTACGGGGAGTAGTACGAGACCCGGGCGACGGTGAGCCCGAGGCGCTCGGCGACCTCCAGGTCGATGTTGTTGAAGCCGGTCGAGCGCTGGGCGATCAGCTGGGTGCCGCCGGCGGCGAGGCTCTGCAGCACCCGGTTGTTCAGGGTCGCGTTGACGCTGGTGGAGATGGCCTCGTAGCCGGCGGCGATGGGAGCGGTGTCCTCGTTGAGGAAGACGTCCAGGCAGCGGACGTCGTGATGGCCCGCGAAGCCCTTCTCGATGAGGGGCTTTTCATCGGATTGCACACCAAATGCGAGGATCTCCATACCGGCGAGTCTAGGGCGCATGTGCCCGCCGGGCCCTCCGGCGGACCCGTCGCGCCCCCGGGACCCGCCTCAGCCGAAGAAGACGCCCACCTCCTCGTACAGCGCGGGATCGACCGTCTTCAGTCGCGAGGTCGCCTCGGCGATGGGGACCCGCACGATGTCCGTGCCCCGCAGCGCCACCATCTTCCCGAAGTCGCCGTCCCGCACGGCCTCGATCGCGTGCAGGCCGAAGCGGGTGGCGAGCCAGCGGTCGAACGCGGAGGGGGTGCCGCCGCGCTGGACGTGCCCGAGCACCGTGGTGCGGGCCTCCTTGCCGGTGCGCTTCTCGATCTGCTTGGCGAGCCACTCCCCGACGCCGGAGAGGCGGACGTGCCCGAAGGAGTCCAGCGACTCGTCCTTGAGGACCATGTCGCCGTCGCGCGGCATCGCGCCCTCGGCGACCACCACGATCGGCGCGTACGAGGAGGTGAAGCGGGAGGTGACCCAGGCGCAGACCTGGTCGAGGTCGAAGCGCTGCTCGGGGATGAGGATGACGTTGGCGCCGCCCGCGAGCCCCGAGTGCAGGGCGATCCACCCCGCGTGGCGGCCCATGACCTCGACGACGAGGACCCGCATGTGGGACTCGGCGGTGGTGTGCAGCCGGTCGATCGCCTCGGTCGCGATGCCGACGGCGGTGTCGAAGCCGAAGGTGTAGTCGGTGCCGGACAGGTCGTTGTCGATGGTCTTCGGGACGCCGACGGCCTGGATGCCGTAGTCGTCGGCGAGGCGGGCCGCGACACCGAGGGTGTCCTCGCCGCCGATCACGATGAGCGCCTCGACCTCCTCCTTGGTGAGGGTGTCCTTGACGCGGCGGATGCCGTCGGGGGCCTGGAGGGGATTGGTCCGGGAGGAGCCGAGGATGGTGCCGCCGCGGGGCAGGATGCCGCGCACCGCGGGGATGTCGAGCCGTACGGTGTCGTCCTCCAGGGGACCGCGCCAGCCGTCCCGGAAGCCGACGAAGTCGTAGCCGTACTCCTGCACGCCCTTGCGGACGATGCCCCGGATCACGGCGTTGAGCCCGGGGCAGTCGCCGCCGCCGGTCAGTACTCCGACCCTCATCGCGTAACTCCCTTGTCACGGTGAGCAGTTGGAGCAACTGTCCCGCGCGGGGTCACTCGTCGTCCAGACCCCGTTCGATCGCGTACCTGACGAGCTCCACGCGGTTGTGCAGCTGGAGCTTGCCGAGGGTGTTCTGGACGTGGTTCTGCACGGTGCGGTGCGAGATGACGAGGCGCTCCGCGATCTGCTTGTAGCTCAGCCCCTTGGCGACCAGGCGCAGCACCTCGGTCTCCCGGTCGGTGAGCCGGGGCGCGCCGGGCTCGTCGGTGTCCGGGGCCGGGGCCGGTTCGCCGGCCAGCCGCCGGTACTCGCCGAGCACGAGACCGGCCAGGCCCGGGGTGAAGACCGGGTCGCCGGCGGCCGTCCGGCGCACCGCGTCGACCAGCTCCTCCGTGGAGGCCGACTTCAGCAGGTAGCCGGTGGCGCCGGACTTGACCGCCTCCAGCACGTCGGCGTGCTCGCCGCTCGCGGACAGCACCAGGACCCGCAGCGCCGGGTCGGCGCCGACGAGTTCCTTGCAGACCTGGACACCGGGTCTGACCGGCAGGTTCAGGTCGAGGACGAGGACGTCGGGGGCCGCGGCCCGGGCGCGGCGCACCGCCTGTTCGCCGTCGCCCGCCGTGGCGACGACGTCGAAGCCGGCCGCGGCCAGGTCGCGGGCGACGGCGTCGCGCCACATCGGGTGGTCGTCGACCACCATGACCCGGACCGGGGCCCCCGTGCCGTCCGTGCGCGGTGTGCTCATCGCCGTGCTCCTGCCTTCCCCCGTGCCGTCCATGCCGCTCACTTCTCCTTCGGTACGTTCAGTTCGACCTCGGTGCCCTGGCCGGGGACCGAGATCAGCTCGGCGGTGCCGCCGATGTCGCGCAGCCGGCCCCGGATCGACAGGGCGACGCCGAGCCGTCCCTCGCCCTCGGCCTGGGCGAGCCTGCCCTCCGGGATGCCGGGCCCGTCGTCCCGCACGGTCACGGTCACCGCGTCCGGGGCGTCCTCCAGCAGGATCCACGCCCGGGCGTCCGGGCCCGCGTGCCGCCGCACGTTGTCCAGGGCGGCGCCGACGGCGGCGGCCAGCTCGCGGGCGGCGGCCGGGCGCATCAGGACCGGGGTGCCCGGCTCGGCGAAGGTGACGCGGGCGCCCGCGTGTCCGGCGAGCAGGGTCCGCAGGTCGAGGGGGCCGGACCGGTCGCCCCCGGCCCCGCCGGCCCCGCCGGGTTCGCCGGGTCCGTCGGGTCCGTCGGGTTCATTGACGGACCGCACCACGGCGCCCTGCGCGGCGTCCTCGGAGACCCGGGACCGCGGCGCCAGGCCGCCGGTCACCAGGGTGCGCAGCGCCGCCTCCTGCTCGCCCGCCATGCGCCCGATCTCGGCGGCCTCGCCGCCCAGCGCGTTGCCCCGGCGCTGCACCATGGCGAGGACCTGAAGGACGCTGTCGTGGATGTCCCGGGCGAGCCGCTCCCGCTCCCGGGTGGCGGCCTCGATCTCCAGGGCGCGGGCGAGGGTCCGCTCGGAGGCGCGGGCCACCTCGACGACGTAGCCGATGGCGATGGACGCGATGCAGACGAGCAGCACGTTGTGGATCATGCTGCGGCTGAGGCCGCCGCGCTGGATCACGTTGGCGACGCCGATGAGCAGGGACGCGGAGGCGGCCCAGCGCCAGCCGCCCTTGAGCGCCCAGGCGAGGACCGCGCCCGCCGTCCAGATCGAGGGGAGCGTGGAGCCGCCGGTCACCGCCCGCTCGTGTCCCGCGACCGGGGAGAGCAGGATGCCCGCGACAGCGATCGCCAGGTCTGCGGTGAGGAACGGCTTGGTGCAGCGCGCGGCCCCCGACACCTGCGGCAGGGTCGCCAGCGTCCATCCGGCGAGGACCGCGAAGTAGGCGACGGCGATCCACGGCCGCTCGTACACCTCCCAGGCCGAGGCGAACAGCCCGATGGCGTAGACCATGGTGAGCAGCCGGTAGCCGCGCAGCGCGCGCCACAGCGGCTGCTCCACCGACATCCGTACGACCCGCTCGCGCCTGACCGTGCTCCCCATGTCCCCCGCCCCCGTACCACCGCGGGCGACGCCGCTAGGCGCCGTCCCGCTCCTGGTGGGATTCCTTCCCGGCCTTCTCCTGCCCGGCCCGGGCCGCCTTCTCCGCCTTCTCCGCCTTCGCCGCGTCCGCGATCTTCCGCTTGGCGGCCGTCGCGTAGATGTCCACGTACTCCTGGCCGGAGAGCTTCATGATCTCGTACATGACCTCGTCGGTCACCGCGCGCAGCACGAACCGGTCGCTCTCCATGCCCTGGTAGCGGCTGAAGTCGAGCGGTTTGCCGATGCGGATGCCGGGGCGCATGAGCTTCGGCATCACCTTGCCGGGCGGCTGGATCTTCTCCGTGTCGATCATGGCGACCGGGATCACGGGCGCGCCGGTGGCCAGCGCCACCCGGGCCAGTCCGCCCGGCTTGCCGCGGTACAGGCGCCCGTCGGGCGAGCGCGTCCCCTCGGGGTAGATGCCGAAGAGCTCGCCGCGCTCCAGGACGTCGATGCCGCTCTTGACGGCGGCCTCCCCGGCGCCGCGCGAGCCCGAGCGGTCCACCGGGAGCTGTCCGACGCCTTTGAAGAAGGCGGCCGTCAGCTTGCCCTTCACGCCGGGCGTCGTGAAGTACTCGGCCTTCGCGATGAAGGTGACCTTGCGGTCCAGGACGGCCGGCAGGAAGAACGAGTCGGAGAAGGAGAGGTGGTTGCTGGCCAGGATCGCGGCTCCCTCGGCGGGGACGTTCTCCATGCCCTCCACCCACGGCCTGAAGCCGAGCCTCAGCGGCCCCCCGATGGCCACCTTCATTGCGCCGTAGATCAACCCACTGCCTTCCCTCGTCCGAGATTCAGACCTTAACCCGCGGGGCCGCTCAGGAGCCCGACGACCCTGGTCGGTGTCAGTCCGGTCGCGTACGGTGAGGGGCAGATCCCGCCGCGCGTCCGTCCAGCAGCCCGGGCGGGAACCAACACCCCCCTGCCCCACCACCAGTAGCCCTTTTCACGAACTGGAGACCGATGGTGCCGGTCCTTCCCGGAGCCGAGCCGTACCGCCACGAAGGCGGCGAGGTCGGCGTCCTCCTCTGTCACGGCTTCACCGGATCCCCCCAGTCGCTGCGGCCCTGGGCCGCCTACCTGGCCGGGCGGGGCCTGACCGTCTCGCTGCCGCTGCTGCCCGGGCACGGCACCCGCTGGGAGGACCTCGCGGTCACCGGCTGGCAGGACTGGTACGCGGAGGTGGACCGGGCGCTGCGGGAGCTCACGGACCGCTGCACGCAGGTCTTCGTCGCGGGCCTGTCGATGGGCGGGGCGCTCGCGCTGCGGCTCGCGGCGCACCACGGCGACCGGGTGGCGGGGCTCGTCCTGGTGAACCCGGGGATCAAGGTGCACGGTCTGGCCGCGCACGCCCTGCCGGTGGCCCGGCACGTCGTCCGGACGGTCCCGGGCGTCGCCGACGACATCGCGAAGGAGGGCGCGCACGAGCTCGGCTACGCCCGGGTGCCGCTGCACGCCGCGCACCAGCTGCGCCGCTTCTTCCGGCTCGTCGACCGCGACCTGCCGCAGGTGACGCAGCCGGTGACGGTGCTGCACAGCCCGCAGGACCACGTGGTGCCGCCCGCCGACTCGGCCCGCGTGCTGAGCCGCATCTCCTCCCGGGACGTCACGGAGATCCTGCTGGAACAGAGCTACCACGTCGCGACGTTGGACCATGACGCGGACCGGATCTTCGAGGAGAGCTACGCGTTCATCGACCGGCTCGCTCCCAGTGTCGGCAAGATCCCCAGCGAGGGCGTGAGCGGCCCCGGCGAGGGCGCGGAAGGGACGGCCAGCAGTGGCTGAGCAGGAGCGGCGGGAGCCCGGGAGCCCCGACAGCCCGGACGGCGGTGCGGGCCGCGAGCCCGAGGTGTCCGGTGCCGGGCAGTCGCCGCCGGACCCGCAGGAGGAGGGCGCGCTCCCCGTCGACGAGGACGCGGTGTGGGCGCAGATCGTCGCCGGGTACGGGGAGGAGCCGCCGGACCCGCCGGGCGCGAAGCCCTTCAAGTCGGTGGAGGACCTGGCGCTCCTTGACCCGCAGACGAACGCGGTGCCGGGGCGGGAGGACCGGGAGAACCCTGACGAGCAGGCCGAGCGACCCGCGGCGGACGGCAGGAGCCCGCTCGGCTCCTCGGTCTCCTTCGCCCCGGGCGTCGGTGGCGCGCCGGGCCCCCGGGACCACACGGTCGCGGAGCCGTCCGACACCGACTTCGACGAGGACGACGAGGGCCACTTCGTACCGCCCGAGCCGCCGCCGCTCCCGGAGAGCGACGTCACCGCCCGGTTCGCGTGGCTGGCCGTGCTCGGCGGCCCGGTGCTGCTGCTCGTCTCGGTGCTGCTCGGCTGGTCGATGACGTGGTGGCTGGCGACGCTCTGCATCGGCGGTTTCCTGGGCGGCTTCGCCACCCTGGTCGGCCGGATGAAGTCGGACGAGGACGAGGACGACGACCCGGGCCGCGGCGCCGTGGTCTGAACGGCGACGCACGGCGCGGGCCCGGCCGGGGTGCTCCCCCAGGGCCCGTTCCGTGCGCCCGCCCCGCTCCCGTCTCCTCAGGCCGCGGGGATGCGCAACGCCGCCAGGACCGGGAGGTGGTCCGTGGCCGCCCGCAGCTCGTGGGCGGGCAGGCCGGGCGGGACCCCGCAGCCGAGGATCTCGATGCCCTTGGTGGCGAGGATCGCGTCGATGCGCTGGTGCGGGTCGGCCGGGGTGGAGGTGTACTCGGAGCCCCAGGGCCGCACCGCCCAGGCGTCGTTGAGGGCGGCGGCGAGCCGGCGGAAGGTGCGCCCGTCCGGGCGCTCGTTCAGATCGCCGCCGACGACGGCGTGCTCGACGCCCAGCGCCTCGACCTGGTCGAGCAGCAGGCCGCCCTGGGCGTACCGCTCGTCCTTCTGCAGGCTCAGGTGGCAGCTGACCACGCCGAGCCGGACGCCGCCGAAGCGGACGACGGCGGTGGCGAAGCCGCGCCGGTGCAGCCCGGGGGTGAGGGGCAGCAGGACGTCCTCGGTCCGCTCCACCGTGGCCCGCAGCGAACAGAGCAGGGCCGGGCCCGCCGCGCTGCCGCCGCCGGAGAGGATCACCAGGTCGGCGGCGCGGGCCAGCCGGGCCAGCTTCTTGCGCCAGCGGAAGAACCGCGGCGCCTCCTGGACGAGCACGAGGTCGGGGGCGCAGGCCTTCATGACCCGGGCCAGCGCGACGGGATCGTCGCGCATCGAGCGGATGTTGTAGCTGAGGACACGGATGACGGCCGAACCGTCGGCCTCGGTAAGCGAGTTGGGGAGCGAGCCGGAGTCCATGGCGATCAAGATACGCCGGTGCCCGCCGTCCCCGGGGGGAACGACGGGCACGGCGCCGGTACCGCGTGTCGTCACATGACGGGATCGGGCTCGCGCGCGAGGTCCGCGGCGCCGACCATGCCCGCCTTGTTGCCGAGCTGGGCGGCGATGACGTCGGCCACCGGGCGCCAGTTCCCGCCGACCAGCCAGCGCTTGTACGACTTGCGGATCGGGTCGAGGACCAGCTCGCCCTCGTCCGACAGGCCGCCGCCGACGATGAACGCCGAGGGGTCGAAGAGCGAGGCGAGGTCGGCCAGGCCGGCTCCGGCCCAGCGCGCCAGCTCGCGGTAGGAGTCCACCGCGACCAGGTCGCCCTCGCGGGCGGCCGTGGAGATGTGCTTGCCCTCGATGCCCTCGGGGGTGCCGTCGCCGAGCGAGAGCAGGTACTCCGCGTTCTCCGGCGTCGCGTTGGCGCGCTGCTTGGCGTAGCGGACCAGGGCGCGGCCGGACGCGTACTGCTCCCAGCAGCCCTGCGAGCCGCAGCCGCACAGCAGGCCGTCCGGGACCATCCGGATGTGGCCGAACTCGGCGGCGACGCCGAAGTGGCCGCGGCGCAGCTTGTTGCCGATGATGATGCCGCCGCCGAGGCCGGTGCCGAGCGTGATGCAGATGACGTTGCGGTGGCCCTTGCCGGCCCCGAACTTGTACTCGCCCCAGGCCGCCGCGTTCGCGTCGTTCTCCACGACCACGGGCAGGCCGACGCGCTGCTCGACCTTCTCCTTCAGCGGCTCCTGGCGCCAGTCGATGTTCGGCGCGAAGTACACGGTGGAGCGCTGCCGGTTGACGTAGCCGGCGGCGCCGATGCCGACGCCGACGATCTCGTGCCCGGCCCTGGCACCTTCCACGGCCGAGGCGATCGCGTCCACGATCCCGTCAGGCGTGGAAGGCGTCGGCACCTTGAACGTGGAGAGGATGTTGCCCTCCTCGTCGACCACGCCGGCCGCGATCTTCGTACCGCCGATATCGACGCCGATGGTGAGTCCCATGAATCCCTCAGTTCGGTCGAGCCCCGCTACGGCCCACCGTACCTGAGGGGCCCCCGCCGCCCGCCTCAGTCCAGGTCGATGTGTTCCCCGTCGGGGCCTTCGTCCCGGGTGGTCCCGGGGCGCTTCGGGCCCTGCGGGGAGCGCTGGGTCCAGCGGCTCTCCTGCGTCTCCACGGCGGACCGGTAGGCGGCGAGCAGCTCGGAGCCGGCGGCGGCGAGGTGGTCGAAGACGCCGGAGTTGCGCTCGATGACCGGTTCGACGGCGGCCCGGGCCTGCCGGACGACCTGCCGGGCCACCTGCTCGGCGGTGCCCTGCGCTACGGCGCCGAGGAACGGGGCCTGGATCCCGGCCAGCTTGTCGCTCACCGCGTCCATGAGCCGGCGCAGCTCCTCGGCGGCCGAGCCGGGCGGTGTCCCGTACGCGGCCTTGCGGCGGGCCTTCTCCGCGGCGAGGTCCTCGGCGCAGGCCTGCTCCCAGGCGTCGGCGTCGACCTGAGGTGCGGGCTGCTCAGTGGCTTCGCTCATGGCGGCTGACTCCTGCGGAGAGCTGAACGGGGTGCGGTGCGATGACGTCTTCGACGGTACCCGAACGGACGCGGCGCCTTCAGGGGGTGCGCGGCCACAGATCCGGGTCCGGCGCGAACCGCACCCTCAGTTCGCCGTCGACGAGCCCGGCCCCGGCCACGGTGCAGCGGCGGGGCGCGGAGGGCAGCGGGACGACGCGGCGGAACGGTCCGGCGCCGACGACCAGCTCGTCGCCGCGCCGCACCAGGGTCAGCTCCTCGCGCACGGCGCCGGGCAGCGGGATGCGCCAGAGCAGTACGCCGTCCTCGGCGAGCCGGTCCTCTACGGGCCAGGGGACGCGGGGCGCGCTCGCACCGGGCGGCGGCACGGCGAGGTCGGCGGGGAGCGGGTCGTGGCCGAGGTGCGGTATCTCGTACGCGTCCTGCCACGCGGCGACGGTCTTGCGCTGGCGGGCCGCGGCGTCGGCCAGCCAGGGGTCGGCGGAGCCGTCGGGCCAGACGCGGTTGGCGATCAGCGTCTCGGTGCGCAGCCCGTGCAGGCTCAGCCCGAGGCGGGTGGTCCGCAGGATGCGGTCGGCGGCCGGGGTGGGTTCGGCGACGAGGCGCACGAGCGTGGTGTCGGCGTCGATCACGGCCTGGGTGGCGGCGAGTTCGGCGTCCCAGCGGGCCGCGGTCTCGTAGAGCCACTCCGCGGGCATCGGTACGCCCGCGAGCCGGCCGAGGACGGGGCGCAGGGCGCGGGCCGCCTGGCGTTCGGCGGGCAGCAGGCGGCGCAGGTAGCGGCGGAGCTGGCCGGGCAGGGCGAGGACGGCGACGGCCCGGGGGGCGGGCGGCAGGTCGACGACGACCAGGTCGTGGGGGCCTGCGGCGCTGTCCCGCAGGGCGCGCAGCAGCGCGAGTTCGTCGCTGCCGGGCAGCGGGGTCAGCTCGTCGGCGTCCAGCCGGGCGGCCCCGAGCAGGTCGAGCGCGGAGCGGGCCCGGTCCTGGAGGGCGAGCAGGTCGTCCCGGAAGTCGTCGGCCGGGGCGAGCCGGGTGACGGTGACGCCGGGCGGCTGAGCCAGGTCCTCGCCCGTGATCAGGTGCGTGCGCAGCCCGTCACGGGCGGCCCGCAGGGCGGTGGCGGCGGCGACGGTGGTCCTGCCGGAGCCGCCGGGACCGGTGACGAGAAGGGTGCGCATGGCGTCCGAGGCTACTGTGCCGGGGCCACGGGGGTGCGCCCCGCATCCCGCTTCTCAGTCGCCGGCGGAGTGCGCGGTGCCGGACTCGACGCGCTTCTTCAGGCCGGCCAGCGCGCGGTCGATGATGACCTTCTCGGCCTTGCGCTTGATCATCCCGAGCATGGGGATCTTCACGTCGACGGTGAGGGAGTAGGTCACCTCGGTGCCCGTGCCCGCGGGCCTGAGCAGGTACGAGCCGTCGAGCGAGCGCAGCATCTGGGACTTGACGAGGGTCCAGGACACCTCGTCCGGGCCCGTCCAGGTGTACTTGAGGGTCTGGTCGTCCTTGATCGCGCCGGCGTCCATGACGAGCCGGACCTGCTCCGCGCGGCCCGCGTCGTCGGTCGCGAGGACCTCGGCCTCCTTCACCTCGCCCGTCCAGTCCGGGTAGCGGGCGAAGTCGGCGATCACTCCCATGACGTCGGCCGGTGCCGCCTCGATCGTGATGCTCGAGCTGGTGTGTTCCGCCATCGCGGTGGCTCCTCCAGATGCGGTCCGGCGTGCAGGGGCGTGTCTCGCGTGCAGGCTATCGCGCGCGGGCGGCGGCGCCGTCACCACTCCAGGGCCCAGGGCCGTCCCGCGCTCGCGAAATGGCCGACGTTCACGCACTCCGTGGTGCCGATCCGCATGCGCCGGGTGAGCGGCTGGTGGACGTGGCCGAAGAGGCTGTAGCGGGGCCGGGTGCGGTGGATGGCCGCCAGGACCGCGCGGCTGCCGCGCTCGAACCGGCGCGCCACGGTGTCGTACACCAGCTCGGGGACCTCCGGCGGGATGTGCGTGCACAGCACGTCGACCTCGCCCACGGCCTCGATCTTGGCGGCGTACTCCTCGTCGTCGATCTCGTACGGGGTGCGCATGGGGGTGCGCAGGCCGCCGCCGACGAAGCCGAAGACCCAGCCGCCGATCTCGGCCCGCTGGCCGTCGAGCACGGTGGTCCCCGGCCCCGCGTACTCACTCCACAGGTGCGGGATGTCGACATTGCCGTAGGTGGCGTACGTAGGAGTGGGGAAGGCGGCGAACAGCTCCGCGTACTGCTTGCGCACCGCTTTCTCGATGGCGGGGCGGCGGTCGACGCCCGCCCAGAGCCGGGCGCCGAGCGCGCGGGCCTCCTCGAAGCGGCGGGCCGTGCGCAGCTCGACGAGGCGGTCGGCGTTCTCGGTTCCGAACAAGTCGGGAAAAATGCCGCGCGAGTGGTCGGCGTAGTCGAGGAAGAGGACCAGGTCACCGAGGCAGACGAGGGCGTCGGCACCCTCCCCGGCCCGTGCGAGGTCGGTGGAGTTTCCGTGCACATCGCTGACCACATGTACGCGCATGCGATCACCCTAGGACGGTGGCCCTAAGGTCGGTAGAGGGGGCCGGACCTGCGGTTACTTCCCAGTCGCGAAACACGTCGACTACTGTGCGCTGTGCACCGCCGTGACGTGTGACGCAGCGAACATCTGGCCTGGACCCCCTACCGAAAAAGCCATACCGGTGGGTAACGTCCGGGCAGTCCAGTCGTGCTCAGTTCAAGCAACGTGTCGGTCGGCAGCACCGCGTCCGCCGACCGGGTCCTGAGCACCTGCCCGATCTTGGACCGCACCGACGCATCGCACAGAGTCGTGGCGCCGGCGCCTTATGAGGAGCAGCAGTCTTGCGCGAGTTCAGCCTTCCGGCTTTGTACGAGGTCCCCGCGGACGGCAATCTGACCGACATCGTCCGCAGAAACGCCGCGCAGCATCCGGACGTCGCCGTCATCGGCCGCAAGGTCGGCGGCGCCTGGACGGACGTCACCTCCGTCCAGTTCCTCGCCGAGGTGCGGGCCGCCGCCAAGGGCCTCATCGCCGCGGACGTACGGCCGGGCGACCGGGTCGCCCTCATGTCCCGCACCCGCTACGAGTGGACGCTGCTGGACTTCGCGATCTGGAGCGCCGGCGCGATCACCGTCCCGGTGTACGAGACCAGCTCGGCCGAGCAGATCCAGTGGATCCTCGGCGACTCCGGCGCCGTCGCGGTCCTCGTCGAGTCGGCCGCGCACACCGAGGCCGTCGCCGCCGTCCGCGACCGGCTGCCGGAGCTGCGGCACGTCTGGCAGATCGACGCGGGCGGCGTCGAGGAGCTGAACCGCACCGGCGCCGAGGTCACGGACGCGACGGTCGAGGAGCGCAGCGGCACGGCCAGGGCCGACGACCCGGCGACCATCGTCTACACCTCCGGCACCACCGGCCGCCCCAAGGGCTGCGTGCTCACGCACCGCAGCTTCTTCGCGGAGTGCGGCAACGTGGTGGAGCGGCTGAAGCCCCTGTTCCGCACGGGCGAGTGCTCGGTGCTCCTCTTCCTGCCCGTCGCGCACGTCTTCGGCCGCCTGGTCGAGGTGGCCTCGCTGATGGCGCCGATCAAGCTGGGCCACGCCCCGGACATCAAGCACCTCACCGACGAACTCGCCGCGTTCCGCCCGACGTTGATCCTGGGTGTGCCGCGCGTCTTCGAGAAGGTCTACAACTCGGCGCGGGCCAAGGCCCAGTCCGAGGGCAAGGGCAAGATCTTCGACAAGGCCGCCGACACGGCGATCGAGTACAGCCGCGCGCTCGACACTCCCAAGGGTCCGTCACTCGCCCTGAAGCTGAAGTACAAGACGTTCGACAAGCTCGTCTACAGCAAGCTGCGCGCGGTGCTCGGCGGCCGCGGCGAGTACGCGATCTCGGGCGGCGCCCCGCTGGGCGAGCGCCTCGGGCACTTCTTCCGCGGCATCGGCTTCACGGTCCTGGAGGGCTACGGCCTGACCGAGTCCTGCGCCGCCACCGCATTCAACCCCTGGGACCGCCAGAAGATCGGCACGGTCGGGCAGCCGCTGCCGGGCTCCGTGGTCCGCATCGCCGACGACGGCGAGGTCCTGCTCCACGGCGAGCACCTGTTCACCGGGTACTGGAACAACGAGGGCGCCACCGGCGAGGCCCTGGCCGACGGCTGGTTCCACACCGGTGACATCGGCACGCTCGACGAGGACGGGTACCTGCGGATCACCGGCCGTAAGAAGGAGATCATCGTGACGGCCGGCGGCAAGAACGTCGCCCCGGCCGTCATCGAGGACCGCATCCGGGCGCATGCGCTCGTCGCGGAGTGCATGGTCGTCGGTGACGGGCGGCCGTTCGTCGGCGCGCTGGTCACCATCGACGAGGAGTTCCTCGGCAAGTGGGCCGCCGACCACGGCAAGTCCGCGGACGCGACGGTGGCGTCCCTGCTGGGCGACGCGGATCTGCTGGCCGCGGTCCAGGCGGCCGTGGACGACGGCAACGCGGCGGTGTCCAAGGCCGAGTCGGTCCGCAAGTTCCGTGTCCTGGGGGCCCAGTTCACGGAGGAGTCCGGGCATCTGACGCCCTCGCTCAAGCTCAAGCGGAATGTCGTGGCGAAGGATTACGCGGACGAGATCGAGGCGATCTACCGGGGTTGAGGCGCGTCACCGCGCCGCGGGGGTGCGGGTCCGGTACGCGGGTGCGGCCCGGTGGGGCTTCTCGCGCAGTTCCCCGCGCCCCCGAGATGCGCACTACGTGCGCCATCTCATCGGGAAGCCGCGGCGAGGCCGCACGCTTCGGAGGAGCTCCGGCGAAGCCGCGTGCTTCGGAGGACCTGCGGCGGCGAAGCCGCGTGCTTCAGGCAGAAGCTGAGACGAGCCGCATGCTTCAGGGGCGCGGGGAACTGCGCGAGAAGCCCCACCGGCCCGCGGCCGCGAGACAACCCACCCCGCACCCCGACGGGCGCTGCGCTACAACAACCCCCGCAACCGCTCCGCGAGGAGATCCCACCGCCACCGCTCCTCGACCCACGCGCGGCCACGCTCACCCATCCGGCGCCGCAGCTCCGGGTCCCCCAACAACGCCACGATCCGGTCGGCCGCCTCCTCGGGCGCACCCCCGCGCACGACCCACCCGGTCTCCCCGTCCAGGACCGCGTCCGGCGCCCCGCCGGAGTCCCCCGCCACGACCGGCAACCCCGTGGCCGACGCCTCCAGGTAGACGATCCCGAGCCCTTCCACGTCCAGCCCCCCGCGCCGCGTCCGGCACGGCATGGCGAACACGTCACCGGCCCCGTAGTGCGCGGGCAGCTCCTCCCACGGCACCGCCCCGGTGAACCGCACGGAGTCCGCGACCCCGGTCTCCTCCGCCAGCGCCCGCAGCTCCTTGCCGTACGGGCCGCCGCCGACGACCAGCAGCACCGTGTCCGGCACGGCCGCCAGGATCCGCGGCATCGCGAGGATCAGCGTGTCCTGGCCCTTGCGCGGCACCAGGCGCGACACGCACACCACGACCGGACGCTCCGTCAGCCCCAGCCGGGCCCGCACCTCGTCGCCGCCGGAGCCGGGGTGGAACGTCTTCTCGTCGACCCCGGGCGGGAGTTGGACCATCCGCGCGGCCGCCGCCGGCGTGAGCGCCGCCGCGATCCGCTCGCGGGTGTACTCGCCGAGGTAGGTGATCGTGTCCGTCGACTCGCCGATCCGGCGCAACAGGCTCCGGGCGCCCGGGAGCTGGGCCCAGCCGGCCTCGTGCCCGTGGGTCGTGGCGACAAGCCGCCGCGCCCCCGCCCGGCGCAGCGCGGGCGCCATCAGGCCGAGCGGCGCGGCCGCCCCGAACCAGACCGACGTACAGCCGTGCTCCTTCAGGAGGCCCACCGCGCGCCGGGTCACGCCCGGCGTCGGCAGCAGCATCGTCGTGCGGTCGCGTACGACGGTGAACGGCTGCTCCGCGTCGAAGGCGGCGGTCGCCTCCGCGCCTTCCCTGCCGCGCTTCCAGGTGGAGGCGTAGACCACGAGCCGGTCGGGGTCCAGACGCAGCGCCATGTTGTGCAGGAACGCCTGGATGCCGCCGGGCCTGGGCGGGAAGTCGTTGGTGACGACCAGCGTCTTGTTCGTCGTGTGCATCGCCGCTGACAGTACCGAACCCGCCGCACCGGGACCGCCACGCCGCCTCGGTCCGTGGCGGCCACACCGGTCCGCCGGGCATGATGGTTCGAATGAAGACGCGAAATCCGGCAGCACTCCTCGTCATCTGGGCGTTGACCAGGGCACTGCTGTTGCTGTGCGTCTTCAAGGTCGTCGTCGTCCCGGGCCCGGACGTCACCAGCGACGTCTCCGTGATCTACCAGGGCTGGTTCGACGTCCTGCGTACCGGAACGTTTCCGCTGGACGACGTCACGTGGCAGTACCCCCCGGCGGCGGCGGTCGCGATCCTCTCCCCCGCGCTGCTCCCCTTCCTGTCGTACGCCTCGGCCTTCTTCCTGCTGGCGTTCCTGGCGGACGCGGCCGTCTTCCTGATGCTGCTGTACGCCGACCGCCGGGGCATGGCGCGGCGCGGCGTCTGGGTCTGGGTGGCCGGCCTGCCGCTGCTGGGGCAGACGGTGTACGCCCGCTACGACGTGATGGTGACCGCCGTCGCGGTCGCCGCGCTGCTGGCGGCGGCCCGGCACCCGAGGGCCGCCGGGGTGCTGGCCGCGCTCGGCGCGATGCTCAAGGTGTGGCCCGCGCTGCTGCTCGTCGGGGCGCGGCGCGGCCGGGCGACCCGGGAGGCGTGGGGCGCCGCGGTGCTGACGGCCGGCGGGCTCGCGCTCACCTGCGCCGTCGCGATGCCGGGCGCGTTCGCCTTCCTGACCTTCCAGCGCGACCGCGGCACGGAGGTCGAGTCGCTGGGCGCGCTGGTCTTCCACGTGGCGCGGCGGTTCGGCTGGTCGGGCACGGTGCAGCTGAACTACGGGTCCGTCGAGTTCCTCGGCCCCGCCGTGCCCCTGGTCAGCGTCCTCGCGCAGGGGCTGACCGGGCTCGCCCTCGGCTGGCTGGTGCTGTGGCGGCTGCGGGCGCGTACCTGGGGTGAGGGGACGCCGGCCGACGCAGGCCTGACGGCGGTGCTGCTGTTCACCACGACGAGCCGGGTGATCAGCCCGCAGTACATGCTGTGGCTCGTCGGTCTTGCGGCCGTGTGCCTGCTGTTCCGGGACAGCCGGATGACGCTGCCGGTCTGGCTGGTGCTCGCGGCGACGTTCGTGACGTTCCTGGAGTTCCCGCTGTGGTTCTCGCACGTGGTCGCCAGCGACACCCTCGGGCTGACGCTCCTTGTGGTCCGCAACGGTCTCCTGGTCGCCGCGACGCTCAGCGCCTGCCGCCGGCTCTGGCGCTCGACGGTGACCGGCTCCGGCCGCGCCGCGCGGGTTCCGGCGCCCCCGCACGTGGAGCGCTCCGGGCTGAGCGGAGCGGCCAGCTCCTCCTGAACGGGGACGGACGGCCTCCCGGCCCGTGGCTAGGACCCGTCTCCCAGCTCGCTGCGGACGTACGCCCGCCACTTCGCCGCGAAGTCGTCCTCCCCGATCCCGAGGACCTTGTGCAGCGCCCCCTCCACCGCCCCGGCCCGCCGCTGGTGTTCGCCGACCGCCGCGTAGAAGGCGTTGAGCTTCGCCTCGCCCCACCGCTCCGCGATCATCCGGCAGGCCAGCCAGCCGCTCTCGTACGCCCGCGCGAGCTTGCCGGAGTCGCCGCTGAACCCGAAGTCCGCGTCCTCGGGCAGCGTGGCCGGCGGCGTCCCCTCGCGCACGGCCCGCCGCAGCTCGGGCGCGGCCTCCGCGGCGGTGCGGCCCGTCCCGCGGTACCCCGTCCAGTCCGCGTACCCCTCCGACAGCCACAGCGGCGTGGCCGGTGTGGTCACCGCGCGGGTGGCCACGTGCGCGGTCTCGTGGGTGAGCACGACCTGCTTGCCGAGGTCGCCGAGGACCCCGTACGCCTCCGGGTTGATGATCACCCGGTCCGCGGGCGCCGAGCCCGACCCGCCCGCCTCCCCGGTCGTGACGGCGGCGATCCCGCGGTAGCTCGCGGCCGGCGAGCCGAGCAGCTCGCCCATCCCGTCCAGCGACTCGGGGACGAGGACGACGACGCGGCGCGCCCAGCGCCGCCCCCAGGCGTCCGTCACCGCGGGGACCGCCCGGTCGGCGATGTCGGCGTACGACGCCAGCACCGACCGCTGCTGCCCCACACCGAGCACGAGGCTGTGCGCGCCCTTCACCGCCGTGATCCGGCCCTGTTCCCACAGCTGCTCGCCCGACTTCGCGGCCGGTTCGTCGTCCACCACCCGCCAGCGGCCGTCCTCGCGCAGCAGCGTCAGGGTCCGCTCGGCGACGACCGGCGCCGTGTCGTACCCGTCGACGCGGTACCGCAGCTCGGCCGCGGCGCGGACCCGGGAGCCTGAGCCGTCGAGCCGGGTCAGGTGGTACGCCCAGGAGTCCAGCGGCACCGCCGCGAGGTCGAGGAGCAGGTACGGGTCCGCGCCCCCGGTCGCCCGGTACGCGGCGGCGTCCTTGCCGAGCACGGCCCGCGCCCGTCGGTCCAGCACGTCCTGCACGGCGGCCGAACGCGCGTCCGTCCGGGGCGCGTCCGCCCCGCACCCGGCCACGCCTGCCAGCAGGGCGCCGGCTGCCACGAGGCACCCCGCCCTGCCCACCGCACGCCGTCGACCAGCCATCCTCCCGATCGTACGGCGTCCCGGGCGGGCGGGCTCAGACCCGGGTCACGGAGGAGACCGGCATCATGCCGACCGGGTCGTAGCGCACCGGGGCGCCGGGGTACGGCGCGTGGATGACCTGGCCGTTGCCGGCGTAGATGCCGATGTGGTGGGCGTCGGACCCGTACGCGACGAGGTCGCCGGGGCGGGCCTGGGAGAGCGGCACCTGCCGGCCCGCGTACCGCTGGGCCTGAGAGGTGCGCGGCAGACCGACCCCGGCCTGCCCGTACGACCACTGCATGAGGCCCGAACAGTCGAAGCCGGAGGGGCCGTTGGCGCCCCAGACGTAGGGCTTGCCGAGCGCCGACTGGGCGGCGGCCAGGGCGGCGGCCGCGCGGGCCGACGAGGCGGGCCCCGCGCCCGCCAGGTCGGGGCGCTCGTCGCCGCGCGAGGCCCGCTCGTAGGCGGCACGGTCGCCGTCCGGCAGCGAGTTGAGCAGCCGCCTGGCCTTCGACAGCTTCGCCTCGACGGTGCGCTTGTGCCGGGCGACGGCCTTGCGGCTCTTGTCCAGCTGCGCCAGTTTGCGCTGGGCCTCGGCGCGCTCCTGCGCCAGCTCCCGCTGCGCGGTCCGCAGTTCGGAGAGCTCCCCGGCCTGCCGGGCGCCGATCCGGTCGAGGGCGCTGGCCCGGTCGAGGTAGGCGGCCGGGTCGGAGGAGAACATCAGGGCGAGCGAGGGGTCGAGGCCGCCGGAGCGGTACTGGGCGCCGGCCACCATGCCGAGCGCCCGGCGCATCGTGTTGATCCGCTCCTGGCCCCGGGCCACCTGGTCCTGGGACGCGGCGAGGTCGGCGCGGAGCCGGTCGGTGCGCTCGTCGGCCTTGTTGAACGCCTCGGTGGCGGTCTCCGCCTGCTCGTACAGCCGGTCCACGGCCGCCTTGGTGTCGGCCGGATCGTCCTGCGGCGCGGCGCCCGCGGGGGCCGCGCCGAGGGCGGCGGCGGCCGAGGCGACGGCGGCGACGGTCAGGACGGTGGCACGGGCGTTCCGGTCGAGATCCGAGAGACCGGGGAGCGCGGTGCGGCGATGGGACCCCACAGGCAGCCGCTTCCCTTCCGCTGGCAGAGCGCTGACGAGCGCTGACGACCCCCGTGATCGGGGAATGCGCGCCGACAGTAGCCGCGCGGCCACCGCCTGGCCAACGACCGTTCGGGGCGCGCACACCACGAAGCCCCGCCTCTGACGCAGGTCATGGGCGGGGCGTGGGGTCAGCGAGCGGAGTCGGAATTCGCCCGAACGGGCTCGTTCTCCGGGACGCGTCGGGCCGCGGGTGCGGGGGTCAGATACGGACGCCGAACTGGAACGAACCGATCGTGCTCATCGACTCGTAGCGGACGACGGCGCCGGGGTGCGGGGCGTGCAGCACCTGGCCGTTGCCCGCGTAGATGCCGACGTGCGCGAGGCTGTTGAAGAAGACGAGGTCACCGGGCTTGAGCTGGCTCATGCCGATCTTGGTGCCGTCGTTCTGCTGGGTGTACGTGGTCCGGGTGATGCCGACCCCGGCCTGTCCGTACGCCCACTGCGTGAGGCCCGAGCAGTCGTAGGAGTTGGGGCCGGTGCCGCCGGAGACGTACGCCTTGCCGAGCTGGGTGGCGGCGGCGCTGAGCGCTGCCCCGCCGAACTTGGAGGCGGGCGCCTCGTTGCCGAGGTCGACGCGGCCGGCGGAGCCGCGGCTGGCGCGGGTCTCGGCGTCGGCCATCTTCTGGCGCTCGGCGGCGGTCAGGGTGTTGAGCAGCTTCTGCGCGGAGCCCAGCTTGCTCTGGACTTCCTTCTTCTTCTTGCCGAGCTCGGTGCGGGTGTCGGCGAGGTCCTTGAGCTTCTCGGAGGCCTCGGCGCGCTCCTGGGCGAGGGTGCGCTGCTTGTCCTGGACCTTCTTGAGCGACTGCAGCTGCTGGGCGCTGAGCGAGTCGATCGTGGACGCCTTGTCGAGGTAGTCGTCCGGGTCGGCGGAGAGGAAGAGCTGGACGGAGGGGTCGATGCCGCCGGAGCGGTACTGCTGGCTGGCGAGCGAACCGAGGCCCGTGCGCAGCTCGTTGAGGTCCTCCTGGCCGCGGGCGACCTTGTCCTGGAGGTCGCCGATCTCCTTCTCGAGCTTCTGCTGCTTCTCCTTGGCCCCGTTGTAGAGGTCGGTGGCCTTCTCCGCCTCTTCGTAGAGCTTGTCGACCTTGGCCTTGACCTCGCTCTTGTCGGGCTTCGGGGCGGCGTTGGCCGCCTGCGCGGAGAGGGCCACGGCAGCGGCGGCGGTCGCGGTGAGCACGGTCACGCGGGTGCGGCTCGGCTGCTTGGGTCGACGGTGGGACGCCACGAAGGCGAGCTCCTTCTTCCTCCAGCCGCCCACGCAAACACCCGGTGGGCGGTGCCCCTCCACCGTCACTCACCTCATGTGAGTGATCACCCGAGCGGAGGTTCGAGGCCTGACCCTAGTGATGTTCTTGTGATCAGTTCAAATCCTGACGGGAAAAATCTCGGTCGCCAACAGGTTTCTTTGCTCACAACTCACGTGCGGTAATGGTCGTTTGACCGTACGTTGCAGGAAGGTTCCGCCAATTCGGTCATACGGAACGGACCTTGCGGATGCGGCGTATGCGGCGTACGTGACGGGGTGGGCTCAACCGTGCGAGAGCCGCTTCAGCAGCATGACGGAGGCGACCGGACGCGCGCCCGCCTTCGCGACGCCGTCGGCGACCTCGCGGTCCGTCGACACCACGATCACCGGCCGGCCCGACGGTTCCGCGCGCACCAGCTGGCGAATCAGTTCGTCAGCGGTGACACCGGCCTTGGAGAAGAGCACCCTGACCCCGCGCGGCGGCGCGAGCAGCACCGGCGCGGCCAGCTCGGCCCCGTCGAAGACACAGGTCACCTCGGCGCCGGTCTGCGCGGCGAGCTGGGAGAGCGAACCGAGCAGCCGCAGCCGCTGCTTCTCCAGCGGCATCGTCGGATAACCGGTCTTGGTCACGTTGTAGCCGTCGACCACGAGATGGGCCTGGGGCAGCGCGAGCAACTGGTCGAGGATGGCGGGGTCGTGCTCGTGCAGGGCGCGCGCCGCGATGTCCTTGGGCGTCATCCGGCCCGGCTCCACGGCGTCCACGGAGTCGGCGGGGCGGGCGGAGACCGGCGGCAGCGCCAGCTCCCTGCGCAGCCCCTGGGCGGCGTCCAGGACGGTGTCGAGCAGCAGCCGCACCCGCATGTCCTCGACACTGCGGCCCTCCCGGGCCGCCCGGCGCGAGGCCTCCAGGGCCGCCTCGGCCTCGCCGAGCCGCGCCTTGAGCCGCCGCGTCTCGCTCTCCGCGGCCGACACCTGGGCCTGGCCCTCGGTGCGCAGGGCGTCGGCCTCGGCCCGCGCCTTGCGCACGGCGGCCTCGCCGCGCTTGACGTCGCTGAGGGCCGCGCGCAGCTTGCGGTGCACGGCGTCGGTCTCGCGCTTCGCGGCGTCGAGTTCGGCGCGCAACCGTTCCGTCTCGGTCTTGGTGTGGGCCTGCGCCTCGGCGAGCCGTTCGCGCAGCGAGCGCAGTTCGGCCCGGGTCTCCTCGTCGGCCCGCTCGGCGTCGGCCCGCTGGGCCTCCTCGCCGGCGGCGGCAACCAGCTTCACCCAGCCCACGGGCCGCAGCACGTACGCGGCCGCGGCCACGTCCAGCGGGTCGGCGGCGGGCGGCGGCGACCCGGCGTCGAGCGCCGCGGTCAGCTCGGGCTGCACCTCGCGGAACCGCTCCGCGATCCGCTGCCGGAACAGCGGCTCGCTCTCCACGGCGGCCGCCATCGCGTTCCCGGCGAACTTCAGCCGGCGGGTCGGGGTGAACCGCGCGTACTGCCGCAGCTGCGGCGGCAGTTCACCGACGGTCAGGCCGCCGAAGCCGTCCGAGACGATCTGCACGACCCGCCGCCGCACGCCTTCGGGCAACGGCCGGTCGAGCACCTCGGCGGCGGCGGCCTCGTCGGCGTGCCCGGCCTCCCCGCCTGTGCTCTCCACCATCCGTCACCCCAAAGTCGCTGAGGGGCCGCTCCTCAGGAGTCGGCGCCCGGCCTGTCGACGAGTTCCACCTGGTCCACCGCGTTGCACCAGCGGCAGCGCACGGACTCGATGGTCTCACTGACCACGGTCCGCTCCTCGACCTCCGGCTCACCGGCCAGGTCGAGGTGGACGTACTCGACGACCTTCGAGGAGCGGGTCACGTCGAACCGCGTGAGATTGCCGCAGAGCGTGCAGCGCCAGCGGGTGGTGGCGGTCGGCAGGGGAACCGTCATCGGACTGTCGCCTCTTCCTTCGCGCACGGCCCTCGGCGCGTGCGCTTTCCGTGGTACGTGGTGCGTGCTTTATTGCCTGTAACCCTACGGCCTGCCGTACGCCGCCCGCTCCCCGCCGTGCGTCATGCTCGTCCCCATGATCGGCAACGGACGCCACGCGATCGGCAGAGTGACCGCATTCCTCCGGGGACATCCGGCTCCGGTCACGTACGCGATCATCGCTCTCTGCTGCGTGACCTTCGTCCTCTCCCCCTCCTCCGGGCTCAACCCGTCGTACGGCACGGGCGACCACCTCCTCACCGCGCAGAGCGCCTACTTCGAACGCTGGGGCGTCCTGCCCGCCGAACTCTTCACCGGATCCCCCCGCGCCGCCCTCACCCCGGCCACAGCCCTGTTCGTGCACGGCAGCTGGATCCACCTGCTCGGCAACATGCTCTTCCTGTACGTCTTCGGGGCGATGGTCGAGGAACGCATGGGGCACCTGGCGTACGCGCTCTTCTATCTGATCAGCGGGTACCTGGCGCTCCTCGGCTACGCGATCGCCCACGCCGGCTCCGAACAGACCCTGGTCGGCGCCTCGGGAGCGATCTCGGCGGTGCTCGGCGCGTTCCTCTACCTCTTCCCCGACGCGCGGGTGACGAGCGTCTTCCCCTTCCTCCTCTTCCTGCCGCTGCGCTTCCCCGCCTGGGTGGTGCTGCCGTTCTGGGTGGCGCTGCAATGGGCGGCGGCCGGCCAGGACAGCCAGGGGCCCGGGGTCGCCTACCTCGCGCACCTGGTCGGCTTCTCGGTCGGGTTCCTGTGGGCGTGGGTGCGGTACAGGTCCCGGGCTAAGGTGAGGGCAGCCCCAGCCACGGCCACCGAGGGAGACAGCCAGCCGTGATCACCGCGATCGTGCTCATCAAGACCAGCGTGGACCGGATCCCCGAGATCGCGGAGTCGATCGCGGCGCTCGACAGCGTCAGCGAGGTCTTCTCCGTCACCGGTACGTATGACTTGATCGCCATGGTCCGGGTGGCCCGGCATGACGATCTCGCGGATGTCATTCCCGGGCGGATCAGCAAGATCCAGGGGGTCGAGGGCACCGACACGCATGTCGCCTTCCGCACGTACTCCCAGCATGACCTGGAGGCCGCCTTCTCCATCGGCCTGGATGGCTAGCCCCGCCAGGGGCGCGGGGGGCAGGGCCCCCCCCCCCCCCCCCCCCCCCCGGGGGGGGGGGGGGGGGGGCGCCCCCCCCCGCCCCCCGCGCCCCTTACGGGGCCGGGACGCAGCGGCCTTCTTCGGTGCGGTAGGTCCACTTGGCGCCGTGCCGGACCAGTTCCTTCACGGCCCCGACGAACCGCTCGACGTGCTCGTCGGGCGTCCCCGCCCCGAAGCTCACCCGGATCGCGTTCAGCGACTTCTCCCCCGGCGCCGCCTCGGGCGCCCCGCACTCGCCCTGGGTGCCGGGGTCGGAGCCGAGCAGCGTCCGCACCAGCGGGTGGGCGCAGAACAGGCCGTCCCGCACGCCGATGCCGTACTCGGCGGAGAGCGCGGCGGCGAAGTGCGAGGAGTTCCAGCCCTCGACGACGAACGACAGGACGCCGACACGCGGGGCGTCGTCCCCGAACAGGGAGAGCACCTTGACCTCGGGCACCTCGGCGAGGCCCGCGCGCACCGTGCGGATCAGGTGCTGCTCGCGGGCGACGAGGGCGTCGAAGCCCGCCTCGGTGAGGGCCTTGCAGGCGGAGGCGATGGAGTAGACGCCGATGACGTTCGGCGAACCGGCCTCGTGCCGGGCGGCGCTGTCGTGCCACTCCACGTCCACCCCGCCGTCGGCGCGGCGGGCGACCTTGCGGGAGGCGCCGCCACCGGCGAGGTAGGGCTCGGCGGCGCGCAGCCAGTCGGCGCGGCCGGCGAGCACCCCGGACCCGAAGGGCGCGTACAGCTTGTGCCCGGAGAAGGCGATCCAGTCCACGTCCAGTTCCTGCACGGAGACCGGGTGGTGGGGGGCGAGCTGCGCGGCGTCGAGCACGATGCGGGCGCCGTGCGCGTGCGCGGCGGCCGCCAGCTCCCGCACCGGCCACAGCTCGCCGGTGACGTTCGAGGCGCCGGTGACGCAGACGAGGGCGGGCCCGTGGGGGTCGCGGCCGGCGAGGGCCCGCTCCAGGGTGGCGACGGCCTCGGCGGGGGTGCGGGGCGCGTTCAGGTACGTCACCTCGGCGTCGCGCCAGGGCAGCAGGGACGCGTGGTGCTCGGTCTCGAAGACGAAGACCTGGCAGCCGGCGGGGAGCGCGGCGGCGAGCAGGTTGAGCGAGTCGGTGGTGGAGCGGGTGAAGACGAGCTGGTCGTCCGCGCGGCAGCCGAGGAACGCGGCGACGGTGGCCCGGGAGGTCTCGAACAGGTCGGTCGACAGCTGCGAGAGGTACCCGGCTCCGCGGTGGACGCTGCCGTAGTAGGGCGCGTAGGCGGCGACGTCGTCCCACACCCGCTGGAGGGCCGGTGCGCTGGCGGCGTAGTCGAGGGCGGCGTAGGTGACCTCGCCGCCGGTGACGAGCGGCACGGTCACGTCGCGGCCGAGCACCGGCAGCGGGGCGGCGGTCCGGGTACAGGCGGCGGCTTCGACGGAAACGGACATGGCTGAACTCCCTGGCGAGGTAAGCGAATCGACCATGCCGGAACCACGTCCGAGCAGTGCGGAACAGGGCTCGACGGCATGGGAGAGAAGAGGAAACGGGTAGGCGGAGGCGGGGCCGAGACGCCCTATCGCATTCGCTTGCTCACGAGACTGCTCCCTTGAGGACCAGGACCCCAGGGTTGCGAGGGGTCCGCGCTTGCCATACGCCTTGCTGCGTACGGCCTGGTCTTCACCCAGGGCACCCCGCCACGGACGGAGGGTTGCCGGACAGCGGGCTGGGGCCTCGATCGCTGTCACTCATGACCTTGGAGAGAATCCTGCCACACCTTGCGGATACGGCAAGGGCGCGGTCCAGTTCCTGAGACATCCGGACCGCGCCCTGCGTCACACCGCGCGAGCGGTCAGCGGTTGCTGGCGGCCACCCAGCGCTCCAGGGCCGCCTTGGCCGCGCCGGAGTCGATCGACTCGGCGGCCCGGTCCATCCCGGCCCGGATCTGGTCGGCCAGCGCCCCGGGCCCGGGGCGGACGGCGACGAGCGCGGCGGCCGAGTTCAGCAGGACGGCGTCGCGGACCGGGCCCCGCTCCCCGTCGAGCAGCCGCCGGGCGACCTCGGCGTTGAACGACGGGTCCCCGCCGCGCAGCGCCTCGATCCCGACGGTCTCGATGCCCACCTCCCGGGGATCGAAGACCTCCTCGCGCACCGAGCCGTCGCGCACGACCCAGACCCGGGAGGTGCCGGTGATGGTCAGCTCGTCGAGCCCGTCGTCGCCCCGGAAGACCAGCGAGGAGTTCCCGCGCTCCGCGAAGACGCCGGCCACCACGGGCGCCATCCGCGGGTCGGCGACCCCGACCGCCTGCGCCCGTACCCGGGCCGGGTTGGTCAGCGGGCCGAGCAGGTTGAAGACGGTGCGGATGCCGATCTGGCCGCGGGCCGCACCCGCGTACCGCAGGGCCGGGTGGAACTTGATCGCGAAGCAGAAGGTGATCCCCGCCTCCTCCGCGACCTGGGGGACGCGGGCGGGCGGCAGGTCGAGGTTGACGCCCAGCTTCTCCAGGACGTCCGATGAGCCGGAGGCGGAGGAGGCGGCGCGGTTGCCGTGCTTGACGACCTTGGCGCCCGCCCCCGCGATGACGATGGCGGACATGGTGGAGATGTTGACGGTCTTGGCGCCGTCCCCGCCCGTCCCGACGATGTCGACGGTCGCGCCGGGCACCTCGATGGTGTTGGCGTGCTCGTACATCCCGCGGACCAGGCCGGTGATCTCCTGGACGGTCTCGCCCTTGGCGCGCAGGGCGACCACGAAGGCGGCGATCTGGGCGTCGGTCGCCTCGCCGGTCATGATGCGGTCCATCGCCCACGCGGTGTCGTCGGCGCTCTGGTCCCGCCCCTCCAGCAGGCCGTTCAGCACGGTGGGCCAGGAACGGACCGCCGCGGTGTCGCCTCCAGCGGGGTTCAAAGCGCTCATGGCCGCTCCTGCTCGGTGTCATGGGGGTCGGATCGCCCACCCGGATCGCCACCCACCTTATCCAGCGCCGCGGACGGCAAAGAGCCCCCGTCCAGTGCCTGGACGAGGGCTCCTGCCGTGGCGGACAGTTCAGGGATCAGTGGTGGCCGTGGCCGCTGGTGATCTCCTTGTACTCCTCGGCGGTGGGCTTGGGGATCTGGTTGTTCTCCCCGTAGAAGCCCTTCGAGAGCTTGGCGCGCGTCTTCTGCAGGCGCGACGTCTTGCGCTCGACGCCGTTCTCGTCGACCGAGGGGCCGATCTCGACGGGCTTGTACTGCTCGTGCGCGGTGAGCGTGTGCAGCGCCTCGGCGCCGAGCGGCTCGTGGACCTCGATGAACTCACCGTGCGGCAGACGCTTGATGATGCCGGACTCGCGTCCGTGCAGCACCTTGTCCTTGTCCCGGCGCTGGAGGCCGAGGCAGATCCGCTTGGTGGCGATGAAGACGAGGACCGGCACGACGAAGAAGCCGACCCGGACGAACCAGGTGATCGCGTTGATCGACAGGTGGAAGTGCGTGGCCCAGAGGTCGTTGCCACCACCGACGAGCAGGACGAAGTACCAGGAGATCCACGCGGCACCGAACGCGGTACGCGTCGGCACGTTGCGCGGGCGGTCCAGGATGTGGTGCTCGCGCTTGTCGCCGGTGACCCAGGACTCGATGAACGGGTAGACCGCGATCGCGACCAGGACCAGCGGGAAGATCACCAGCGGCACGAAGACGCCCAGGACCAGCGTGTGGCCCCAGAGGTTGATCTCCCAGCCCGGCATCGTACGGATCAGGCCCTCGGAGAAGCCCATGTACCAGTCGGGCTGCGCGCCGGTGGAGACCTGGTCGATGCGGTACGGGCCGATGGCCCAGATCGGGTTGATCGAGGCGATGGCCGCGACGACCGCGATGACACCGAAGACGAGGAAGAAGAAGCCACCCGCCTTGGCCATGTAGACCGGCAGCAGCGGCATGCCGACGACGTTCTTCTCGGTCTTGCCGGCACCCGCGAACTGCGTGTGCTTGTGGTAGAAGACCAGGATCAGGTGGGCCACCAGCAGGCCGAGCATGATGCCCGGCAGCAGCAGGATGTGGACCGAGTAGAACCGCGCGACGAAGTCGCCGCCCGGGAACTCGCCGCCGAAGAGGAAGAACGACAGGTACGTGCCGACGATCGGCACGGACAGGACCGCGCCCTCCATGAAGCGGACACCGGTGCCGGAGAGCAGGTCGTCCGGGAGCGAGTAACCGGTGAAGCCGGTGAACATGCCCAGGACGAACAGCAGGAAGCCGAACAGCCAGTTGACCTCACGCGGCTTGCGGAACGCACCCGTGAAGAACACGCGCATCATGTGCACGAACATGCCGGCGAGGAAGATCAGCGCCGCCCAGTGGTGGATCTGCCGGATCAGCAGACCACCGCGCACATCGAAGGAGATGTGCATGGTCGAGTTGAACGCCTCCGACATCAGCTGCCCCTGCAGGGGGGTGTAGCTGCCGTTGTACGTCACCTCGTTCATGGACGGGTGGAAGAACAGCGTCAGGTACACACCCGTGAGGATGATGATGATGAAGCTGTACAGGCAGATCTCACCGAGCATGAAGGACCAGTGGTCCGGGAAGATCTTGCGCATGTTGGACTTGGCCAGGGAGTAGATCCCCAGACGGCCGTCGGCCCAGTCGGCGACGCGCTCGCCGGCCGGCGCCTTCTCGCGAGAGGGCGCCTCGTTGCTGGTCGTAGTACTCATCCGCGCTCCCAGAAGGCAGGACCGACGGGCTCAGCGAAGTCGCCCTGCGCCACGAGGAAGCCCTCGTCATCGACATCGATGTGCAGCTGCGGCAGTGCGTGACCGGCGGGGCCGAAGATCACCCGCGCACCGTCGGAGAGGTCGAAGGTGGACTGGTGGCAGGGGCACAGCACGTGGTGCGTCTGCTGCTCGTACAGGGAGATCGGGCAGCCCACGTGGGTGCAGATCTTCGAGTACGCGACGACGCCCTCGTGGGACCACTCGAGCTCGCGCTTGTCCTTGATGTTCTCCGGCTGGATCCGGACCAGCATCAGCGCGGCCTTGCCCATGACCTGCTGGAAGTCCTCGTCGTGCTCCTCCACGCCCTCGGGCTTGGCGAAGGTGAGCGAACCGACCGCGATGTCCGAGGCACGCAGCGGCTCGTTCGTGTTCATGTTGACGAGCTTGAGGCCCTTCTTCCAGGCCGTGGTGCGCAGCTTCTTCTCGGGCAGCGGCCCGAGGTCGCGCAGGAGCACCACGCCGGAGAGGGGCACCAGGGCCAGCGCGCCGAAGAGCGTGTTGCGGATCAGCTTGCGCCGGCCGAACTGCGACTCGCGCGCACCGTCGGCGAAGTCCGACAGGACCTTGGCCCGGACCTCGGGCTCGGCCTCGATCGGGTGACGCTCGGCGGCGACCTCGACGTCGGACATCAGGGTGCGGGCCCAGTGGACCGCGCCCGCGCCGATGCAGAACAGGGCCACGCCCAGGGTCACGCCGAGCGCGAAGTTGAGCGCGCTGATGTGCCCGATCGGGAAGACGTAGATGCTCTTGTCGACGCCGATGGCGACGTACGAGGCGATGAACGCGACCGTGGCCAGCATCGAGATCGTGAACAGCATCGCCACGACGCGCTCGGACCGCTTGGCGGCCCGCTCCTCGATGTCCTGGATCCGGTGCTCGTGCGCGGGCAGCCCCGGGTCGGCGAACGGGTTGTCCGTCCCCTCGACCGCGCCGTGCCCGGTCTCCTGCTCGGAGGGCAGGTTCTCTTCTGGAATGTCTTGGCTACTCATGACTTCTTGGCCTTTGCGGTCCGAGCGGCGACCCAGATGGCGACGGCGATGAGGGCGCCGAGACCGAAGATCCAGGCGAACAGACCCTCGCTGACCGGGCCGAGCCCGCCCAGCTTGAGGCCGCCGGGGCTCTCCGTCTTGTCGCCGTTGACCGCGTCGAGGTACGCGATGATGTCCTTCTTGTTCTGCTTGGTCATCGTCGTGTCCGGGAAGGACGGCATGTTCTGCGGGCCGGTCTGCATGGCCTCGTAGATGTGCTTGGGCGCGACGTCCCCGAGGTTCGGCGCGAACTTGCCGTGCGTCAGCGCGCCGCCTTCACCGGTGAAGTTGTGGCACTGCGCGCAGTTGGTGCGGAACAGCTCGCCACCCTTGGCGATGTCCGCGCCTTCCGGGTTGTAGTCCTTCGAGGTCGGCGCGACCGGACCGGCGCCCAGCGAGGCGATGTACGCCGCGAGCTGGTCGATCTCGGCCTGCGAGTAGATGACCTTCTTCTTCGGGACCTGAGCGCCCGGCTGCTGGGCCGGCATGCGGCCCGTGCCGACCTGGAAGTCGACGGCGGCAGAGCCGACGCCCACCAGGCTCGGGCCGTCAGTGGTGCCCTGACCGCCGGTTCCGTGGCAGCTGGCGCAGCCGACGGAGTAGAGCTTCTTGCCCTCGTCGATGGCGAGGGACTGGGCGGTTTCATCGGCCTGCGCCTTGCTCGCGGGCGCGAACGCGGCGTACAGCCCCCCGGTGGCCGCCAGCGCGAGGAGTAGGACGACGACCGCCGCCAGCGGATGGCGTCGTCGTGCGGAGAGCTTTTTCACGGATTACCCCGGTGTCAGGATCTTCTGCGTCGGTGCTGCGGGAATGTGTCGGGTTCTGCGCCCGATGCTGTGATCTTCGGACTACTTGATCAGGTAGATCGTGGCGAAGAGGCCGATCCAGACGACGTCGACGAAGTGCCAGTAGTAGGACACGACGATGGCGGCGGTCGCCTGCTCGTGGGTGAACCTCCGGGCCGCGTACGTCCTGCCGAGGACGAACAGGAAGGCGATGAGCCCGCCTGTCACGTGCATGCCGTGGAAGCCGGTGGTCAGGTAGAACACCGAGCCGTACGGGTCGGAGGAGAGCGAGAGCCCGTCCTTCTTGACCAGTTCGGTGTACTCGAAGACCTGACCGCCGATGAAGATCGCACCCATGATGAAGGTGACGATGAACCACATTCTGAGCTTCTTCACGTCACCGCGCTCGGCGGCGAAGACGCCGAGCTGGCAGGTGAGTGAGGAGAGCACCAGGATGGTGGTGTTCGTCGCCGAGAACGGAAGGTTCAGGCTGGACGCCATTTCCTTCCAGTGATCCGGTCCCGTCACCGATCGCAGGGTGAAGTACATCGCGAAGAGGGCCGCGAAGAACATCAGCTCGGAACTCAGCCAGATGATGGTTCCGACGCTGGTGAGGTTCGGTCGATTGACCGACGGGTGCGCGTGCCCGGTTTCTACTGTCGTTGCTGTCGCCACGACCGACATTATGTCGGTCGCTTATCTCGCCCTCACTCCGGGGGGTGCCGTTCGGAGTGTCTGGGGGGTGTGTCCAGCCCATATGGCCCATCGGAGGGCTGTGCGAACCGGTGTTGACGGGGTGTCGGGAGGAGTAGGCTCCGCGCCGAGGACACCGCAAGACGCCCCAGACTGACAACGCCCCGGAGGAACGATGCAGTCGACCGCGACGGTTCTGGTCTACAGCGACGACGCCAGCACGCGGGAGCAGGTCCGCCTGGCGACCGGCCGCAGGCCCGCGTCGGACGCGCCCGAGGTCCGGTTCCTGGAGTGCGCGACCCTGCCCGCGGTCCTCACGGAGCTGGACCGCGGCGGCATCGACGTCGTCGTCCTGGACGGCGAGGCGGTCCCCGCGGGCGGCATGGGCGTGTGCCGGCAGATCAAGGACGAGGTCTTCCGCTGCCCGCCGGTGCTGCTGCTGATCGGCCGCCCCCAGGACGCCTGGCTGGCCACCTGGAGCCGCGCGGACGCGGCGGTGACGCTGCCGGTCGACCCGGTCGACTTCCCGGCCGCGCTGGCCTCCCTGCTCCGCTCCCGGCAGACCGTCGGCGCCTGACCGCGGGGCATCCGCCCGGCGACTCCCGGACGCCGCCGGCGCCCGGGAGTCGGAAGTCTCACATCCGGCAGAACCGGGCCCGGGGGCTCAGACCTCCGGGCTCAGCCGCGCCCGGGTGACCGGGTCGGGCGTGCCGGTGGCGGTGGCGGACAGGGCGCTGCCCTCGCCCCACTTCTTCCAGCTGACGTTCCAGTCGCCGAACCCGTTGCCGAACGGGTCCATCTCGGCGCCGGAGCTGTTGATCACCTTGACGATGTCGCCCTCGCGCACGGTCTTGAAGAACCAGGCGGCGTTGCCGGTGCTCATGCCGGTGCAGCCGTGGCTGACGTTGGCGTACCCCTGGGAGCCGGTCGACCAGGGCGCGGCGTGCACGTACTCGCCGCTCCAGGTGACGCGGGTCGCGTAGTACACCGGCAGGTCGTAGGAGTCGGACGAGCCCGCGGCGATGCCGATGCTCGTCCCGCGCATACGTACGTAGTACTCCTTGCCCAGCACGACCTTGACGCCGTTGCGGGTGTCGAAGCCCGGCTTGCCGGTGGTGACCGGGATCGTGTTGATGGCGCTGCCGTTGCGGTAGACCGTCATGGAGTGCGAACCGGCGTCGGTGATCGCCTCGATGCGGTCGCCCGTGGTGAGCGTCAGCGGCTTGCTCTCGCCGCCCCAGAGCCCATCGCCGACCTTGAGGCCCTGGAGGCTGCTGCGGGCCGTGATGGTGGCGTGGGCGGGCCAGTACTCCTTCGGGCGGTAGTGCAGCGTCTTGCTGTCCACCCAGTACCAGGAGCCCTCCTCCGCGGCCGGCTCGGAGGTCACCTTCAGGGACCGCTCCACGATCGCGCGGGCCTTCGCGTCCTTGACCGGCTTGTTCAGCTCGGCCGTGATGGGCTGGCCGACGCCGTACGTACCGTGCTCGGGGCCGAAGGTGGCCTTGAGAGCCTTCTCCTTGCCGGGGTCGCCGGTCTCGAAGGTGAGGACCTTGCGGCCCGGGGCGCCGTCCTCGTCCATGGTGCTGACCCGGACGGTGTACTGGGCGTCGGCGGCCAGCGGGGAGGTGGTGTGCCACCTGCGGCCGTCGGCGGAGAGTTCGCCCGCGACGTAGCGGCCGAGGGCGTCCGTGGCGGTGACGTCGGTGATGCGCCCCTCGTCGCCCTGGGCGCCGACCTCCAGGGGCTTGTCCGGGTCCGCCTTCTTCCCGCCCACGGGCCCGCTGAAGGAGATCTGGCTCGCCGCGTCGTAGGGCTTGGCGGAGAGCGGGTGGCCGGAGCTGCCGCAGGCCGTGAGGCCCGCACCGAGTGCGGCCACCAGCAGGCTGCAGCCCAGAACCGTACGGATGCGCGGAGAGTGGTCCATGAGCACACCGTAAGAAGGTTCGCCGCGGCCGGCGCGGTGAGATGAGCCGGTCGGGGCACGGCCGACACGCCGAAGGGCCCGGACGCTCCCTCAGGAGTGTCCGGGCCCTTCGCGCGCGTGCGGTCAGAACCGGGAGGTGCTACTGGTTCTGGTTCTCACCGCGGTAGTACTCGAAGACCCAGCCCCACAGGCCGAACATGATCACGGGGGCGGAGAAGTACAGCAGCCACCAGCCGAAGACGACGCCCAGGAAGGCGAGCGCGCCACCGACGGCCAGGGAGAGCGGCTGCCAGGAGTGCGGGCTGAAGAAGCCCACCTCACCGGCGTCGTCCGCGACGTCGGCTTCCTTGTTGTCCTGCGCACCGGTGTCGACCCGCCGGGCCGTGAAGGCCAGGTAGTAGCCGATCATGATGCACAGGCCGAACGCCAGGAAGAGCGCCGTCGTACCGGCCGGCTCCTTCGACCACACGCCGTAGACACCGGCCATGATCAGGACGAAGAGGCTCAGCCAGATGAACATCTTGCCTTGGACCTTCACTTGCCGGCCTCCTTGCTGCCAGCCAGCGCCTTGTCACCATGGCCGGAGTTCTCCAGCTGGTCCAAGGCCGCGATCTCAGGGTGATGCAGGTCGAACGCCGGCGATTCCGAGCGGATGCGCGGCAGGGTGAGGAAGTTGTGCCGCGGCGGCGGGCAGGACGTCGCCCATTCGAGCGAACGGCCGTAGCCCCACGGGTCGTCGACCTCGATCTTCTTGCCGTACTTGGCGGTCTTCCAGACGTTGTAGAAGAACGGCAGGATCGACAGGCCGAGCACGAACGAGGAGATCGTCGAGACCGTGTTCAGGGCGGTGAAGCCGTCGACCGCGAGGTAGTCCGCGTACCGGCGCGGCATGCCCTCGACGCCCAGCCAGTGCTGCACGAGGAACGTGCCGTGGAAGCCGCAGAACAGCGTCCAGAAGGTGATCTTGCCGAGCCGCTCGTCGAGCATCTTGCCGGTGAACTTCGGCCACCAGAAGTGGAAGCCGGAGAACATCGCGAAGACGACGGTGCCGAACACCACGTAGTGGAAGTGCGCCACCACGAAGTACGAGTCCGAGATGTGGAAGTCCAGCGGCGGGGCCGCCAGGATCACGCCGGTCAGACCACCGAAGGTGAAGGTGATCAGGAAGCCGATCGCCCAGAGCATCGGTGTCTCGAAGGACAGTGAGCCCTTCCACATCGTTCCGATCCAGTTGAAGAACTTCACGCCTGTCGGTACGGCGATCAGGAAGGTCATGAAGGAGAAGAACGGGAGCAGCACGCCGCCGGTGACGTACATGTGGTGCGCCCACACGGTCACGGAGAGACCGGCGATGGCGATCGTCGCGCCGATGAGGCCCGAGTAGCCGAACATCGGCTTTCTCGAGAACACCGGGATCACTTCGGAAATGATGCCGAAGAAGGGCAAGGCGATGATGTACACCTCTGGATGGCCGAAGAACCAGAAGAGGTGTTGCCAGAGCAACGCGCCGCCGTTCGCGGCATCGAACACATGCGCCCCGAACTTGCGGTCCGCCTCCAGGGCGAACAGCGCGGCGGCGAGCACCGGGAAGGCCAGCAGCACCAGCACACCGGTGAGCAGCACGTTCCACACGAAGATCGGCATGCGGAACATCGTCATGCCGGGCGCGCGCATGCAGATGATCGTGGTGATGAAGTTGACCGAGCCGAGGATCGTGCCGAAGCCGGAGAAGGCCAGACCCATGATCCACATGTCGGCGCCGATGCCCGGCGAGCGGACGGCGTCCGAGAGCGGGCTGTAGGCGAACCAGCCGAAGTCGGCCGCGCCCTGCGGGGTGAGGAAGCCGGCGACCGCGATCAGCGAGCCGAACAGGTACAGCCAGTAGGCGAACATGTTCAGCCGCGGGAACGCGACGTCGGGGGCGCCGATCTGCAGCGGCATGATCCAGTTCGCGAAGCCCGCGAACAGTGGCGTCGCGAACATCAGCAGCATGATCGTGCCGTGCATCGTGAACGCCTGGTTGAACTGCTCGTTCGACATGATCTGCGTACCGGGACGGGCCAGCTCGGCGCGCATGAAGAGCGCGAGCAGACCGCCGATGCAGAAGAACGCGAACGACGTGACCAGGTACAGCGTGCCGATCGTCTTGTGGTCGGTGGTGGTCAGCCACTTGATCACGGTCGCGCCGGGGCTCTTCGGCCGCACGGGCAGCTCGTCCTCGAACGAGTTGTCAGCTGCGGCGGCACCCTGGGGTTCGTTGAGGATGCTCACAGGTTGTTCGTCTCCCGGTTCTTCTCGTGTTCCGTCTGGGCGATGCCAGCCGGGACGTAACCGGTCTGCCCCTTCTTGGCAAGGTCCTTGAGGTGCTGCTCGTAGCGCTCAGGAGAGACGACCTTCACGTTGAAGAGCATCCGGGAGTGGTCGACGCCGCACAGCTCGGCGCACTTGCCCAGGAAGGTCCCCTCCTTGTTGGGGGTCACCTCGAACGAGTTGGTGTGGCCCGGGATGACGTCCTGCTTCATGAGGAACGGCACCACCCAGAAGGAGTGGATGACGTCCCGCGAAGTGAGGACGAAGCGGACCTTCTCGCCCTTGGGGAGCCAGAGGGTCGGGCCGGGGTTGCCGGTCTGCGGGTTCCGCGTGCCGGGGGTACCCACCTCGTAGACGCCGCCGGCGTTGGCCGGGAAGTCGTCCTTGAAGCGCTGCGGGATCGCGGAGAGCTCCTTGGAGGTCTTGGCGTCACCCTTGACACCGGGCACGTCCTCGACGTAGTTGAAGCCCCAGCTCCACTGGTAGCCGACCACGTTGACGGTGTGCGCCGGCTTGTCGTCGAGCTTGAGCAGCTTCGACTCGTCGCGCGCGGTGAAGTAGAAGAGGACCGACACGATGATCAGAGGAACGACCGTGTAGAGGGCCTCGAGCGGCATGTTGTACCGCGTCTGCGTCGGAACCTCGATCTTGGTGCGGCTACGCCGGTGGAAGATGACACTCCACAGGATCAGCCCCCACACCAGCACGCCCGTGGCGAGCGCTGCCGCCCACGAGCCCTGCCAGAGGGAGAGGATCCGTGGGCCCTCTTCCGTCACCGGAGTGGGCATACCAAGACGGGGGAAGTCCTTGTATGTGCAACCGGTAGCGGTTACCAGGATCAGGCCCGCAGTCAGCACCTGCGGCAGCTTCCGCCGCATCGGGCGCCGCGACGAGCGGTCGGAGCCGTTGGGACTCACGTAGCGCCTTCCCGAGAGTCTCGCCCGCGCTGGTTGGCTACGGCCGTCTCGCTGGTCGCTCGCCGCCCTGGCACACGGGCAGGGGTTTGGATGTTTATGCGGACCAAACCCTACTGGACGCTATTTGGGGTCGCGCGGGGAGGGTGCCTAACGCGCCGCGGGTCACTCCGAAGGGTGGGATCGGGGCCTGTTGGGGGTTTCTGACGGGGGGTCCGGGCGCCGTTCGGGGCGGGTCGGCCGACTGGTCGGCGACCGCGGGTTCGCAGTGGTTGCTCGCGCAGTTCCCCGCGCCCCTTCGGGGGCGCTTTAACTTTGGGGGGTGGGTTACTTCGATGTTGCTTCGTCCGCTCCCCTGCACCCCGTTGCTCGGCAGGCGCTTCAGGCGTCCCTCGATGAGGGGTGGGCCGATCCGTCCCGGTTGTACCGGGAAGGACGAAAGGCGCGGCTTCTCCTTGACGCCGCGCGCGAGGCGGCCGCCGAGGCGGTGGGGTGCCGGCCGGACGAGCTGGTCTTCACCTCCTCGGGAACGCGCGCCGTGCACGAGGGGATCGCCGGGGTGCTCGCGGGCCGTCGGCGTGTCGGGCGGCACCTCGTGGTCTCCGCGGTGGAGCACTCGGCGGTCCTCCATTCGGCGGCGGCCCATGAGCGCGGCGGCGGCACGGTGACCGAGGTGGGTGTCGGGCGGGAGGGCGCGGTCTCCCCCGACGGCTACGCCGCTGCCCTGCGGCCCGACACCGCCCTGGCCTGCCTGCAGTCGGCCAACCACGAGGTGGGCACGGTCCAGCCCGTGGCGGAGGTGGCCGAGGCGTGCCGGGCGGCGGACGTGCCGCTGCTGGTGGACGCGGCGCAGTCGCTCGCCTGGGGGCCGGTGGCGCGGGGCTGGTCGGTGCTGGCCGGCAGCGCCCACAAGTGGGGCGGTCCGGCCGGGGTCGGGGTGCTGGCCGTGCGCAAGGGAGTGCGGTTCGCTCCGCAAGGGCCCGCGGACGAGCGGGAGTCCGGGCGCGCCGCGGGGTTCGAGAACATCCCGGCCGTGGTGGCCGCCGCCGCCTCGCTGCGGGCGGTACGGGCCGAGGCCGCCGGGGAGGCGGCGCGGCTGCGGGAGCTCACGGACCGGATGCGGGCGCGGGTGCCCGCGCTCGTACCGGACGTGGAGGTCGTCGGGGACCCGGTGCGGCGGCTGCCGCACCTGCTGACGTTCTCGTGTCTCTATGTCGACGGGGAGACGGTCCTGCACGAGCTGGACCGGGCCGGTTTCTCCGTCTCCTCCGGCTCGTCGTGCACCAGCAGCACGCTGACGCCGAGCCATGTGCTGCGCGCGATGGGCGTGGTGAGCGAGGGCAACGTACGGGTGTCGCTGCCGCTCGGGGTGGCGGAGGCGGAGGTCGAGCGGTTCCTGGAGGTGCTGCCCGGCGTCGTGCGCGGGGTGCGGGAGAGACTCGGGGCGCCCGTGGCCGGCGGGAGCGGGGACGCGGAGGCCGTCACCGTCGACGCGGTCGGCATGACCTGCCCGCAGCCGGTCATCGAGCTGGCCCGGGCGATCGGCCGGGTCCGGGCCGGGGGCACGGTGACTGTCGTCGCCGATGACGAGGTCGCCGCCGTCGACATCCCGGCGTGGTGTTTTACGCAGGGCCACGAGTACGTGGGGGCCGCGCCCGGGCCTGACGGGGCCGTCGCTTATGAGGTACGGAGGGGCGCATAGGGGGCGCGGGGAACTGCGCGCTCGGCCACGACGGATGCCGCGGACGCGTCTGCTCGGTGCATGAGCAGACGCGTCCGCGGCCGTTCGTCGGCTGGTCGCGCAGTTCCCCGCGCCCCTGAGCGGCGTCTAGCTCAGGTAGGACTCGACCTCGGCCGCGGCCTCGTCACCGTAGGCCTTGCGGAACCGGTCCATGAAGGGGGCGCGAGCCAGGGCGTACTCCTGCGTGCCCAGGGTCTCGATGACCAGCGTGGCGAGCATGCAGCCGACCTGCGCCGCACGCTCCAGGGAGGCCCCCCAGACCAGCCCCGAGAGGAACCCCGCCCGGAACGCGTCGCCGACGCCCGTCGGGTCGATCTTGGCCTTCTCCTCGGGGCAGCCCACCTCGATGGGGTCCTCGCCGACCCGCTCGATGCGCACGCCCCGCGCGCCGAGGGTGGTGACGCGGTGGCCGACCCGGCCGAGGATCTCCGCCTCGGTCCAGCCGGTCTTCGACTCGATGAGGCCCTTCTCGTACTCGTTCGAGAAGAGGTAGGTGGCGCCGTCCAGCAGGAGGCGGATCTCCTCGCCGTCCATGCGCGCGATCTGCTGCGAGAAGTCGGCCGCGAAGGGGATCTGGCGGGAGCGGCACTCCTCGGTGTGGCGCATCATCCCTTCCGGGTCGTCCGCGCCGATGAGCACCAGGTCGAGGCCGCCCACCCGGTCGGCGACGGTCTTCAGCTCGATGAGGCGGGCCTCGCTCATGGCGCCCGTGTAGAAGGAGCCGATCTGGTTGTGGTCGGCGTCCGTGGTGCAGACGAAGCGGGCCGTGTGCAGGGTCTCGGAGATGCGGACCGAGTCGGTGTCCACGCCGTGCCGCTCCAGCCAGGCGCGGTACTCGTCGAAGTCGGAGCCGGCCGCGCCCACGAGGATCGGGGCCGTGCCGAGCTGTCCCATACCGAAGGCGATGTTGGCGCCGACACCGCCCCGGCGCACGTCGAGGTTGTCGACGAGGAAGGAGAGGGAGACCGTGTGCAGCTGGTCGGCGACGAGTTGGTCGGCGAAGCGGCCGGGGAAGGTCATCAGGTGGTCGGTGGCGATGGATCCGGTGACTGCGATTCGCACGGCGAGGTCACGCTTCCTGCGGGGAAAGGGGTTGACAGTCCACGCTATCCGGTCAGGTGCCCCGCCCTGAAGAGCGCCGAAGTGCGGAAACTACCCGATAGTAGGGCTTTTTTCCGGGGAGCAGGCGTGCCTACGGTGCGGACATGACGTACGACGTGTCCTTCATGACGCAGGACGGGCTCGCCGCGCTGCGCGGCGACTGCGCGCGGATGGTGCCGCACTGGGTGCTGCCGCGTGCCCCGTGGGAGACCGACCGGGTGGCGGCCGCACCGGCCGCGGAAGGCGTGGCCGGTATACACGGGGTCGTCGTGCCCGCCGCCTCCGCCCGTCTCATCGACGCCATGGCGGACTTCGGCGACTGACGGCGCACGGAAGGGAACCGCGCGCTCCCCTGTCACGTCCCACCTCCGTCCCCGGCGCACGCGCCGGGGGGCACGGGACATGTATGTGGCGGCTGAAGGAGCGATGCGGTGAGCACGGAGGAGCGGACGCAGGATCGGCACTCGCGGCGGCGCACGCTGGCCGTCGCCTCGGTCGCGGCGGCTGTGCTGCTCGCCGGTGGCGGCGGGGCCTACCTGGCGACGAGCGCGTCCGGGGGCGGCGAGGACCGCACCGGCGCGGGAGCGGGAGGCGGCGGCACTCCCCCGCCGCTCGCCCTGGACGGCTACGCGCAGGGCGGCAGCCCCGGCGCCCCGAACGGGATCGCGCCGGGCGAGCCGGACCCGAACGGCACGCGGTACCGGGCGACCGGCACGCTGCCGCAGGGCCCCGGTGAGGCCCCGGTCTACCGGGCCGCGGGCACGGTGACCGCCGCCGAGGTGGCCGCTCTCGCCGAGGCCCTCGACGTGCCCGGCACTCCGCGCCTGGTCGACGACGCCTGGCGGCTCGGCCCGGCCGCGGACGGGTCCGGGCCCTCGCTCCAGGTCGGCCGGCAGGCGCCGGGGACCTGGACGTACGCGCGGTACGCGCCGTCGCAGGGCCAGAAGTGCGCGGGCGTCGCGAAGTGCCCGGACCCGGCGGGCGGCGGGAGCGAGCATGACGCGGTGAGCGCGGCCGCGGCGGAGAAGAGCGCCGCGCCGGTCCTCAGGGCCCTCGGCCAGGGCGACGCGGCACTGGACGCGACCCAACTGATGGGCGCCACCCGGGTGGTGAACGCCGATCCGAGGGTGGGCGGCCTGCCGACGTACGGCTGGTCGACCGGGATCCAGGTGGGCGCGGACGGCCAGGTGACCGGCGGCAGCGGGCAGTTGAAGGCGCCGGTGAAGGGCGCCACGTATCCGACGGTGGGGGCGAAGGAGACGATCGAGCGGCTGAACGGCGCGGCGGCCGGTGACCGCGGGGCCGCGGTGGGCGGCTGCGCGAGCGCGGTGCCGCTGGACGGGAGCACGGCCGACTCCGGGCAGGGCGCCGGCTGCACGCCGTCGTCACCGCGGCCGCCGGCGTCCACGACGGTCTCCGTCACCGGGGCGACGTTCGGGCTCGCCGCGCACGTCGTCGGGGGGCGGCAGGCGCTGGTGCCGTCGTGGCTGTTCCGGGTGGCGCCGGCCGGGGACGGCAAGGAGTTCACCGTGACGCATCCGGCGGTGGAGCCGGAGTTCCTGGTGGCGCCCGGCAGTTCGGCGTCCCCGCCGGCATCCTCCTCGGCGTCCGCTTCGGCGTCGGCTTCGGAGCCGGGGAAGGGTGAGCGCGGGGCGGAGACGGGTGACGTGCGGGTCCAGGGGTACGGCGCCGAGGGGCGGACCCTGACGCTGCACTTCACCGGGGGCGTCTGCGCGACGTACGCGGCGAAGGCGCAGGAGTCCGGCGGGAAGGTGACGGTGCGGGTGACGTCCACGCAGGACAGGGGCAGCATCTGCGTCAAGATGGCGAAGTTCTACACGCTGCCGGTGACGCTCGACGCGCCCCTGGACGGGCGGAAGGTCGTAGGCACGGACGGCTCCACGGTGGCGCCCGCGCAGAAGAACGGCCCGGGCGGGGCCGCTCCGGCGCCGCGCGGCTGACCGCGCGCACCCGGCCCGTACACGGCGAAGGGCGGTCACCCCGACCGGGGTGACCGCCCTTCGCCGCGCTTGCTCAGCTGAACGAGTCGCCGCAGGCGCAGGAGCCCGTGGCGTTCGGGTTGTCGATCGTGAAGCCCTGCTTCTCGATGGTGTCGACGAAGTCGACGGAGGCGCCGCCCAGGTAGGGGGCGGACATGCGGTCGGTCACGACCTTGACGCCACCGAAGTCCTTGACGACGTCACCGTCGAGCGAGCGCTCGTCGAAGAAGAGCTGGTAGCGCAGGCCGGAGCAGCCGCCGGGCTGGACGGCGACCCGCAGAGCCAGGTCCTCGCGGCCTTCCTGCTCGAGCAGAGCCTTGACCTTGGCCGCGGCGGCGTCGCTCAGGATGATGCCGTCGCTGACGGTGGTGGTCTCGTCCGATACGGACATCTACATCTCTCCCGGGTTGTACGGAGACTGCTTGCCGACCATTGCAACCGGCAAAGACCCGGATCCATTCCGGATCGTCGGGGCGTTTCGCGCTTCTCTTTCATGCTCGCACACCCCGGCCCGGGCGGGCACGGGACGGCCGGGGCGGATTGCGTCACATCGACGACATCGGCATCGTCAAACTGACGTGAAGCGGTTATGATAGATAACGTCATTTCGACGAAAAGTCGGTCTGCAGACAAGAAAGGGTGCGTGACGTGACCACGGCCCAGACCCCCCAGGCAGTCGTTGACCTGGACGTTTCGCCTACGCCGCTGGCGCTGCTGCTGCTCGGCCGCGAGGCCGACGCCGCGAGCGAGCGCGGCGTCGACTGCCCCGGCGACCTGCCCTCGCCCTCCGACCCGGACCTGGTGGAGCGGGCCCGCGCGGCCAAGGAGAAGCTCGGCGACAAGGTGTTCGTGCTCGGACACCACTACCAGCGCGACGAGGTCATCCAGTTCGCGGACGTCACCGGCGACTCCTTCAAGCTGGCGCGGGACGCGGCGGCGCGGCCCGAGGCCGAGTACATCGTCTTCTGCGGCGTGCACTTCATGGCCGAGTCCGCCGACATCCTGACCGGGGACGAGCAGAAGGTCGTGCTGCCGGACCTCGCCGCGGGGTGCTCGATGGCCGACATGGCCACCGCCGAGCAGGTCGCCGAGTGCTGGGACGTGCTGACCGAGGCCGGGATCGCCGGGCAGGTGGTCCCCGTCTCGTACATGAACTCCTCGGCCGACATCAAGGCCTTCACCGGCAAGCACGGCGGCACGATCTGTACGTCGTCGAACGCCGAGCGCGCGCTGAACTGGGCGTTCGAGCAGGGCGAGAAGGTGCTCTTCCTGCCCGACCAGCACCTGGGGCGCAACACCGCGGTGCGCGACCTCGGCATGTCGCCGGCGGACTGCGTCGTCTACAACCCGCACAAGCCCGGCGGCGGTCTCACCGCGGAGCAGCTGCGCGACGCGAGGATGATCCTGTGGCGCGGGCACTGCTCGGTGCACGGGCGGTTCTCGCTGGAGTCGGTGAACGACGTGCGGGCCCGCATACCGGGGGTGAACGTGCTGGTGCACCCGGAGTGCAAGCACGAGGTCGTCGCTGCGGCGGACCAGGTCGGGTCCACGGAGTACATCATCAAGGCGCTGGAGGCCGCGCCCGCCGGTTCCAAGTGGGCCATCGGCACCGAACTGAACCTCGTCCGGCGGCTCGCCGACCGGTTCGCTCCCGAGGGCAAGGAGATCGTCTTCCTCGACAAGACGGTCTGCTTCTGCTCGACCATGAACCGGATCGACCTGCCGCACCTCGTGTGGACGCTGGAGTCCCTCGCGGAGGGGCGGCTCGTCAACCGCATCGAGGTCGACCGCGAGACGGAGCGGTTTGCCAAGGTGGCGCTTGAGCGGATGCTGGCGCTCCCGTAACGGTCCAGCGGGGCCGGGGCCGTACCCCGCCGGGGGCGCGGGGAACTGCGCGCTCAGCCGACGAAAGCCGCAGTCGCGTCTGCTCATGTACCGAGCAGACGCGACTGCGGCTTCGTCGTGGCTGGGCGCGCAGTTCCCCGCGCCCCTGGGCGGGGTCAGACCGAAGCTCGCTCCGGTTCTGCCGGGTCCGACTGGGCCGGGATGCCCGCCTTGCGCTCGCGCTTGGCGGCGCGCTTGGCGGCCCGCCGCTCCTTGCGGAGCTCCAGCATCGCGTAGAGCGTCGGCACCAGCAGCAGCGTGAGCAGCGTCGACGTGATCAGACCGCCGATCACGACCACCGCGAGCGGCTGCGCGATGAAGCCGCCCTCGCCGGTGACGCCGAGCGCCATCGGGAGCAGAGCGAAGATCGTGGCCAGGGCCGTCATGAGGATCGGGCGCAGCCGGTGCCGGCCACCCTCGACCACGGCCTCGACCACGCCGTACCCCTGGGCGCGGTACTGGTTGATCAGGTCGATCAGGACGATCGCGTTGGTCACGACGATGCCGATGAGCATCAGCATGCCGATCATCGCGGGGACGCCCATCGCGGTGCCGGTCACCACGAGCAGGCCGATGGCGCCGGTGGCCGCGAACGGGATGGAGACCAGCAGGATCAGCGGCTGGGCCAGCGAGCGGAACGTCGCCACCAGGAGCATGAAGACGATCGCGATCGCCGCGAGCATCGCCAGGCCGAGGTTCTTGAACGCGTCGTCCTGGTCGGAGGTGACGCCGCCGATCGTGGCCGTGGCGCCCGTCGGCAGCTTCAGCTTGTCGATCTTCGACTGGAGGTCGGTGCTGACCGCACCCGTGTTGTCGCCGGTCGGCCGGGCCGTGATGGTGGCCGCGCGGGCGCCGTCGATCCGGGTCATGGAGACCGGTCCGTCGGCGAGGCGCACGGTGGCGATGTCACCGAGCTTCGTGCCGCCCGGTCCCAGCGGCAGCTTCTTCAGCTCGTCCATCGTCGTGGCGGGCTTCGCGGAGGTGACGACGATGTCCCGCTCGGTGTCGTCGAGGGTCGCCTTGCCGCTGGTGGTGCCGCGCACCGCCTGGGCGACGGCGGCGCCCAGCGTCGTGTCATTGAACCCGGCGGCCGCCGCCTCGGCGTTGGCGCGCACCGAGATCCTCGGCACCGACTGCGACAGGTCGCTGGTGACGTCCGTGACGTCGTCGACCGAGGCGACGGTCTTGCGGACCTGCTCGGCGGCCTTGTCGAGCACCGCGCCGTCCGCGGCCTTGACGACCACGCTGACGTCCTGGCTGCCGAAGCCGTCCCCGGCCGAGATCGTCGTCGTACCGGCCCCGGACAGCTTGCCGAGCTCGCGCTCGATGCGGTCCTGCGTGGCCTCGTACTCCGCCTTGTCCTTCAGCGTCACCTGGTACGAGGCCTGGTTGGTGTCGGTGCCGCCGCCGAAGGCCGCCATGAAGCCGGACGAGCCGATGGTGACCTGGTAGTCCTTGATCGCGTCGATGCCCTGGAGCACCTTCTCGACCTGGCGTGCGGCGGCGTCGGTCGCGGCCAGGCTGGTGCCGGGCTTCAACTCCTGCTTGATGGAGAGGACTTCCTGCTCGCCCTGGTCGAAGAAGTTGGTCTTGAGCAGCGGCGCCATGCCGAAGGTGCCGACGAGGACGACCACCGCGATGGCCAGGCTCGTCAGGCGGCGGCGCGTCGCGAAGCGCAGCACCGGGACGTAGACCCGCTGGAGCCGGGAGCGGGCCTCCTTCTCCTCGGCCTTGCGGCGGGCCTCCTCCGGGTCGATGCCCTGGATCGCCCTGGGGGCGCGCAGGAACCAGTACGAGAGGACCGGGACGACGGTGAGCGAGACGAGCAGCGAGGCGAGCAGCGCGGCCGTCACGGTGATCGAGAACGAGCCGAACAGCTCGCCCACCATGCCGCCGACCAGGCCGATCGGCAGGAAGACCGCCACGGTGGTGAGGGTGGAGGAGGTGACCGCGCCCGCGACCTCGCGGACCGCCTTGAGGATCGCCTCGTGGCGCTCCTCGCCGTAGCCGAGGTGGCGTTTGATGTTCTCCAGGACGACGATCGAGTCGTCGACGACGCGGCCGATCGCGATGGTCAGCGCGCCGAGCGTGAGCATGTTCAGGGAGAGGTCGCCGATCCACAGGACGATCAGCGCGAGGACCACGGAGAGCGGGATGGAGACCGCGGTGACGAGGGTCGAGCGCAGCGACGCCAGGAAGACCAGGATCACGATGACCGCGAAGAGCAGGCCGAGCGCGCCCTCCGTGGTCAGGCCCGAGATGGACTTCGACACGGCCGGGCCCTGGTCGCTGACGACGGTCAGCTTCGCGCCGGCGCCGAGGTCCTGGCGCAGGTCGTCCAGCTTGTCCTCGACCGCCTTGGAGATGGTGACCGCGGAGCCGTCGTGGTCCATGGTGACGGTGACGGCGAGGCTGGGCCGGCCGTCGGTGCGGGTCAGGGAGTCGGCGGCGGAGGGCCGCTGCCGGACGGAGGCGATGTCCCCGAGGCGGACCGGCTTCTTGCCGCCCTGACCGGTGACCATCAGGTCCTCGATCTGCCGCAGCGAGGTGAAGCCGCCGCCGACCTGGACCGTACGGTTCTTGCCGTCCTCGGCGAAGGAGCCCGCGGGCACGGTTGCGCCGCCGGCCTGGAGGGCCTGGCTCAGCATCTGGACGCCGACGCCGGCCGCGGCCATCTTCTTGTCGTCCGGGGTGACGTCGACCTGGAGGTCGCGGACGCCGTCCACGTTGACCTGGCCGACGCCCTCGATGTCCTTCAGCGCCGGGACGACGGTCGCGTCGAGCTGGTCGGCGAGGGCCTGCTGGTCCTTGTCGGAGGTGACGGCGAGCACGACGGTCGGGATGTCGTCCGTGGAGCCCGCGATGACCTGCGGGTCGACGGAGTCGGGGAGCTGGGCGCGGGCCCGGTTGACGGCCTGCTGGACGTCGGCGACGAGCTGCTTGGAGTCGCTGCCGCTGCCGAAGTCGAACTGGGCCATCACCACCGCGTTGCCCTCGGAGGCCGTGGAGGTGACGCCGGTGATCCCGTCGACCGCGTCGATGGAGCTCTCCAGCGGCTCGACGACCTGCTTCTCCACCACGTCGGGCGACGCGCCCTGGTACGGGGCCAGGACGGAGACCATGGGCAGTTCGATGGTGGGCAGCAGCTGCTGCTTGAGCTGGGGGATCGCGAGGGCGCCGAAGGCGATCGCGATGATGGACACCAGCCCGATCAGGGCGCGTTGAGCGAGGCTGAATCTCGACAGCCAGGACATGAGCGGGGGTACTCCAGGGGCGTGAGCGGTGATGACGGCCCTGACGCGGACATGCGCAGGGGCCCGCCTACACCCTCAGCCACCGCGACCGCCGGATTCGTCGCTCCCAGGTCCCGTTCTTGAGCGGCGCCTACTGCGGGCGGAGTACGCGGGCGCGTGATTCAGTCCACCCTCGGACGGACCAGGCCCGATTCGTAGGCAATCACCACGAGTTGTGCCCGGTCGCGGGCGCCGAGCTTGGCCATGGCGCGGTTCACGTGGGTCTTGACGGTGAGCGGGCTGACCTCCAGGCGCTCGGCGATCTCGTCGTTCGACAGCCCGCCCGCGACCTGGACCAGGACCTCGCGCTCGCGCCCGGTGAGCGCGGCCAGCCGCTCCGCGTGGCCGCCGCCGGTGCCCGCCGCCGCGTCCGAACCGTCGCCCTGCGCCAGGAACTTGGCGATCAGGCCCTTGGTCGCGGCGGGCGAGAGCAGGGCGTCGCCCGCGGCCGCGACGCGCACGGCGCCGAGCAGCTCCTCGGGTTCGGCGCCCTTGCCGAGGAAGCCGGAGGCGCCTGCCCGCAGCGACTGCACGACGTACTCGTCGACCTCGAACGTCGTCAGCATCACGACGCGTACGTGGGCCAGTTCGGGGTCGGCGCTGATCTCCCGGGTCGCGGCGAGGCCGTCGGTGCCGGGCATCCGGATGTCCATCAGGACGACGTCGGGCCGCTCGGCGCGGGCGAGGCGGACCGCCTCCGCGCCGTCGGAGGCCTCCCCCACCACGTGCATGTCGGACTCGGAGTCCACCAGCACCCGGAAGGCGCTGCGCAGCAGGGCCTGGTCGTCGGCGAGGAGCACCCTGATGGTGCCGCTGGTGCCGTGCGTACCGCTCGTCATGGCGTGGCGTCCCCTGCTGTGGTGGTCCGGGCGTCGACCGGAAGGATCGCATGGACGCGGAAGCCGCCGCCGTAGCGCGGTCCCGCGGTGAGGGTGCCGCCGAGCGCGCTGACGCGTTCGCGCATGCCGAGCAGGCCGTGGCCGCCGTTGGCGTCCGGGTGACCGGCGGCGGGGGCCTCCGCGGGCCCGTCGTCCAGGACGGAGATCTCCACGTCGTGCCCGACGCGCACCACGCTGACCTCGGCCTTCGCGTCAGGACCCGCGTGTTTGCGGACGTTCGTGAGTGCCTCCTGCACCACCCGGAAGGCGGCCAGGTCGACGGCGGCGGGCAGGGCCGCGGCCGCCTCCCCGCGGGCCACCTCGACGGGCAGGCCCGCGTGCCGGAAGGTGGCGACGAGGTCGTCGAGCCGGTCGAGTCCGGGCGCCGGCTCGGTCGGCGCCTCCGGGTCGCCGCTCTGCCGCAACAGGCCGACGGTGGCGCGCAGTTCGTTGAGGGCGGAGCGGCTGGCCTCGCGGACGTGGGCGAGGGCCTCCTTCGCTTGGTCGGGCCGCTTGTCCATGACGTGGGCGGCGACCCCGGCCTGCACGTTGACGAGCGCGATGTGGTGGGCGACGACGTCGTGCAGATCGCGGGCGATGCGCAGCCTCTCCTCCGCCACCCGCCGCCTGGCCTCCTCCTCCCGGGTGCGCTCGGCCCGCTCGGCGCGCTCCCGGATGGCTTGCACGAAGGCGCGCCGGGAGCGGACGGCGTCCCCGGCCGCGGCGGCCATCCCGGTCCAGGCGAAGATGCCGAGGTTCTCCTGCGCGTACCAGGGCAGCGGGCCGACGAGCATGGCGATGCCGGTGAGCACGGCCATGGTGGCCAGGCCCACGCGCCAGGTGGTGGGCCGGTCGGTGCGGGCGGCGACCGTGAAGAGGGCGACGACCGCGGACATCACGACGGGGGCGCGGGGTTCGCCGGTGACCAGCTCCACGACGGAGACGGCCGCGGTGGCGCCCAGCACGTACATGGGGGCCTTGCGCCGGAAGACCAGGGCGAGGGCGCCGAGCACCATGAGCAGGAAGCTGAGGCCGCCGGGGGTGCGGGCGCCCCAGACGTAGGCGCCCTCGGGGCCGTGCGGGTCGACGAAGGAGCCCGCGATCATGGCGATGAGGACGCCGAGCGCGACGAGGGCGTCCAGGGCCAGGGGGTGGTTCCTGGCCCACCGTACGAGGGGGGTCACCGGGGTCACGGTAGCCGCCCGCCGCGCCGCTGGTCAGCCCGGGATCAGACCGTCGTCGCTGAGCATGGAGCGGACCTCGTCGAGGGTCGCGTCCGGCCCGGGCAGGATCAGCTCCGAGGGCTCCAGGGCGGAGTCCGGGAGCGGCTCGCCGAGCCGGCGCACGGCTTCCAGGAGCGCGGTGAGCGTGCGGCGGAAGCCCGCCTGGTCGCCGCTCTCCATCTCCCGGAGCAGTTCGTCGTCCAGCTCGTTGAGCTCGGCGAAGTGGCTGTCGGCCAGTCTGACCTGGCCCTCCCCCATGATCCGTACGATCATGACGCCCTCCTCGGGGCTGTCACGGCCCGGTCGAGGCCTGTGCTACTGCTTGTCGAAGCGCGGCGTGTCCTGCGGCTGCTGCGCCTGCCGGCCCTGCTCCGCGCCGCCCTCGATCGCCTGCTGGGACGAGGACGGGCCTCCGGCCAGCTCGGCCTTCATGCGCTGCAGCTCCAGCTCTACATCCGTACCACCGGAGAGGCGGTCCAGCTCGCTCTGGATGTCGTCCTTGGCGAGCCCGGAGGAGTCGTCGAGGGCGCCGGAGGCGAGCAGCTCGTCGATGGCGCCGGCCCGCGCCTGGAGCTGCGCCGTCTTGTCCTCGGCCCGCTGGATCGCCATGCCGACGTCGCCCATCTCCTCGGAGATGCCGGAGAACGCCTCGCCGATCCGGGTCTGGGCCTGCGCCGCCGTGTAGGTGGCCTTGATGGTCTCCTTCTTCGTACGGAAGGCGTCGACCTTGGCCTGGAGCCGCTGCGCCGCGAGGGTGAGCTTCTCCTCCTCGCCCTGGAGCGTCTGGTGCTGCGTCTCCAGGTCCGTGACCTGCTGCTGGAGCGCGGCCCTGCGGGAGAGCGCCTCGCGGGCCAGGTCCTCCCGGCCGAGCGCGAGCGCCTTGCGGCCCTGGTCCTCCAGCTTGGAGGACTGGCCCTGGAGCTGGTTGAGCTGCAGTTCCAGGCGCTTGCGGCTGGTCGCCACGTCGGCGACGCCGCGGCGCACCTTCTGCAACAGCTCCAGCTGCTTCTGGTACGAGTAATCGAGGGTCTCGCGCGGGTCCTCGGCCCGGTCCAGGGCCTTGTTCGCCTTCGCGCGGAAGATCATTCCCATACGCTTCATGACACCGCTCATGGGCTTCGCGCGCCCCCTTCTGACAGATCCGACCGGCCGTTCGAGCTCCAGCACTGCGACAGAATCCACAGTACGGGTCCTGCATCTATTACCGCACTGTTCAGGTGCGGATGCGCTCATCCCCAAGGACGACTGCGTCCCGGCCCGCTCCGGCGTGAGGAGTAGGTGGGCCCCTGTGTGCCTCTAGGGACGCCGGGCGTTGCCGGATCGTTCCCCACGGGCCACTGGTCCATGCACGGCCACCGCGTACCCTTGGCTTTTGTGTTCCGTAGCCGATCCCAGGACGACAAGGCCTCCGCCGCCAAGGCCCCGGTGACCTCCTCGTCCACGCAGACCCGAGACCCGCAGGCGCCCAAGGGCCGCCCCACGCCCAAGCGCAGCGCGGCCCAGTCGCAGCGCCGCAGCGTGGCCAACACCAAGATGACGCCCAAGGAGGCCCGCGGGCGTCAGCGCGAGGAGCGCCGTACCGCGATGGAGCGCCAGCGTGCCGCGCTGGCCAACGGTGACGAGCGCTACCTGCCGGCCCGCGACAAGGGTCCCGTGCGCAAGTACGCGCGTGACTTCGTCGACTCGCGCTTCTGCATCGCCGAGTACTTCCTGCCGATGGCGGTGATCATCCTCGTCCTGAGCATGGTCCGGGTCGGCTCCCTGCAGAACATCGCGCTGCTGCTGTGGCTCTTCGTCATCGTCGCGATCGTGATCGACTCGGCCATCACGGGCTTCCGCCTGAAGAAGAAGCTGGCGGAGAAGTTCCCGGACGAGCGCCGCAAGGGCGCCGTGGCGTACGCGCTGATGCGCACGCTCCAGATGAAGCGGCTGCGGCTGCCCAAGCCCCAGGTCAAGCGCGGGGAGCGACCCTGAGCGCGGACGCGTTCGCCGGGGGCGCGCCGGACGCCTGGCTGGCGGGGCTGGGCGGCGTGCGCAATGTCGTACGGCAGGAGCTGGTGGCCCGGCAGCTCGACGAGCAGATAGCCGGCCGGTTCCCCGTCGGGCAGCGGCTGCGGGTGCTCGACGTGGGCATGGGCCAGGGCACGCAGGCGCTGCGTCTCGCCCGGGCCGGGCACAAGGTGACCGGCGTCGAGCAGGACCCCGGGATGATCGCCGTGGCGCAGCAGGCGCTGGCGGCGGAGCCCGAGGGGGTCCGCGAGCGGGTGCGGATCGTCGAGGGCGACGGCCACCAGACGGGCGTGCACTTCCTGCCGGGCAGCTTCGACGTCGTGCTCTGCCACGGCGTCCTGATGTACGTCGAGGACCCGGACCCGCTGCTCGCGGGCCTCGCGCGGATGCTGGCCCCCGGCGGCCTGCTCTCCTTGCTGGTACGGAACGCGGACGCGCTCGCCATGCGGCCCGGGCTCGCCGGTGACTGGGTCACCGCGCTCGGCGCCTTCGAGTCGACGTCGTACAGCAACCGCCTGGGCCTGGACGTGCGGGCCGACCGGCTCTCCACCCTGACGGCGACGCTCGCCGGGATCGGGGCGCCGCTGCACGCCTGGTACGGGGTGCGGGTCTTCACCGACCAGGCGAAGGACGGGGCCGAGCCGCCGGAGCGCGGGGAGTTGCAGACGCTGCTCGCCGCGGAGGAGCGGGCCGGGCGCACCGAGCCGTACCGGCGGATCGCGGCGCTGCTGCACCTGTGCGGGGTCCGCGGCTGACGCCTGTTCGGCCGCGCAGGGCGGGCGACCGCCCTGCGCGAACGTGACAATCCGGGCATGGATGCCTCTCGCGCGCGTGCGCCCCGTCCGTCCCGTGCCGTCCGCTCCCGTGCGCCGCGGGCCGCCCTGCCGCTGACCGGCGCGCTGTGCGCCGCGGCGCTCCTCTCCGGCTGCTCGGACCCTGGCGCGTCCGGTCCGCCGTCCGGCTCCACGACGCAGGCCGCGCCGGCGGCGGCCGACAGCCTCCAGGACGACTACCAGAAGGTGATCAAGGACGTCCTGCCCTCGGTCGTCCAGATCCAGGCCTCCTCCGACCTCGGCTCCGGCGTCGTCTACGACGACCAGGGCCACATCGTCACCAACGCGCACGTGGTGGGCGACGAGAAGAGCTTCAAGGTCACCACGGCCAACAGCACGGACGAGCTCACCGCGCGGCTCGTCTACGCCTACCCCGAGCAGGACCTCGCCGTCATCAAGCTGGACAAGCGGCCCGAGGGGCTGAAGGCCGCGCGCTTCGGCGACTCCGCGAAGGTGGCGGTCGGACAGATCACGCTGGCGATGGGCTCCCCGCTGGGGCTCTCCTCCAGCGTCACGCAGGGCATCGTCTCGGCGACCGGCCGGACCGTGAGCGAGGGCCGCTCCGGCGGCGGCACCGGGGCGACCATCGCCAACATGGTGCAGACGTCCGCCGCGATCAACCCGGGCAACAGCGGGGGCGCGCTGGTGAACCTGGACGGCGAGGTCATCGGCATCCCGACGCTCGCGGCGGTCGACCCGGGCCTGGGCAGCGGGTCGGCGCCCGGCATCGGGTTCGCGATCCCGGCGTCGATGGCCACGACCGTCGCCGACCAGGTGATCAAGGACGGCAAGGTGACGGACTCGGGCCGGGCGGCGCTCGGCATCACCGGGCGCTCGGTGCTCGACGACGGCTACCGCGCCGCCGGGGTCGCGGTGGTCTCCGTGACGGACGGCGGCGGGGCGGCGAAGGCCGGGATCGAGGCCGGGGACATCATCACCCGCTTCGACGGCCGGGACGTCGACACCATGCAGGCGCTGTCGGAGGCCCTGGCGGGCAAGAAGCCCGGCGACAAGGTCGCGGTGACGTACACCCGGGACGGTTCGCGGAAGACGGCGGACGTCACGCTCGGCGAGATCTGACCCGCCCGGGACGCGGCTGCGGCGAGGCCGTAAGCCTCGGGGGCCCGAGAACCCGCGCGGCCGGCCACGACGGGGCCCGCGCCGGGAACGGAAGGCGGGCGGGGCCGCGCCCGGAACGGGACGGGGGCGGGAGCGCACCCGGCACGGCACGCGGGCAGGACCGCACCCGGCACGGCACGCGGGCAGGACCGCACCCGGCACGGCACGCGGGCAGGACCGCACCCGGCACGGCACGCGGGCGGGACCGCACCCGGCACGGCACGCGGGCGGGGCCGGGCCCTCGCCCCGCCCCGCCCGCACCCGTCACTCCTGCGGAGCCGCCGCCTCCTCCGCGTGCAGGCTCATCGGGCCGTAGATCACCGTGGCGTCCTCGGAGAGGGTGACCTGGTCCGCCCCGCCCTCGGCCAGTTCCTTCCAGTACTCGCCGATCCACGACTCGGCGTCGCCCTGCGTCGTGAACTCCTCCGGCTGCACCGCCGGGGCCACCTCTGTCCCGTCGGACTTCTCGAACCGCCACGTCCATGCCGCCATGTCAGCCTCCCGGTACCGGATGTCCGATGTCTGGATTCCCCGGAAGCGTATCCGGGCGCGCGGCACGGACGGGGGCGCGGGAGGATCTTCCCGTGGAACTGACTCTGCTCGGCACCGGAGCCCCGGCGGGACTGCCCCGCCCCGACTGCCCCTGCGCGGCCTGCGCGACCGCGTCCGGCCCGGGCGCGCGCGCCGCGACGGCCCTGCTGGTCGACGGGGTGCTGCTGCTCGACCTGACGCCGGGCGCCGTCTTCGCCGCGGCCCGCGCGGGGCACAGTCTCGGCGGCGTACGGCAGGTGCTGCTCTCCCATCCGCACGACGGGCCCGCGGTGGAGGTGCCGGCCGGGCTGCCCCAGCCGGGGCGGGTGCCGGACGGGCGGGAGCTGGCGCTGCTCACCGGGCACCGGGTGCGGGCGCTGGCCCTGGACGCGCCGGGCACCGGGTACGAGGTGACCGGGCCGGAGGGCGGGCGGCTGCTCTACCTCCCGCCGCGCGCCGCGGCCGCGGGGCTCGACGCGGTGCGGACCCCCTACGAGATGGTGGTCCTGGACGTGGTCGGGCGGCCCGACGCGCTGGCGCGGCTGCGCGCCGCGGGCGCGGTCGGGCCGACCACCGACATCGTCGCCGTCCACCTGGACCACGACGTGCCGCCCGGCCCCGAGCTGGGGCGGCGGCTCGCGGCGGCGGGCGCCCGGGCGGTGCCGGACGGGACGACGCTGACCGTGGGGGCGTACGAGAGCGTGCCCGACGTGCCGCGCAGGACGCTGGTGCTCGGCGGGGCGCGGTCGGGCAAGTCGGTGGAGGCCGAGCGGCGCCTGGAGGCCTTCCCCGACGTGCTCTACGTCGCGACCGGCGGGACGCGCGGCGGGGACACCGAGTGGGCGCGGCGGGTCGCCTTGCACCGCGACCGGCGGCCCTCCTCGTGGCGGACCACGGAGAGCTGCGAGCTGCTTCCGCTGCTGGCCGACGCGGCGGACCCGGCGCCGCTCCTGGTGGACTGCCTGTCGCTGTGGCTGACGTACGCGATGGACGAGGTGGACGCCTGGTCCGACGCGGCGTGGGCGGACGGCGGCGAGAAGGCGCTGCGCGCGCGGGTCGCCGAACTGGTCGAGGGGGTGCGGCGGACCCGGCGCACCGTGGTCGCCGTCTCGAACGAGGTGGGCTCGGGGATCGTGCCCGCGACCGCGTCCGGGCGCCGCTACCGCGACGAACTGGGCCGGCTCAACGCGGCGTTCGCGGGCGAGTGCGAGCAGGTGCTGCTGGTCGTCGCCGGGCAGGCGCTCGTCCTGCGCGGCTGACGGAAGGCGCGGCTGACGGCGGGTGCGGCCCACGACAGCGGGTGCGGCCCACGACAGCGGGTGCGGCCCACGACAGCGGGTGCGAGCCGACGGCGGATGCGAGCCGACGGCGGATGCGAGCCGACGGCGGGTGCGAGCCGACGGCGGGTGCGGCTGACGGTGGCGGGAAGGGTCAGGCCGGGTCCGGGTTGCGGCGTGCGATGACCCGGTACGCGTTCGAGAAGCGGGTGCGGCTGACCAGCGGGGCGAGCAGCCGGTCGGCGGCGTAGCAGGCGACGAAGGCGGGGGCGGCGGCGTAGCTCAGCGCCCGGCGCAGGCCGCGCCGGGCGGCGCCGGGGGCCCTGGTGCGCCACGGGGTGTCGCGGTCGGGCAGGTAGCGGCTCAGGAGCAGGGCGCAGGCGGCCGACAGATCGAGCGGGACGTGCGGCTCGCGCCGGTCGACGGCGACGACCGTGAAGCCGAGCGCCGCCAGCTCGGTGCGGAGGTTGGCGAGCGGGATGAAGTGCAGGTGCTGCGGCTGGAAGTACGGCACCCACCACTTGCCGAGCAGCCTGGCGTAGCGGCTCTCCGGGTCGGGGACCTCGATCAGCAGGTGGCCGCCGGGGCGCAGGACGCGGTGGGCCGCTTTGAGTTCCTCGCGCGGGTCGAGGGAGTGTTCCAGGTGGTGGAACATGCTCATCGCGTCGTAGCGGCCGGCCAGCTCGGGGGCGAGGTCCGGGAGGAGACCGCGGTGGGCCTCCTCGATCCGGCCCCGCCTGCGGCCCTCCGCGACGCCGGAGCCCAGGTCGAGTCCGTCGAAGGCGGTGTACGGCAGGAGTTCCCTGGCGACGGCCGGGAAGTGGCCGCGGCCGGTGCCGACGTCCAGCCAGCTCTCCGGCTCGATGAAGCGGGCCAGGGCGCGCACGGCCCGCCGGTGGCGGGGGACGGAGCTGCGGGCGCCGAAGACCTTCTCGGCCTGTTCGGCGTGGAGGCCGTCGTAGAAGTCGCGGTAGTAGAAGTCGAGGCCCTCCCGGGTGAGGCGGGGGTTCTGGAAGGAGTGGCCGCAGGACCGGCACTGGTCGACCGTGAACGTGCCGGGCTTGTGCTGGAGCAGGTCGGTGGTGCGCAGCCGGGTGCGCAGCCGCGCCGAGCCGCACCAGGGGCAGTCGGTGCGGGGCGGCTCGTGGAAGCGTTCGGTGCCCTGGGCGAGTGCGGTGAGGTAGGCCGGGCGGCGGTCGGCCACGGCCTGGACTGAGGGGGACATTTCTGGGTCAACTCCTGGCGCCACCGTGGTACGACAATCCGATACAAACAAGAACGTAAGGGATCATCGGGCACCCGGCAATCACAGGGCGCGGTTGCCGCGTCGCGCCAGGTGATCACCTGTCAGGAGCCGCCACCGCCAGGCGTTCCGCGGGGGCCGGGCGGCTGACGGGACGTCAGCGGCCGGGCCGGCGCACGGCCGGTACTGTTCGACGAATGAGCTCGCTGAATCTCGACGACTTCACCGACCTGATCGAGCGCCCCGACGGCGGCACCCGCCGCGACGCCGAGGAGCGCAGGGCCCGGTTCGCCGTGCCGCCCGGCGCCCTGGGCCGCCTCGACGAGCTGGGCGAGTGGCTCGGCGCCGCCCAGGGTTCGGTGCCGGTGCGGCCGGTCGCGCGGCCGCGGGTGGTCCTCTTCGCCGGCGACCACGGCGTCGCCGGGCTCGGCGTGTCGAAGCGCGCCGCGGGCACCGCGGCCGCGCTGGTCCGCGAGGCCGCCGAGGGCGCGAGCGCCGGCGCGGTGCTCGCCCGGCGGCTCGGTGTCGGCGTGCGGATCGTCGACATGGCGCTCGACTGCGACCCGGCCGAGCTGCCGGCCGGGGTCGGGGGGCACCGGGTGCGGCGCGGCTCCGGGCGGATCGACGTCGAGGACGCGCTCACCCTGGAGGAGGCCGAGGCGGCCTTCCTGGCGGGTATGGCGATCGCCGACGAGGAGGCCGACGCGGGTACGGACCTGGTGGTGCTCGGCGACCTGAGCGTGGGCGGCACGACGGCGGCGGCCACGCTCGTCGCGGCCCTGTGCGGCACCGACGCCTCGGTGGTCACCGGCCGCGGCGGCGACCCGGTCGACGACCTGACCTGGATGCGCAAGTGCGCGGCGGTGCGGGACGCGCTGCGCCGGGCCCGGCCGGTCCTGGGCGACCAGTTGCAGCTCCTCGCCGCCGTGGGCGGCGCCGATCTCGCGGCGGGGACCGGCTTCCTGTTGCAGAGCGCGGTGCGCCGCACGCCGGTGATCCTGGACGGCGTGGTGTCGGCCGCGTGCGCGCTGGTCGGCCAGCGGGTCGCGTTCCGCGCGCCCGACTGGTGGCTGGCCGGGCACGCCAGCGGCGAGCCGGCCCAGGCCAAGGCGCTGGACCGGATGGCGATGGACCCGCTGCTCGACCAGGGCGTGCGGGTGGGCGGCGGCGCCGGCGCGCTGCTGGCGCTGCCGGTGGTCCAGGCCGCCGCCGCGCTGGCGGCGGAGCTTCCCGAACTCCCGGAGCCCGGGGCGGAGCAACCCGCGGACGAGAAGCAGGGGGCCACCGGCGTCCCCGACACCGCTGACACCGCTGACGCGGCCGACAACGCCGACGCCGCTCCTGCCGACGACGGCACGCAGAGCGCGAGGGGCGCGGACGGCGTGGTCGGCGCGGAGGGCGCCGAGCGGTAGTGACCCCGGGTCGGCGCCGCACCCCAGGACGGCTCGCCCCAGGACGGCTCGCCCCGGGTCGGCGCCGCACCCCACGGCGGCGCCGTCCGCAAATCACACCAAAACGCCCATATGCTCGCCGTCATGGGCGTCACGGGAGAGCCACCGACCAGCACACCGACCTCACGACGCGCCGCGGGCTTCACCGTCTGGTACCTCCGGGCCGTCACGTTCCTCAATCTGCTGAGCGCCGTCTGGGTCTCCTTCGGACAGGACCTGCGCCGCCACAACGCGGAGAACTACTTCACCCCGTACCTGCTCGCCGCGGGCTTCTCCTCCGCCGTCGTCACCTGGTTCCTCGCGGTCACGATGCGCCGGCGCAGACGCGCGGCCTGGATCCTCAACCTCGTGCTGGCCGGCGCCTTCCTGCTGCTGTTCGCCGTCGTCATGTGCTTCGCGGAGGTCCGGCAGTACGCGCAGAACTGGATCTCGCTCGCGGCCACCGCCGCCTTCGTGGCCGCCCTGCTCGCCGGGCGCCGGGAGTTCTACGCCAAGGGCGACCGCGCCAACCCCCGCCTCGCCGCGGCGCTCGCCGCCGGCGGCCTGCTGGCCACCTCGCTCGTCGCGGCGCTGCTGGTCACCGCCGCCGACCAGGCGCGGGACACCGGGCGTGCCACCTTCCTGGACCGCTGGCGCTACGGCACGCTGCGGCTCGTCTCCGTCGCCACCGACGGCGCCCCGCACCCGGGCATCGCCACCCCGCACTGGGTCGACGCCGTCATCAACGTCCTGTCGACGCTCCTGCTGATCGCTGTCGTGCGCGCCGCCTTCCGCGCCCGCAGGGCGGTCGACCCGATCGCCCCGCACGACGAGTCGCGGCTGCGCGCCCTGCTCGACAAGGGCGGCGAGCGCGACTCCCTCGGCTACTTCGCGCTGCGCCGCGAGAAGAGCGTCGTGTGGTCCCCGACCGGCAAGGCCGCGGTGACGTACCGGGTGATCGGCGGCGTCTCGCTCGCCTCCGGCGACCCCATCGGCGACCCGGAGGCCTGGCCCGGCGCGATCGAACCCTGGCTCGCCCAGGCGCGGGTGCACGGCTGGATCCCCGCCGTGATGGGCGCGAGCGAGGAGGCCGGCACCGTCTACGCGCGGCACGGCCTGGACGCCCTCGAACTCGGCGACGAGGCCATCGTGGCGACCGCGACCCGGGACGGCGGCGCCGAGCGCCGCTTCACCCTCGAAGGGCGCTCGATGCGCACGGTGCGGCAGGCCTACAACCGGGTGCGGCGCGCGGGCTACTCGGTCCGGGTCCGCCGCCACGAGGACATCCCGCCCGCCGAGATGGCCCACCTGCTGGAGCGGGCCGACCAGTGGCGCGACGGGGCCACCGAGCGCGGCTTCTCGATGGCGCTCGGCCGGCTCGGCGACCCGGCCGACGGCCGGTGCGTGATGCTCGAATGCACCGACGCGACCGGGCGGTTGCGGGCGGTGCTTTCGTTCGTGCCCTGGGGCCCGCGGGGTCTTTCGCTCGATCTGATGCGGCGTGACCGGGCCGCAGAGAACGGGCTGATGGAGTTCATGGTCATCGAACTCCTGCAGCGCTCCGCCGAGATCGGCGTCGCCCGGGTCTCGCTCAACTTCGCCCTCTTCCGCTCCGTCTTCGAGCGCGGCTCGCGGCTCGGCGCGGGCCCCGTGCTGCGCCTGTGGCGCGCGCTGCTCGGCTTCTTCTCCCGGTGGTGGCAGATCGAGTCGCTCTACCGCGCCAACGCCAAGTACCGCCCTCTGTGGGAACCGCGCTTCCTGCTCTTCGAGAAGAGCGCCGACCTGCCGCGCATCGGCATCGCCTCGGCCCGCGCCGAAGGCTTCCTGGACCTCCCCGGCCTGCCGGGGTGGCTGCGGCGCGACCGGGTGGAGCAGCCGTGACGGGCGCCGCGGGCAGCTGGGCCCGCCGCGAGTGGGGGCCGCTGTACGGCGTCGTCCGCGCACGGCTGCGCACCCGCGGGCGGCCCCCGGTCCCGCTGACCCTGACCGCGGTGGGCCTGACGGCGGCGTTCCAGTACGTCCAGAACCAGCCCTGGGGCTACCCGCTCGTCCAGCAGATCGGCGCGGTCCGGGCCGCCGACCCCCTCTGGCTCGGCCTGGCGCGCACGCCCCTGTCCCTCTACGTCCCCGCGCTCGACCTGCCGGTGTGGGGCGCGCTCGCGCAGGTCCTGCTCGTCCTCGGCGTCGCGGAGCTCTCCCTCGGCCGCCGCCGCACCCTGCTGCTCGCGTACGCGGCCACCCTCGCCGGGACGCTGTACGCGCGGGTCGGCGTCGCGCTCGGCCCGGCGGGCCCGCTCGGCCTGCCCGCGTCGGACGCGCACGTCGTGGACACCGGCCCCTCGGCCGCGGTGGTCGGCCTCGCGCTCTACGTGTGCTGGCGCCACCGGGCCCGCTGGACCGGCGCCCTGGTCGCCGTCGCGATGGCCGCCGAGTGCGCGCTCGAGCCGAACCTGGCGGGCAAGGAGCACCTGGCCGCCGTCGCCGCGACGCTCGCCCTGTGCGGCGCCACCGCGCTGCGCGGGCGCGCCCCGGCCCCGGCCGCCGCCCCGGGTTAACCTCCCCCGGTGTCCGCAACGAGCTCCCGCACCGCCCTGACCGACGGCATACGTTTCGCCTTCGGCACCCTCACCGTCCTGCCCGTCACCGTCACCCGCTGGGACCGGGACGCGGCCCGCGCCGGCATGCTGTGCGCGCCGCTCGCGGGCCTGGTCGTCGGGGTCGCCGCGGCGGCGCTCGGCGGGGCGCTGACCTTCCTCGGGGCGGGGGCGCTCCTCGCCGCGGTCGCCTCCGTCGCGGTGCCGGCGGTGCTCACCCGGGGCCTGCACCTGGACGGGCTCGCGGACGTCGCGGACGGCCTGGGCAGCGGGAAGCCCGCGGCGGACGCGCTGCGCGTCATGAAGCAGTCGGACATCGGCCCGTTCGGCGTCGTGACGCTGGTCCTCACGCTGCTCGCCCAGATCGCCGCCCTGGCCCAGCTGTACGCGCAGTCCTGGGCCCACGGCGCCGTCGCGGCGGCCGCCTGCGCGGTGACCGCCCGCCTCGCCCTCACCTTCGCCGCCCGCGCAGGCGTCCCGGCCGCCCGCCCGGAGGGGCTGGGCGCGGCCGTCGCCGGGACGGTGCCGCCGCGGGCCGCGCTGCTGACGGGCCTCGTGGTCGCGGCGCTCGCCGCCGCGCTCTCGCCCGGGGCGGCGCTCGGCGTCGTACTGGGCTGCGCGGCGGCCGAGGTGCTGCTGCGCCGCTGCGTGCGCCGGTTCGGCGGGGTGACGGGGGACGTGTTCGGGGCGGTGGCGGAGACGGCGGCGACGGCGGTGCTGATCACCCTGACACTCACCTGAACCAGATCAGACCCCCAGCACCCCCTCTCGGCCCCTCCGGCGCTTGAGGAGCGGGGTCCGGGGCAGAGCCCCGTGACAGCACCTCGGGGGCCCGCGGCCAGGAGACGGGCGTAGGCTCACATCCGGGCCACCCAAACCCCCGAGCCACGAAAGAGGGACCTCACCACAGTGACTGCTCTGACTCTCAGCACCGCCGCGCCCAGCGGCCTGCGTGCCGACGCCGTCGTCGTCGGTGTCGCCAAGGGCACCAAGGGCGACACGAACCTGGTCGTCGCGCCGGGCGCGGAGGCCGTGGACAAGGCGTACGACGGCAAGCTCGCCGCCGTCCTGGAGACCCTCGGCGCCACCGGCGGCGAGGGCGAGGTGACCAAGCTCCCCGCGCCCTCCGGCTTCAAGGCGCCGGTCGTGCTGGCGGTCGGTCTCGGTGCCCTGCCCGAGACGTCCGCCGACGGCGCGACGTTCGACGCCGAGTCGCTGCGCCGCGCCGCGGGCGTCGCCGCCCGCACCCTCGCCGGTGCCAAGAAGGCCGCGTTCGCGCTGCCGGTCCAGGACGCCGAGGACGCCGGTGTGATCGCCGAGGGCGCGCTGCTCGGCGCGTACTCCTTCGACGCCTACAAGGAGTCCGCCCAGGACGCCAAGAGCGCGAAGGCCCCGCTCGCCGAGGTGGTCCTGCTCGGGGTCAAGCCGCGCGACAAGGCCTACAAGGCGGAGATCGAGCGCGCCACCGCGCTCGGCGAAGAGCTGAACCGCGCCCGCGACCTGGTCAACACCCCGCCGAACGACCTCAACCCCGAGGCCTTCGCCGCCGTCGCCCAGGCCGCCGGCAAGGAACACGGCATCAAGGTGCAGGTCCTCGACGAGAAGGCGCTCACCAAGGGCGGCTACGGCGGCATCCTCGGGGTCGGCGCCGGTTCCTCCTCGGCCCCGCGCCTGGTGAAGCTCTCGTACACCAGCTCCAGGGCAGGCAAGAACACGAAGCACCTCGCCTTCGTCGGCAAGGGCATCACCTACGACTCGGGCGGCATCTCGCTGAAGCCCGCCGGGCACAACGAGACGATGAAGTGCGACATGGCCGGCGCCGCCGCCGTGTTCGCCGCCGTCGTCACCGCGGCCCGCCTCAAGCTCGACGTGAACGTCACCGGCTGGCTGGCGCTCGCCGAGAACATGCCGTCCGGCTCCGCCACCCGCCCCGGCGACGTGCTGCGCATGTACTCCGGCAAGACCGTCGAGGTCCTGAACACGGACGCCGAGGGCCGGCTCGTGCTGGCCGACGCCCTCGCGAAGGCCTCCGAGGAGACCCCGGACGCGATCGTCGACGTGGCGACCCTGACCGGCGCCATGGTCCTCGCGCTCGGCAACCGCACGTACGGGATCATGGCCAACGACGACGCCTTCCGCACCTCGATCCACGAGATCGCGGAGGAGGTCGGCGAGCCGTCCTGGCCGATGCCGCTCCCGGCCGACCTGCGCAAGGGCATGGACTCGGCCACCGCCGACATCGCCAACATGGGCGAGCGGATGGGCGGCGGCCTGGTCGCCGGCCTCTTCCTGAAGGAGTTCGTCGGCGAGGGCATCACCTGGGCCCACCTCGACGTCGCGGGCCCCGCCTTCAACGAGGGCGGCCCGTTCGGCTACACGCCCAAGGGCGGCACGGGCTCGGCGGTCCGTACGCTGGTCCGCCTCGCGGAGCGCACGGCCGCGGGCGACCTCGGCTGACCCGGCGTACACGTCGTCACTGGTGACAGCCCCGGGCCCGGCGCCCGGGGCTGTTCGCTCTGGACGAAAACGCCCTCCCTGCCCCCTTCCGGCCCCTTCCTCCTGGCCTGCTTCCGGTGTAACCGGCGTCTCAGACCCCGGCCCGACGTCCCGCATGCCTTCGACAAGTGCGAGGATGGGGGGCGGCAGGACAGGGCCCCCACCACAGGGCCGAAGAACGAGCGGCCGAACACCAGCCGCCGCCCGGTCATCGGAGACCGGCGTACGGCGCACATGCATGGAGGACGTGACGTGGCGAACGACGCCAGCACCGTTTTCGACCTAGTGATCCTCGGCGGTGGCAGCGGCGGTTACGCCGCGGCTCTGCGTGCCTCGCAGCTGGGACTCGACGTCGCCCTGATCGAGAAGGGCAAGGTCGGCGGCACCTGCCTGCACAACGGCTGCATCCCGACGAAGGCCCTGCTGCACGCGGGCGAGATCGCCGACCAGGCCCGCGAGAGCGAGCAGTTCGGCGTCAAGGCGACCTTCGAGGGCATCGACATCGAGGCCGTCCACAAGTACAAGGACGAGGTCATCTCCGGCCTGTACAAGGGCCTGCAGGGGCTGATCGCCTCCCGCAAGGTGACGTACATCGAGGGTGAGGGCAAGCTCTCCTCCCCGACCTCCGTCGACGTGGACGGCCGGCGCGTCGAGGGCCGCCACATCCTGCTGGCGACCGGCTCCGTGCCGAAGTCGCTGCCGGGCCTGGAGATCGACGGCAACCGCATCATCTCCTCGGACCACGCGCTGAAGCTGGACCGCGTCCCGCAGTCCGCGATCGTGCTGGGCGGCGGCGTCATCGGCGTCGAGTTCGCCTCCGCGTGGAAGTCCTTCGGCACCGACATCACCATCGTCGAGGGCCTCAAGCACCTCGTGCCGGTCGAGGACGAGAACAGCTCCAAGCTCCTGGAGCGCGCGTTCCGCAAGCGCGGCATCAAGTTCAACCTCGGCACGTTCTTCGAGAAGGCGGAGTACACGCAGGACGGCGTCCGCGTGACCCTCGCCGACGGCAAGACCTTCGACGCCGAGGTGCTGCTCGTCGCCATCGGCCGCGGCCCGGTCTCCCAGGGCCTCGGCTACGAGGAGCAGGGCGTCGCGATGGACCGCGGCTACGTCCTCGTCGACGAGTACATGCAGACGAACGTGCCCACGATCTCGGCCGTCGGTGACCTCGTCCCGACGCTCCAGCTCGCGCACGTCGGCTTCGCCGAGGGCATCCTGGTGGCGGAGCGTCTGGCCGGTCTCAAGACCGTCCCGATCGACTACGACGGCGTGCCGAAGGTGACGTACTGCCACCCCGAGGTCGCCTCCGTGGGCATCACCGAGGCCAAGGCCAAGGAGATCTACGGTGCGGACAAGGTCGTCGCTCTGAAGTACAACCTCGCGGGCAACGGCAAGTCCAAGATCCTCAAGACCGCGGGCGAGATCAAGCTCGTCCAGGTCAAGGACGGTGCCGTGGTCGGCGTCCACATGGTCGGCGACCGTATGGGCGAGCAGGTCGGCGAAGCCCAGCTGATCTACAACTGGGAAGCGCTGCCCGCCGAGGTCGCCCAGCTCATCCACGCCCACCCGACGCAGAACGAGGCCATGGGCGAGGCCCACCTCGCCCTCGCGGGCAAGCCGCTGCACTCGCACGACTGAGCAGCGACCGCACCCGCCGCCCCCGTCGCAACTGGGCGCGACGACCGACCACAGACTTCCGCACTGCGGTATCCGTAGCTGCGCATCGTTAAAGGAGCAACAGAAACCATGGCGGTTTCCGTATCCCTTCCGGCGCTCGGTGAGAGCGTCACCGAGGGCACTGTCACCCGCTGGCTGAAGGCCGAGGGCGAGCGCGTCGAGGTCGACGAGCCGCTGCTGGAGGTGTCGACCGACAAGGTCGACACCGAGATCCCCTCGCCCGCCGCCGGCGTCCTGGCCTCCATCAAGGTCGCCGAGGACGAGACCGTCGAGGTCGGCGCCGAACTGGCCGTCATCGACGACGGCTCCGGCGCCCCGGCCCAGGAGCAGGCCCCGGCCGCCGAGCCGGCCAAGGCCGACGAGGCCGCGCCGTCCACCGAGGCCGAGGCCCCCGCCCCGGCTCCCACCGCCGACGCGGCCGCCGGTTCCGGCTCCGCCGAGGGCACCGACGTGACACTGCCGGCGCTCGGCGAGTCCGTCACCGAGGGCACCGTCACCCGGTGGCTGAAGGAGGTCGGCGAGGAGGTCGCGGAGGACGAGCCCCTCCTGGAGGTCTCCACCGACAAGGTCGACACCGAGATCCCCTCCCCCGTCGCCGGTGTGCTCCTGGAGATCACCGTCGCCGAGGACGAGACCGCCGAGGTCGGCGCCAAGCTCGCCGTCATCGGTGCCCCCGGTGCCGCTCCGGCCAAGGCCGAGGCGCAGCCCGCCGCCCCCGCTCAGGAGGCTCCGGCGCCGCAGCAGGCCGCCCCGGCCCAGGAGGCCCCGGCCCCGCAGGCTCCGGCCGCCCCCGCCCCGCAGGCCCCCTCTGCCCCGGCCCCGCAGCAGCAGACCCAGCCGGCGCCCGACCCGGTCCCGTCCGAGCCGGCCCCCGCTCCGACGCCCGCTCCGGCCAAGGCCGAGGCCCCGAAGAGCCCCGCGCCCGCCCCGGCGGACGACGGTGCCTACGTGACCCCGCTGGTGCGCAAGCTCGCCGCCGAGAACAACGTGGACCTGTCCACGGTCAAGGGCTCCGGCGTCGGCGGCCGCATCCGCAAGCAGGACGTCACGGCCGCCGCCGAGGCCGCCAAGGCGCAGGCTCCGGCCGCCGCCCCGGCCGCCTCCTCGGCGCCGAAGTCCCCGGCCCTGGAGGTCTCCCCCCTCCGCGGCCAGACGGTCAAGCTGCCGCGCATCCGCAAGGCGATCGCCGACAACATGACCAAGGCGCTGCACGAGCAGGCGCAGCTCTCCTCGGTCATCGAGGTCGACATCACCAAGCTGATGAAGCTGCGGGGCCAGGCCAAGGACGGCTTCGCCGCCCGTGAGGGCGTCAAGCTCTCGCCGATGCCGTTCTTCGTCAAGGCCGCCGTCCAGGCGCTCAAGGCCCACCCGGTCATCAACGCGCGCCTGAACTACGACGAGGGCACGATCACCTACTTCGACTCGGAGAACGTCGGCATCGCCGTCGACTCCGAGAAGGGCCTGATGACCCCGGTCATCAAGGGCGCCGGTGACCTCAACCTCGCGGGCATCGCCAAGAAGACGGCGGAGCTGGCCGGCAAGGTCCGCACGAACAAGATCGCCCCGGACGACCTGTCGGGCGCCACCTTCACGATCTCCAACACGGGGTCGCGCGGCGCGCTCTTCGACACGGTCATCGTCCCGCCGAACCAGGTCGCCATCCTGGGCATCGGTGCCACGGTGAAGCGCCCCGTCGTCATCAACCACCCGGACCTGGGCGAGACCATCGCCATCCGCGACATGACGTACGTGACGCTCTCCTACGACCACCGTCTGGTGGACGGCGCGGACGCCGCCCGTTACCTGACGACGGTCAAGCAGATCCTCGAGGCCGGCGAGTTCGAGGTCGAGCTGGGTCTGTAGTACTTCCGCGTACGTGCGAGTGCTTCCGCGTGCTTGCGCGTACTTACGGGTACTTCCGGGTGTCCGGCTGTAACCAGCCTCACCTGCGGCGCCCCCGTCCGGAGCACATCCGGACGGGGGCGCCGCCGTATTGTCTAGTCGTCAACTCCCCTTGGCCCCCGGAGGAGCCCTCATGACCACGCCGGTCGTCCACTCGCTGCGCGAGCAGATCCGCGAGCACATCGTGGAGGGGATCGTCAGCGGCCGCTGGAAGCCGGGCGAGCGCATCGTGGAGCGCCGGATCGCCACGGAGCTGGAGGTCAGCCAGACGCCCGTACGGGAGGCCCTGCGGGAGCTGGAGTCGCTGCGGCTGATCGAGTCGGCGCCCAACAAGGGGGTGCGGGTCCGCAACCTCTCGGCGGCGGACCTGGAGGAGAGCTATCCGGTGCGGGCCGGTCTGGAGGCCATCGCGGCGGAGCTCGCCTGCGGGCGGCTGGCCGAGGACTGCTCGGCGCTGGAGCCGCACGTCTCCGCGCTGTACCGGGCCGACCTGGACGCGGACGGGACCGCGCAGGTGCGGCACACGGTCGGTTTCCACCGGGAGCTGGTCCGCGCCGCGGGGAACTCCGTGCTGCTGCACACGTGGGAGGGGCTCGGGATCGAGGTCTTCACCGCGCTCTCCATCCGGTGGCTGGGGACCGTGCAGCAGTCCTACGCGGAGGAGCACGAGGAGCTGGTCGCCGCGTTCCGGCGGCGGGATCCCGACATCGCCGCGCTGGTGAAGGCGCATGTTCTCGGGTGTGCGCCGCGTCCGTGAGGCGGCGGGCGTGGGCCATGTGCGGTGCGTCGCCCGGTGATCGCCGTGCGTGGCTGGTCGCGCAGTTCCCCGCACCCCTGGCGGGGCACGGAGTGCCCCTGCTCATGGCACCTTGTGCCTACTTTTTCGAACTGGAGAGGTTTTACTCTTCAACCCTTTGATCGATCATCGATCACGGAGTTATTGTCGCTGTCGGATCCCCACCGGGACCCCGCCCTGTCCTGCCAAAGACCAAGGGCACCCCACCCCACCCCCTTCGACTCAGGAAGGCGTGCGGCGACTATGACCGACCCCATGCGCATCCAGCCGAGCGAGCTCGACCAGCTCCCGGACCGCGACCCCGAGGAGACCGCCGAATGGCAGGCCTCCCTGGACGCCGTCACCAAGGCGGCCGGGCCGCACCGTGCCGCGCAGCTGATGCGCCGCACGCTGGAGCGCGGCGAGGCCGGCGGCCTGCCGCTGCCCAAGCTCCTGTCGACCGAGTACCTCAACTCGATCCCCACCTCCGCCGAGCCGGACTTCCCCGGTGACATGGAGCTGGAAGCCAAGATCACCGCCTACAACCGGTGGAACGCGGCGGCGATGGTGACGCGCGGCAGCAAACACGGCGTCGGCGGGCACATCGCCACCTTCGCCTCGGCCGCCTGGCTGTACGAGACCGGCTTCAACCACTTCTTCCGCGGGAAGGAGGGCGACGGCTCCGGCGACCAGCTGTACATCCAGGGCCACGCCTCCCCCGGCATCTACGCCCGTGCCTTCCTCGACGGCCGCCTCTCCGAGGCCCAGCTGGACAACTTCCGCCGCGAGGCCGGGGGCAACGGCCTGCCGTCGTACCCGCACCCGCGCCGCCTCCCGTGGCTGTGGGAGTTCCCGACCGTGTCGATGGGCCTCGGCCCGCTGTCGGCGATCTACCAGGCGCGGTTCAACCGCTACCTGAGCGCCCGCAACATCAAGGACACCTCGAACTCCCACGTCTGGGCCTTCCTCGGCGACGGCGAGATGGACGAGCCCGAGTCGACCTCGGCGCTCACCCTCGCGGCCCGCGAGGGTCTGGACAACCTGACCTTCGTCATCAACTGCAACCTGCAGCGCCTGGACGGCCCGGTCCGCCCGAACTTCCGCGTCGTGCAGGAGCTGGAGGCCCAGTTCCGCGGCTCCGGCTGGAACGTCATCAAGTCGATGTGGGGCAACGCGTGGGACGAGCTGTTCCAGCTGGACACCACCGGCGCGCTCCTGGAGCGGCTCCGTGAGGTCCCGGACGCCCAGTTCCAGACGTACCAGACGCGCGACGTCGCCTACATCCGCGAGAACTTCTTCGGTGTGAGCCCGGCGCTGACCGAGCTCGCGAAGGTGCTGTCCGACGACAAGATCTCCGAGTGCTTCCACACCTCCCGCGGCGGCCACGAGCCCCGCAAGGTGTACGCGGCGTACAAGGCGGCCGTCGAGCACAAGGGCGCCCCGACGGTCATCCTGACCCAGACCGTCAAGGGCTTCACGCTCGGCAAGGGCTTCGAGTCGAAGAACGCCAACCACCAGATGAAGAAGCTGACGATCGACGAGTTCAAGGACATGCGTGACCTCCTTGACCTGCCGATCCCGGACAGCCGCTTCGATGACAACGCCGGTGTCGTTCCGTACGCCCGTCCCGCGGAGGGCTCGCCCGAGCTGCGCTACCTCGCCGAGCGCCGTGCCGCCCTGGGCGGTCCCGCCCCGGCCCGCCGCACGCAGCCGCTCGCGCCGCTGCCCGCCCCCGCCGACAAGGCCTTCGCCTCGTTCGACAAGGGCTCCGGCTCGCAGTCGGTCGCCTCGACGATGGCGCTCGTACGGCTCCTGAAGGACCTCGTACGGGACAAGACGTCCGGCAAGCGCTGGGTGCCGATCATCCCCGACGAGGCGCGCACCTTCGGCATGGAGTCGCTCTTCCCGTCGCTGGGCCTGTACTCGCCCAAGGGCCAGACGTACGACCCGGTCGACCGCGACCAGCTCATGTACTACAAGGAGTCCGAGTCGGGCCAGATCCTCAACGAGGGGATCAACGAGGCGGGCTCGCTGGCCGACTTCATCGCCGCCGCCACGTCGTACTCGACGCACGGCGAGCAGATGATCCCGCTGTACATCTTCTACTCGATGTTCGGCTGGCAGCGCACCGGCGACCAGTTCTGGCAGCTCGCCGACCAGATGGGCCGCGGCTTCGTCGTCGGCGCCACCGCGGGCCGCACGACGCTCACCGGTGAGGGCCTCCAGCACGCGGACGGCCACTCGCCGATGATCGCGGCGACCAACCCGGCGGCCCTCTCCTACGACCCGGCCTTCGCCTACGAGATCGCCACGATCATGAAGGAAGGCCTGCGCCGCATGTACGGCGAGGCCAAGCCGGGCGAGGACCAGGACGTCTTCTACTACCTGACGGTCTACAACGAGCCGATGCCGCAGCCGGCCAAGCCGGCCGTGCAGGGTCTCGACGAGGCCATCATCAAGGGCCTGTACCGCTTCAACACGGCGGAGACCGCGGGCGTCGAGGTGGCGGCGGCGAACGCCCCGCGCATCAACCTCATCGGTTCCGGCACGGCCATCCACTGGACGCTCAAGGCGCAGCGGCTGCTCGCCGAGGAGTGGGGCGTGGCCGCCGACGTGTGGTCGGCCACCTCCTGGACCGAGCTGCGCCGCGACGCCCTGGAGGCCGACGAGGCGCTGCTCAAGGGCGAGGAGCGGATCCCGTACGTGCGGCAGGCGCTCGCCTCCGCGCAGGGTCCCGTGCTGGCCGTCTCCGACTACATGCGCCAGGTCCCGGACCAGATCGCGCAGTGGGTCGAGCAGGACTACTCCTCGCTGGGCGCGGACGGCTTCGGCCTCTCCGACACCCGTGAGGACGCGCGCCGGCACTTCGGCGTCGACGCCGAGTCGATCGTCGTCGCGGCCCTCGCCCAGCTCGCCCGCCGCGGCGAGGTCAAGGCGACGGCCGTGAAGGAGGCGCGCGAGCGCTACGGCCTGTAGGCGCAGCAGTAAGTACTGTGCGTGCCCCGTCCCGATTGCCGGGGCGGGGCACGCGTGCGTGAATGGACGGGTCGCCGAGGGGGGCGCCCGTGGAAGGCATGCGCGTGCAGATTTCCAAGACCCCCTCCGCGCCCTGCTGGGCCGATCTGTCCACTCCGGACACGGACGCGGCCCGCGCCTTCTACGAGGCGCTGTTCGGCTGGCGGTCCCGGCCGGCCGGGGGCCAGGCGGCCGACGGGTACCGCATGTTCGCCCTCGACGCGCAGGACGGGCACCTGGTCGCCGGGGTCGGTCCGGTCTCCGATCCGCGGGAGCCGGCCCGCTGGCTGCCGTACTTCCAGTCCAGCGGCGCCGAGGCGGTCGCCGCGCGGGTACGGGGCAACCGCGGGCGGGTCGTCGCGGGTCCTGTCCCGGCGCTCGGGCAGGGCAGGCTGGCGGTCTGCCAGGACCCGGCGGGTGCCGGGTTCGGGCTGTGGGAGCCGCTGGCGCACGCCGGTTTCGAGGCGGTGAACGTGCCGAGCAGCTTCTGCTGGTTCGAGCTGCTCACCCGGGACCCGGCGGGCGCGGTCGACTTCTACCAAGCGGTGCTGGGCTGGGGCACGCGGCGGCGGCCCGCCGGGGACGCCGGGCCCGGCGCGTACACCCAGTGGACGGTCGCCGGGGACGCGTTCGGCGGGTTGGTCGACGTGGCGGCCCAGGAGTTCCCGCCGGAGGTGCCCGCGCCGCACTGGAACCTCTACGTCGCCGTGGACGCCCCGGACGCGACCGCCGCGCGCTGCGCGGAGCTGGGCGGCCGGGTCCTGCTCGCGCCGAGGCAGGTGGCGACGGGCCGCTTCGCGATCCTCGCGGACCCGCAGGGCGCGGTGTTCTCGGTCATGCACGGCACGCCCGGCGACTGAGGCGTGTCCGGCGGACCAGGCCCCACGGGGCGCTGTCAGTGGTGCCGTCCATGATGGCGGCATGCGTGCTGCCCGTCTGATCAAAATGGTGCTGCTGCTCCAGTCCCGGCCGTCGATGACCGCGGCCGAGCTCGCGCGCGAGCTGGAGGTGAGCGAGCGGACGGTGACGCGGGACGCGCAGGCGCTGTCGGAGGCGGGCGTGCCGGTCTACGCGGACCGCGGCCGGGCGGGCGGCTACCGGCTGATCGGCGGCTACCGGACGCGGCTGACCGGGCTCGCCCGCGGCGAGGCGGAGGCGCTGTTCCTCTCCGGGGTGCCGGGCGCGCTGCGCGATATGGGGCTGGACGACGCGGCGTCGGCAGCCCGGCTCAAGGTGTCGGCGGCGCTGCTGCCGTCGCTGCGGGACGCCTCGCGGACGGCGGCACAGCGCTTCCACCTGGACGCGCCGGGCTGGTTCCAGGAGCCGCAGACACCGGAACTGCTGCCGGTGGTCGCGGAGGCGGTCTGGGACGACCGCGTGCTGCGGGCCGCCTACCGCCGGGGCCTCCAGGAGGCGCCGGTGGAGCGGGTGCTGGAGCCGTACGGGCTCGTGCTGAAGGCGGGTGTCTGGTATCTGGCGGCGGCCGTGCGCGGCGGAACGGCGGATGTGGCCGCAGGTCCCGCCGCCTATGCCGCGGGTGACGGCCGTGCGGCGGGGCCGCGGGTGTACCGCGTGGACCGGTTCGCCGCGGTGGAGCCGGGGGACGAGCGGTTCGTCCGGGACGAGCGGTTCGACCTGCCCGCGTTCTGGGACGAGCGGGCGGCGCAGTTCGCCCGGGCGATCCTGCGGGCCGAGGTGGTCGTCCGGCTGACGGCGGCCGGTCTGCGGCAGCTGCCGCACGTCACCGACCCGGTGGCCGCGCGGGAGGCGGTGGCGGCGGCGGGTCCCCCTGAGGCGGACGGCATGGTGACGGTGAGGCTGCCGGTGGAGTCGGAGGACGTCGCGTACTCCCAGCTCATGGCGGTCGGGGCGGAGGCGGAGGTGGTGGCTCCGGTCGCGCTGCGGGAGCGGTTCGCGCGGGCGGCCCGGCGGATGCGGGAGCGGTACGGATGAGCGCCGGACCCACCTGCTCCGGCCACGCGTGGCGTGCCCAGGGCATGTGCACGCATAACGAAGTGGCGCACGTCCGGCGCTCAGCGTGCGCCCCCTGGGTCCAGGGCCGATGCTTGTCCCGTGATGGACGAGACCGAGTTCTGGGAGATCGTGGACAGCACCCGCGAGGCCGCCGAGGGCGACCCCGACGACCACGCCGAGCTGCTCGTCGACAGACTGCTGCGCGCCGACCCGGACGCGGTGCTCGACTTCGCCCGGCACTTCGAGGCCCGCTACAACCGCAGCTACCGCTGGGATCTGTGGGGTGCCGCCTGGGTGCTGCTCGGCGGGGCGAGTGACGACGCGTTCGACTACTTCCGGTGCTGGCTGATCGGCCAGGGCCGGGAGGTGTTCGAGGGGGCGCTGCACGATCCGGACTCGCTGGCGGAGTCGCTGCGCGACTTCGACGAGGAGGTGGACGGGGACGGGGAGGAGCTGGGGTATGCGGCGGACGAGGCGTACGAGGAGCTGACCGGGGCGGTCGCGCCGGACCTGGGGATTCCGCCGGCGCCCGCGGAGCCTTTGGGTACGCCGATCGACTTCGAGAACGCGGAGGCCGTGGCCCGGCTGTATCCCCGTCTTACGGAACGCTTCGGCTAGGCGCGGGGCGCTGGGGGCGCCGGGGCGGGGCATCTGGGTCGTTGGCGAGTGCCGGGCCGGTGGGGCGGGGCCCCGGAGACCGTGGGCGGGTGCCGGCCCGGTGGGGGCTGGTCGCGCAGTTCCCCGCGCCCCTGAGGCATGCGGCTTCGCCGCAGCCCCAGAGACGGCGCACGAAGTGCGCCTCGAAGGGGCGCGGGGAACTGCGCGGCCCGCCCCCACCGGCCCGGGCACGGCGAACCGCGCACGCCATCCCGCCCCGCCCCCGGAGGGATCCGTCAAGCTGCCCTGATGGCTTGGTCCAGGTCGGGGAAGGCGAACTCGAAGCCCGATTCGAGGAGCCGAGTGGGGACCGCCCGGGTGGAGCCCAGAACGTCCCCCGCCATCTCCCCCAGCACCAAGCGGAGCGCCCCCGCCGGGGCGGGAAAGAGCGCCGGACGCCGCAGCACCCGCCCCATCGCCGCCGTGACCTCCCGGTTGGTCGCGGGATGCGGCGCCGTCAGATTGACCGGCCCGGACAGCTCCTCGGTGTCGAGGAGGTGGCGCAGCGCCGCCACCTGGTCGTGCAGCGCGATGTAGGCCCAGTACTGGCGGCCGTCGCCCAGCCGCCCCCCGAGCCCCACCTTGAAGAGCGGGAACAGCTTCGCCCAGGCCCCGCCCGCGCGGGAGACGACGAGCCCGGTGCGGGCCAGGACCGTACGGATGCCGGCCTGGTGGGCGGGGGCGGTGGCCGCTTCCCACTCCACGCACACGGACGGCAGGAACCCCTCGCCCGCGGGGGCCGACTCGTCGACCGGGCGGCTGCCGGTGGAGCCGTAGTAGCCGACGGCGCTGCCGTTGAGGAAGACGCGGGGCGGGGTGGGCAGCCCGGCGAGCGCCTCGGCGAGGGTGGTGGTGCCGAGGACCCGGCTGTCGCGGATCTCCCGCTTGTAGGCGTCGGTCCACCGGTGGTCGCCGACCCCGGCGCCCGCGAGGTTGACGACGGCCTCGCAGCCGGCGAGCCCGCCGGTGTCGACCTCCCCCTTCCTGGGGTCCCAGCGGACCTCGTCCGCGGCGCGCGGAGCCCGGCGCACGAGCCGGCGCACCTCGTGTCCGTCGGTGGTCAGGGAACGGACGAGCGCGGATCCGATGAGTCCGGAGGCGCCCGCCACCGCGATACGAGTCATGACCCCATCCTGCCGGTCGTACAGTGACGCGCATGTCGCTGCCACCGCCCCGGATACGTTTCGCCGCGCCGGACGACGACGAGGTGCTGGGCCGCCTCGACCGGGACACCTGGTCGTACCTGCACGCGGTCGTGCCGCCGCAGCAGCCGCCGCACCCGCCGTTCTTCAGCGACCGGTTCGGGCCGCGGGACCACCTGGTCGCCGAGCTGGCCGGCCGGCTCGTGGGGTACATCCGGTTCGCCCTCCCCACCCCGCTGCCCACGAACGCGCACGTCAGACAGGTGCAGGGGCTCGCCGTCGCCACCGAGGCGCGCGGCCGGGGCGTGGGCCGGCTGCTGGTGCGGGCCGCGGTCGACGAGGCCCGGCGGCAGGGCGCGCGGCGGCTCACCCTGCGGGTGCTGGGACACAACGCCCCGGCCCGGGCGCTGTACGAGGCCGAGGGCTTCGTCGTCGAGGGCGTGCTCCCGGAGGAGTTCCTGCTCGACGGCGCGTATGTGGACGACGTCCTGATGGGGCGCTCGCTCCTCGACGGCGCCCGGCGGAATGCGGCGGCCCGCGACTCATAGCAGGGTTGACCCGTACGCCCGTACGCCCAGCCCGTACGCCCGCCCGTAGGCCCGAAGCTGCGAAGGGAGCCCGCCGGCATGACCTGGCCCGTGGGACGCCGCCGCGACGGGGAGGAGCGCGCCTGGCTGCGCGGGGCGCCGCCACCGCGCTGGGTGCGCTGGCTGCCCGTCGTGCTGCTCGTCGGGCTCGGCGCGCTCCAGGCCTCCACCGAGCAGCGCCTGGAGCTGGGTTTCCTGCTCGCCGCCATCCCGCCGCTGGCCGCGCTCTCGTACGGGCCCGCGGCCACGGCGCTGCTGGGCGGCCTCGTCGTCCTGGTGCTGGCCCTGCCGTCGACGGGGTTCGACCGCCCGGGCAACAGCGACGTGCTCACGGTGATGTTCGTGTCCGCCCTCAGCGTGCTGATCGCGTGGGTGCGCAGCCGCCGCGACGAGCAGCTGGTCACCGTGCGCACGGTCGCGGAGGCCGCCCAGTTCGCGGTGTTGCCGCCGCTGCCCGAGCGGGTGGGGACGGTGCGCTGCGCGGGCCTGTACCGGGCCGCGGAGCGCGGGACGCTGGTCGGCGGCGACTTCTTCGACGTACGGCGCGGGCCGCGCGGGGTCCGGGCGATCGTCGGGGACGTGCAGGGCCACGGTCTGTCGGCGGTGGGCACGGTGGCGGGGCTGCTCGGCGCGTTCCGGGAGGCGGTGCTCGACCAGCCGGACCTGCAAGGGGTCGCGGCCCGCCTCGACCGGCGGCTCGTGGTGGACTCCGCGCAGGAGGAGCACCCGGAGCTGTTCGCGACGGCGGTGCTGCTGGAGTTCCCGGACGACTCCCGGGCGGTCCGGATCGTCAGCTGCGGCCATCCGCATCCGTTGCTGCTGCGCGACGGGCGGGTCACCGAGCTGCCGGTGCCGTCGGGGACCCCGCTGGGCGTCGGGATCGGCGGGCTCGCGCCGCTGGAGGCGCTGACGGTGGAGCTGCGCGCCGGGGACCGGCTGCTCGCGCTGACCGACGGGGTGACGGAGGCGCGGGACTCGGCGGGCCGCTTCTACCCGCTGACGGCCCGGCTGCCGGGGTTCGCCACCGAGGATCCGGCGGCGCTGACGGACGCGCTGTGGCGGGACGTGCTGCGGTTCGCGGGGACCGTCCGGGACGATCTGACGCTGCTGGTGTTCGCTCCGGACGCCCCGGATGTGCCGGGCCCGGGGCGGGATGTGAACGTAGGGCCATGAAAAACCTGGGACTCCCGCACCGCCCGGGGCGCCGCCGATCCGCGACCGCCGTCTCCGCCCTGCTGCTGCCGCTGACCCTGTCCTGCGTGGCGGGCTGCTCCGACGACGGCGCCGGCACGCCGCCGCCCGCGGCCACTCCGGCGGCGACCGCCAGCGGCGCGCGGTGCGTGACCGACGCGCTGCCCGCCGGCGAGGACGCGGACGCGGGGCCCGCGGCGACGGGCGTGTACACGCGCGAGCACGGCGCGACGCAGGCGCGGCAGAGCACGCCGTACAAGGCGCGGAAGAAGGACGTGTCGGCGATCCTCGTGTCGGGTTCCGGGGAGCTGTCGACGCGCGACTCGAAGGTCCGCAAGAAGGGCGCCACCTCGTCGGTGGAGGCGTCGGGCGACCACGGTCTGAACGCGGCGGCGCTGGCCCGCGACGGCGGCCGGCTCACCATGTCCGGTGGCAAGTTCTTCGCCACGGGCAAGGGCGCGACGGCCGTCTTCGCCACCGGGAAGGACGCGCGGGCGACGCTCAGCGCGACCGGCCTGCGCACCCGGGCCGCCGCCGCGCGGGGCGTGACGGCGGCGCACGGGGGCCGGGTGGACCTGACGTACGTGCAGGTCATCACCGAGGGTGCGCAGGCGCCGCCGGTCGCGGCCGGGCCCGGCGGGACGGTGACGGTGTCGGGCGGCACGATGACGTCGGCCGGGTGCGGTTCGCCCGGGGTGCAGACGGCCGGGGACGTGTCGGTCAAGGGCACGCTGTTCGACCTGGCGAACGCGGAGGCGTTCACCGTCGAGTCCGGCGGTGCGCTCTCCCTGAAGGAGGTGCGCGCGACCGCGGCGGCGGGCGGCGTGCTGCTGCGCGGCACGGACACCACGTCGTTCGCCATGACGGGCGGGTCGATGCAGGTGGCGGAGGGCGACCTCTTCTCGGTCCGGCAGACCGACGCGGAGATCACACTGGCCGGCCACGCCGAGCTCAAGTCGAAGGGCGGGGCGCTGCTGCGGGTCCGCGACGCGGGGAGCGTACGGTTCGCCGCGGACGACGAGCGTCTCAAGGGCGACGTCCTCGTCTCCGACGGCTCGGCGGCACTGGACCTGACCGGGACGACGCGGCTCGACGGGGCGGTCTCGGGGGCGGCGGTGAAGCTCGGCGCCGGCACGCGGTGGTCGGTGGCCGGGGACTCCACGGTCGCGGGTCTTGAGCTGGGCTCCGGGGCGAGCGTCGCCCGGACCATCGACGGGAACGGCCACACGGTGACGTACGACCGCGGCGCGAGCCCGGGGCTCGGCGGGAAGACGTACCGGCTGTCGGGGGGCGGGACGCTGCGGCCCGCGTAAGGCATCGGGAGAGCGCGGGGCCACGGCCGGCCCGGGTCCGGGTCTGTCCGGGCTCCAGGGCCGAGCTCGGCCGGAGAGCCGGACCCGGCCGGAGGACCGGACCCGGCCGCAGGGGCGAACTCGGCCGCAGGGGCGGACTCGGTCGCAGAGCCGGACCCGGCCGCAGGGGCGGACTCGGCTGAAAACCCAGACCCGGCCGCAGGAGCGGACCGGCCGGAGGGGCGGGCTCGGCCGCAGAGCCGGACCCGGCCGGAGGACCGGACCCGGCCGCAGGGGCGGACTCGGCTGAAAACCCAGACCCGACCGCAGGAGCGGACCCGACCGCAGGGGCGGACCCGGCCGCAGGGGCGGACCCGGCCGCAGAGCCGGACCCGGCCGCAGGACCCTACCGGCCGGAGGGGCGGGCTCGGCCGGAGGACCGGACTCGGCCGGAGGGGCGAACCCGGCCGCAGAGCCGGACCCGGCTCTAGGGGTGGTCGCGGCCCTGGAGGTGGGCCGCCTTCTCCCGGATCGCGGGGAGCGCGGCCATGAGGGACTCGCCGGGGCAGTAGGTCTCGTAGCCGTCGCGGTGGCCGGAGATCGCGTGGAAGTCGGCGCTGGTGCCCTTCTTGAACCGGCTGAGGCTGTTGCTGGACGTCAGTCGCACGGTGGCGCGCGGGTCGGCGCCGGACAGGCCGAGTTTCCAGGCGGCGAGCGCGGCGATGGAATCGGCCATCGCCCGGGGCACCGGCACGTCCTCGGTGAAGGTGCCGATGGCGGCGATGCCGGCGGTGCGCTGGTTGAAGCCCTGGGTGTGCGCGCCGACGACGGGCCGGTCGACGCCGCCCGCCCGGCCCTCGTAGACGGTGCCGCAGCGGTCGACGAGGAAGTTGTAGCCGATGTCGTCCCACTCCTTGCTGCCGGCCTGGCCCGCGTAGATGAAGCGGATGATGCGCGGGGTGTCGGCGCAGTCGTAGCCGTTGGGCGAGTCGGTGTGGTGGAGGAAGACGGCGACGACACGGTCCGCGTACCGCACCGGGTCCCGGTCGTAGGGCTTGACGCCGGCCATCCACTCGGCGCGGCGCACGATGCGCGGCGGCGGGGCGGTGTGCGCGCCGGTGGTGGCCCGGACCGCGGTGGGCGCGGCGCCGGGGCCGGCCGCCGGGGGCCCGGAGCGGGTGAGGACGGCGGCCAGCACCACGACGCCGACCCCGAGGAGCAGGGTCCCGGGCAGCCCGCTCCACACCCTCCGCATGACACGCACGCCTCCCACTCTCCGGTGGAGCGGAGCTGTTCGGTCGGCCACATGTCCGCCAGGTGGCGGAACCAGGACGGGCCTCCCGGTCGTTTGTTACCGATATGGACCCGCGGATACCTCTGCTCGACATCGCGCTGATCGTGCTGGCGCTCGCCTACGCCGTCTCGGGGTACCGGCGCGGGCTGCTCACGGGCTGTGTCTCGCTGGCCGGGTTCGTCGGCGGCGCCGTCGTCGGCGTCTGGCTGCTGCCGTTCGTCATGGACGGCGTGACGAACGGGACGGCGACGGCGACGGCGGTCGCCGTGGTGACCGTGTTGCTGCCCGCGATCGCCGGGCAGGCGCTGGCCGGGCGGCTCGCGCTGCGGGTGCGCGGCGGGATGGACCGGGCGCCGGGGCCGCTGCGGGTCGCGGACGGCATCGGCGGCGCGGCCGCGGGCGCGGTGGCGGTGCTGGTGGTGGCGTGGGTGGCGGGCAGCGTCCTCGCGGCGTCGTCCTCGCCGGCCCTGAACCAGGCGATCCGGGGCTCGGCGGTGCTGGGCGCGGTGCACGACACGATGCCGTCGACGACCCCGTCGTGGTTCTCCCGGGCCACCGGCGCGCTCACCTCCGCGGGCTTCCCGCAGGTCTTCGACCCGTTCGCGAACGAGCCGTCGGCCGAGGTGGCGGAGCCCTCCGGGGACAACGTGACGGCGGCCGCGACCCGGGCCGCGCAGCGCGGCACGGTCAAGGTGGAGGGCTCGGCGGGCACGCAGGGCCGCGAGGGCAGCGGTTTCGTCTACGCGTCCGAGCACGTCATGACCAACGCGCACGTGGTGGCGGGCATCGACGACCCGTCGGTCCGGATCGGCGGTGTGGGCCGGGCGTACGAGGCGAAGGTGGTCCTGTTCGACCCGGACAAGGACGTGGCGGTGCTGTACGTGCCGGAGCTGCGGGCCCCGGTCCTGCCGTTCGACGACGGCGCCTCGCGGGGCGACGCGGCGGTCGTGGCGGGCTATCCGCAGAACGGCGGCCTCGACCTCCAGGCGGCCACGGTCGCCGACACCATCCGGGCGGGCGGCCAGGACATCTACGGCGGGGGGCGCGTCACCCGCGAGATCTACTCGATCCGCTCCACGGTGCTGCCGGGCAACTCGGGCGGCCCGCTGCTCACGACGGGCGGCCGGGTCTACGGCGTGGTCTTCGCCCGCTCCACGACGGACGCGGGTACGGGGTACGTCCTGACGGCACCCGAGGTGGCCCCGGACGCGCGGCGCGCGGCGAACGCGACGACGCCGGTGGACACGGGTCCGCTCATCTCCTCCTGAGGGGCGGGGCGGCAGGGGCGGGGCGCGCGGCAGGGGCGGGACCTCGGAGGCGGGGCGGGGCGCCGGAGGCGGGGCGCGCGACAGGGGCGCACTCCTGTGCGGCGCGTGCCTCCATGTCGCCCCGTCGCGCGGCTGTCCTCGGGTGCGGGTGGATTTAACGTCGAGCCCGACTCGGGTATCGCTCGGCTTTGTTCGGGGCATGACGCCTGCGGAACGAGCCGCCACCGGCCGCGCAACCCTGGGAGGGGCACGTGCTTGAGGCCGCGCACGCAGAAGCAGAGGTCGTCATCGTGGGGGGCGGGGTCGCGGGACTCGCCGCCGCCCGGTACCTGGCCAGGGCGGGGGTGAGGGTGCTGGTCCTGGAGGCCGCGGGCGGGATCGGGGGCCGGATGTCGACCGAGAAGGTCGACGGGTTCCGGCTCGACCGGCTCGGCCGGCTGCTCTCCACCGCCGACCCCGAACTGGGCCCGGCGTGCGCGCCGGACGACCTGGCGCTGCGCCTCTTCTCCCCCGGCGTGCTGGTGCACAGCGACGGCCACCGCTACCGGACCGGCGAACCGGCTCCGACCCGGCGCACAAGGGGCGCACTCGGCGCGGCGCGCGCCCTTGCGACCGCCCCCCGGGCGCCGCGCGGGGCCCGGCCGCCGCTCGGCGGCCCCCTGGACCACGCGCGGCTCGGGTCCGCGCTCGCCCGGCTGGCCGCCACCCCGCCCGCCCGGCTGCTCGCCCGCCCCGACCTGCCCGTCGGACGCGCCCTGGCCACCCGGGGCCTGCCCGCCAGGACCCTGCACGGTTTCGTCCGCCCGCTCCTGTCGGCCCTGCTCTGCGACCCGGAGCTGACGACGTCCAGCCGCTGCGCCGACCTCGCCCTGCACGCGTACGCGGCGGGCCGGCTCGCCGTGCCGGAGGGAGGCGCGGACGCGCTGCCCGAACTGCTCGCGGCCGCGCTGCCGCCCGGCACCGTGCACACCGGGGTCCGGGTCACCGCCGTCTCCGCGAACTCCGTGACCACCGCCGGGCACGGCCGCCTGTCCTGCCGCGCCGTGGTGCTCGCCACCGACGCCGTCGCCGCCGCCGAGCTGCTGCCCGGCCTGCACGTGCCCGCCTTCCACCCGGTGACCGTGGTGCACCACGCCGCGCCCGAACCGCCGCTGAGCGAACCGGCGCTGCTGCTCGACGCCGACCGGTCGGGGCCGGTCGCGCACACCGCCGTGGTCAGCCAGGTCGACCCGGGGCGCGCCCCGGCAGGCCGGGCGCTGGTCTCCTCGACCGTGCTCGGTCCCCCGCCCTCCGAACACGAGCTGCGGCGCCACCTGGCGGCCCTGTACGGCACGGGGACCACCGGCTGGGAGACCCTCGCGGTCCACCACGACCCGCACGCCGTGCCCGCGATGCCCGCCCCGCACGACCTGCGCCGCCCCGTCCGGCTCCTCGCCGGCCTGTACGTCTGCGGGGACCACCGGGCCACTAGCACCGTGCACGGCGCACTCCACTCGGCCCGCCGCGCGGCCCGGGCGGCCCTGACCGACCTCGGCCTGCCCCGGACTGCGACACCCGCCCGGACCCGGACCACACCGTCACCGAGGGCGGCCTGACCACCCGTACATCCACCCCGACGGACCGAGCCACCGGACTCCGCAACCTGAGCCAACGGCCCGGGCAACCCGCCCGATCCGACCGGGGCCGGAACCACCCGCCCGTCCGGCCCAGGGCGGCCCAGGCCGCCCGGCCGATACGACCGAGGCCGGAACCGACTGCCCGTCCGGCCCAGGCAGCCCGGGTGACCCAACCGCAGCCAAAACCACCCGCCCGCCCAGTCCAAGGCGACCCGGGCGACCCGCCCGACACAACCGCAGCCAGAACCAAGCGCCCGTCCAGTCCAAGGCGGCCCGGACCGCCCGGCCGATATGACCAGAGCCAAAACCGAGCGCCCGTCCGGTCCAAGGCGGCCCGAGCCGCCCGAGCCGCCCGAGCCGCCCGGGCCGCCCGGGCCGCCCGGGCGAGCCGACCGGAGCCGATACCCGGGCACGGCCCCGGGCCACCCGCCCCCGGGCCCGCGGCCCCCTGTCACCCCAGCGCCGCCACCCTCTCCCGGTACCCCCGGACCGCCCCCGCGTCGCGGTACGGCTCCAGGCGGCGCTCGAACTCCCGCACGTACTCGTGCGCCCGCACCGAGCGCATGTCGGCCGCCGCGGCCGCGGCCTCCGCGGCCAGTGCGCACGCCGAGTCCAGCTCGCCGAGGCCGAGCCGGGCCGAGGCCAGCACGACCCGGCAGAAGAGGCGGCTGCGCGCGAACCCGGGCGCGCGCAGCCGCAGCGACCGCTCCGCGTGCTGCGCGGCGGTCCGGTACAGCTGAAGATCCCGGTGGCAGTGCCCGAACTCGTCCGCGAGCTGCGCCTCGTCGAAGAACCGCACCCAGGGCGGCACCTCCTCCCCGCCGCGCGCCGCTTCGAGCGCCCGCTCGGCCCGCACCAGCGAGGACGTACAGGCACGCACCTCGCCGAGCACCCCGTGCCCGCGCGCCTCCACGGCGTGCAGCAGGGCCTGGAGCACGGCGGGCGCCGCGGACCCGACCCCCTGCTGCGCGACCCGCGCCAGCTGCACCGCCTCACGGCCGTGGCCGAGGTAGACGGCCTGCCGGCTCATGGTGATCAGGACGTACGCGCCGTACATCCGGTCCCCCGCGGCCTGCGACAGCCGCAGCGCCTGCACGAAGTACCGCTGGGCGAGGCCGTGCGCCGCGATGTCGTACGAGGTCCAGCCCGCGAGCCGGGTCAGATCGGCGACGGCCCCGAAGAGCCGCCGCCCGGCCTGCTCCCCGTACGTGCCGCGCAGCATGGGCTCGGCCTCGTGCTCCAGGTAGCGCACCAGCGCCTGGCGCGCGTGCCCGCCGCCGTAGGCGTGGTCGAGCGCGCGGAACAGTTCGCTGACGGAGCGCAGGGCCGCGATGTCGCCGCCGGTCACCCGGTGCCCGGGCCCGCGCTCGGTCTGGGTGCGCTGGCGGGGCACGACGGGCCGGCCCTGGACCGGGACCCGGGGCGCCGCCTCCCCGCGTACGACCCGGTCGTCGGCGTGGCCGATCAGCCAGTCGCGGCTGGGCACGACGAGCCCGGCCGGGGTGAAGGCGATCTTGCGCAGTTCGGCGTGGCTGCCGGAGTCCTTGCGCCACAGGCCGCTGACGATGTCGACGGCCTCCTCGGGCGACCCGGCGAACTCCAGGCCCGCGTAGACCGGCGCGCACGCGTCGAGCCCCAGGTCCTGCGCCGACAGGCGGCGGCCGAGGCGGCGGGTGAACACCTCGGCGATCAGCGCGGGCGTCGTCCCGCGCGGCTGCTGCCCGCGCAGCCATCTGGTCACCGAGGTCTTGTCGTAGCGCAGATCGAGACCGTGTTCGAGCCCGAGCTGGTCGACGCGGCGTGCGAGGCCCGCGTTGGAGAACCCTGCCTCCGCGATGAGCGCGGCGAGCTGGCGGTTCGGTGTGCGCTGCGGAGGTCGTTCCGTCATCAGCTGTGCGGTCTCCTGCCTTCCGGGCCGGGGTGCAGCCCTCATGGAACGGCGCGAATGTAGCGGCGATCCCCGCCACCGTTGGGGCGTTCGAGACGCCTTCATCCGATCGTGTGACGAACTCCGCGAGGAGTGGACGGAGCGGACCGCGGACGGGGTCGCGCGCACGGCGCGGGGCAGGAGGGGACGGGGCGGTCCGGAGGCCGCCTCCGCTCGGCCCTACGATGCTTGTGCGCTACACCCAGAAGTACCGGAAGGTTCTGACCCGTGCCTCATATCGTCATCGACTACTCCGACGGCCTCGCCGGCACGGTCGACCTGCCCGCCCTCGTGGCGGAGCTGCACCCCCTCGTCGTCGACCGGGTCCGCTCGGTCGGCGTCGGCAAGACGTTCGCCCGCCCCAGCACCACGTACGTGGACGGCGCCCCGGCCCCCTTCCTGCACGTGGAGGTCGGTCTGCTGGCCGGCCGCCCGCCGTCCGTGCGGACCGCGCTCGCCGAGGACGTCCTCGCCCTGCTGGACAAGCACACCTCCGCGGCGCCCGGCACCACCTGCTCCGTCGAGGTCAGGGAGCTCGACGCCTCCTACCGCCTCTTCCCCACCCACTGAGCCGCGCACCGGGCGCCGTACAGTTGTTCAGGGCGCGATATATGCACGGTGAAGCTTGTAGGGAGGCACGTGCCGTGAGTGAGTTCCGGTTCGTCCGCATGGGGTTCGGTGCGGACAGGGTCGAGTACCAGGTCGCCTGGGACGAGCAGCGCCGTGTGCACGCCGCCCGGTTCGCCGACGAGGTGCCCGACACCTGTCTGCTCCTGGAGCACCCGGCGGTCTACACCGCGGGGCGGCGCACCGCGCCCGAGGAGCGCCCGCTGGACGGCACCCCCGTCATCGACGTGGACCGCGGCGGCAAGATCACCTGGCACGGCCCGGGGCAGCTCGTCGGCTACCCGATCCAGAAGCTGCCGCGCCCGGTGGACGTGGTCGCGCACCTGCGCCGCCTGGAGGACGCGATGATCGCGCTCTGCGCGGAGTTCGGCGTGGCGACCTCCCGGGTCGAGGGCCGGGCCGGCGTCTGGGTCCTCGGCGACCCGGTGCCGGAGCGCCCGAAGCTCGGGGGCCTCACCCTCGACTTCGACCCGCGCGCCGCCGACCCGGAGTTCGACCCCCGGCTCAACGGCCCGGAGTACGCCCCGTCGAACGCGGGCCAGCGCCGCGAGGACCGCAAGATCTGCGCCATGGGCATCCGCGTCGCCAAGGGCGTCACGATGCACGGCTTCGCGCTCAACGTGAACCCGGACACCTCGAACTTCGACAAGATCATCCCCTGCGGCATCCGCGACGCGGGCGTCACCTCGCTCTCGTACGAGCTGGGCCGCGAGGTCACGATCGAGGAGGTGCTGCCGGTCGCCGAGAGGCACCTGCGGGCCGTTCTCGCCGGCGCGGAGCTGCGCCCGCGGGCCGTGGAGACGGCACCGGCGTAGCCGCCCCGCGCGAGCGGCGGGGAATGCACCCCGAAGGCGGCCTTGTTGTCAAGGTCGGCCATCCGTGAGGGCCATGAACATCACGGGCGTACCCTGAGGTACGCCGAGGAATCAAAGCTTTAGGGAGCCGGTCGTGTCCGCAGTCGCACCCGACGGACGCAAGATGCTGCGCCTGGAGGTCCGTAACAGCCAGACCCCCATCGAGCGCAAGCCCGAGTGGATCAAGACCCGGGCGAAAATGGGCCCCGAATACACCAAGATGCAGAACCTCGTGAAGTCCGAGGGCCTGCACACGGTCTGCCAGGAAGCGGGCTGTCCCAACATCTACGAGTGCTGGGAGGACCGCGAGGCCACGTTCCTCATCGGCGGCGACCAGTGCACGCGGCGCTGCGACTTCTGCCAGATCGACACCGGCAAGCCCGAGGCCCTCGACCGCGACGAGCCGCGCCGCGTCGGCGAGTCCGTCGTCACGATGGACCTGAACTACGCCACGATCACCGGTGTCGCCCGCGACGACTTGGAGGACGGCGGCGCCTGGCTGTACGCGGAGACGGTCCGCCAGATCCACGCGCAGACCGCGGACCGCGCCGAGGGCCGCACCAAGGTGGAGCTGCTGGCCCCCGACTTCAACGCGGTCCCCGAGCAGCTGGCCGAGGTCTTCTCCTCCCGCCCCGAGGTCTTCGCGCACAACGTCGAGACGGTGCCGCGCATCTTCAAGCGCATCCGCCCCGGCTTCCGCTACGACCGCTCGCTGAAGGTCATCACCGACGCCCGCGAGTACGGCCTGGTCACCAAGTCCAACCTGATCCTGGGCATGGGCGAGGAGCGCGCCGAGGTCAGCGAGGCGCTGCGCCAGCTGCACGACGCGGGCTGCGAGCTGATCACCATCACGCAGTACCTGCGCCCCTCCGTGCGCCACCACCCGGTGGAGCGCTGGGTCAAGCCGCACGAGTTCGTGGAGCTGAAGGAGGAGGCCGAGCAGATCGGTTTCTCCGGAGTCATGTCGGGCCCGCTGGTCCGCTCCTCGTACCGCGCGGGGCGGCTGTTCCAGATGGCCGTGGAGAAGCGCGGCGCGTACGTGGCGTCGCAGGCGGTCTGAGCTCCGCGCTCGATCACCGGGCCGGGCCGCCGCGCCCGGCTCCGGCGCCTGACCTCCGCACCTCGCCGGGCTCCGGCCCGGTGAGGCGCGTGTGAATTCACGCACAAGCTACTATCCCTCGGTATCGGCCGAGAAGACGCGGTCCCGACCGTCCCCGCAGATGAGGGCGGACTCCGGGGCCGCGCCGGTGTTCCACCGCCGAGAGCCAAGGCTTCACGGGCGTTTGACCAGTCGGTCATGCCCTGGTAACACCAGTCAGTGACGCTGTACTCACAGCTCGTACACCCTTCATCCAGGCCGTGATCCGATCCCGAGGGGGGACCCCACCCATGCAGGCCGCGCCCGTACGCGCCACCGCCGTCCCGACCTTCACGACCGCCCTGCGCGCCGTGGAGTCGCTGCTGATGAGCGGCGGCCAGCGCACCGCACGCCGCAACGCCTGGACCTCCGTCCTGGAGGACCGTCGCCGCGCCAAGGACCGGGTCGAGGCGCAGCGCGTCCTCGAAGCGGTCAGCTCCCGCGGCTGATCCGCCCGCGGGGCCGGTGCTGCTGTTCAACGGCGGCCCCCGGCCACGTAGACTTCACGTATGGCGAGGAAGGAACCTGCAGCGGACGCTGCAAACACGGGGCGGCTCAAGCAGATCGCTCTGACCTACAAGATGACCCGCAAGGCCGATTCGAAGATCGGTCTTGTACTCGCGGCTGTGGGAATCGTCACCTTCGGTGTCTTCCTCGCGATCGGCTTCTTGATCGGTCACCCCATCTATCTCGGAATTCTCGGCTTCCTGCTCGCCTTCCTCGCGATGGCGATCATCTTCGGGCGCCGTGCCGAGCGGGCGGCCTTCGGGCAGATGGAGGGCCAGCCCGGCGCGGCGGCCGCCGTGCTCGACAACATCGGGCGCGGGTGGACGACGACCCCCGCCGTCGCGATGAACCGCAGCCAGGACGTGGTGCACCGCGCGGTCGGCAAGGCCGGCATCGTGCTGGTCGCCGAGGGCAACCCGAACCGGGTCAAGTCCCTGCTGGCCGCCGAGAAGCGGAAGATGGCCCGCATCGTCGCGGACGTGCCGGTCCACGACCTGCTCGTGGGCAACGGCGAGGGCCAGGTCCCGCTGAAGAAGCTCCGCACCACCATGCTGAAGCTGCCCCGCGTCCTGCCCGGCCCCCAGGTCACCGCGACCAACGACCGGCTGCGGGCGATGGGCGACCTGATGGCGAACATGCCGCTGCCGAAGGGGCCGATGCCGAAGGGTATGCGTATGCCCCGCGGCGGCAAGATGAGGTGACGTCCGCGTCACCGCGCTGAGCTGTGGAAAGGCGCCCCGGGCTTGTGCCCGGGGCGCCTTTCGTATGCGCCTGCGCCTCTGCCTCGCCCAGTCGTCTGCGGTGTGCCGACGCGTCGGCGGTTACGGGTCACGTCGTGGCCTCTCGCGCAGTTCCCCGCGCCCCTGGAGCATGTGACTCCGCCACAGCCCCATGGAGAGCGCGCACGCAGTGCGCCTCTCAGGGGCGCGCGGGGAACTGCGCGAGAAGCCCCACCGGCCGGACAGCCGTACGACCTGCTCGGACTACCGACCCGCTCAGATACGGACCTCGACGGACCGGGCCAGCCGGTCATGCAGCCCGCGCCCGTCCCGGTCCCAGATCAACGCGGGGATGGCCAGACACAAGAGCACGGTCCGCACGATCGCCCGGCCGAACCCCAGCCGCCGCCCGCCCGCCTCGGAGACGACCCGCAGCCCGAACAGCCGCTTGCCCGGCGTGCAGCCGATCGTCCCGACGGTCAGCACCCCGAGCGCCAGGAAGACGAGCAGCGCCCAGTTCCCCGTGGAGGGGGTGTAGCCCTGCGTCACCAGCCCGTATGCGATCAGCATGCACAGCGCCCAGTCGACGACGAGGGCCCCGAAGCGCCGGCCGGGACGAGCGACGGAACCGGGGCCCTGCTCGGGCAGACCGAGCTGCTCCCCGCGGTATCCGAACTCCGCGCCCGACTGTTCCAAGGCCTCGCGGGGCCCCGACAGCCACGATCCCATTGCTTCCCTGTTGTCCACGCGTCCACGGTACTGCGCCCGGCGCGGTGACAGGCCCGGCCCCCCTGGTCCGGTTAACTTCGGCGAAACAAATGGGTCATGCTTGAGAAACCACGTCTGCCTATGGTCAGGTCCAGCGTGTGCCACCGCACTGGCCGCACGACCGAGCTGCAAACCCCGCCCCTCCCGGGTGGGAGTAGGAGGAGTTGGATGTTCCAGAACGCCGATGACGCCAAGAAGTTCATCGCGGACGAGGACGTCAAGTTCGTAGACGTCCGCTTCTGCGACCTGCCGGGTGTGATGCAGCACTTCACGGTGCCGGCTTCGGCGTTCGACCCGGCCGAGGAGCTGGCCTTCGACGGCTCCTCGATCCGCGGGTTCCAGGCCATCCACGAGTCCGACATGGCGCTCCGCGCCGACCTGACCACCGCGCGCGTCGACCCCTTCCGCCGCGACAAGACGGTCAACATCAACTTCTTCATCCACGACCCGATCACGGGCGAGCAGTACTCCCGCGACCCGCGGAACGTGGCGAAGAAGGCCGAGGCGTACCTCGCCTCCACCGGCATCGCCGACACCGCGTACTTCGGCCCCGAGGCCGAGTTCTACGTCTTCGACTCGGTGCGCTTCGAGACCTCCGCCAACCGCTCGCTCTACGAGATCGACTCCGAGGCGGGCGCCTGGAACACCGGCGCGGTCGAGAACAACCGCGGCTACAAGGTCCGTTACAAGGGCGGCTACTTCCCGGCCCCGCCGGTCGACCACTTCGCCGACCTGCGCGCCGAGATCTCCCTCGAACTGGACAAGAACGGCCTCCAGGTCGAGCGCCAGCACCACGAGGTCGGCACGGCCGGCCAGGCGGAGATCAACTACAAGTTCAACACGCTGCTCGCCGCGGCCGACGACCTGATGCTCTTCAAGTACATCGTGAAGAACGTCGCCTGGCGCAACGGCAAGACCGCGACCTTCATGCCGAAGCCGATCTTCGGTGACAACGGCTCGGGCATGCACGTCCACCAGTCCCTGTGGGCCGGCGGCGACCCGCTCTTCTACGACGAGCAGGGCTACGCGGGCCTCTCGGACATGGCGCGCTACTACATCGGCGGCATCCTCAAGCACGCCCCGTCCCTCCTGGCCTTCACCAACCCGACGGTGAACTCGTACCACCGCCTGGTCCCGGGCTTCGAGGCCCCGGTCAACATGGTGTACTCGCAGCGCAACCGCTCCGCGGCCATGCGTATCCCGATCACGGGCTCGAACCCGAAGGCCAAGCGCGTCGAGTTCCGCGCGCCGGACCCGTCCTCCAACCCGTACCTCGCGTTCTCCGCGCTGCTGATGGCGGGCCTGGACGGCGTGAAGAACAAGATCGAGCCGGCCGAGCCGATCGACAAGGACCTCTACGAGCTGGCTCCCGAGGAGCACGCCAACGTCCAGCAGGTCCCGACCTCGCTCCCCGCGGTCCTCGACGCGCTCGAGGCGGACAACGAGTACCTCCAGGCCGGCGGCGTCTTCACGTCCGACCTGATCGAGACGTGGATCGACTACAAGCGCACGAATGAGATCGCCCCGATCCAGCTGCGCCCGCACCCGCACGAGTTCGAGCTTTACTTCGACATCTAGAGATCAGGTCCGGGCGGCCTGGGAGGTTCCGGGGAACATGCGTTGACCTGCGAAGACACTGCTCGGCAGTGCTCGCTGTTGCCGCTTGGTTTCCGCCCTCTTGTGCACCGCGTGTACACCGCTCGGCCGATTCCCTGATGCGACGTCATTAGCAGTGAGGGCCGCTACCCCGAAATCTCGGGTGGCGGCCCTCACTGCTGCTTGTGGCCGATCGGCGACTAGGCGCCGTGCGCGTTGTCTTCGGTCGCAGTCGTCCTGACGTCGGCCGCCCGCGCGATGTCGGCAGCAAGTCCGCGCATCTCCGCTCGTAGCCCGTCGTCGTCCCGTTCGACCGGCGCTGTCCCGTGCCAGGTGTCCAGGGGTTGGAGGATCAGGCCGATCTCTTGCGGACTTCCGCAGGCCCACCAGAGCCCCCACAGGAGTTCAGCGCCTTTCTCCGCAGGGAGAGTGCCGGCCACCATGTGCCGAGCGATGTCCCCGGCCTGGATCCACGCCGTCCCGGTGGTGTCCACCGGCTCAACGCCCAACCCGGACAGCATGCTCCGGACGAGCGGCTCGCCTTCCGAGCGCAAGAGTGTGGTGGACTCGATGGCCAGCTCGACCACGCCCGGATGGTCGATCCCCGCGACGAGCAGGTCGCACGCCAGGCGGACCGCAGCACCGCAGTCCAATGACCCGGCGGTCAACTCGGCGTTGAGCCGCACGATCCGATCGCGAAGATCCGGTGGGACGCCGGACAGGGCCTCGGGCTGCTGCGCGGTGTCACTCGGCCATGGAGCGGGATCTACCTCGTGCAGATCCTCGAAGGAGTCCCGGGCAGGGTCGATCGGGCGCCACGACGGATCGCGCGGCTCGTCGGCCCGCGCCGGCCGCGCGTGCCGTCGACCCCGCTCTTCGCACGCCCTGTAGGCCGCATAATTCCGCTGCGCCTCGATGAGCGACGGCCGGTTCGCCCCGCCCCCCATATTCGGATAGCGCAGCTGCACCCCGTCGTCCTCCCAGAAGCACACCGGGCAGATCTCATACGACCCGGGCCAACCCCGCCCGGCGTCGAACACCAAGTGCCCGCAGCAGGGGCAGGCGCCGAGGCGCGGGAGACCGTCCATGGCCGGAGTATCCCCTCATGGGTACACGCTCAGCCAGCGAGTTTGATCCCGACCGCTGAATCCGAACATCTGGCGATAGTACGGAGTTGGGCAGGGGCCCTGCCCTCGACGGAACGGGCCGCCCTGTACCGCGCGGCCCCCGTACGCCCCCAGGGCAGCGGGCCGGCCCCGCGTGATCGGGCCTGCCGACCCCCGGGTGATCGGGCCCTACCACTCCACCGGCACATCCTCCCCCGCGATGACGTCCCGGGAGACGTCCGCGACCTTGCGTTGGTGGGAGCGGGCGTAGCGGCGTAGGCCGGCGAAGGCTGCTTCCAGGGTGAGGCCGTGTTGGGCCGCCAGGATGCCCTTGGCCTGTTCCACCACGACCCGGCTGCTGAGCGCGTGCTCCAGTTGCGTCGCCAGGGCGCGGCTCTCGGCCACTTCGCGCTGGAGCGCGAGCGTGTGCGCCGCCGCGTCCGCGAAGGAGCGGGCCAGCGCCAGGGCCTTGTCGTCGAGGTTGCTGCCCGGCGCGCCGAAGAGGACGAGCGCGCCGCCCGGGCCTTCCTTCGCCGGCAGCGGCAGCCCGGTGATCCGGCCGTGGCCGAGGGTCGCGACCCGGGCCGTCCAGCGCGGCCAGCGCGCACGCATGGGGGCCGTGGTCACGTCGACGTCGATCAGTGCGCGGCCCGTCGTGCGGACGTCGTAGCCCGGGCCCTCCCGCCACCGCGCGGCGTCCGCCGCCAGGGAGCGCAGCGCTGCGTCGGTGCCTTCCGTGCGGCCGGCCTCCCGGCCGGGGGCGTAGTGCACGGTGGCGCCCGGCGCGTCGAACAGCCGGTGGCCCCCTTCCACCAGCTCGGTGAGCAAGGTCTGCGTGTCGAGCGGGTCCCGCGCCGCCGTCCCCGCCAATCGGGCGAAGACAGCTGCGAGTTCCTGCTCCTGCAACGTCACCGTGACAGACCTTTCAGCCGAATTTGAGTTGTCCGTGGACGATATCCCGGGGCACGTCCGCGGTGGAGCGTCCATCGGAGAACGCGTGGGGATCGAAGCGATTCCGTGCCAGGCGTGGCAACGCCTTTCGGCGCCGGTGGCAGGCCGGTCGACCGTGTCCGGCGACCCCAGCCCCCCGCCCCGTACGCACCCGCCCCTTCACGCCGTACTCGCGCCCCGGGTCTTCGTCATCAGGAGGACCGCGCCGCCGGGGTGGACGTCGAACGGGCTGCACAGGACCGCGCAGCCGATGCGGTGGCCGTGCCGGTCGACGGCGTCCAGCGTCACCGGGGCGCCACAGCGGCCCGTCGTCACGCACTCCTCGACGACGGTCCGCAGGTGCCGCGTCGGCAGTCCGAACTCCAGCGTGAAGAAGGGGTGGTTGAGGGTTTCGTCCGGGCGCAGGCCCCACAGGTCGTACGCCCCGTCGTTCCAGCTCCTGATCGTGAGGTGCCGGTCCAGGACGACGACCGCCGCCGTCGGCGTCGGTACCACGAGGGTGCGGATGCGACGGTCCTCGGTCATGATGTCCGGTTCCTCTTCGTGGAACTGGAGCGAGGCGCCGCACGGCAGCCTCAACTCCGCCTCAGAGGTTCGGAGTTCCCCGATCGGGCGCGACGATTCGTGCCGCGGGGCAGGCCCGTGCGGGAGATTCAGTGGCGTAGCGCGCGCACGATGTCCGCGGTGATGTCGCCGTCCAGGGAGCGGTGGCTGCGGGCGTCGGCTTTCTTGGAGGCGCCGCCGTCGACGTCGTTCACGTTCAGGGCGACCGTGTCGAGGCGGTTGCCGCCGCTGTCCTTGAACGCGACCAGGACGAGGTACGACTTGCTGTCCGGGGCGTCGTTCGTGACGGTGACCGGCACGGTGGCCCGGCCGTCGTCCTTGGTCACGTCGCCGAGGCGGACGTCGCTCTTGGCGTCGGTGCCCGCCTTGAACTCCTCGACCTTCTTCTGTGCCTCGGCCGTCGCCGACGCCAGTACGCCCGCCGCCTTGGACGCGGCGTCGGACGGACCGCCGTCACCGTCCGAGCAGCCGGCCGCGCCGACGGCCAGGGCCGTCACGAACAGGACCGCCGCGGCGCCCCGCACGCCTCGTGCGCCCAGTGCGTCCCGTACGCCTCGTACGTCCGCCATCCCGCACCGCCTCCGCTCGACCGCCCTCATGACCGCTCCAGTCAACGCGGGCTCCGCGCGGGTCCGCATGCCACGGACGGCAAACAGGTGATCCCGGCGGCCCGGGCCACCACCAGGTGCGCCCGCGCGGACGCGGCGCGGGGCCGGGCCCGGGGACGCGCCCCGGACCCGGCCCCTGATGGTCATCGGCAGTAGCGCATCAGCGCCCGCACCATGTGACACGTCGTGTCCGACGGCGGGTGGATGCCGATGAGCTCGGCGGTGGCGCGGATCCTCTTGTTGTGGGCCTGGTTCGGCAGATAGACGCCCGAGTCGAGCAGGGCTATCGCCAGGCGCATGGCCTTGAGGCGACGGTTGTGGGTGATGTACCAGTCACGAGGCCGTCCCGCGGGCAGCGGCCTCTTGGCGAGTGGCGCGTACGGCAGATCGAACAGCGTCGATGCGGCAGCCGGCACAGGCATCCTCCTGTCGCGAACTCGAAAGCCCCCGTCAGCTCTCGAACACTGCTTCTATTCTACTGCGGGCCACTGACAAAAGCCGCTGGCCAGAGGGGATTTGAGGCCGTCCCGGGAGGTGTCTCGCGTACCGTGGGCACCATGGAGATCTGGATCAACCCGGCCTGTTCGAAGTGCCGCGGCGCGCTCACCCTGCTGGACGCGGAGGGCGCCGACTACACCGTGCGCCGCTACCTGGAGGACGTGCCCTCCCCCGACGAGATCCGCGCCCTCCTGAACCGGCTCGGTCTGGAGCCGTGGGACATCACCCGGACCCAGGAGGCGGCCGCGAAGGAGCTCGGGCTCGCGTCGTGGGAGCGGGACGCCGGGACCCGCGAGCGGTGGGTCGAGGCGCTCGCCGCGCACCCGAAGCTGATCCAGCGTCCGATCATCACGGCGGACGACGGCACGGCCGTGGTCGGGCGCAGCGAGGAAGCGGTACGGGACGCGCTGGGCCGCGGCTGAGGACCCCGGCCCACCCAGGACTGCGGCCCGGCGCGGTAACACGCGGTTCACACCCGGGCAACGGCCGGGAAATCGCCCGTTGACAGGCTGCGGGGCAGAAAGACACCCGTATCTTGAGGATGTGGCCCGTGACGTTCAAGGCTGAGTACATCTGGATCGACGGCACCGAGCCGACGGCCAAGCTCCGTTCGAAGACGAAGATCATCGCGGGCTCGCCCGAGGGCCTCGCGTCGCTGCCGGTCTGGGGCTTCGACGGATCGTCGACGAACCAGGCCGAGGGCCACGCCTCGGACCGCGTGCTCCAGCCGGTCGCGGTCTACCCGGACCCGATCCGCGGCGGTGAGCACGTGCTCGTCATGTGCGAGGTCCTGAACATCGACATGACGCCGCACGCGTCCAACACGCGGGCCGCGCTCGTCGAGGTCGCCGCCCGGTTCGGCGCGCAGGAGCCGGTCTTCGGCATCGAGCAGGAGTACACCTTCTTCGAGGGCGACCGCCCGCTCGGCTTCCCCGTGGGCGGCTTCCCGGCGGCGCAGGGCGGCTACTACTGCGGTGTCGGCACGGACGAGATCCACGGCCGTGACGTCGTCGAGGCGCACCTGGACAACTGCCTCGCGGCGGGCCTCGGCATCTCCGGCATCAACGCCGAGGTCATGCCGGGCCAGTGGGAGTTCCAGGTCGGCCCGCTCGCCCCGCTGGAGGTCTCCGACCAGCTGTGGGTGGCGCGCTGGCTGCTGTACCGCACCGCCGAGGACTTCAAGGTCTCCGCGACCCTCGACCCGAAGCCGGTCAAGGGCGACTGGAACGGCGCGGGCGCGCACACCAACTTCTCGACGAAGGCCATGCGCGAGGGAGCGGAGGGCTACGCCGCCGTCATCACGGCCGCCGAGTCGCTCGGCGAGGGCTCCAAGCCGATGGATCACGTCAAGAACTACGGCGCCGGCATCGACGACCGGCTGACCGGCCTGCACGAGACCGCGCCGTGGAACGAGTACTCGTACGGCGTCTCGGACCGCGGCGCCTCGGTCCGCATCCCCTGGCAGGTCGAGAAGGACGGCAAGGGCTACATCGAGGACCGCCGTCCGAACGCCAACGTCGACCCGTACGTCGTCACGCGGCTCCTCGTCGACACCTGCTGCTCCGCCCTGGAGAAGGCCGGCCAGGTCTGATTTCGGCCATGGCACGGCCGTGGGCGCCCGCCCGGTGTGCGGGCGCCCTCTGCTTCGCGTGCCGCATCTGCTTCAATAAGGGCATGGACAGCTTCCAGAACACCACCGCGCGGGGTCGTCGTCACGACCTCGAGCCGTTCTGGCCGTCCCGTCAGCACCATGATTTCGACCGGGTGTGTTGCCGCGCGACCCACGCGCAGGCCCTCTAACGCCGGCACTCGACGCTTCGAGTTGCGGCCTTCGGTCCGCGCGCACGACGTACGTCCCTCCGCAGACGACTCCTCGCGCGAAAGAGCTGACCCCTCATGGCTGACGCCCGTCCTCTCGCCTCCCTTCCCGGCGCCCCCTCCCCCGCCCGTGCCCGGCTGCGTGCCGTCGACCGGGACGAGGTGGCCCCCGCCGCGCTCGTGCCCCGCGTCGACGTGGCCGAGTTCCTGCCGCCGGGCGCCACGCTGCTGCCCGCGCCGCCGCACACCCTGCCCGCCCTGCCGGGCCGGCCGCCGATGATCGGCTACCTGGTGCTGGTCCCCGCCGACCAGCAGCCGGCCCCGCCGCACCCCTCCGAGCCGGCCGAGGCCGCGCCCGGGCCGACCCGGTCCGACGCGCTCATCAGCATCGACGACCTCCAGCGCACCGCCCGTGTCCGGGGGCGTCAACTCGACCTCACCTACCTGGAGTTCGAGCTGCTCGCCCATCTCGTCGCGCATCCGCACCGGGTGCACACCCGCGACCAGCTCGTCACCACCGTCTGGGGGTACGGGCACGTCGGCGACGGCCGCACGGTCGACGTCCACGTCGCCCGGCTCCGGCGCAAGCTGGGCGCCGAGCACCGCCAGGCGATCCAGACGGTGCGCCGCGTCGGATACAAGTACGCGCCGCCCGCCGGCCGCTGAGAGCCCGCCCCCTGACGGGCCCCGGGGTGTACCCAGTGCCACCCCGGCACGGGTGCCGCACCCCCTGACCCGCGCGCCGTCACCGGCCACACTGTGAGGTGCACGGCTGGGCGGGACGGACGGAGAGCGCGATGGGTGCCAGGGCGGTTCGGGCGGGACGGCGCGAGAGTGCGGACCGGCACCGGTGGGGCGCCCGGGCCCGGGCCGCCGCGGTGGCGGGGGCGCGGGGGCTGTGGCTGGCCGTGGCCGGGTTCGCCGGATCGCTCGCCCTGTTGATCCTGTCGGCCGTCTCGCTCGTGCTGATCGTGGCCGGGGTCGGCGTCGTGACCACCCCGTGGGTGCTCGGGCTCGGCCGCCACTGGGCGAACTGGCGGCGGGCGGTCGCGGCCGAGTGGTGCGGCGTGCGCATCCCGGCGACGTACCGGCCCTTCCCGGACGGGCTGCACGGCGGGCTCCTCGGGCGGGCCGAGCGGTGCCGGCTGCTCCTCGCCGACCCGGCGACCTGGCGGGACCTGCGGTGGCTGCTCGCCGACCTGACGGCCGGGTTCGTCACCGCGCTGCTGCCCGCGGTGCTGGTCCTCTACCCGCTGGAGGGGTACGCCCTGGCCGCCGGGTTGTGGCGGGTCTTCACGGACGGCACGTACGTCGGCTGGTGGTACGGGTTCGTGCCGGTCGGCGGGCAGGGCACGGCGCTGCTCGCCGCGCTGCTCGCGACGGCGCTGCTCGCCACCGGCCTGCGCGTCGCGCCCGCGCTGCTGCGGGTGCACTTCCTGCTGACCCGCGCGGTCCTCGCCCCCGCCACCGGCGAACTGGAGGAGAGAGTTCGGGAGTTGACCCGCACGCGGCGGGACGCCGTGGACACCTCCGCTGCCGAACTGCGGCGCATCGAGCGGGATCTGCACGACGGGGCGCAGGCCAGGCTCGTCGCGGTGGGCATGGATCTCGGCACGGTCGAGGCGCTGATGGAGAAGGACCCGCAGAAGGCCAGGGCGCTGCTCGCGCAGGCCCGGCAGTCGTCCGCCGACGCCCTGACCGAGCTGCGCGACCTGGTGCGCGGCATCCACCCGCCGGTGCTCGCCGAGCGCGGACTGGGCGACGCGGTACGGGCGCTGGCGCTGCGGCTGCCGGTGCCCACGCAGGTCGAGGTGGCGGCGGGACGGGCCGCGGCGCCGGTGGAGTCGGCCGCGTACTTCGCCGTCAGCGAGGCGCTCACGAACGCGGTGAAGCACGCGGGCGCCGGCCGGATCTGGGTCGACGTCCGCCCCGCGGACGGCCTGCTGCGGATCTCCGTCACCGACGACGGCGCCGGCGGCGCGGTGGTGACGCCCGGCGGCGGACTGGACGGGATCGCCCGCAGGCTCGGTACATTCGACGGTGTCCTCGCCGTCAGCTCACCGGCCGGCGGTCCGACCGTGGTGACGATGGAGATCCCTTGCGTGTTGTCCTAGCCGAAGACCTGTTCCTGCTGCGGGACGGTCTGGTGCGGATGCTGGAGGCCTACGACTTCGAGATCGCCGCCGCCGTCGAGAGCGGGCCCGAACTCACCAAGGCACTGGCTGAGTTGGCACCGGACGTCGCCGTGGTCGATGTGCGGCTGCCGCCCTCGCACACGGACGAAGGCCTGCAGTGCGCGCTCGCGGCGCGGCGCGCGCGGCCGGGCCTGCCGGTGCTCGTCCTCTCGCAGCACGTGGAGCAGCTGTACGCGCGCGAGCTGCTCGCCGACGGGACGGGCGGGGTCGGCTATCTGCTGAAGGACCGGGTCTTCGACGCGGACCAGTTCGTCGACGCGGTGCGGCGGGTGGCCGCGGGCGGCACGGCGATGGACCCGCAGGTCATCCAGCAGCTGCTGTCGCGGCGGGCCGCGGACGCGCCGCTCGGCGGGCTCACCCCGCGCGAGCTGGAGGTCCTGGAGCTGATGGCGCAGGGACGGTCGAACGCGGCGATCGCGGGTCAGCTGGTGGTCACGGAGCGGGCCGTCGCGAAACACACGTCGAACATCTTCGCCAAGCTGGGGCTGCCCGTCTCCGACGACGACAACCGCCGGGTGCTTGCGGTCCTCGCCTACCTGGACCGGGGCGGCCACTGAGGCGGGAGCGGGGCGAATTCCGGGACGGGACTGAACACGGCGGGCCCGCGGTGCGTACGTAGTCCCATGGGACGCACCTCACGGAAACGGCGCTCTTCGCTGACGACGCGGATGACCGTCGCGTCGGCCGCACTCCTCCTGGGCGGAGGTGGGCTGGTCGCGGTGAACGTGTACGCGTCGGCCCACGAGGACCCGGGCCGGGGGACGGACGGCGGGGCGCGGCAAGCGCGACAGCAGCAGCGCGTGGCCACCATCGACTGCCCGGACGTCGGCACCTCCCTGCCCGACGTCCCCGACGGCGCGCGGAGCCGGGTCGACGGCGAACTGGCCACGCTGGACAGCCAGATCACCGCGGCGTATCAGCGGCTCGCCTCGAACCGGGCCGCCGCGGCACAGGACCCGGACTTCGTCCGGAACAGCATCCTGGGCCCGCTGAAGGACGAGCGCGGCGCCGTGCTGGGCCGCATCGGGCAGGACATCCGGCGCTCCGGCGGCCGGCCGCCGCGGGGGCTCGACGGGATGGCGGCCTGCACCGGGCGCTCCCCGGACCGGCCGCCGTCGCCGCCCGCCTCGCCGCCCCCGTCCGGCGGGCCGTCGCAGCAGCCCTCGCAGCAGCCGTCCGCGCCGCCCGGCGACGGGTCCGGCGGCCCGGGGGACGGCGCCGGACAGGGCAATGGCCCCGACGCGAGCGACTTCGTCGACATCACCTCCGTCCGCCCGAACGTCGTGACGCCCCGCAACCGGCGCGCGGCCTCCCGCGGCACCTTCACGACGTCCTGCGGACGCAACGAGAACGGCAAGTTCAACCCGGACAACGTCATCGTGGCGCCCGGCGTGAGCAACGGCGCCCACCACATGCACGACTACGTGGGGAACCAGGCGACGGACGCGTTCGCGAGCGACGACGACCTGGCGAACGGGCGCACCAGCTGCCGCAACCAAGGGGACAGGTCGACCTACTACTGGCCGGTCCTGCGGCTGCAGAACGGCACGGACGAGGCGGACGCCGGCGCCGACGGCGGCGGGAAGGACCAGAACGTCGGCGAGATCCAGACGCCGTCCTCCGTCACCCTGAAGTTCGACGGGAACCCGACGGCGAAGGTCGTGGCGATGCCGCGGTTCCTGCGCATCATCACCGGCGACGCCAAGGCGTTCACCAACGGCGACGCGAACGCCAACGCCTCCTGGAGCTGCACCGGGTTCGAGAACCGGCAGCTGAAGGACAAGTACCCCATCTGCCCGCGCGGTTCGAAGGTCGTGCGCACCTTCCGGTTCCAGAGCTGCTGGGACGGGGCGAACACCGACAGCGCCAACCACCGGACGCACGTCGCGTTCGAGGACCCGCGCACCGGGGCCTGCCCGGCCGGCTTCAAGGCGATCCCGCAGCTGGTGCAGCGCATCGTCTACGCGGTGCCCCCGGGGCCCGGGTTCGCCGTGGACTCCTTCCCCGAGCAGCTGCACAAGCCGGTCACCGACCACGGCGACTTCATCAACGTGTTCGACGACAAGCTGATGCGGCGCGTGGCGAGCTGCGTCAACCGGGGCGACCGCTGCACCTGACCGGCCGCCCCCTCCCGGTCGCTGCGCGGCCCGCTCAGTGGTGACCTGCGTGCCTCCCGGCACCCTCCTCGTGACCCCCACCGCCGCTCCTGTCCGAGTGGTGCGAGGAGGACCGCTCCACGGTCCCGCCGAGCCGGCCGCGCAGCCGCGTCACGGTCGCCTCCGCGCCGACCACGATCCACTTGCGGCCGACGAGGTAGGTGCCGCCGTAGTCGTCGGCCGCGTCCAGCCACTCCGCCTGTCCGCGGTCGGTGGCGAAGGTGGCGAGCACGTAACGCCCCTCCCCTGAGCCGCAGTTGGCCTGGCGCAGTTCGGCGGCGTCCGTCTGGAGGTCGGGCCGGCAGCCCGCCCGGCGCGCCAGCTGCTCCAGCGAGCCGCTCGCCGTCCCCGGCACCCCGGGGCCCTCGTCGTGCGCCCCGCACCCGGTCGCGGCCACGACCACCAGGGCCCCTGCCACCAGCAGCTTCCTCATCGCGCACTCCTGTTCCGGACGCTCTCGGTCCGTCGACACGTTCCCGCCAGCTCCGCGCGCACCGTTGAGCACGGACGTGCACCCGGTTACCGTGCGCCGCACCATCCGCGACACTGGGGGGTCCACACGTATGTCCGCGCCAACGCGACGCACGGTTCTCGGTACGGCGGGCGCCCTCGGGCTCGGCACGGCCCTGGGGGTGGGCGCGCCGGCCGCGCAGGCGGCGCCGCACCCACTGGATACGGCTCCCGCGCGCGCCGCGCTCAAACGGCGGCTGCCGCACCACGCGGACCAGTTCCGGCTCAGGCTGGTACCCGCGCGGGACGCCGCGGACCGGTTCCGGGTCTCCGGCGGGCGCGGCCGCGTCGAGGTGGAGGGGACGACCCCGGCGGTGCTGCTCGCCGGGGTCCACTGGTACCTGAAGTACGGCTGCGGGGCGCACATCGCCTGGAACGGCGACCAGCTCGACCTGCCGGGCACCCTCCCGGCGCCCGGCCGCCCGCTGGAGCGCGCGACCTCGCTGCGGCACCGGTTCGCGCTCAACGACACCAATGACGGCTACACGGCGCCGTTCGCCGGCTGGGCGTACTGGGAGCGCATGATCGACGTCCTCGCGCTGCACGGCTGCAACGAGGTGCTCGTCATCGCGGGCATGGAGGCCGTCTACCACCGGGTCCTGAAGGACTTCGGGTACAGCGACGAGGAGTCGCGGGCCTGGCTCCCGGCCCCCTCCCACCAGCCGTGGTGGCTGCTGCAGAACCTGTCCGGCTACGGGGGTCCGCTCTCCCCCGAACTCATCGCGGAGCGGGCCGCGCTGGGCCGCCGGATCACCGACCGGCTGCGCGAGCTCGGCATGAAGCCGGTCATGCCGGGCTACTACGGCCACGTGCCCAAGGGGTTCGTGGAGCGCAACGGCGGCGACGCGCACGTCGTGCCGCAGGGCGTCTGGCACGGCTTCGAGCGTCCCGACTGGCTCGATCCGCGTACGACGTCCTTCGCCCGGGTCGCCGAGGCGTTCTACCGGCACCAGCAGGACCTCTTCGGTGAGATCGACGCCTTCAAGATGGACCTGCTGCACGAGGGCGGCACCCCCGGCGACGTGCCGGTCCCGGACGCGGCCCGGGGCGTGGAGAGCGCGCTGCGCACGAACCGGCCCGGCGCCACCTGGGTCATCCTCGGCTGGGAGGCGAACCCGCTGCCCGAGCTGCTCGACGCCGTCGACAAGAAGCAGATGCTGATCGTCGACGGGGTCTCCGACCGCTTCGCCTCCGTCACCGACCGCGAGAAGGACTGGGGCGGCACCCCGTACGCGTTCGGCACCATCCCCAACTTCGGCGGCCGGACGACCATCGGGGCCCGCGCGCACCTGTGGACCGAGAAGTTCTTCGCCTGGCGCGACAAGGCGGGCAGCGCGCTCGCCGGCACCGCGTACATGCCGGAGGGCACCGACCGCGACCCGGCCGCCTTCGAGCTGTGGTCCGAACTGGCCTGGACGGAGCGGAGGATCGACCGCGCCGCCTGGTTCGCCGGGTACGCCGGCTTCCGCTACGGGGGCCGCGACAAGGACGCCCGCGCCGCCTGGCAGGCCCTGCACGAGACGGCGTACCAGCAGCACGCCGTGGAGCGCTCCGACCCGCACGACTCGCTGTTCGCGGCGCGTCCGGACCTCGCCGCCGACCGCGCCGCGTACTACGCGCCGCGCGCCCTCACCTACGACCCGGGCCGCTTCGACGCGGCGCTCACCGGGCTCCTCGGCGTGGCCGGGGAGCTGCGGCGCAGCCAGGCCTACCGGTACGACCTCGTCGACGTCGCCCGCCAGGCCCTCGCGCACCGCAGCCGGCAGCTGCTGCCCCAGCTCAAGGCCGCCTACGCCGACAAGGACCAGGACCGCTTCCGGTCCCTCGCCGCGCTGTGGCTGCGGCTGATGCGGCTGTCGGACGACGTCACCGGAACCCATCGGGCGTTCCTGCTCGGGCCGTGGATCGCGGACGCCCGGGCGCTGGCCACGAACGACGCCGAGCGCGCCGAGTTCGAACGCTGCGCCAAGGTCCTGATCACGGTGTGGGGCGACCGCGCCACCTCGGACCCGGGCAATCTGCACGAGTACGGCAACCGTGAGTGGCACGGCCTGATGGCCGACTTCTACCTGCCGCGCTGGCAGACGTGGCTGGACGAGCTCCAGGACGCGCTGGCGGCGGGCCGGGAGCCCGCGAAGGTCGACTGGTTCGCCTTCGAGGAGCCGTGGACGCGGGAGCGCAAGGACTATCCGCTGCGGCCGTACGGGGACGCGTACCGCACGGCGTCCCGGGTCCGGGACGTGCTGGCGCGCGCCCCCTATCAGGGCGCGCTGACGGTCACGGCCGAGCCGGCCGCGTTCCCGCCGGGCGGGCACGCGCGCGTGACGGCCACGTTCCGCAACGTCAACGGGTTGCGGGCGACGGGCCGCGTCGACTTCGGCCTGAGCGGGATCGACGCCGTCCCCGAGCACGGCACGTCGCTGGCGCGGGTGGCCCCGGCCGACGAGGGCACCGTGTCCTGGCGGGCGAGCGCGCCGGGCACCCCGCTCGACGCGCCGCTGCGCCCGCTGCCGTACACGATCGACGTCCGCTACGGGCCCCGGGGCGAGGACCGGGTCACGTACACGCACAAGGGCACGCTCTTCGAGGCGGGGCCGCTCGACGCGGGCTGGAAGACGTACAGCAACAACGCGGCGGTCTTCGGGCAGCTGGCGGACCGGTTCGCCGTCGACGGCGGCGGCGCCGACCTGTGGAAGGGGACCACGGAGTTCGGTACGGCCTACCGCGAGGGCGCCTTCCCGGACGGCTCGTCGGCCGTCCTGCGGGTGGACGCGCAGGCGGTGACGGGTGCGTGGGCGCGGGCGGGCATCATCGTGCGCAACTCCCTGGCCACCCCCGGCTCGGCGGGCTTCCTCAACCTGTCCGTGACGCCGTCGAACGGCGTCGTGCTCTCCTACGACACGAACGGCGACGGGACGCTCGACACGTACCAGCGGATCACCGGGATCAAGGCGCCGGTGCTGCTGCGGCTGACCCGGACCGGCGGCTCGTACACCGGCGCGTGCTCCACCGACGGCGGGAGCAGCTGGCGGACCGTCGCGACCGTGCCCGTGCCGGGAGCGGCGCCGGCGCAGGACGTGGGCCTGTTCATGACCGCGACGAACGGCGGGAACGGGGCGCGCGGCACCGTCGCCTTCAGCGGGTGGCGGCTCACCTGACGGCCGGACCTGGGGAAGACTGGGCGGGACGCACCGGATCGAACAGAGCAACGGGAGTCCCGCCCATGGCCGAACCCATCGCCGCCGCCACCGTCGCCAACCTCCGCGACCTCGGCGGCACCCCGCTGGCCGACGGCGCCCGGGTCCGTCCCGGTCTCGTGCTGCGCTCCGGCCAGCTGGACCGGCTCGACCCGGCGGCGGACCACCGGTTCACCGCGCTCGGCCTGCGCACGGTGCTGGACCTGCGCACCGACAGCGAGCGCGCCCGGCACCCCGACCGGGTCCCGGACGGGGTGCGCCTGCTGACCGCCGACGCGCTCGCCGACCAGCTGGCGCGGGCCGGGATCACCCCGGCGGCCGCGCAGCTCAAGGAACTCCTCGCCGATCCGGCGCGCGCGGAGCGGGAACTGGGCGGCGGCAAGGCGCAGGCCCTGTTCGAGGACACCTATCGGGGGCTCGTCTCGACCGGCTCGGCGCAGGCCGCCTACCGGACGCTGCTGCTCGAACTGGCCGCGCCGGACGCGGGCCCCCTGCTGTTCCACTGCACGGCGGGCAAGGACCGCACGGGCTGGGGCGCGAGCGTGCTCCTCGCGCTGCTCGGCGCGGACGACGCCACCGTCGAGGCGGAGTACCTGTCGGTCAACCCGGCGGTGCGGGCCGCGTTCGCGCCGCTCATCGAGGGCTTCACGGCGCAGGGCGGCGACCCGGAGGTGGCGCTCGCGGTGATCGGCGTGGTCCCCGGCTATCTGCGGGCGGCGCAGGACGAGGTGGCGGCCCGGTACGGCGACATGGCGGCGTACGTGCGCGAGGGGCTCGGGGTCCCGGACGAGGCGGTGTCGGCGCTGCGAAAGCGGTTGACCTGCGCGGGCTGATCTTCGAGGGTGGCCCGATGAGCACCGAGAGCAGCGCGTGGGAAGAGCGGATCGCCGCCGCCTGGGCCACCATCGACAGGTACGGCGACACCGAGGCGGCGGGCGAGGAGTTCCGCGCGCTGATCGACACGGTGGTGGCCGGGCTGCCCGCCGACAGCCCGGTGGGCCCCTTCGAGCGCGCCAGTGCCTTCGACTCGACCGGGCACTCCGACCGGGCGGTGCCGCTCTACCAGGAGGCGCTGCGGCGCGGCCTCACCGGCTACCGCGGCCGCCGGGCGAAGATCCAACTGGCCAGCTCCCTGCGGAACCTGGGCCGCCCCGAGGAAGGCGTCGCGCTTTTGGAGCCTGAACTCACTGCGCCGAGTGACGATTTGGACGACGCGGTCCGCGCCTGTCTGGCGCTGTGCCTGTCGTCCCTGGGCCGGGACCGGGAGGGCCTCGCCCTGGTGCTGGAGGCGCTGGCGCCCCATCTGCCGCGCTATCAGCGGTCGATGGGGAACTACGCGCGGGCGCTGGTGCAGCCCGGCTGAACCCGGCTGCCCCCGGCTGACCTCGCCCGGCCTGTCGGCGGGACCGTGCTGGGGTGACCATCCCACGATTCGCTCGTTCAGCTGAACGTGCAGTCAAAGGTGGAGCAGTCCAAGCCCCCGCTCGGCGGCGGGGCCGGCGTCATCGATGTGGAGCAGGCCGAGGCGGCCCTGGTCGAGCACTATCCCCGCCTCGTCCGCCTCGCCTATCTGGTGCTGCCCCCGGGCCTGGGCCGCAACCGCCGTGTGCTGAGCGCCCACTCGGTCACCCAGCGGGCCCTGCCCCGGGGCCGCACCGCGACCGCGCCGCCCGCCCTCCCCGCCCAGCGCGGGTCCGCGCCGCGCACCGGCGACCCGGGGTACGCCTACGTCCGGCTGCGGGTGCTGCGCAGCGCCCTCGAAGCGGGCCGCCCGCTGCGCCGCGCGGCCTGGCCCAGGCGGTCCCAGCTGCCCCCGCTGCTGCCGCAGGTGTGGGGGCTGCGGCTGTTCCCCAAGTCCGGCGGCGCCGACGAACTCGCCCTCGACCAGCGGCTCTCCGCGCTCAGCGGACCGGCCCGCGCCGCCTACGTGCTGCGCGGCCTGGAGCACCTCGACGGCTCCGCCGTGCGCACCGTCCTCACCGCGGCGGGCTGTTCGGACGAGGAGGCCGCCGCCGCGCTGGCCGAGGCCGACGCGGCCGGACCCGCGGACGCCCTGCTCCAGTCACCGGAGTTCGACCCCTGCTCCCTGCACGCCCGCCCCACGGACCTGATGCGCCGCCGCCAGCACGCCAAGGCGGCGCTCGCCGCGGTCGCGGCGCTGCTGGTGTGCGGCGCGCTGCTCGGCCTGCCCGGGGAGGGCTGGAGCCCGGACGGCGCCGCGGCGCCCCTGTACGCGCAGAACCCGGCGGGCCGCGCGGCGCTCGATCCCGCCTCGCTGACGCGGGTGGCGCCGGCCGCGTGGCAGTCCTCGGCCCGCACCGACTTCTCCGTGTGGCCCGCGCGCGGCTCCCGCACCCGGGACACGGCCCTGCTGCGCCGCGCCCTCGCCGTCTGGGCCCGCCCCGGCGAGTCCGTCCAGGTCTCCGCGACCCCCGGCACCCCGGCGGGCGCGCCACCCGGCCCCGCGCAACTGCTGTACGCGGGCGAGCTCGACCAGGCGCGCATCGTCCTCTTCTACGACGGCCTGCGCATCGTCCGCTACGCCGAACCGCAGCACGGCACGAGCGGCGCCGCCCTGGACTTCGCCCGCGTCGACGGGGCGAGCGCCCCGCAGTCGGGCGCCGTGGTCCTCGACCGCTCCGACGGCAACGTCCGCTATCTGACGGCGCCCTGGGTGACCCGCGCGGCCGTCCGCGACCTGCTGCGACCGTCCGTCGCGGCGCAGCCACTGGCCCGGTCGAAGGACGGGGTGACGGCCCCCTTCCCGAGTCCGGCGCTCGCCCCGGCCGGCCGGCCCTGCACGGGGTGGAACGCGCTGGCGCTCACCGACGCCGCGAAGACGCGCTACGCCACCGACCTCGGGGAGCTGGTCCCCGCCCACCTCACCGCGGGTGCGCCGGACGCGCCGCACGAGGCCGGGCCGGCCGACTGGGCGGCCACCGCCTGCTCCCTCGCCGCGGCCCGCTCGCACGGGGTGCGCTCGGTGAACGCGTGGGCGTACGCGCGCCAGGAACTGCCCGAGGAGAACGGGACGGCACGGTGGGTGTGCACCCGCGCCGAGACCTGGCGGGGCGGCGGCCCCCGCACGCTGGCGCTGTTCCTGCCGCCCGGGGCGAGCGCGGCGGTGCTCGCGGCCAAGGCGCAGGGTGCCCCCGCGTGCGGGGCGCGGGTGCCCCCGGTGCTGGCGGGGGTGCGGTGGAAGTCGCGGGGCGGGAACTGGTACCTGATCGCCGGGGGCAGCAAGGAGGTCGGGTCCGTGAGCGCGGCGGGCACCACCGAGGCCGGGAACGTGCTGGCCGTGCGGGTGGCGCGGGGCGCGGCGGTGACCCTGAAGGGCGTCGACGCCGACGGGGTCGAGGTGTCACCCCTGCGGTAGTCCTCCTTGTCCGCCCCATGGGCTCCGCTCCGCGCCCTGAGCGGGGTGGGCCCGCCGGCGAGATCCCGCCGAAAAGTGGGTTGCAGGGGTGGCCCATCGGCCCTACCCGTCAGTACATTGACGCCATGTCTAATACGCGCGTTCCGCTGAAGGCACGCCAGGTGTCCTTCGCCTGGGACCGGACTCCCCTGCACTGGCTGCCCGGCGACCCGTTCGCCACGCACACCATCAACGTGCTGCACCTGCTGCTGCCCGCGGGCGAGCGCTGGTTCGTGCACGTCTACAAGCAGGTCCTGCCCCTGATCGAGGACGACCGGCTGCGGGCGGACGTCATCGGGTTCATCGGCCAGGAGGCCATGCACGCGCAGGCCCACGACGAGGTGCTGCCCCATCTGCGGGAGCTGGGGCTCGACCCGACGCCCTACACCGCCCAGGTCGACTGGTTCTTCGAGAAGCTGCTCGGCGACCGCACCCTGCCGCCCGGCAAGGCGCGCCGGTGGTGGCTGCTGGAGCGGGTCGCGCTGATCGCGGCGATCGAGCACTACACGGCGTTCCTGGGCAACTGGGTGCTGAACGCCGAGGAGCTGGACCGGCGCGGCGCCGACCCCACCATGCTCGACCTGCTGCGCTGGCACGGCGCCGAGGAGGTCGAGCACCGGTCGGTGGCCTTCGAGCTGTTCGAGCACGTGGACGGCGGCTACCGGCGCCGGGTGCGCACCTGGGCGACGGCCTTCACCGCGCTGGTCTTCCTGTGGCAGCGCGGCGCCCGCTTCTTCATGGAGAACGACCCGACGCTGACCGACGGCAAGGCCCACTTCAAGGACTTCTACCGGGGCGGCAAGGAGGGCGTCCTGCCGTCGACCGGCGCGATGGTGCGCTCCATACCCCGCTATCTGAGCCGCGGCTACCACCCCGAGCAGGAGGGCTCCACCGCGCAGGCCGTCGCCTACCTCGCCTCCTCCCCCGCCGCGACCGCCGCCGAGGCCCGCACCGGAGCCGCCCGATGAGCCGCCTGACGGACCCGCGCACCTACCGCAAGGCCGTCCTCGTCGCCGGCGCGGCCCTGGCCGTACGGCGCGCGCTGCGCCGCCGCGTGCGCCGCTCGCCGCTGTGGCCGCTGCCCGCCCTGGAGGAGCCGGTCTCGGGGCGGCCCCGGGCCCGCGCGCTGCGGCTGCGCGTCACCGGGCGCGAGGAGGCGGCCGACGGCGTCGTCCTGCTCCGCCTGGCGGGGCACGCGCTGCCCGCCTGGGAGCCGGGCGCCCACCTCGATCTCGTGCTGCCCTCCGGCCTCGTGCGGCAGTACTCGCTCTGCGGCGACCCGCGCGACACCGCGTCGTACACCGTCGCCACCCGGCTGATCCCGGCGGAGGCGGGCGGCCGCGGCGGCTCGCGCGAGGTGCACGAACAGCTGCGCGAGGGCGCGGAGGTGGAGGTGCGCGGGGTCCGCAACCGGTTCCCGCTCGACGCGGACGCGCCCGCCTACCTGTTCGTCGCGGGCGGCATCGGCATCACCCCGATCCTGCCGATGCTGCGGGATGCGCACGCGCGCGGCGCCGACTGGAGGCTGCTGTACGGGGGCCGCAGCCGGGCCTCCATGCCGTTCCTGGAGGAGGTCGAGAAGCTCGGCGCGGACCAGGGCCGGGTGCGGGTCGTCGCCGAGGACAGCGACGGGCTGCCGGACCTCGCCGCCGCGCTCGGGGCCACCGCGCCGGGCACGGCCGTGTACTGCTGCGGGCCCGAAGGGCTGATGGCGGCGGTGCGCGAGGCGCTGCCCGCGGGCCGGACCCTGCACCTGGAGCGGTTCGCGCCCCGCAACTCCACCGAGGGCAACGGCCCCTTCGAGGTCGAACTGCGGCGCAGCGGCAGGGTCCTGGACGTGCCGGCCGACGGCACGGTCCTCGCGGCGGTCCGCGGCGCGCTGCCGCACGTGGCGTACTCCTGCGAGCAGGGGTTCTGCGGCACGTGCCAACAGCGCGTCCTGGAAGGCGAGATCGACCACCGCGACGAGCTGCTCACCGATGCCGAGCGCGCCGGCTCGATGCTCATCTGCGTCTCCCGCGCCCGCGGTGAGCGCCTGGTCCTGGACCTGTAGGGGCTGGCCGCGGGGCCGGCCGTGCTCGGTAGAGTGTCCGGTATGACGACCGGGGTGCGGCGCAGGATGGGTGTCGAGGAGCGGCGGCAGCAGTTGATCGGGGTCGCCCTCGAACTGTTCAGCCACCGCTCCCCCGACGAGGTCTCCATCGACGAGATAGCGGCCGCCGCGGGCATCTCCCGGCCCCTGGTCTACCACTACTTCCCGGGCAAACTCAGCCTCTACGAAGCCGCGTTGAAGCGGGCCGCCGAGGATCTCGCGGAGCGGTTCCAGGAGCCGCGGGAAGGGCCGCTCGGCGCGCGGCTGCTGCGCGTGATGGGCCGGTTCTTCGACTTCGTGGACGAGCACGGGCCCGGGTTCTCGGCGCTGATGCGCGGCGGCCCCGCGGTCTCCACCGGCGGTGCCTGCTCCCTGGAGACGGCGTCGACGACGACCGCGCTGATCGACTCCGTCCGCCAGGCCGCGTACGTCCAGATCCTCACGCATCTCGGCGTCCCGGCGCCGTCGCCGCGGCTGGAGCTGGTGGTCCGCTCGTGGATCTCGCTGGCCGAGTCGACGGCGCTGATCTGGCTGGACGGGCGGCGCATCCCGCGCGAGGAGCTCCAGTTGCAGCTGGTCCACGACTTCGCGGCGCTCGCCGCGGTCAGCGCCGCCTACGACCCGCCGATGGCGGAGCTGCTGCGGCACACCCTCGCGGACGAGCCGGCCGACGGCCCGTTCGCGGACCTGCTCGCCCGGCTCGCCGCGCTCGTGGTCTGAGCGGCGGCTCAGCCGCGCGCCGAGCGGTAGCTGGGCTCCAGGTCCCGTACCTCCACGGAGAAGTGGACGCCTTCGGCCGCCTTGACGTGGGCGGGCAGCAGCGCGAGGACCGCCTCGGAGAGCCCCGTCTTGGCCTCCCCGGTGCGGCCGGCCAGCAGGGCGATCTCCACGTGCAGCACGCTCGCCTCCTCGGCCCCGTCGCCGACGACCGTCTCCTCGGCGCGCCGGAACCGTGACTTGCACGCCGGGACGCGGGCCGCGACCTGCTCGACGCAGGCCTGGTGCACGGCGCCCGCGAGGCCGGCCCTGTCGAGGCGGCCGTCGAGGTCCGCGGAGTGGTCGACGGTGATCAAAGGCATGGATGCTCCGTGTGTGAGGCCTGCGCTGACTGCTGTCACCGGCCAGCTTTACGGTGATCGGCGCGGGCGCACAACTCGCGTCCCGCGGAGCGGACGGTGCCGGACCCGGCCCGCCCGCCACCGCGTCCGCGGCGCGGTGGCGCTCAGGGCGAGGCCTGCGGGCCGAGCCGCAGGGCGAGGACCGCGATGTCGTCGGCGCGGTCGGCGCCGAAGCGGGACAGCAGCGTGTCGCACAGGGCGTCCGGGCCGGCCGGGGCGGTGGTCGCGGCGGCGCCGAGCTGCTCCATCGAGACGGCCAGGTCCGTGCCCCGGGTCTCGATGAGCCCGTCGGTGACCATCAGGAGCCGCTCCCCGGGCGCGAGGACCACCTCGGTCGGCTCGGGGTGGGGCAGGCCGAGGCCGAGCAGCGGGCCGTGCGCGTCGGCGTAGTGCGCGGGCCCGTCGTCGGGCACGCGCAGCGGCGGGATGTGACCCGCGTTCGCCAGCAGGGTGCGGCCGGTCGCCGGGTCGACGAGGGCCAGGCAGAGGGTGGCCGAGCTCTCGGGGTGGTAGTGCTGGAACAGCTTGTCGAGGCGGGTCACGAGCCGGCCGGGGTGCGGGTCCTCCAGGCTGTAGGCGCGCAGCGCGTGCCGGATCTCCACCATGACGGTGGCCGCGTCGAGCGAGTGCCCGACGACGTCGCCGATGCCGACGAGGACCCCGGCGGCGGTGGGCAGTACGACGTAGAAGTCACCTCCTATCTCCGTCTGCCGGCAGGCCGGCACATAGCGGAAGGCGACGTCGACGCCGGGCAGTTCGGGGAGCTGCGCGGGGAGGAAGCTGCGCTGGAGCGTGAGGGCGACGTGCCGCTCCTGCTCGTACATGAGGAGGGGTTCGGCGGCCAGGGCGGTGGCGCGGGCGAGCTGGGCGACGAGCGGGCCGGTCCGTCCGGCCGGGTCGGGGGCGACGGGGGTGGCCAGGCAGACGGGGAGGTGGCCGCCGCGGGTGCGGGAGACCACGAGGCGGACGTCGCCGGGGCCGAAGTACGCGGCGGGCCACTGGGCGGCGGGCACGACGGTGCTGCTCACGCCGCCGGGGGCGCAGGGCACGCGCCGGGCGAGGGCGGCCGCCTGCTCGCGCGCGACGGCGTCCGGCACCTCGGCCACCACGCTGCGCCGGGAGAGCCCCGCGTGCACGTCGCCCTCCTCGCCGAGGACGAAGACGGCGGCGCTCTGCCGGGTGATCCGGGCCGTGGCGTCGGCGGCGGTGGTGGCCAGTTCGAGCAGACAGCGCGCGCCCTGCACGTCGACGACGGTCTCCGAGAGCAGCGCGAGCCGGTCGAACTGGCCTTGCGCGTTCGTGAGTTCGCGGGCGCCGCGCAGGGCGGCCCGGACGACGGCCCGGATCTCCTCCGGTTCGGCCGGCACCGTCAGGTACGCCTCGCCGCCCGCGTCGAGCGCGCGGGCACGGTCGCCGGCGCCCGAGGGGCGGGCGGAGAAGTGGACGACGGGGATGCCGGCGAGCGGGGGCAGCGCCTTGACCCGGCGGCACAGTTCGAAGCCGCTGAGGTCGGGCAGGCCCACGTCGACCAGCGCCATGTCGGGCAGCGAACCGGCCCGCAGCCGGGTGTCGAGCTCGACGAGCGCCTCGCCCGCGGAGGCGACGGGCACGACGATGTGTCCGGCACGGGTCAGCAGCGCGCCCATGGCGTAGCGGTTGGCGGCGGTGTCGTCGACCACCAGGACGGTGCTGCCGTCGGTCGCGGGCAGGTGGGCAGTGGCGTTCACGAGGCGGCCCCTCGGGGCTGTCGGGGCGGGCCCTCGCGGCCCACCCGCCCCAAGCTACCGCCGGGGGCGCCCCGCGGGGTCCCGGTCGGCGCAGCTTCACCGTTCCGGGTGGCGCGCGCCAACGCCCCGGGGCCGTACGGCTCTTCCCACTTGGTGTGCAATACGCCAGGTGACCGGTAAGGTCCGTCCCGTGACCGCACGTCTTGCCGACATAGCAGCTCAAGCGGGGGTCAGCGAAGCGACCGTCAGCCGCGTGCTCAACGGCAAGCCCGGGGTCGCCGCGGCCACCCGCCAGTCCGTCCTCGCCGCCCTGGACGTGCTCGGGTACGAGCGGCCGGTGCGGCTGCGGCGGCACAGCGCGGGCCTGGTCGGCCTGATCACCCCCGAGCTGGAGAACCCGATCTTCCCGGCGCTCGCCCAGGTCGTCGTGCAGGCGCTGACCCGGCAGGGGTACACGCCGGTGCTGGCCACGCAGACGCCCGGCGGCTCGACCGAGGACGAGCTGACGGAGATGCTGGTCGACCGCGGGGTCAGCGGCATCATCTACGTGTCGGGGCTGCACGCCGACACCACGGCGGACACCCGTCGCTACGAGCGGCTGCGCGGCCAGGGCGTGCCGTTCGTCCTCGTCGACGGCTTCTCGCCGGCGGTCGCGGCGCCCTTCATCTCGCCGGACGACCGGGCCGCGGCCCGGCTCGCGGTGACGCATCTGGTCTCGCTCGGTCACAGCCGGATCGGGCTCGCGCTCGGTCCGCAGCGGTTCGTGCCCGTGCAGCGCAAGATCGAGGGGTTCGTCCGTGCGATGCAGGAGCTGCTGGGGCTCTCGGCGGAGAAGGTGACCGACGGGCTCGTCCAGCACTCCCTGTACACGCTGGAGGGCGGTCAGGCCGCGACGGCCGCGCTCCTGGACCGGGACTGCACCGCGGTGATCTGCGCGAGCGACATGATGGCACTGGGTGCCGTCCGGGCGGTGCGCGAGCGGGGCATGGACGTGCCGCGCGACGTGTCGGTGGTCGGCTTCGACGACTCGCCGCTCATCGCCTTCACCGATCCGCCGCTGACCACGATCCGCAAGCCGGTGCACGCGATGGGTCAGGCGGCCGTCCACACGCTGCTGGAAGAGGTGGGCGGCACACCGGCGCCGCACAGCGAGTTCGTGTTCATGCCCGAGCTGGTGGTCCGGGGTTCAACCGCTTCGTCCCCCGGGGCGCGCCCTCGTCCGTAGGGCGGAGAGGATGCGGTGCGAACCCGCCCGAGGGATGATCGGACGAGGGCCGAAATCTGGCAGACTCTAGGCCTATGGGTGAAACGACCGTGACGACTCTGGAAGGCCGGCAGGGGCCCACCACCTCACCCATCGCGGACGACCGCGGCGGACGGGAGGGCCGGGCCTCGCCCCGCTTCATGCGCCGGCTGCGCGCGCCCCGGCGCCCGCGGCTCTGGTTCGAGATCCTGCTCATCGCCGTGAGTTACTGGACGTACTCCCTGATCCGCAACGCGGTGCCGGAGCAGCGCTCCCAGGCCATGCGCAACGCGGACTGGATCTGGCGCGTCGAGCACGTGCTCGGCATCGCCGTCGAGGAGAGCGTCAACTCCGCGGTCAACGGCGTGACGTGGCTCATCGTCGGGATGAACTACTACTACGCGACACTGCACTTCGTCATCACGCTCGGCGTGCTGGTGTGGCTGTTCCGCTGCCATCCCGGCCGGTACGCGGCCACCCGGCTGGTCCTCTTCGCCACCACGGCCGTCGCCCTGGTCGGGTACTACTTCTGTCCGCTGGCGCCGCCCCGTCTGATGACCGGTGGCCACTTCATCGACACCGTCGCCGTCCACCAGACCTGGGGGTCGATGGCCTCGGGCAACCTGAAGACGATGTCGAACCAGTACGCGGCGATGCCGTCGATGCACATCGGCTGGTCGCTCTGGTGCGGTCTGACGATCTTCGCGCTGGCGTCCGTGCCGTGGGTGCGGGTGCTCGGCCTGCTGTACCCGGTGGCGACCCTCGTCGTGATCGTCGCGACCGCCAACCACTTCTGGCTGGACGCGGTGGGCGGCATGGTGTGCCTGGCGTTCGGCTTCCTGGTGGCGCGGCTGTGGACCGGCTCCCTGCCGTACGCGCTGCCGCGGCGGGTCCCGCCGCCGCCCGCCCGCCCCGAGCCCTACGCCCCGTAGAACCGCTCCTCCATCACGGCCCTGGCCCGGCGCGTGGTGCGCCGGTAGTCGTCCAGCATGTCCCCGACGTGCCCGGGGTCGTACCCGAGGTAGCGGCCGACGGCGCCCAGCTCGCGCCCGTCCGAGGGGAAGGTGTCGCCGGCCCGGCCGCGCACCAGCATCACCGCGTTGCGGACCCGGGTCGCCAGGACCCAGGCCTCGTCCAGGATGTCGGCCTCCTGCTCCGCGAGCAGGCCCGCCGCCCGGGCCGCGGCCAGTGCCTGCCGGGTCCTGGTGGTGCGCAGTCCCGGCTGAGCCGCACCGTGCTGGAGCTGGAGCAGCTGGACCGTCCACTCGACGTCGGAGAGGCCGCCGCGGCCCAGTTTCGTGTGCAGGGTCGGGTCGGCGCCGCGGGGCAGCCGCTCCGACTCCATCCGGGCCTTGAGGCGGCGGATCTCGCGGACGGCGTCGTCGCCGAGCCCGTCGGCGGGGTAGCGCAGCGGGTCGGCCAGGTCGAGGAAGGCGGCGCCCAGCTCCGCGTCGCCCGCGACGTGCTCGGCTCGCAGCAGCGCCTGCGCCTCCCAGACCAGGGACCAGCGGCGGTAGTAGGCCTCGTAGGACTTGAGGGTGCGCACGAGCGGTCCCGACTTGCCCTCCGGGCGCAGGTCCGTGTCGACGAGGAGCGGCGGGTCGGCGCTGGGCAGCGCGAGCAGGCGGCGCATCTCGGCGACGACCTTGTTGGCCGCCTGGGCCGCCTCGTGGTCGTCGGCGCCGTCCTGCGGCTCGTACACGAAGAGCACGTCGGCGTCGGAGCCGTAGCTCAGCTCGTGGCCGCCGAAGCGGCCCATGGCGATCACCGCGAAGCGGGCGGGCAGCCGGTCGCCCCAGCCGTCGCGGACGACGGCGCGCAGGGTACCGGCGAGGGTCGCCGCCGTCAGCTCGGAGACGGCCGCGCCGACCCGGTCGACGAGCGCGCCCTGGTCGGCGACGGCCGGGCTCTCCTCGGTCCCGTACGAGGCGATGATGTCGGCCGCGGTGGTGCGGAACAGCTCACGGCGGCGCACCCCGCGGGCGGCGGCGACGGCCTGCTCGACGCCGTCGGCGCGGCCGACCGCGGCGAGCACCTCCTGCTCCAGCTGGGCGTGCGGACGCGGGTCGAGGCCGTGCGGGTCGCCGAGCAGGGCGACGGCCTCGGGGGCGCGCATCAGCAGGTCGGGGGCGAGGCGGCCGGCGGACAGGACGCGGGCGAGGTTCTCCGCGGCGGCGCCCTCGTCGCGCAGCAGCCGCAGGTACCAGGGGGTCTTGCCGAGCGCGTCGGAGACCTTGCGGAAGCCGAGGAGGCCCGCGTCGGGGTCGGCCGAGTCGGCGAACCAGCCGAGCAGCACCGGCAGCAGGGTCCGCTGGATGGCGGACTTGCGGGAGACGCCGGAGGCGAGGGCCTCCAGGTGGCGCAGGGCCGAGGTGGGATCGGCGTACCCGAGCGCGACCAGCCGCTCGCGGGCCGCTTCCGTGCTCAACCGGGTCTCGCCCGGGGCGAGTTGGGCGACGGCGTCGAGCAGCGGGCGGTAGAAGAGCTTCTCGTGCAGGCGGCGGACGACGGAGGTGTGCCGCCGCCAGGCACGGCTGAGGTCGGTCAGCGGCTCGGTGCGCATGCCCATCGAGCGGCCGATGCGGCGCAGGTCGGCGTCGTCCTCGGGGACGAGGTGGGTGCGGCGCAGCTTGTACAGCTGGATGCGGTGTTCCAGGGTGCGCAGGAAGCGGTACGCGTCGTCGAGCTGCACGGCGTCGACCCGGCCCACGTAGCCGCGCTCGGCGAGGGCCGCGAGGGCGACGAGGGTGGTGCCGCTGCGCAGGGACGCGTCGGCCCGGCCGTGCACCAACTGGAGGAGCTGCACGGCAAATTCGACGTCGCGCAGGCCGCCGGGGCCGAGCTTCAGCTCGCGGTCGACCTCGCCCGCGGGGATGCCGGCGACGACGCGCTTGCGCATCTTCTGCACGTCCGGCACGAAGTTCTCTCGCTCGGCGGCCTGCCACACCAGCGGGGAGACGGCCTCCAGGTAGGCCGCGCCGAGTTCGGCGTCGCCGGCGACCGGCCGGGCCTTGAGCAGCGCCTGGAACTCCCAGGTCTTGGCCCACCGCTGGTAGTACGCGAGGTGGGAGGAGAGGGTGCGCACCAGGGGGCCGTTGCGCCCTTCCGGGCGCAGGTTGGCGTCGACCGGCCAGATGGTGCCCTCGACGGTGGTCTCGGAGCAGATCCGCATCATGTGCGAGGCGAGCCGGGTCGCGGCGCGGACGGCCTCGCCCTCGTCGGCGCCGTCCGGGTGCGCCGCGTCCTCCGGGCTCACCGCCGGCTCCGCGACGAAGATGACGTCGACGTCCGATACGTAGTTCAGCTCGTGGCCGCCGCACTTGCCCATCGCGACGACGGCGAGCCGGCACCGCGCGGCGTCCTCGGGCGCCGCCGCGCCGGCGATGGCGAGGGCCGCGCGCAGCGTCGCCGTGGCCAGGTCGGCCAGTTCGGCGGCGGTCTGCACGATGTCGGTGGTGCCGCAGACGTCCCGGGCGGCGATGGAGAGCAGGCAGCGCCGGTAGGCGACGCGCAGCGCGTCGGGGTCGGTGGCGCCGGCCAGGCCGTGCTCGAACTCCGTGACACCCGGGTGCAGGTCGCGGTGTTCGTAGGTGACCAGGGCCTGCCAGTCCGCCGGATGGCGGGCGAGGTGGTCGGCGAGGGCCTCCGAGGCGCCGAGGACGCCCAGGAGGCGGTCGCGCAGCGGCTTGGCGGTGATGAGCGTGTCGAGCAGTTCGCGGCGGCCCGCGTCGCCGCTCGCCCGCTCCTGCGCCTCGGCGAGCCGCACCAGGCCGAGCAGGGCCAGGTCGGGGTCGGCGGTGGCGCCGAGCGCGTCAAGGAGCAGCGGGTCGCTGCGGACCGCGGCCAGGGCTGGGGCGTCGAGCAGCCGCTCCGCTCCGGACGGGTCGGTGAACCCGTGCCGCAGCAGTCGCGTGAAGGTACTGCTCCTGCGCCCTTGCGGCACCGACATCGTCCGGCCTCCCGTTCCACGGTCGGGCGGCGACCGGCCCGTGCCGATCACCGCCGGTCATGAGCCTACGACTTCACCGATGAGTTGCGCCCGCGGGCGCGGTCCTCCTCCGGAGGGGACGATGCGGAGGGGGTGCCGCCGCCGTGCCGCCTCATCCCGCCGCCCCGCTCGGCGGTGCCTGCTCGACCGCCCGTCGTGAGCGCTCACCGGAAGGACAGTTCCATGGAATGGACCCTCGAGGTCGTCGTCGTGCCCGTCTCCGACGTGGACCGGGCCAAGGCCTTCTACGCCGACCAGGTCGGTTTCAAGGTCGACGTGGACAGCCAGGTCGCCCCCGGCGTCCGCATCGTGCAGCTCACACCGCCCGGCTCGCGCTGCTCGATCACCCTCGCCGAGGGCCTGCCCGGCTCGCCCGGCCAGTCGGGGATGGCGCCCGGCTCGCTGCGCGGCCTCCAGCTGTGCGTGACCGACATCGCGGCGGCCCGCGCGGAGCTGGTGGCGCGCGGCGTGGAGGTGAGCGCGGTGCAGCACCCCGGCCCGGCGGGGTGGAAGGACGGCCCCGGCGAGGGGGCGTGGAACGCGTTCATGTTCTTCCAGGACCCGGACGGGAACGGCTGGACGGTGCAGGAGGCGCCGGCGCCGCTCTCCCAGCGGTGAGCGGGACGGAACGGGGGTGTGAGGCGGGCTGCCCCGCGTGACTCCGTCCCCGCGCGCCGAGGAATTCACCCGGGCTTCATCCTTCGGGCCGGATGACGTGACGCGACGGCGTCTTGGCGTGAGCATGCTCTGGCGGCACCGCCAAGATCCCCGCTCCTCCCCCGTAACCGGAGGTCTCACGTGCCCGGCAGAACACTCCTCAGGCGCACCCGCGGCAAGGCCCTCGCCTCGGTCCTCGCGCTGGCGGCGGCCGCCACCGGCAGCTGGCTCGCCCTCACCGGCACCTCGCCCGCGCAGGCCGCGGCGGCCGTCCCCACCCCCGACCACACCGTCGTCGTGGTCTTCGAGAACCACGCGTACAGCCAGGTGATCGGCGCCTCCAGCGCCCCCTACATCAACAGCCTGAAGTCCGGCGGCGCCAACCTCACCGCCTCGTACGCCGAGACCCACCCCAGCCAGCCCAACTACTTCGCCCTCTTCTCCGGCTCCACCCAGGGCGTCACCGACGACGGCTGCTACACGCCCGGCTTCTCCTCGGCGCCGAACCTCGCCTCGGAGCTGATCGCCGCCGGCAAGAGCTGGGGCAGCTACAACGAGGGCCTGCCGAGCCAGGCCTCGACGACCTGCTCCTCCGGCGACTACGCCCGCAAGCACAACCCGTGGTTCGGGTTCAAGAACGTACCGACCTCGTCGGCGAAGACCTTCGCGCAGTTCCCGACGGACTACGCGACGCTCCCCCAGGTCTCCTTCGTCGTCCCCGACCTGTGCAGCGACATGCACGACTGCTCGGTGGCGACCGGCGACACCTGGCTGAAGAACAAGCTGGGCGCCTACGCGACCTGGGCCAAGACCCACAACAGCCTGCTGGTCGTCACCTTCGACGAGGACAACCGGCTCAGCGGCAACAAGATCCCCACGGTGCTCTACGGCCAGCGGGTGACGGCGGGCGCCACCTCCGCCACCAAGTACAACCACTACGACCTGCTGCGCACGATCGAGACCATGCACGGCCTGCCGCACGCGGGCAACGCCGCCACGGCCAAGGACATCACCGGCGTCTGGACCTCGTGACATGTACGTAGCGGACAGCCGCGCCGCCGCACCGGCCGCGCCCCCGTCCGCGGAGCCCGCCGCCCGGCCCCGTGCCGGGCGGCGGCGCGCCGTGGGCCCCACCGTGCTCGCCCTCGGCACGGTCAGCCTGATCACCGACGTCTCCTCCGAGATGGTCACCGCGGTGCTTCCGCTGTACCTGGTGGCGGGCCTCGGGCTCAGCCCGCTCGGCTTCGGCCTCCTGGACGGCGTCTACAACGGCTTCTCGGCGCTGGTGCGCCTGGTCGGCGGCCACCTCGCGGACCGCGGCGGCGGCCGTCACAAGACGGTGGCCGTCCTCGGGTACGGGCTCTCCGCCCTGTGCAAGCCGCTGCTCCTGGTGGCCGGGTCGCTCCCGCTGATCGGCGCCGTCCTCGCGGCGGACCGCACCGGCAAGGGCCTGCGCACGGCCCCGCGCGACGCGCTGATCTCCCTGTCCAGCGAACCGGCCGCGCGGGGGCGGGCGTTCGGGGCGCACCGGGCGATGGACACGACGGGCGCGCTGCTCGGCCCGCTGGTCGCGTTCCTGATCCTGCGCCATGCCGTGGACGGGTACGACGCCGTGTTCACGGTGAGTTTCTGCGTGGCGGTGCTGGGGGTCCTGGTGCTGGTCCTGTTCGTCCCGGCGACGCCGCGCGTACCGGCGCCGGCGGCTGCGCCGACCCCGGGTACCGGCCCTCGCCCCACCCTCCGCGCGGCCCTCGCGCTCCTGCGCCACCAGGAGATCCGCCGGATCGCGGTCTGCGCCCTCCTGCTCGGCCTCGCCACGGTCAGCGACTCCTTCGTCTACCTCCTCCTGCAACGCCGGCTCGGCGTCCCGGAGCGCTGGTTCGCGCTGCTCCCCCTCGGTACCGCGGCGGCCTTCCTGCTGCTCGCCGCCCCGCTGGGCCGCCTCGCCGACCGGGTCGGCGCCTGGCGCGTCTTCCTGGCCGGGCACGCCGCGCTGCTCACCGCGTACGCCCTGCTGCTCACGCACGGGAACGCCGCCGCGCTGCCCTACGCCGTGCTGCTCCTGCACGGCACGTTCTACGCGGCGACCGACGGCGTCCTGATGGCGGCGGCCTCCACCGGCATCCCGGACGGCCTGCGCTCCTCGGGCCTCGCCGTCGTCCAGACGGGCCAGGCGCTGGCCCGTTTCGCCTGCTCCCTCGGGTTCGGCGCCGCCTGGACCGCCTTCGGCGACCGCCCGGCGCTGGGTGCCGCCGCCGTCCTGCTCACCGCGTGCGGAGCGGTGTCGTACGCCTACCGTCCCCGCGCCCCCAGGAAGGCCGTCGCATGACCACCCGTAGCAGAGTCACGATCCTCCTGGCCGCGGTCCTCGCGCTGGCCGCGGTGGCCACGGCGGCGATCCTGCACGCCTCGGCCCGCGCCGACCGCCGCGACCGGGCCCGCCCCGGCGGCCCGGCCGTCACCGCGGGCCAGGTACGGCTCACCCCCGGCGGCCACCGCCTCGTCTTCCGCAACATGGCCTGGGGCCCGCACCGCGACGAACTCGCCACGGCCCCGGCCGCGGCCCCAGCAGCCACGCGTACGGCCACCCGCAGCAAGGTCAAGTGCCTGCGTTTCTACGCCAGTTCGGGTACGGGCATCTGTCTCCAGGCGGTACACGGCACGCTGGCCGACACCTACCGCGCCACGGTCCTGGACGCCGCTCTGCACGCGAAGGCGCACTACCCGGTGCCGGGCATCCCCTCGCGGGCGCGGGTATCGCCGAGCGGGCGGTACGCGGCGTGGACGGCGTTCGTCGGCGGCGACAGCTACGCGGGCACGAACTTCTCCACGCGGACGGCGATCGTCGACACGGCGACCGGGAAGCTGACCCCGACCCTGGAGGCGTACGAGATCGTCAAGGACGGGCGCGCCTACCGGGCGGCCGACGCGAACTTCTGGGGCGTCACCTTCGCCGCGGACGACCGCCACTTCTACGCCACGCTCGCCACGCACGGCAAGACGTACCTGGTCCGCGGCGACCTGCGCACCCGTACCGTCACCACGCTCCACACGAACGTCGAGTGCCCCTCGCTCTCCCCCGACGGCACCCGGATCGCGTACAAGAAGCGCGTCGCCGGCCTCTCCCCCGACGCGCCCTGGCGGCTGTACGTGCTGGACCTGGCGACCTCGCGCGAGACCCCGCTGGCGGAGACCCGCAGCGTCGACGACCAGGCGGTGTGGAGCGACGACCGGCACGTGACGTACGCGCTGCCCGGCGATTACGGCGCCGACCTGTACACCGTTCCGGCGGACGGCACGGGCGCCGCGCGCCGCCTCCTGACAGCGGCGGTCTCCCCCGCCTACCTTTGACCGATGGACATGACCCTGGAAGTCATCCCGCTGCCCGTGTCCGACCTCGACCGGGCCAAGTCCTTCTACGTCGACAAGGCCGGCTTCCGCTGCGACGTCGACCGGGAGCTGATGCCCGGCTCCCGCATCGTCCAGCTGACCCCGCCGGGCTCGGGCTGCTCGATCGTCCTCGCGGCAGGCATCCCGATCCCGACCGGCACCCCGGCCCCCGGCACCTACCACGGCCTCCAACTCGTCGTGAGCGACATCGAGGCGGCCCGCGCCGAACTCGTGGCCCGCGGCCTCGACGTCTCGGAGCCGGTCCGCTTTGGCGAGGACGACGGCGGCACGTTCGCCTACTTCACGGACCCGGACGGGAACGGGTGGGCGATCCAGGAGTACCGGAAGCGGGCGACGGTGCCGCTGCGGGACGCGCTCCAGTAGGCTCAGCCGCCGGTACGGGGCGGCTCGACCCGTGAGCCCCGCCGAGTCCCATGACGACCGGCCCGGCCGATGCCGGATGCCACGCAGCCGCTCCGGCACGCCGAGCCGTACAGTCCGCTCCCGGGGCCAAGCCCCGACCTTTCACATCCCGGGAACTCCTCATACCCGCAGACACACCCCAGACGCTCCGATCGCTCGTCCACGAGGAGACCCCGCGCCTCCTCCCGGATTTGGAGGCCCACTGGCAGCGCATCGTCGGCGACGCCGTCGACGCCGCTCCGGGAGCGGTTTTCATGCGCCTGTGGCGGACGCAGTACGCCATCGCGCGCAACCCCGCTCTGGACCTGCATCTCCACGACATCGGGGCGCGCGTGGCCCGGTCCGAGGACCCCGAGGAGTCCGCCCAGCTTCTGGAGGAGTACAGCCGCCTGCGGCACGAGGTGGCCGATACAGAGCCCGAGGACCGGACGTTCGAGCCGGCCCCCGCCCACGCAGAGGCGCCGCCGGTTCACAACCGGCGACGCCTCCTGTAGCGGTACGGGACACAGGGCCCTGGCCTGCCCCCCCCTTACAGCACCGGCAGGTTCTTCCTCAGCTCGAACGCCGTGACCTCGGAGCGGTACTCCTCCCACTCCTGCTTCTTGTTGCGGAGGAAGAAGTCGTAGACATGTTCGCCCAGGGTTTCCGCCACCAGTTCGGAGCGTTCCATGAGGGCGATGGCCTCGCCGAGGTTCTGGGGGAGGGGTTCGATGCCCATCGCGCGGCGTTCGGCGTCGGAGAGGGCCCAGACGTCGTCGTCGGCGCCCGGCGGGAGTTCGTAGCCCTCTTCGATGCCCTTGAGGCCGGCGGCGAGGAGGACGGCGTAGGTGAGGTAGGGGTTGGCGCCGGAGTCGATGGAGCGGACCTCGACGCGGGCCGAGCCGGTCTTGCCGGGCTTGTACATGGGGACGCGGATGAGGGCCGAGCGGTTGTTGTGGCCCCAGCAGATGTAGGAGGGGGCCTCGCCGCCGGCGCCCGCGGTGCGCTCGGAGCCGCCCCAGATGCGCTTGTAGGAGTTGACCCACTGGTTGGTGACCGCGGAGATCTCCGCGGCGTGCTTCAGCAGGCCCGCGATGAAGGAGCGGCCGACCTTGGAGAGCTGGTACTCGGAGCCCGACTCGTAGAACGCGTTCCGGTCGCCCTCGAAGAGCGAGAGGTGCGTGTGCATGCCCGAGCCCGGGTACTCCGAGAACGGCTTCGGCATGAACGTCGCGTTGACCCCCTGCTCCAGCGCGACCTGCTTCATGACCAGGCGGAACGTCATGATGTTGTCGGCCGTGGAGAGCGCGTCGGCGTAGCGCAGGTCGATCTCCTGCTGGCCCGGGGCGCCCTCGTGGTGGCTGAACTCGACCGAGATGCCCATCGATTCGAGCATGGTGATCGCCTGGCGGCGGAAGTCCATGCCCACGTTCTGCGGGGTGTGGTCGAAGTAGCCGGAGTTGTCCGCCGGGGTGGGGCGCGAGCCGTCGAGCGGCTTGTCCTTGAGGAGGAAGAACTCGATCTCGGGGTGGGTGTAGAAGGTGAAGCCGAGGTCGGAGGTCTTGGCGAGGGCGCGCTTGAGGACGTAGCGCGGGTCGGCGAAGGACGGGGAGCCGTCGGGCATCAGGATGTCGCAGAACATCCGGGCGGTGCCGGGGGCCTCCGCGCGCCACGGCAGGACCTGGAAGGTGCCCGGGTCCGGCTTGGCGATCATGTCGGACTCGTAGACCCGGGCGAAGCCCTCGATGGCAGAGCCGTCGAAGCCGATTCCCTCGTCAAACGCCTGTTCCAGCTCGGCGGGGGCCACGGCCACCGACTTGAGGAAGCCCAGTACGTCCGTGAACCACAGACGTACGAACCGGATGTCGCGCTCCTCAAGCGTCCGGAGCACGAATTCCTGCTGCTTGTCCATCTTCCGCTTCCACCCATCCTTGCTGGTCGGGCCGCCTGCTCCGGGGACGTCGAAGGGCCCGGTCACATCCCACCACACGCCCGTTTCGTGCGCGTTGCCGACCTTGATCGCCCTTGATCGGCCGGCGTCATGTTCATAGTGCCTGCTGCACCCCTCCCGGCCATAGTGCCTGCCGGGCGCGGGACGGACGACAGCACCTCCCGCGGAACCCGTCCCCCGCGCCGACGGCACCTCCCGCGCAGCCCGTCTCCCCCACTACGATCAGCGGGCCCGCCCGTCTCATCCTTTCCCTGAAGGACATGCCATGGGTTCCGCCAAGAAGACCTCCGCCGCCCCCGCCACCAAGGACCGCAGGGACCGTATAGAGGAGATGCGCCGTGCCGAGCGCGCCCGCGCCCGGCGCGGCCGGATCCTCATCGTCTCGGTCAGCACGGTCGTCGTGGCCGCCCTGATAGGAGTGGGCGCCTGGGCGGTGACGAAGAGCGGGGCCGACGACGGCGACGACGGCGGGAAGGCCGACGCGAAGGGCGCCTCCGGACACTTCACGTACGCCAAGGACGGCGTCGGCACCTGGAGCGGGAAGCTCGGCCGTACCCACGTCACCAAGAAGGTGGCGTACCCGATGAACCCGCCGGTCGGCGGCGACCACAACCCGGTGTGGATGAACTGCAACGGTGACGTCTACGCCAAGGCGATCCCGGACGAGAACGCCGTGCACGCCCTGGAGCACGGGTCCGTCTGGGTGACGTACAACGACAAGGCCGCCGACGGCGACGTGAAGGCCCTTGCCGCCAAGGTCAAGCAGACGCCGTACTCGTTGATGAGCCCGGTGCAGGACCAGAAGGACCCGATCATGCTCAGCGCCTGGGGCCACCAGCGGACCGTGAAGAGCGCTACGGACCCGGCCGTCGCCGCGTTCTTCGCCACGTTCGTGCAGGGCAAGCAGACCCCGGAGCCGGGCGCCTCGTGCACCGGGGGTCTGTCCCGGTGAGGCGGACCACCGGATGGCTGGTCTCCGTGGCCGCGGCGGTGGCCGTGGCCTCGGGGGCCGTCACGTACGCCGTCGCCGACGGGGACGGCGGGCCCGCGGACCTGAAGGTGCCGGCGGCCGAGTCCGCGGACGCCGGGTTCGCGCGGGACATGGCCGTGCACCACCAGCAGGCCGTCGAGATGTCGTTCATCGTGCGCGACCGCACGCGGGACGAGGAGGTGCGCCGCCTCGCCTACGACATCGCGCAGACCCAGGCCAACCAGCGCGGCATGCTGCTCGGCTGGCTCGACCTGTGGGAGCTGCCGAAGGTGTCGCAGAAGCCGCCGATGGCGTGGATGGGGATGGCCGGTGCGCCCGTCGGCGAGGACGGCGCGCTGATGCCCGGGATGGCGACGAACACGCAGCTCACCGCGCTCGGCAAGGCGCGTGGGCGGCAGGCCGAGATCATGTACCTGCGGCTGATGACCGCCCACCACAAGGGCGGGGTGCACATGGCCGAGGGGTGCGTGAAGCGGTGCGTGGTCGGCGCCGAGAAACGGCTCGCCCGCGGGATGGTGGCCTCGCAGGAGTCGGAGATCGAGCTGATGACGGGGATGCTGAAGGATCGCGGCGCGTCCGTGTCGTGACGGTGGTGCCGGCGGGCGGGGGCCTGAGCTCTTCCTGGCGCGAACGCCGGAGCCCCGCCTGGCGCGAACGCCGGAAGGTCCTGGCGCGGTCCGCCGACGCCGTCGTAGGCCGCCCACTCCTGGACTCTCCGGTCAAATCGGTTGATGCCGCCCGGACTTGAGCCGACTTGACGTCTTCTTGATCGATCCATTCCCCCGGCGTGAACGGTTCCTGGCCAGAGTGAAGCCCTCTGTGGGTGCACCACCCGTGCACCTCACCCAGGGGTTCCATGAGACCAGGGGGTTCTATGAGATCCATCCGCGGCACCCGCCGCACCCGGGCCGGCCTGAGCCTGGCGGCGACCCTGCCGCTGCTCGCCGGTGCGATCGCCCTCACCGCTCCGGCCGCCCAGGCCGACTCCGGCCGCGCCACCCTCTCCGGCACCAAGCCGCTGTGGGCCACCGGCACGGCCGACCGCGGTGCCACCGCCGACGGCAACAAGGTCACGGCCCGCGTCTACCTCGCGGGCCGGGACGCCGCCGGACTGGCCGCGTACGCCCGGGCCGTCTCCGACCCGTCCTCGCCCTCGTACGGGAAGTACCTCGGCGCGAAGCAGGCGCAGGAACGGTTCGGCGCGACGAAGGCGCAGATAGCCGAGGTCACGGCGTGGCTGAAGTCCTCGGGCCTGACCGTGACCGGCAGCAGTGAGCACTACCTGACCGTGTCGGGTGACGTGGCCGCGGCCGAGAAGGCGTTCGGCACGCAGCTGCACAACTACACCAAGGGGTCGCACACCTACCGCGCCCCGGCGGGCGCCGCGTCCGTGCCCGCCTCGCTGCACGGCGCCGTGCTGACCGTCACCGGTCTGGACAGCGCCCCGCACAAGGCGGACCACCAGGACGAACTGCCGCCGCCGGACGCGGTGTTCCGCAACTCCGGGCCGTTCTCCTCCTACTTCGGCTCGAAGATCGCCACGAACCTGCCCGCGGCGGGCGGCAAGAAGGTCCCGTACGCCGTCAAGGGGTACACCGGCAAGCAGCTGCGCGCCGCCTACGGTGCGGGCAAGGCCACCGGCAAGGGGGTGCGGGTCGCGATCACCGACGCGTACGCCTCGCCGACCATCGCCCAGGACGCCGAGAAGTACGCGGCCAAGCACGGTGACGCGGCCTACGGCGACGGGCAGTTCAACCAGATCCTGCCGAAGAAGTACACCAAGACCGAGGAGTGCGGCGCGGCCGGCTGGTACGGCGAGGAGACCCTCGACGTCGAGGCCGTGCACGCGGTGGCGCCGAAGGCGGACATCACCTACGTCGGTGCCGCCTCCTGCTACGACGACGACCTGCTCGACTCGCTGAGCACCATCGTCGACAAGCACCTCGCCGACATCGTCTCCAACTCCTGGGGCGACATCGAGGCCAACCAGACGCCGCAGCTCGCCGCCGCGTACGACCAGGTCTTCCAGCTCGGCGCGATCGAGGGCATCGGCTTCTACTTCTCCTCCGGCGACAACGGCGACGAGGTCGCCAACACCGGTACGAAGCAGGTCGACACGCCCGCGAACTCGGCGTGGGTGACGGCGGTCGGCGGTACGTCGCTGGCGGTCGGCAAGGGCGACACGTACCAGTGGGAGACCGGCTGGGGCACCCTGAAGGCCAACCTGTCGGCCGACGGCAAGAGGTGGACCGACTACCCCGGGGCGTACACCTCCGGTGCGGGCGGCGGCACCAGCCGGACCGTCGCGCAGCCCTTCTACCAGAAGGGCGTCGTGCCGAGCCGGCTGGCGCGTGCCAACGGCGGCCTGAACCGGGTCGTCCCGGACATCTCCGCCATCGCCGACCCCAACACGGGGTTCCTGGTGGGCCAGACGCAGACGCTGCCGGACGGGTCGCTCGGCTACGACGAGTACCGCATCGGTGGTACGTCGCTGGCCGCGCCCGTCATCGCGGGGGTGCAGGCGCTTGCGCAGCAGGAGCGGGGCGGGCGGGCCATCGGGTTCGCCAATCCGGCCATCTATGACCGGTACGACGCGCATGGGTCGCGGGTGTACCACGACGTGACGGACCACCCCGTCAAGGGTGAACTCGCTGTTGCGCGGGTGGACTTCGCCAACAGCGTGGATGCGTCTGAGGGGCTGCTCACGTCTGTGCGGAGTCTGGGGGACGATGCGTCGCTCAAGGCGGTGCGGGGGTATGACGATGTGACCGGGGTCGGGTCGCCGGCGCCCGGGTATGTGCGGTCGTATCGGCGCTGAGTGTTGTGGGCCCGCGCCTGGGGGGGTGCCTTCCCCTGGGCGCGGGCCTGTTGCGTCCGCCGCGCCCCGCGGGTCGCCGGCCACCCGTCCGGTGCGGGCTGGTCGCGCAGTTCCCCGCGCCCCCGAAAGACACACTCCGTGCGCCCGCCCCTCGCCTGCGGGCCGGTGGGGCTTCTCGCGCCGTTCCCCGCGCCCCTGGAGGGCTGCGGCTTCGCCGCTGCCTCCAGGCGTTGCGGGGCCCCTGAGATGGCGCACGAAGTGCGCATCTCGGGGGCGCGGGGAACTGCGCGAGCAACCCCCACCGAACCCGCGGACGAATCAGGCGCACGCAGTCCGCCCCTCAGGGGCGCGGGGAACTGCGCGACCAGCCACGACGGCGCCGCAGACAGAACGAGCGCACGGAGTGCGCCCCTCAGGGGCGCGGGGAACTGCGCGACCAGCCCCCACCGGCCCGCAGGCCAGGGGTCGGCCCGGGCCCTGCCAAAAAGGGACCCGCGCCCCACTCCCCTCACGCCAGGCGGCCCATGTCCTCCCGCCCCGTCAGCCCGCGCAACCTCTCACCCCGGACATACCGCTCGACCTCCTCCACCGCAAAACGCCCGAGCCGCCGCACCTCACTCCCCTGCGCACCAGCGATATGCGGGGTCACCAACACGTTGGGCAGGGTGAGCAGAGGGTGCCCGGCGGGCAGCGGCTCGGGGTCGGTGACGTCGAGGAAGGCCGACAACCGCCCCGCCCCGCACTCAGCGGCCAGCGCCTCCGTGTCGAGGAGCGCCCCCCGCGCCGTGTTGACCACGACCCCGCCGTCCGGCATCAGCCGGAGCATCTCCGCGCTCAGCATCCCCCGCGTGGCGGGCAGTTCGGGCGCGTGCACGCTGACGACCGTGCTGCGCCGGCACAGTTCGGCGAGCCCGACCCGCTCCACGCCCAGCTTCGACGCCTGCGCCTCGTCGACGTACGGGTCGCACAGCAGCACGTGGTACCCGGCCTCGTCCGCCCGCAGCGCCTCGATCACCCGGCGCCCGATGCGGGACGCGCCGATGACGCCGACGACCCGCGCGTCCGCCCCGGCCCGCTCCGCGAACCCCGGCCACGCCACCGCGTACCGCGCGGCGGCGGACAGCGCCCCCTTCACCGCGAAGGTGATCGCGGCGAGGGTGAAGGCCACGACGGGCCCGGCGTTGGCGTCGGCGGCCGAGGAGACGAGGAGGCCGCGCTCCCAGACCGCGTCGGTGACGATCGGGCGCACCGACCCCGCGGCGTGCACGACGGCCCGCAGCCGGGGCGCCGCCGCGAGGACCTCGCGGGTGAGCGGCGGGCAGTCCCAGCCGGTGACCAGGACCTCCGTCGTGGCGAGCACCCGCGCGGCGTCCGGCCCGTCGAGCGCGCCGGTCAGCGGGGCCGCGGCGAGGCGGGTCCCGCGGCCGAGCCGCTCGCGCAGGCCGGGCGGGAAGACGCCCGCCACCACCTGGGCCCCCATGGCCAGGGCCACGGTCGGTCGGTGTGCCGTCACTCGGGTCCACCCCACATCTGCGCCGCCTGCTGTAACCGGTTACTAATCACATCAGGAGGCTAGGCACCGGGCTCATCAGGGTCAAGGGCCGTACGTGTCAGGGGGCTTGACCGTTCGTAGTAACCGTTTTAGATTCCACCGCACTTGATCCGACGACGGAGGGGTTCCCGTGCCCACTGTGGCGAAGGAAAGGCCCGTCTCCGGGGCGGTGGAGCCCCCGGTGGTGGACCGAAACGGCACAAACAACCAGATAGGCACCCGCAGTTCGAGGTGGAAACGGTTTCAAAGCAGCCGGACCCTGCTCCTGCTCATGGTGCCGGGCGTCCTCTACTTCCTCGTCTTCCACTACGGCGCCTTCCTCGGCAACGCCGTGGCGTTCAAGGAGTACGACCCGTTCGCCGGGCTCTGGGGCAGCCCCTGGGTCGGCACGGGCAACTTCACCCGGATGTTCGCCGACCCGGACTTCTGGCACGCGACGTGGAACACCGTCGTCATCGCCGTGCTGCAACTGGTCTGCTACTTCCCGGTGCCGCTCGGCATCGCCCTGCTGCTGCACAGCCTGACCTCGGACGTGCTGCGCCGTTTCGTGCAGTCCGTCGTCTACCTGCCGCACTTCCTGTCGTGGGTGATCGTGGTCGCCCTCTTCCAGCAGGTCCTCTCCGACACCGGCCTGCTGAACTCGTTCCTCGGCGACGCCGGGCTGCACACCGTCGACATCATCGGCAACCCGGACGCCTACCGTCCGCTGGTCGTCGCCGAGGTGATCTGGAAGGACGCGGGCTGGGGCACCATCATCTTCCTGGCCGCCCTGATGCAGGTCGACGAGCAGAGCTACGAGGCCGCCGCGATCGACGGGGCCGGTCCCTGGCGCCGGTTCTGGCACGTCACGCTGCCCTCGATCCGGCCGATCATCGTGCTGCTGCTGATCATGCGGCTCGGCGACATCCTCTCCGTCGGCTTCGAACAGATGCTGCTGCAACGCCAGTCGGTGGGGCCCGAGGCAGGCGAGGTCCTCGACACCTTCGTCTTCTGGCAGGGCATCGTCGGCGGCGACATCGGCTACGCCACCGCCGCCGGGCTCTTCAAGGGGCTGGTCGGCGCGGCGCTCGTGTTCGTCGCCAACCGCATCGCGCACCAGCTCGGCGAGCAGGGGGTCTACAAGTGAGCCGCACCCGGACCGCCCCGGCCCGCCCGGCCTGGATGGAGAAGCCGCGCCCCGTCACCCGCGCCGCCAAGGGCCTGGCCGTACTCGTCCTGCTCTGCCTGGTCCTCGTACCGTTCCTGGTGATCGTCTCCACCTCCCTCGCCTCGAACGAAGAGGTGGTGGCGGGCGGCGGCTGGGTGCTGTGGCCGAGCGAGCCGACGCTGCGCGCGTACGAGACCATCCTCAGCGGCGGCATCGTCACGAAGGCACTCGGCGTGAGCGTCGGCATCACCGTCGTCGGCACGCTGCTCTCGCTGGCCTGCACCGCGTTCCTCGCCTACGCGCTCAGCCGCCCCGGCGTCTTCGGCGGCCGGCCGGTGCTCCTCCTCGTGCTGTTCACGTTCCTCTTCCCGCCCGGCATGATTCCGGCCTTCCTACTGGTCAAGGGGGCGGGGCTGGAGAACATGTACGCGGCCGTCATCGCCCCCGTCCTCATCAACGTCTTCAACCTCGTGGTGCTGCGCGGCTTCTTCCAGGGCATCCCGGAGGAGCTGTACGAGGCGGCGCGGCTGGACGGCGCCGGGGACTGGACGACCCTCTGGCGGATCGCGCTGCCGCTGTCCAAGGCCGCGCTCGCCGTCGTCGGCCTGTTCTACGCGGTCAGTTACTGGAACGCGTGGTTCACCGCCTCGATCTACCTGGAGTCGGACCACTGGCCGCTCTCCCAGGTGCTGCGCACGTACGTGATCGGCGGCGCGCAGATCGCCGACACCGGGCTGAGCGAGGCCGGCATGGTCTCGGCGCCGCAGACGACCCAGATGGCCGTCCTGGTGATCGCCGTGGTGCCGATCCTGCTCGTCTACCCCTTCCTCCAGAAGTACTTCACCAAGGGCGTGCTCACCGGCGCCATCAAGAGCTGACCCGCTCCCCCGCTTCCCCCTGCTTCCCCTCGCTTCCCTTCCTGTTCTCCCCCGGCCTCCCTCTCCCGAAGGGCTCCTCACCATGTCCGCGAACATGTCGCGCCGCACCCTGCTGCGTTCCGTCGCCGTCGGCGGCGCCGCGCTCGCCGTACCGTCCCTGCTCACCGGCTGTTCGACCGGGACCACCGGCGGCTCGGTCGGCAACAAGGGCACCAAGGCGGCGCCCTGGCCGACGTACGCCGCCGCCCAGGGCCCGGCCCCCGACCTCGCGCCGACCGCCGAAGGCGTCCAGGCCGGCTTCCTGAAGTACCCCGAGAAGCTCGTGGAGGCCGTCGCCGAGAAGCCCGGCACCGGCAAGGAGAAGATCCGGATCCTCTCCATCACGTACGGCACCCCGCCCGTCCCCGCGTCCCGCAACCGGTACTGGGCGGCCCTGAACGAGGCGCTCGGCGTCGAGATCGAGTTCACGGTGGTGCCGGACGCCGACTTCCGCACCAAGATGGCGACGCTCATGGCCGGGGACGACCTGCCCGACGTCATCGCGATCGGCGGCGGCTACACGCTGCCGCGCGAGGCGCAGTTCGTGAAGCAGCGGTGCGCCGACCTGACTGGGTACCTGTCCGGCGACGCCGCCCGGGACTATCCGCACCTCGCCGCCATCCCCACGTACGCCTGGGAGGGGATGGGACGGATCGCCGGGCGGATCTACGGCGTCCCGGTGGAGCGGCCCAAGCCGCAGGACACCCTCTTCCTCAACCAGGAGGCGTTCAAGAAGGCCGGGTTCCGCCAGGGGATGTCCGCGGCCGACTTCGCGACGGTCGCCAAGGCCGCGACGGGCCGGCGCACCTTCGGCCTCGGCGCCTCCACCACCAGCTACTTCGGTTACAAGACGCACGCCATCTGGCACGGCGCTCCGAACGAGTGGCGGATCGAGAAGGGCAAGGCCGAATACTTCGCGGGCACCGAGCAGTTCAAGGCCGCCCTGGAGTACATGGCGAAGCTGCGCGCGTCCGGCGCCTACTACCCCGAGGCCACCTCGGTCTCGCAGGTCGACCTGAAGACGCAGTTCTACAACGGCACCGCCCTGTCGATGACGGACGGCTTCGGCGCGACGATCTCCAACGCGCAGGGCATCAAGGACGCGTACACCCTGGACCTCGCCCAGCCCTACGCCGTCGGCGGCACCCGGCAGTTCCAGCAGAGCCGGGGCATGTTCGGCTACACCGTGCTGAAGAAGGCGCCCGCGGCCCGCGTCAAGCTGCTGCTGCGCGTCCTGGACTGGCTGGCCTCGCCGTTCGGCTCGAAGGAGTACGAGCTGCTGCACTACGGCATCGAGGGCACGCACTTCGAGCGCGACAAGGACAACAACCCGATCGCGACGGAGCGGGGCCTGGTGGAGTCGGCGAACAACCTGCCCCTGACGAAGGTCGCGGACGCCCCGCAGCCGCTGTACTACCCGGGGTACGCGGACCTGACCGAGCGGGTGCACGCCTGGCAGCGCGAGGTGGTCCCGATGATGGTGCCCAACGACCGGTGGGGGTTGCAGTCGGACACGTTCAGCCGGCAGGGCGCCACCCTCGACCAGATCGTCAACGACGGCGTGACCGCGGTGGTGACCGGCCGCAAGAAGCTCTCGGAGTGGGACGGCGTCTACAAGAAGTGGCTCGCGCAGGGCGGCCGGAAGGCGCTGGAGGAGTTCGGCGCGGAGCACGCGGCGGCGCACTGAGCACCCCGGCGGGCGACGGCGGGCGGGCACGCGATGATGGTGCGGGGCCCGAGGGCGGCTTCGCACGTCGGACCTTGAAGGAGTTCACTGTGGGCGACCGGGCGACGATCCGCGACGTGGCCGCACGCGCGGGGGTCTCCGTGGCGACCGTGTCCCGGGTCCTCGCGGGCAACTACCCGACCTCGGCGGCCTCGCGCGCGAAGGTGCTGCGGGCGGCCAAGGACCTGGACTACGTGGCCAACGCGCACGCGCGCGCGCTGGCCGGCGCGGGCCGCAAGACCATCGCCGTGCTCATGCTCGACGTGGTCAGCGCCTTCTACGCGGCCGTGGCGCAGGGCGTGGAGAAGGAGGCCGCGCGGCACGACCGGCTCACGCTCGTCGCCTCCACCGGCGGGGACCCGGCCCGGGAGCTCGCCCTGGTGCAGATGATGCGCGAGCAGGCGGCGGAGGCGGTCGTCCTGGTGGGCGGGGTGGTGGCGGACACGGCGTACCGGGAGCGGATGGCGCAGTACGCGCAGTCGCTGGCGGCGGCGGGGTCGCGGCTCGTGCTGTGCGGCCGGCCCGCGCCCGCGCCGGACGTGCCCGCGGTCGTGGTGGAGTACGACAACGAGGCGGGGGCGCACGCGATCACCAGCCATCTGCTGGGCGCGGGCCACCGCAGGATCGCGCTGATCGGCTACCAGCCGGGCAACACGACGGGCGAGGACCGGGTGCGCGGCTATCTGCGGGCCCTGGAGAGCCACGGCGTGCCGCGCTCGGACGCGCTGCTGCACGGCATCGGCTTCGGGCAGTTCAACGGGGACGAGGCGATCCGCGACCTGCTCGCCGCCCGCGACGGCCGGCCGGACTTCACGGCCGTCTTCGCGGGCGACGACCGGGTGGCCGCCGCCGTGGTCCGGGCGCTCGGCGAGTACGGGCTGCGGGTGCCACAGGACATCTCGGTGGTCGGCTACAACGACGACCCGGTGGCCGCGGACATCACGCCGGGGCTGACCACGGTGCACATCCCCGGTGAGGAGCTGGGCCGCACGGCGGTGCGCCTCGCGCTCGGCGAAGGCGGCCGCACCGGGCAGCAGCGCCGGCTCCTCGGCACGCACATAGTCGTCCGCGACAGCGTGCGCCGCCTCACTCCGTAGGGCCGGCTCCGGCCGGCGCCGTCAGCGCCGGGCCGGTTCGGCCTCCGCGGGGAGGTGCGCGGCGACCAGGCGGCCCGGGGCGGGGACGGCCGTGGACCGGCGCCGGTCCACGGCGTACGCGACCGCGGCGACGCCGAGCCCGAGGACGGCCAGGGCCGCGCCGGTCAGGGCGGGCGAGGTGGTGCCGAGGCCCGCGGCGAGGGCGAGGCCGCCGATCCAGGCGCCGCCCGCGTTGGCGAGGTTGAAGGCCGCCTGGTTCGCGGACGAGGCGAGCGAGGGCGCGGCGGCCGCCTTCTCCATCACCATCAGCTGGAGCGGCGAGCCCGTGGTGAACGCGGCCGTGCCGAGCAGCAGCACGGCGAGCGCCGCGCTCCACTCCGCCCGCATGAGCAGCGGGAAGAGGGCGAGGACGGCGACGAGCGAGGCCAGGCCGCCGAAGAGGGTGCCGCGCAGGGAGTGGTCGGCGAGCCGGCCGCCGGCCAGGTTGCCGACGGTGGCGCCCACGCCGAACAGGGCGAGCAGCAGCGTCACGCTCCCGTCGGCGAAGCCTGCCGCGTCCGTGAGCATCGGCGTGATGTAGCTGTAGGCGGAGAAGAGGGCGCCGAACCCGGCGACGGTCGTGCCGAGGGCGAGCCACACCGGGAGCGAGCCGAGCGCCCTGAGTTCGCTGCGCACGCCGACCGCCGAGCCGTGTCCGTGGTCGGCGGGGACGAGCGCGGCCAGCGCCGCGATGGCGGCGAGGCCGATGACGCTGACGGCGAGGAACGTGGCGCGCCAGCCCAGCTGCTGGCCGAGGGCGGTGGCGACGGGGACGCCGACGATGTTGGCGACGGTCAGCCCGAGGAACATCAGGGAGACGGAGCGGGCCTTGCGTTCGGGTGCCACCAGTGAGGTGGCGACGACGGCGCCGACGCCGAAGAAGGCGCCGTGCGGCAGGCCGCTGACGAAGCGGGCGAGCAGCAGGGCGTGGTGGTCGGGGGCGACGGCCGACACGGCGTTGCCGGCGACGAAGAGCACCATGAGGCCGATCAGGACCCGGCGGCGCGGCAGCCGTGCGGTGAGCGCGGCGAGCAGCGGGGCGCCGATGACGACGCCGAGCGCGTACGCGGAGACGAGGTGGCCGGCGGTGGGGATCGAGACGTGCAGGTCGTCGGCGACGTCGGGCAGCAGGCCCATCATCACGAACTCGGTCGTGCCGATGCCGAAGGCGCCCACGGCGAGGGCGAGCAGGGCGAGGGGCATGAGGGATCGTCCAAAGAAAGGGGGCGCGGGGGCAGAGCGGTGCGGGGGCGGTGCTCAGTAAGTTTACTTACGGAACAAAGCCTGCCGCGCCGAGTATTCCGCGAGGTTTCGGCCCGGTGAAGCCGAGGGGTCGGGCGCGGGGCGAGTCAGACCGTGACGCGGGCGGCGATCGGCAGGTGGTCGCTGCCGGTCGCGGGCAGGGTCCAGGACGACTCCGGCTCGACGCCCTTGACCATGATCTGGTCGATCCGGGCCATCGGGAACGCGGCCGGCCAGCTGAACCCGAAGCCGCTGCCCGCGGCGCCCTGCGTGGAGCGCATCTGGGAGGTGACGGCGGTCAGGGCGCGGTCGTTCATCGTGCCGTTCAGGTCGCCGAGCAGCACGACCCGCTCCAGCCGCTCGGCGGAGATCGCCTCGCCCAGCGCGTTGGCGCTCTTGTCGCGCTGGCTCGCGGTGAACCCGGAGTCGAGCTTCACCCGCACCGACGGCATGTGCGCCACGTAGACGGCGACGTCGCCCCCGGGCGTCGTGACGGTGGAGCGCATCGCGCGCGTCCAGCCCAGCTCGATGTTGACGGGCCGGGTGTCCGAGAGCGGGTAGGTGCTCCACAGCCCGACCGTCCCCTGCACGGAGTGGTACGGATAGGCCGCCTTGAGCGCCTTCTCGTACGTCGGCACGGCCCGGGCCGTCAGCTCCTCCAGGGCCACGACCTGGGCGCCGGAGGCCGCCACGTCCTTGGCGGTGCCGACCGGGTCGGGGTTGTCCGCGTTCACGTTGTGGGTGACGACGGTCAGGTCGCCGCCGCCGCCCTGCTTGTCGGTGAGCAGCCCGCCGAAGAGGCTGAACCAGACGATCACCGGGACCAGCAGCGCGACCAGGGCCGTCGCCGACCGGCGGACCAGCGCCAGGACGAGCAACACCGGGACGAGCAGGCCGAGCCACGGCAGGAAGGTCTCGGTGAGGGAGCCCAGGTTGCCGACGCTGTTGGGGATCTGCGCGTGCAGCAGCATGACGAGGGCGAGCAGCACGGCGAGGACCGCGAGGACGACGCCGCGGCGCCACAGGCCGCGGTCGGTGCGGAGCCGGCGCCCCAGGCGGTGGAGCCGGGCCCCTGGTCCGGTGCGCCCGGATCCGTCGCCGTCTCCCGTGCTGTACGCCTGCGCCATACCGTCGTCGCCTCACTGCCGTGCCCGCCGTCCCTGCCCGGAAACCCTAGGCGATGTCCGGCGGCTTTCTCTTCCGTCACACCCCCGGTTCCGCGGGTCCGTGACGACCGTACGGGTCCGAGGACGAGCGGCGGCGCGTCCGGAGTTCCGGACAGGGTGCCGGAAAGTGCTTCCTGTGACGAAACGCGCACATTCAGCCGGGTCGCCCGGGGCGGAGTCCGGCCAGGGCGAGGTCGACGATCCGCTCGGCGAGATCGTCGGCGAGCGGCGCGTCGGCGCGCAGGACGCTGCGCAGCAGCATCGGGCCGGCGAGGAGGTCACCGGCGAGTTCGATGTCGGTGCCGGCGGGCAGTTCGCCGTCGGCGACGCCGCGGCGCAGCACGTCGTGCATCAGGCGGCGGCGGGGTTCGATGACGATCTCGTGGTACGCGTGCCAGAGCCTGGGCAGGGTCTTCATCTGGGCGAAGACGTTGTGCAGCAGCGCCGATCTGCGCATGTCCAGGCCGCGGCGGCGCAGGTGGTCCAGGAGGCGGACCAGGTCGTCGCGGAGCGAGGTGCCGGGGAGGTCGGGGTCGGGGGCCTCGATGGAGCGCAGGACGTCGACGAACAGTTCGTCCTTGCCGCTCCAGCGGCGGTAGATGGTGGCCTTGCCGACGCCGGCGGTGCGGGCGATGCGCTCGATGGACAGGTCGGCGAGCGGGACGCCGTCCTCCAGGAGGGCGATGACGCCTTCGACGATGGCCTGTTCCGCGGCCTCGCTGCGGGGGCGGCCGCGGGCCGCGTAGGGGGTTGGGGGTGGGGTCGGGGGGCCGTGCCCTTGCGTCTGCTGCTCGGCCCGTTCCGTGTTCACGTCTCCGCCTTCCGCCCGGTGCCGGGGCTCGGCGGTCCGCCGGGTCCCGCCTCCATCCTCCCAGCGTCTGCCGGTCCCCTATCGACCCGGACCCAGGTGCGCCGGGGTCGGGGGCCACCCCGGGCCCCCGAAGGCGGTCGTTCACCCGACGGGCCGGTGGGGGCTGGTCGCGCAGTTCCCCGCGCCCCTGAAGGGCGCACTCCGTGCGGCCCCGTCGTCGTCTGCCGGTCGGTGGGGGCTGGTCGCGCCGTTCCCCGCGCCCCTGAAGGGCTCACTTCGTGCGCCCCCGCCGTCGTCTGCCCGCCAGTGGGGCTTCTCGCGCCGTTCCCCGCGCCCCTGAAAGGCGCACTCCGTGCGGCCTCTCGTCCCTGGGGCTGCGGCGGAGCCGCATGCTTCAGGGGCGCGGGGAACTGCGCGAGCAACCACGACGGCGCCGCAGACGAAGTCCGCTTCGAGGGGCGCGGGGACGGGCCCGCGGGCACCGGCGGGGGGGCTCAGGTGCGCCCCGGGTGGGTCATTGGTCCGCGCCGATCTTGTCGGGGGCGCCCCGATCCGCGGCGGCCTCCCCGGCGGGGCCACGCCCGGGCAGGAACACCGCCGTGACCACCGCGCTGAGCAACGCCACCCCCGCCCCCCACAACGCGGTGACATGCATGGCATGCAGAAAGGCCCCGTAAGACGCCTCGACCAGCCCCCCGGCCCGCGGCCCGATCCGCTCAGCCACCCCGAGCGTCGCCTCGATGGACCCACCGGCGGTGTCCCGCAGCCCCGCGGGCAACCGCGCGAGCCCGTCGGTACGGCTCTCCAGCCCGTGCCGGTACGCCGTGGAGAGCACCGAGCCGAGGACGGCGATCCCGAGCGCCCCGCCGACCTGCCGGAACGTGTTGCTGAGCGCCGACGCCGACCCGGCCTTCTCCCGCGGCAGCGCCTGCATGATCACGACGCTGGTCGGCGTCATGACGTGCGCCATGCCCGTCCCCATGAGGAAGAACATGACCTCCAGGATCCAGATCGGGGTGTCCGCGTCGAGGACGGTGAACGCCGCGAGCATGGCCGCGAGCAGGACGAGCCCGCCCGTGGTGGTGGCCCGTACGCCGATCCGGTCGACGACGATCCGGGCCCGCGGCGCGAAGATCAGCTGGGCCGCGGCGAGCGGCAGCATCAGGGCGCCGGTCTGCAACGGCGAGTACCCGCGCACGCTCTGGGTGTAGAAGACCGAGAAGAACGTGACGCCCATCAGCGCGAAGAAGACCAGCGCGATGGCGGCGATGGCCGCCGAGAACACCTTGTTCCGGAAGTAGCCGATGTCGATCGAGGGGTGGTCGCTGCGCTTCTCGTGGACCACGAACCCGACGAGGACGGCGAGCCCCGCGATGATGGTGACGAGCACCTGGGGGCTGGTGAAGTCGCCTTCGTCGCCGCCCTTGATGATCCCGTAGACGAGCAGGACGAGGCCGACGACGGACAGGACGACGCCGACGAGGTCGATCCGGCCCGGCTTCGGGTCCTTGGAGTCGGGCACGAGCGCGACCATCAGGACGACGGCGAGGATCACGATCGGCACGTTGACGAGGAAGACCGAGCCCCACCAGAAGTGGTCGAGGAGCAGACCGCCGGTGATCGGGCCGATCGCGATGGCGAGGCCGACCCCGCCGGCCCAGATGCCGATGGCCTTGGGCTGCTCCTCGCGTTCGAACACGTTCATGAGCACGGCGAGAGTGGCCGGCATCACGAAGGCGGCCCCGAGCCCCATGACCGCGCGGAACGCGACGAGCTGGGCCGGTGAGCCGGACTCGGCCGCCAGCGCCGAGCCGATCCCGAACACGACGAGGCCTCCGACCAGGACCTTCTTGCGGCCCAGCCGGTCGCCGAGCAGCCCCGCGGTGAAGAGCAGGCCCGCGAAGACCAGGGTGTAGGAGTTGATGGCCCACTCCAGCTCGCTCTGGGTGGCACCCAGGCCGGTGGGGGCGGGGGTCGAGATCGTCTTGATCGCGACGTTCAGGATCGAGTTGTCCAGGACGACGATCAGCAGGCTCAGCATGAGCACACCGAGGATCGCCCAGCGGCGGCGGTGCACGGCCTCCGGGACCCGGGGGCCCGCAGCAGCGGCAGGGCGGCCGGAACGGTCAGGAGCGGGACTGGTCATACGTACGACCGTAGCCTTTTTTCGATACGGACCCGTCTCGTATTGGTGTGCGAGGAGAAAGCCTTACCGAGGCTTTACGCACCCGGGCGGCCCGGGGGCCCTGGCGCGGAACCGGCACGCGGTGCCACCATGGAGAGGATCCGGGGACGCCGTCAGGGCGCCTCGAGACGAAATTGAAGGAGCCGTTGCGATGACGCAACTTCAGGCTGCCCAGACACCGGCCCCCGACAGCAGCAACCCCAAGGCGCTGTACGGAGGCAAGGGCACCCGTCGCATCACCGTCCGCGACATCACCCTCGCGAAGGAGCGGGGCGAGAAGTGGCCGATGCTGACCGCCTACGACGCGATGACGGCGTCGGTCTTCGACGAAGCCGGCATCCCCGTGATGCTGGTCGGCGACTCGGCAGGCAACTGCCACCTCGGGTACGACACCACGGTCCCGGTCACCCTGGACCAGCTCACCATGCTCTCGGCCGCGGTGGTGCGCGGCACGCGCCGCGCGCTGATCGTCGGCGACCTCCCCTTCGGCTCCTACCAGGAAGGCCCGGTCCAGGCGCTGCGCTCGGCGATGCGGCTGGTGAAGGAGGCGGGCGTCGGCGCGGTCAAGCTGGAGGGCGGCGAGCGCTCCCACGAGCAGATCAAGCTCCTGGTCGACGCCGGCATCCCGGTCATGGCGCACATCGGCCTGACCCCGCAGTCCGTGAACACGCAGGGCTACCGCGTACAGGGCCGCGGCGAGGAGGCGGCGCAGCAGCTGCTGCGGGACGCGAAGTCGGTGCAGGACGCGGGCGCGTTCGCCGTCGTCCTCGAACTGGTCCCGGCGGAGCTGGCCGCGGAGGTCACCCGGGTCCTGCACATCCCCACGGTCGGTATCGGCGCGGGCCCCGAGACGGATGCGCAGGTCCTGGTCTGGACGGACGCGCTCGGTCTGACCGGCGGCAAGATGCCGCGCTTCGTCAAGCAGTACGCGGACCTGCGCGGCGTGATGACCGACGCGGTCAGGGCGTTCGCGGAGGACGTGACCGGCGGAACGTTCCCGCAGGAGGAGCACTCGGTGCACTGATCCGCCCCGAGCCCGCGAGTCCGCAAGTCCGTGAATCCGCGAGTCCGCGCGTCCCTGGCCCCCGAGGCCGGGGCCCTGGGCCCCGGCCCCCTGAACCACCGTGGCACCAACGCGGCCCGTCGATCTTCCCCCGGTCGACGGGCCGCGGCCGTTCCCGCGCGGATGCCGTTCCCGCAGCTCCCGGCCGAGCCGAGCCAATCTGTCGGCGATATATCGGCGTACGCTCGGCTCTGTCGGTCGGCTGTCAGCGGCTTGTAGGTGGATTGTCGGTGGCGACTGGCACCTTGTGGGACATGACGCGAATCGACAAAAACCCCGGCGACAGCGCGGCCGGCCGCCCGGTGGCCGTCTCCGTGCGGGGGCTGGTCAAGCACTACGGCTCGACCAAGGCCCTGGACGGCGTGGACCTGGACGTGCACGAGGGCACCGTGATGGGCGTGCTCGGGCCGAACGGCGCCGGCAAGACGACCCTCGTCCGCTGCCTGTCCACCCTGATCGTCCCCGACTCCGGCACCGCGGTCGTGGCCGGCTACGACGCGGTGCGCCAGCCCCGCCAGCTGCGCCGCGTGATAGGCCTCACCGGCCAGTACGCCTCGGTCGACGAGAAGCTCTCCGGCCGGGAGAACCTGTACATGATCGGGCGGCTGCTCGACCTGTCCGGCAAGGAGGCCCGGGCCCGCGCCGACGCGCTCCTGGAGCGGTTCTCGCTCACCGACGCCGCCACCCGCCCCTGCAAGACCTACTCCGGCGGCATGCGCCGCCGCCTGGACCTGGCGGCGTCCATGATCGGCCGCCCGCACGTCCTGTACCTGGACGAGCCGACCACCGGCCTCGACCCCCGTACCCGTAACGAGGTGTGGGACGAGGTCCAGCGCATGGTGCGGGACGGCGTGACCGTGCTGCTCACCACCCAGTACATGGAGGAGGCCGAGCGGCTCGCCTCCGAGCTGACCGTGATCGACCGCGGCCAGGTGATCGCGGGCGGCGGCATCGAGGAGCTGAAGGCGAAGGTCGGCGGGCGCACCCTGCGCATCCGCCCGGCCGACCCGCTGGAGCTGCGCCCGCTCGCGGCCGCCCTGGACGACATGGGCCTGACCGGCCTCGCGACCTCCACCGTCGACGCCGAGTCCGGCACGGTCCTGGTCCCCGTCCTGAGCGACGAGCAGCTGACCGCGGTCGTCGGCGCGGTCACCGCGCGCGGCATCACGATCGGCTCGATCGCCACCGAACTGCCCAGCCTGGACGAGGTGTTCCTCTCCATCACCGGCGAGAAGGCGTCCGCCCCGCAGGACGCCCGCCCCCAGTACGAGGAGGTCGCCGTATGAGCACCACCACTCTCACCGCTCCGGCCGCGCCCACCATCACGGTCGACGCCGACCCCCGGATCGGCCTGCGCGGCCACCTGCGCCACACCGGTGCCCTGATCCGCCGCAACCTGCTGTGGATCAAGCAGGACCCGGAGTCGATGTTCGACGCCGTCCTGATGCCGGTCGTCTTCACGCTGCTGTTCGTGTACGTCTTCGGCGGCTCGATCGGCCAGTCGCTCGGCGGCGGCCAGCAGGCCTACGTGCAGTACGTGATCCCCGGCATGGTCGCGATGATGAGCATGAACATCGCCCAGGGCGTCGGCACCGGCTTCAACGAGGACTTCAACAAGGGCATCATGGACCGCTTCCGGTCCCTGCCGATCGGCCGGGCCTCGGTCCTCGTCGCCAAGATCTCGGTGGAGCTGCTGCGGCTGCTGGTCGCGTCCACCGTGCTGATGATCGTCGCCACCCTGGTCGGCTTCGACATCCACCACTGGGGCGGTCTGTTGGCCGCGGTCGGCCTGTCCGCGCTGTTCGGCTCCGCGATCATGTGGATCTTCCTGGTCCTCGGCGTGACCATGAAGAACGCCCAGTCCGTGCAGGCGATGGGCTTCCTGGTGATGATGCCGCTGCAGTTCGGCTCGTCGATCTTCGCGCCGACCAAGTCGATGCCGGGCTGGCTGCAGAACTTCACCGAGTACAACCCGATGTCGGGGCTCGCGGACGCGGCCCGCGGCCTGATGCTCGGCGGCCACTACCCGGTCGCCCACGGCCTGTGGGTGACGCTCGCCTGGACCGCGGGCCTGACCCTGGTCATGGCGCCGGTCGCGATCCGCAAGTTCACCAAGAAGAGCTGAGCGCCCCCGCGCCGGCCGGGGCCCGGAGCCGGTCTCAGGGTGTCGTCCGTGTCAGCAGGGCGGTGGCCTCCTCCACGGAGAGGCCGCCGCCCTCGGCGTACGCCCGCTCGTACTCCGCGTCGCCGAGCAGGGCCCGCGCCCCGGCATCGGCGCCCTCGCGCCACGCGCGCTCCAACCGGCTGCGGTGGTGGTGGAGCGGCAGCGACGCGTCGGACGCGGCGATGACCCGGGCGGCGGTCTCCGCGTCGCCGGGCCGCCCGCGCAGCGTGAGCCCGTGCGCCGCGGTCAGCAGGTGCTGCGCCGACAGGGTGGGCATGATCACCGCGGCCAGCGGGTCGCCCGCGAGTTCGAGGGCCCGCACCGCGCCCGCGAGCGCCCGCTCACCGTCTCCGTCGACGGCGTCGAGCATCGCTTCCATGCCGGTGCTCATGCCGTGGAAGAAGACGATGTCGGCGACCTTGAACTCGCTGCGCAGCGCGGCGAGGTGCTCGCGCGCCTCGGTGGTGCGGCCGGTGCTCGTGAGCCGGCCGACAAGCATCATCCGGGCGGCCGGGCGGGCCTCGTTCATGTGCCGGCGGCTGGTCTCGAGGGCCTCGCGCAGCATCTGTTCGCCGCGCGCGCCCTCGCCCTGCTCGATGCGGACCTGGCCGAGCCGGACCTGGAGGATCGCGGCCTGGGCGTGCGCGCCCATGCTCTCGGCGACGCCCCGCGCCCGGGTGTAGTCGGCTGCGGCCTCCGCGTACCGGCCGAGCTTCTCGTGGGTCTCGCCGCGCGAGGAGAGCGCCTCGGCGACGCCCCACTCGTCGCCGAGCCGGGTGAACAGCGCCAGCGCCTCGTCGGCGTCCACGAGCCCGGCGGGGGCGGTGTCGCTCTGGTTGGCCAGGATGTTGGCGCGCAACTGGAGGACGAGCGCCAGCTCCCAGTCGTAGCCGAGCTTCCGGCAGGTGCGCACGGTCAGGTCGGTCAGCTCGTGCATCCGGTCGAGCTGCCCGGTCATCAGGACGGCGAAATACCAGATGTTGCCCGGGGTGCGGCAGGCCTGCGGCAGGTCGGCCCGGTAGGTCTCGCGGATGGCGCGCAACCGGGCCTGCCCCTCCTCCGACTGCCAGATCTCCATCTCCATGTCCATGTAGCCGAGCCGGCACAGGTGGACCTGCCGGCGGGCCTCCGCGAGGAGTTCGCCGGTGAGCGGCGGCGGCACGTCGGTGCAGCGCTCGTACACCGGCGGGGCCGGGCGGACCGGTCCCGCGAACGGGTCGGGGCCGAGCGCCCCGGCCTCCCCGGCCCACAGCCGGGCCTCGCTGCGCAGGTCCCGCATCTGCCAGAACCAGACGAGGGACAGCACGAGGCTGAGGGTCTCCTGCTCGTCGCGGGCGGCGACGGCGCGCCGCAGGGCCGTGCGCAGGTTCTCGTAGTCCCGCTCGATGCGGGCGACGGCGGCGCGCTGGCCGTGGCCGCGCAGCAACGGGTCGGTCGTGCGGGCGAGTTCGCGGTAGTACGTGAGGTGGGCGCGTTCGGCGCCGGGGCGCTCGTCCGCCTCGTCGAGCCGGTCGCCCGCGTACTCGGCGACGGTCTCCAGGAGCCGGTAGCGCATCGCCGCCTCGTCGTCGCCGTCGGGCGCGGCGACGACGAGGGACTTGTCGACGAGGGAGGCGAGCGCCTCCAGGGTGGCGGGGCCGCACACCGCCTCCGCGGCGCCCAGGTCGCAGCCGCCGCTGAAGACGGAGAGCCGGGCGAGGACGGCGCGCTCGGTGCCGTCCAGCAGATCCCAGGACCAGTCGACGACGGCGCGCAGGGTCTGCTGGCGGGGCAGCGCGGTGCGGGCTCCGGAGGTCAGCAGCCGGAACCGGTCGTCGAGCCGGTCGGCGATCTGGCGCGGGGTGAGCATCCGCAGCCGGGCGGCGGCCAGTTCGATGGCGAGCGGCAGGCCGTCGAGACGGCGGCAGATCTCGGCGACGGCCTCGGGCGCCTGCTCGACGGTGAAGCCGGGCCGCACGGCGGCGCCGCGCTCGCCGAACAGCCGCAGCGCGTACGGCTCGGGCAGCGGCTCGACCGGGTGGAGCGACTCGCCCGGCACGCCGAGCGGTTCGCGGCTCGTCGCGAGCACGGTGACCCCGGGGCAGCGGGCCAGGAGGTGTTCGGCGAGGGCGGCGGCGGCGCCGATGACGTGTTCGCAGTTGTCGAGGATGAGCAGCATCCGGCGGTCCGCGCAGTGCTCGACGATGCGGACGAGCGGGTCGTCGCCGTGCCGCTCGCTCACCGCGCGCAGCTCCTCCGCGCCGGCGCCGCGCAGCACCGTCTCGCGGGCCCCGATCGCGCTGACGACGGCTTCCGGCACGGCCTCCGGGTCGCCGACGGGCGCGAGTTCGGCGAGCCAGACGCCGTCCGGCGCGGAGCCGGCGAGTCCCTCGGCCACCTCCTGCGAGAGCCGGGTCTTGCCCGCGCCGCCGGGGCCGAGCAGCGTGACCAGCCGGACGCGGCCGAGGTCGGCCCGGATCGCCTCGATGTCGCCGTCGCGCCCGACGAAGGAGGTGAGGCGGGCGCGGAGGTTGCCCGGCGCGGTGGCCGGGGCCGGGGCCGGGGCTGCCGCCCCGGGCGTCCCGGGTGCGTCCGGCGCCGCGCTGCCTGCCCGCAGCAACGCGCCGTGCACGCCCCGCAGTTCGGGGCCCGGGTCGGCGCCGAGGCGGTCGGCCAGCTCGCGGCGGACCTGGTCGTAGGCGGCCAGCGCCTCGGCCGTGCGGCCCGTGTCGCGCAGCGCGCGCAGCCGCAGCACCTGCAGCTGTTCGTCCAGCGGGTGCGCGTCGCACAGGGCGGTCAGCTCGGGCAGGGCCGTGTCGCCCCGGCCGAGCGCCAGGTGGGCCGCGAGCCGGGTCCGCCGCGCGTCCAGTTGCCGGGTGTCCCAGCGGGCCGCCTCCGCGGTGCGGTCGGGCAGGTCGGTGAGGACGGGCCCCCGCCACAGGCCGAGCGCCTCGTCGAGCAGGTCGGCCGCCTTGGCGGGGTCGCCGTCGGCGAAGGCGCGGATGCCGTCGGCGGCGAGCCGCTCGAACCGGAACAGGTCGATGTCCTCGCTCCGCGCGGCGAGCCGGTAGCCACCCTCGTCGGAGGTGATCGCGTCGGCGCCGAGGGCCCGGCGCAACCGGCCGATCAGGGCCTGGAGCGCGCCCGGCGCGTCGGCGGGCGGCTCGGGGCCCCACACCTCGTCGACGAGGACGGCGGCGGGCACGGTCCGGGCGGGGCGCAGGGCGAGCACGGTGAGCAGGGCGCGCAGCCGTGCTCCGCCGACGGGGACGGTCGTGCCGTCGTCGTGGAGTGCCTGGGTGGGGCCGAGGATGCGGTAGCGCACGTGGACATTGTCCCCGGTGCGCCGGGGGCGTGGGGCCGGGTGGGTACCCGGGCGGGTCACGGGTGTGATCCCGGGTCTGTCGGTGAGATGGGTATGTGCGGGTTTCGTCGTGGCTGGGCGCGCCGTTCCCCGCGCCCCTTTTGGGCAGTCGTTCGACCGGCCGCCGGTGGGGGCTGGGCGCGCAGTTCCCCGCGCCCCTGAGAGGCGCACTCCGTGCGTCCCCAGGGCGCGTCGTTCCGTGGGGCGGGTACGTTCAGTCACGTCAGTGAATTCGGACCAGTGCATCGGGAGCCGGTCGTCATGACCACCGCCACACCGCGCCGCGGCGACCACAGGATCAGCCCCGTCTTTCTCGGTATCGCCGCGGTGACGGCCGTGAGCGGGTGGGCGGTGTGGACGGACTTCGCCCCGCAGCCGGGCCTCGCCGTCTTCCTGTTCGTGACGGGGGCGTGGATCGTCTCGCTGTGCCTGCACGAGTACGCGCACGCCCGCACCGCCCTGCACAGCGGGGACATCTCCGTCGGCGCGAAGGGCTATCTGACCCTGAACCCGCTGGCGTACACGCACGCCCTGCTCAGCATCGTGCTGCCGGTCCTCTTCGTGATCATGGGCGGGATCGGGCTGCCCGGCGGCGCGGTCTTCATCGAGCGGGGCCGCATCCGGGGCCGCTGGAAGCACAGCCTGATCTCGGCCGCGGGCCCGCTGACGAACGTGCTGTTCGCGGTGGTCTGCACCGCCCCGTTCTGGCTGGACGGCCTGGACGGGGTGCCGGACACCTTCCGCTACGCGCTCGGGTTCCTGGCGCTGCTCCAGGTGACGGCCGCGATCCTGAACTTCCTGCCGGTCCCCGGCCTCGACGGGTACGGGGTGCTGGAGCCGTGGCTGTCGTACAAGGTCAGGCGGCAGGTGGAGCCGTTCGCCCCGTACGGGCTGCTCGTGGTCTTCGCCGTGCTGTGGATCCCCGAGGTCAACCAGTACTTCTTCGACGCGGTCCACGCGGTGCTGCGCGCGCTCGGCGTCACCGAGTGGGACACGGACTGGGGCCGGGAGTTCTACCGGTTCTGGCGGGGCACGCCCGAGATCCCGACCTTCACACAGTCGTAGTCGGGCCCGTCCGCTGCGCCTTCTCCGCCTTGGCCTTGCGTACGTAGAACCAGGTCATGTTCGACGTGACGCCCGCGATGAGGACCCAGACGATCCCGAGGAAGCTGCCCTGGACGAAGGAGACCACCGCCGCGGCGACGGCCAGGACGCAGACGACGAGGGCGAAGAGGGCGATGCGGGGCATGGGGTCGGCTCCAATACGGCACGGCTCGGTGTTCGCCGCCCAGTCTCCCCCATGCCCCGGCGCCGGACGAAGGCGCCCTGAACGTACGGAAAGTATAAGGATTCGGTGTTATACGTCCGTGACGCGCAGGCCCGCGTGCGCCTTGTAGCGGCGGTTGGTGGAGATGAGGTTCGCGACCAGGGACTCGACCTGGTGGGCGTTGCGCAGCCGGCCCGCGAAGACGCCCCGCATGCCGGGGACGCGGGCGGCCAGCGCCTGGACGAGGTCGGTGTCGGCGCGGGCCTCGCCCAGCACCATGACGTCCGTGTCGATCTCCTCGACCGCCGGGTCGGCGAGCAGCACGGCCGACAGGTGGTGGAAGGCGGCGGTGACGCGGGAGTCCGGCAGCAGGGCGGCGGCCTGCTCGGCGGCGCTGCCCTCCTCGGGCTTGAGCGCGTACGCGCCCTTCTTGTCGAAGCCGAGCGGGTTGACGCAGTCGATGACGAGCTTGCCCGCGAGGTCCTCGCGCAGCGCCTCGAGAATCGCGCCGTGTCCCTCCCACGGCACGGCGACGATCACGATGTCGCTGCGCCGCGCGCACTCGGCGTTGTCGGCGCCCTCGACGCCCTCGCCCAGTTCCCCGGCCGCGGCCGACGCGCGTTCGGCGGCACGCGATCCGATGATGACTTTCTGACCTGCGCGGGCGAAGCGGTAGGCGAGGCCTTTGCCCTGGGGCCCGGTGCCGCCGAGCACGCCGACGACGAGTCCGGAGACGTCGGGGAGGTCCCAGGGGTCCTTGGCCGGGGTCTTGGGGGCGTTGTCCGTACTGCTCGGGGCGCTGTCGTGGGAAGTCATGGCCCGACCCTACTCAGCGGCCCGCGTCCCGCGCAGCAGGGCCACGGGCAGCCGCCGGAAGGTGATCGTCTCGTACGCGGAGAAGTCCCCGGTCTCGTAGAGCAGGCCGACGGTGGCCTCGTCGACCCGGACGAGGTCGCTGTACGCGGCGGGCAGCCCGTCGACGGGGACGGTGTGCGCGGGCGGCCAGGTGACGCCGCCGTCGAAGCTGCGGCGCACCGTCATCAGGGCCCGGAAGCCGGGGTCGGCGGGGCCCGAGTAGAGCAGCACGTCCGGGTCGCCGAGGTGCAGGAGGCTGCCCTCGACGACCGGGCCGACGAGCCCGGCCTGCGGGCGGAACGGCTTCACCAGGTGCTCGCCGCCGTCGGTGGAGCGGGCGTCGGCGCGGGTGCCGGGCGCGGGCGAGTCGTTGCGGGTGTTGAAGTACAGCTCGCCGCCGGGGAGTTGGGCGGCGGTGGTCTCGTTGACGTTGATCTGCCCGTCGGTGTCGTCGTCGACGTAGCCGATCCGCCAGGTCGCGCCGGAGTCGTCGCTCAGCAGGCAGTGGCCGCCGTTGTACTTCCCCTCGGTCCCGGTGTCGGAGCCGGTGGGCGGCAGCGAGTGGTTGGCGGGGACGACGACGCGGCCCTCGCGGGTGAGCACGGCGTGTCCGGGCGTGGTCGCGTACCAGCGCCAGTCCGCCTTCTTCACCTGCCCGGTGATCTCCTGGCCGGGCGTCCAGGTGAGCCCCGCGTCGTCGCTGTACGTGACCCAGACGCGCCGTCCGTCGGCGGCGGCGACCCGCCCGCGGCGGATGGCGTCCTCGGTGGCGGCGGCCGCGTTGCGGACATGGACGAGCAGGACGCGTCCGGAGTCGAGCACGACGGGGGCCGGATTGCCCGCCAGGTCACGGCCGTTGGCGACGACCACCCGGAGCGGGCCCCAGCTTCGGCCGCCGTCCGCGGAGCGGCGCAGCACGAGGTCGATGTCGCCGCTGTCCGCGGCGGAGGAGCGCCGGCCCTCGCAGAAGGCGAGCAGCGTCCCGTCGGGGGTGGCCACGGCGGCCGGGATGCGGAAACTCGCGTACCCGTCCTGTCCGGCGCGGAAGGGCACGGAGGCCGGTGACGGCTCGGGCTGCGCTGTGGTGGCGGGCATACGCGTCATGGTTCCCGGCCCAGGACAACACCGGGTGAACTCCGGCCGTCCGGGCGGTCGCCGCCGGGTACCCCGTGCGTACGGGCCCCGGCGCGACCCGTACGGGCGGTCCTGGTGCGAACGGGCTGCCCGGCGGGCCGGGGTGGGGCACCATGCCCCTCCATGGACGCCGTACGAGTAGCCCTGCTGCGCGAGGTCCTCGCCGGGACCGAGTGGCCCGCCGCCACCCGCCGTTTCGCCGGGGGGCTGCGCTCCTCGGTCACCGCGCACGGGGGCGGGCTGCTCCTGGTGGGCTCCGCGGCGTACGAGCCGTGGCATCTGGCGGCGCACCTGGTGGACGAGGCGGCCTGGTCGGGCACGCCGGAGCTGGCGCCGACCCTCGTGCGGCACGCGGCCCGGCCCGAGGACCCGGCGCATCTGGCGGTCGGCCTCGGCCGTCTCGCGGCGGCCAGGCGCGGCGAGACGCTGCTGGTGGTGGCGCCGGACGCGGTGGGCGCCCCGCTCCTGGAGCGGGTGCACGACGCCCGGCGGGCCGGGGCGACGGTCCTCGCCCTGGACGCCGGGCCCGCGGGCAACGGGGAGCTGCACGCCCTGGCGCACGACGCGCTGACCGTGCCCGGCACCACCGACCTCGACCTCGACACGGTGCAGCACCTGGTCAGCGCGGCGGCCGGGGAGAACGCGGGGCACACCGGGCGCGGCCGGCGCGGTCTGCGCGACCGGCTCTCGCGGCTCGCGGACCAGCTGACGGCGCCGCCGCCGGCCCGCTGGTGACGGCGGCGGCGCGGCCGCCCGGCGGCCTATGCCTCGTCGCCGTCCCCGCGGGCCGTGGCGTCGTGCCACTTCGGGTCGGTCTCCCACTGGAGGTTCTTCTCCCGCGCGGTCGCCATGGCGTGCTCCGCCTCACCCCGGGTCGGGTACGGGCCGAACCGGTCCTTGGCGGGGCAGTCCGGCCCCTCCTCGACCTTCTGGTGCTCCAGGCAGTAGAACCACTCGCCCGGCTTGCCGACGGTCCGCTTCTTGAACAGGGCCACGGCCGACTCCTCTCCTCAGAACGCTCAGGGCCATGGTCCCCCACGGCCGCTCGTTACACTCGCTGGCATGTCTGGCCAGCCGACGCAGTCGTCGTCCACCGTTGTCGTACCCGGGGAGCAGTCCCCCGTGCGTTCCGTGCCCGGGAACATCCGGCGTCCCGAGTACGTCGGCAAGCCCGCGCCGACGCCGTACCGGGGACCGGAGGTGCAGACCCCGGAGACGGTCGAGGCGATGCGCGTGGCGGGCCGGATCGCCGCGCGGGCGATGGCGGAGGCCGCGAAGGCGATCGCGCCGGGCGTGACCACCGACGAGCTGGACCGGATCGCGCACGCGTACATGTGTGACCACGGTGCCTACCCTTCGACGCTCGGATATCGCGGCTTCCCCAAATCGCTGTGCACAAGCGTCAACGAGGTGATCTGCCACGGCATCCCCGACTCCACGGTGCTGCGCGACGGGGACATCATCAACCTCGACGTGACCGCGTACATCGGCGGGGTGCACGGCGACAACAACGCGACGTACCTGGTCGGCGACGTGGACGAGGAGTCGCGGCTGCTGGTCGAGCGGACCCGGGAGTCGCTGGAGCGGGCCGTCAAGGCCGTCAGGCCGGGCCGCCAGATCAACATCATCGGCCGGGTCATCGAGTCGTACGCCAAGCGGTTCGGCTACGGCGTCGTGCGGGACTTCACCGGGCACGGCATCAACACGTCGTTCCACTCGGGCCTCATCGTCCCGCACTACGACAGCCCGCACGCGACGACCGTGATGCAGCCCGGCATGACGTTCACGATCGAGCCGATGCTGACGCTGGGCACGTACGAGTACGACATGTGGGAGGACGGCTGGACCGTCGTCACCAAGGACCGCAAGCGGACGGCCCAGTTCGAGCACACGCTGGTGGTCACGGAGACGGGCGCGGAGATCCTGACGCTGCCGTAGCCTCCCCGTCCGCCGTTCCGGCGCCCGCCCAGGAGCCCGCCCCTCACCCGGGGGTGGGCTCCTCGCGTCTTCCCGCGCACCTCGGACCCCGTGTTCCTTGATCCCCCGATCGGGTAAGTTTTTACCGACAGGATGTCGGGAAGCCTGGTACTTTAGGTTAGCCTAACCTAACTTAAACCCGTCGGCGGAGGCCTCATGGACCCCTCGTTCTCCACTCTGATCCGCACCGCCTCGCACGAGCAGCACACGGAGGCGGAGACCTCGACCTTCATGAGCGACCTGCTCGGCGGCGGTCTCGGCGTGGACGCCTACGCGCGCTACACCGAGCAGCTGTGGTTCGTCTACGCGGCACTGGAGGAGGGCATCGAGCGGCTGGCCGACGACCCCGTGGCGGGCCCCTTCGTCCGGCCGGAGCTGCTGCGCCTGCCGGAGCTGGAGCGCGACCTCACGCACCTGCGGGGGCCCGGCTGGCGCGAGACGGTCTCGGCGCTGCCGGCGACGGCGGTGTACGCGGCCCGGATCCGGGAGTGCGCGCGGACCTGGCCGGCCGGGTACGTCGCCCACCACTACACCCGCTACCTGGGCGACCTCTCGGGCGGACAGATCATCCGCGACAAGGCGGAGCGGACCTGGGGGTTCCCGCGCAAGGGCGACGGGGTGCGGTTCTACGTGTTCGAGCGGGTCGGCAACCCGGCGGCCTTCAAGCGGGAGTACCGGGGGCTGCTGGACGCGATCGGCGTGGACGAGCTGGAGAAGCAGCGGGTCGTCGCCGAGTGCAAGGTCGCCTTCGCTCTGAACACCGGGGTCTTCCGTGCGCTGGGTGAGGAGTTTCCGGCGGTCGCCGCGTAGGGGCGGGCCGTGCGGACTCCACTCCGCCGGGTCGGGCGTACCGACACGGGGCTCCGCCCCGGACCCCGCTGCCTCTCGTCCGAACGGCGGGGCCGGTTCTATACCAGGCGAACCCGGCCGCCCACCTCGACGTAGCCGTTCGGCTGAGGCGCCGTCAGGATCTGGGAGCCGTCGCCCTGGCGGATGTTGAGGGCGCGGTCGAGGTGGGCGGTGAGCAGCAGCGCCGCCGCGCCCGTCGCCTCGTCCTCCTCGATCCCGTCGTCGCGGCCGGGGAAGCCGCGGGCCCTGATCCGGCCCGCGGCCTCGTCCTCCCAGGCCCAGGCGTAGACCCACTCCCCCGGCGGCGGCACCGGCAGCGCCTCCACCTCGGCCGCCGAGCCGAACCGGCGCAGCGTGCGCGGCGGGGCCCACTCGGGGCGCGCCTCGATCCAGCAGAACTCCCCGTCGAGCCGCGCCCCGACGTGCCCGGCCGGCACGACCAGCTCCGCCACGTCGAGCAGCCAGGCGGCGCCCACGCAGGGGTGGCCGGCGAACGGCAGGCGCAGCGTCGGCGTGTAGATGTCGATGAGGCCGCGCTCGGGGTCGTCGACGAACACGGTCTCGCTGAAACCCAGTCGGTGCGCGAGGGCCTGGCGGTCCGCCCGCGCGGGCAGCAGGGTCCCGTCGCGGACCACCCCGAGCGCGTTGCCGTGCCGGCCGTCGGGGCCGCAGAAGACCTGGAGCACGTCGTGGGCCGGGGCGGGGGCCGGGGCGTCGTTCAGCGCGTCGTTCACGGTGGCAGTGAAGCATGTCCGGGCCGCCGCTTGACCGTTGCTTGACCGTTGCCTGGGTCGCTGGTGGGTCGGTTGTGTCCGGGCCGCGACCAGGGGGTTCCCGTGAGAGGTGAATCACGGAACGAGCGGGTGGCGCTAAGGCAAGGCTCATATAAGTTAGGGCCGCCTTAGTACGAGCTGTGTACTTCCCTTGGAGCCCGCATGCGAGCCGTCCGTCTCTCCGTCGCCACCGCCCTCGTCACGGCGGCGGCCCTGACCGCCGTCACGGGCTGCACCGAGAAGAGCGACGCCAAGGGCGGCCCGGGTGCCATCGAGGTGACCGCCACCGACGACGGCTGCGAGGTGTCGAAGACCGAGTTCCCCTCCGGCCACGTCGAGTTGGCCGTCGAGAACAAGGGCTCGCGCGTCACCGAGGTCGAGATCCTCTTCCCCGACGACCGCATCGTCTCCGAGCGGGAGAACATCGGCCCCGGCACCAAGCACACCCTGACCGCCGAGGTGAAGAGCGGCGCCTACCGCATCGCCTGCATCCCGGGCATGAAGGGCAAGGGGCACCGCCAGGACGTGACCGCGACCGGCGGCAAGGCCGTCAAGCGCGACCCGCGCCTGGACGCCGCCGTCGCCGCGTACCGCCAGTACGCGCAAGAACAGGCGGACGCGACGCTGCCGAAGGTGAAGACCTTCACCGACGCGGTCCGCGCGGGCGACCTGGCGGGCGCCAAGAAGGCCTACGCCCCCTCCCGCATCGGCTGGGAGCGCACCGAGCCGGTCGCCGAGTCGTTCGGGGACATCGACCCCAAGGTCGACGTGCGCGAGGACGGTCTCGAGGAGGGCCAGGACCCGAAGACGGACTGGACGGGCTGGCACCGCCTGGAGAAGGCGCTGTGGCAGGACAAGAAGATCGGCTCGCGGGAGAAGGAGCTGGCCGGTCAGCTCGACAAGGACCTGAAGGACTGGCAGAACCGCGTCGGCCGCGCCGAGATCACCCCGACCTCGATGGCCAACGGCGCCAAGGAACTCCTCGACGAGGTCGCCACCGGCAAGGTCACCGGCGAGGAGGAGCGCTACTCGCACACCGACCTCGTCGACTTCAAGGCCAACGTCGAGGGCGCCGAGAAGGCGTACGGCCTGCTGAAGCCGGTCGCGGCGGAGAACGACGCGGCGCTGGCCAAGCAGCTCGACAAGGAGTTCGCGGCGCTCGACAAGCTGCTCGACACCTACCGCGAGGACAAGGACTCCTACGAGTTCGTCTCCTACGACAAGGTCGCCAAGGCGGACCAGAAGCAGCTGTCCGACGCGGTCAACGCCCTCGCGGAGCCGCTGTCGAAGCTGGCCGCCGCGGTCGTCAAGTAGGCAGCACATGGCCCCCGAGACCCCTGAGACCCCCGAGAACACTGCCGACGCCGCGGACGCCGCGAGTCCTGCGAACCGCGTGACCCGCCCGGGCCCCGCCGCGCCGGACGGCTCCCCCGCCCCCTCGCGGCGGTCCCTGCTGGCCGTCGGCGGCGCCGGGCTCGCGCTCGGCGCCGCCGCCGCGGGCGGTGCCGCGGCGCTGACCCGCTCCGGCGGCGACACCATGGAGCCGGCCGCCGAGTCGGGCGGCGCGGTCCCCTTCTACGGCGCGCACCAGGCCGGGATCGCCACGCCGGTGCAGGACCGGCTGCACTTCGCGGCGTTCGACGTGACGACCGAGGACCGCGCGGAGTTCGTCCAGCTCCTGAAGGACTGGACGCGGGCCGCCGCGCTGCTGACGGAGGGGCGGCCGGTCGGCGAGGGCGCGTACGGCGGGCTCGCCGAGGCACCGCCGGACGACACCGGCGAGGCGCTCGGCCTCAAGGCGTCCCGGCTCACGCTGACGATCGGCTTCGGGCCCTCGCTCTTCGAGAAGTACGGGAAGGCGTTCGGGATAGCGGGGCGCCGGCCCGCCGCGCTGGTGGAGCTGCCGAAGTTCCCCGGCGACAACCTGGACCGGGGCCGCAGCGGCGGCGACCTGTGCGTGCAGGCCTGCGCGGACGACCCCCAGGTCGCCGTGCACGCGGTACGCAACCTGGCCCGCATCGGCTTCGGCAAGGTCGCCGTCCGCTGGTCGCAGCTCGGCTTCGGCAAGACGTCCTCGACCACCCCGGACGCGCAGACCCCCCGCAACCTGATGGGCTTCAAGGACGGCACCCGCAACATCGCGGGCACCGAGACCGGGCGGCTCGACGCGCACGTGTGGGCCGCCGGCGCGGACTGGATGAGCGGCGGCTCCTACCTGGTCGCCCGGCGCATCCGGATGAACATCGAGACCTGGGACCGCACGTCGCTCCAGGAGCAGGAGGACGTGTTCGGCCGGGACAAGGGCGAGGGCGCCCCGGTCGGCAAGGCCAAGGAGCGCGACGAGCCGTTCCTGAAGGCGATGAAGCCGGACGCGCACGTGCGGCTCGCGCACCCCGACACCAACCACGGCGCGACGATCCTGCGCCGCGGCTACTCCTTCACCGACGGCACCGACGGCCTGGGCCGGCTGGACGCCGGGCTGTTCTTCCTCGCGTACCAGAAGGACGTGCGCACCGGGTTCATCCCCGTGCAGCGGAGCCTGGCGGCGGGCGACGCGCTCAACGAGTACATCCAGCACGTGGGTTCGGCGGTCTTCGCGGTCCCGCCGGGCGTGCGGGACGCCAAGGACTGGTGGGGCCGCGGCCTCTTCGAGAACGGGGCCTGAGACATGTTCGCGAACTACCTGATCGGACTGCGCGAAGGGCTGGAGGCCAGCCTCGTCGTCTGCATCCTGATCGCCTACCTGGTCAAGACGGACCACCGGGACGCGCTGAAGCCGGTGTGGCTGGGGATCGGCGCCGCCGTCGTGCTGGCGCTGGCGTTCGGCGCCGCCCTGGAGTTCGGCTCGCAGGAGATGACGTTCAAGGCGCAGGAGGCGCTCGGCGGTTCGCTGTCGATCGTCGCCGTCGGCCTGGTGACGTGGATGGTGTTCTGGATGCGGCGCACCGCCCGCCACCTCAAGGCGGAGCTGCACGGCAAGCTGGACGCCGCACTGCGCACGGGCACGGCCGCGCTGGTCCTCACCGCGTTCCTCGCGGTCGGCCGGGAGGGCCTGGAGACGTCGCTGTTCGTGTGGACGGCGGTGCACGCCACCGGTGACGGCACGGTGGAGCCGGTGGCCGGCGCGCTGCTCGGCCTGGCGACGGCGGTGCTGCTGGGCTGGCTGTTCTACCGCGGGGCGCTGCGGATCAACCTGGCGAAGTTCTTCACCTGGACCGGCGCCATGCTGGTCGTCGTGGCCGCGGGCGTGCTCGCGTACGGCTTCCACGATCTGCAGGAGGCCGACTTCGTCGGCGGTCTGAACACCCTGGCGTTCGACATCAGCGGCACGATCGCTCCCGACGGCTGGCTGGGCACGCTCCTGAAGGGCGTCCTCAACTTCCAGCCGGACCCAACGGTCCTGCAAGTCGTGGTCTGGTGCGTGTACTTGGTGCCGACGCTCGCGCTCTTCCTCGCGCCGCCCGGGCTGCTGTCCCGCAGGGGCGAGGCGCTGGGCGCTCCCTCTTCCCGGTAGGGTTCGGCCCCGGGAAGGGGAAGGTGAGGACAACGTCATGAGCGAGTTCAGGATTGCGCTCGGCAGGCCCGTCGCGGCAGCGGCGGCGGCCGTCGTGCTGTCCCTCACGGCGAGCGGCTGCGTGACCGTGCATGGCGAGCTCGAGGTCGTGCCGACGACCACGCGGGCCCAGGCGGCGCGGGCCCTGGACACGTTCGTCACCGCCTACAACAAGGCGGACAGGACGTACGACCGGGCGGCCGACGCGAAGTACGTCACGGGTGCGCTCGGCGCGATCGACGCGGCGAAGCTGAAGGCGGGCCACGTGGTGAGCCCGCAGGGCAATCCGAAGCACAAGCCGCTGGAGCTGACCGACTCGCACATCACCGTCCCGAAGAAGGCGGGCTGGCCGCGCTGGTTCGTCACGGACAGCGCCAACAACCGCATCCCCGGCTCCCGTTGGGTGATGGTCTTCACCCGCGACAGCGTCGACGAGCCGTGGGCGGTCTCCTATCTGACCGTCTTCCGCGGCGACACCTTCCCGGCGCTGAAGCAGGACGCGGACGGCTGGGGCGAGGCCGTCGCCGCCGACGCGAAGGGGCTCGCGATGCGGCCCGGCGAGCTGAGCGCGACCTACACCCGGTACCTGAAGGGCGGCGGGACGGGGTTCGCCGACGGGGCCTACACCTCCGAGTGGCGGGCGGCCCGCAAGAAGAACGCCTCGCGGCCGGGCCTGACCACGCAGTTCATCGACGAACCGCTCACCGGCGGCGACTACGCGCCGGTCGCGCTGCGCACCGAGGACGGCGGGGCGCTCGTCTTCTTCGCCATGCGGCGCTACGAGAAGCAGACCGCGTTCGCGGGCAGCGACCTGCCGCCGATCGGGCCGAGCGTGAAGGCGCTGATGTCGGGCGACGCGAAGCAGTCGGCGACGTACGGGTTCGTCTCCAACCAGACGGCGCTCGTCCCCGCCGCCGGGGCGGGCTCCCGGGGCGGGGTCGAGGTGCTGAACCGGGTCGAGGGGATCACCACCGCCGAGGGGTCCTGACCGGACCGGCCGGTCCTGGGCCGGGCACGGGCTACGGCCACGCCGACGTGTAGTCCGGCTCCGCTCCCGCGTGCCGGGCGCAGGCGTCGGTGAGCGTCTCCAGGAGGGTCAGCGGGTCCGGGAGCGGGTGCTCGGGGCCGCGCAGCCAGCGCACCGAGCGGTCCGCGGGCAGCCGCGCCGGCGGGACCAGTACGTACGAACCGCGGCAGTGCCAGCGCATGCCGGGGTGCTCGTCCATCGTCTCGGGGTGGCAGTCCAGCTCGCAGGGCCACCACTCGTCCTCGTCCTCGGGCGTCCCGCGGGTCGCCGTGAAGAAGAGCATGCGGTCGCCGCCGGACTCGGCGACGGGGCCGACGTCGATGCCCCGCGACAGCAGCCGCTCCAGCGCCTCCTGGCCGGCGTCGAGGGGGACGTCCAGGACGTCGTGGACCATGCCGGTCGCCGTGATGAAGTTGGCCGCCGGCTGGTGGCGGGCCCAGCGCTCGATCTGCGCGCGGTCCGTCGTGGACTGGGTCTGCCAGGCGAAGGAGACGGGGTGCCGGCCGGGGGTCGGACAGCCGATGCGGTTGCAGGAACAGCGGTAGTCGGCGGGGTGGGCGGCCGGGGCGAGCGGCAGTCCGGCGCCGGCGGCGGCCAGGAGCAGGGACTCGCGGTCCTCGTCGGCCGGGGTCTCCCTGGGGCCTCTGGCCGACTTCAGCCACTGGGCGAACCGGCCCAGACCCGAGCGTGCGCTGTCGCCGTGCTCCGCGCCCATCTATCCCCTCACCACACCATCGCCGTGCCGGGTGCCGGTTGAGCCCCGGACCACCATGGTCCCACCATCCCGCTTCTGGAGGGGCCACTGGGTGTCATTGCCCTATTTGCACGGGTTTGCGGACTTACCGTGTGGGCCATGGCCCTTCTTGCCGCCCGGACCGTGCCGGTCGTCGGATTCGCCGGTGCCCTCTCCCTGACCGTGCTGGCCTTCGCACCCCCGCTCACGGGCGGCGGCGCCCCGCTCTCCGTGGCGGCCCTGCCCCGCATCGTGTACACCGCGCACCGCGGCGGCGCACTGGAGGTGCCGGAGAACACGATGGCGGGGCTGACGGCGGCCTTCGCGCGAGGCACCGCGCAGATCCTCGACTTCGACACGCGGATGCTGCGCGACGGCACGCTCGTGGTCATGCACGATCCGACCCTGGACCGTACGACCTACGCGCGCGGGCCGGTCGGCGCGCTGGACCGGGCGCGGTGGCAGAGGGTGCGGGTGCGGCCCGACGGCGCGCTGCCCGGCGTGTGGCTGCCGGAGCGGCCGCCGACGGTCGCGGAGGTGCTCGACCGGTTCGGCGGCCGGAGCGTGCTGATACTGGAGGCCAAGGACCCGCCGAGCCTCGCCGGCCTTGCCCGGCTGATCCGGGCCCGCGACCTGACCGGCTCGGTGCTGGTGAACTCCAACAGCCCGGCCGTCGCGCGGCGCGCGCACCGGCTCGGCCTGATCACCCAGCTGTGGCGCTCCGCGCGGCAGATGAGGACCGACCGGCCCGCGCTGTGGGCCGCGTACGTCGACGTCCTGGACATGGATCACGCGGCGCGCGACACCGATCTGCTGCGGGCGGTGCACTCGGGGGTGCCGCGCGTGTGGGCGCACACCGTGAACACGCCGCGCGAGCGCGACCGGGTGCTGCGGCTCGGCTGCGACGGGGTGATCACGAACGCGCCGGGGCTGCTCGCGGCCGTCCCCCGGGGCGCTACGGGCGCGGGGTGATGCCGTACAGGGCGTACTCGACGATCCGGTCCGCGTACGCGTGGTCGAGCGGGCCCGTCTCCTGGAGCCACCGCTGGGCGAGCGGTCCGGAGAACAGGTCGCGGGCGGTCTCGGGGTCGACGTCCGCGCGGACCTGCCCGGCGTCCTGGGCGGCGCGCAGCCGGGCGGCGTAGAGGTCGAGCCCCGGCATGAGGAGCTTGGCGACGAACTCGCGGGCGAACTCGCGGCTGGCAACCCCCTCGGCGGCGAGGGCGCGGGCCGGGGCGTCGAAGCGCGGGTCGAGGAGCTCGTCGACGGTGGCGCGCAGCACCGCCTTGAGGTCGGCCTCCAGGTCGCCGCTGTCGGGCAGGCCCACGGGGTCGAGCGGGACGTCCGGGTGGTCGGCGGCGGCGGCCCGCTGGTTCTGCTCGTTGAGGTCGATGAAGGCCTCCATGAGCACCTGCGCCTTCGATCCCCACCAGCGGTAGATCGTCTGCTTGCCGACGCCTGCGCGGGCGGCGATGCCCTCGATGGTCGTCCGGGGGTAGCCGATCTCACCGACCAGGGCGAGGGCGGCGTCGTAGATGGCGCGGCGCGAGCGCTCGCTGCGGCGGGCGGAGTCGGGGGGCGTCTTCTTGGGGGCGCGCGGGGGCGTGGTGGACATGGTTCGAATGTAGCAGCGAGCGAGGCGAGACGTCCCGTCTCGTAATGCCTTGACAAGACGAACCGTCTCGTTCACAGTAGAACCCGTCAGCACGGCGAGACGATACGTCTCGCCGGAGTGGGTGACCGAGGTGGAGGAGTACGTCATGACCCGAGGTGGAGCAGGCGGCATGCTGGGCGTCGGCGGGACCCGTCGCACCCTCTCCCGGACCGCGCTGCGCGGCGGCCGCCGCGGTGGCGGCCAGGTGGGCGGGGGCGCCGATCCGGTCGCGCAGAAGCGGGCGTTGTTGCGGGAGTTGCGGGAGTCGCGAGAGGGGCGTGGTAGCAGCGGCGCGTCGTGACCGCGCGCCGTGAACCACCCGTTCGGTTCACATCCCCGGGGGCTCCTCCGACCGCACCATGGGCGCACCAGTCCCTGCGGTTGTGAGGAGCCCTCATTGCGTAAGCCGTGCCCCGGGAGTTCCGCCGGACGTCGCGCCACACCCCGGCGCTATCTCATGTGCCCACCGGCACACTTCAAGGTCACCTACTCGATCAATCCGTGGATGGACCCGGCGAAACCCGTCGACGTCCCCCTCGCGCTCGCGCAGTGGGAGGACCTGCGCGACCGGTACCGCGCCCTCGGCCACACCGTGGAGGTGCTCGCGCCCCGGCCCGGCCTGCCCGACATGGTCTACGCGGCCAACGGGGCGACCGTCGTCGACGGCCGGGTCCTCGGGGCGCGCTTCGCCCACCCGCAGCGGGAGGCGGAGGCCGCCGCCCATCTGGAGTGGTTCCGGGCCCACGGCTACGCGGACGTGCACGAGCCCGTCCATGTGAACGAGGGGGAGGGGGACTTCGCCGTCACCACCTCGTACGTGCTCGCGGGGCGCGGGTTCCGGGCGTCGCCGCTGTCGCACGGGGAGGCCCAGGAGGTCTTCGGGCGGCCGGTGATCGGGCTCGACCTGGTCGACCCCCGCTTCTACCACCTGGACACGGCGCTCGCCGTCCTGGACGACCGGGCGGACGACGTCATGTACTACCCCGGCGCGTTCTCGTCCGGCAGCCGGGACGTGCTGCGCCGGCTCTTTCCCGACGCGCTGGTCGCGGAGGAGGCGGACGCGGTCGCCTTCGGCCTGAACTCGGTCTCGGACGGCCTGCACGTGCTGGTCCCGCAGGGGGCCGTCGGGTTGTTCGGGCCGCTCCGGGAGCGGGGGTACGTGCCGGTCGCGATGGACCTGTCCGAGCTGCTGAAAGGGGGCGGGAGCGTGAAGTGCTGCACGCTCGAACTCCGCTGAACCTCTGACGGGCCCGTCATGGGTGCCGCGGGGGCGTGTGCTTGCCCCTGGGCGCGGGCCCGTCCAAGTTGCCGCGCCGGCGCCGTGGGGGCGTGTGCCTGCCCTTCGGTGCCGGCGCGTCGTGGTTGCTCGCGCAGTTCCCCGCGCCCCTGAAGGTGCGCACTCCGTGCGCGACCTTCATCGGGGAAGGCTGCGCGCAGCGCATGCCTTCAGGGGCGCGGGGAACTGCGCGAGAAGCCCCACCGGGCCCGCGGCCACCACACACCCGCCACCCGAAACGGCGCCCCATTCAGGGGCGCGGGGAACGGCGCGAGAAGCCCCACCGGACCCGCGGTCGGACGCGACGCGGCACCGCACCGCAGCCCCGGGCACCGCAAACCCCCCGTCACCCCCGCGGCAGCAAGCGCCACGGATCGCCCCACCCCGCATCCCGCGCCTCCCTGTACGCGGAGCCGTGTTTCTTCGTCACCGTCGTCCGCGTGAGGGCGACCTCCGGCCCGCACAGGTCGAGCAGGACCTGACCCTTGCGGATCTGGGGGCGCCGGACGATCCGGGACGGCGCGGGCGCGGGCCGGAAGCGGGTCGCGGCGACGTAGGAGAACTTCTCGTCCTCGTACGCCAGCGAGCCGCCCTTGACCTTGCGGTGCAGGGAGGAGCGGCTGACCCGCGCCGCGAAGTGGCACCAGTCCTCGCCGGGGACGATCGGGCAGGCCGCGCTGTGCGGGCAGGGCGCCGCGATGCGCAGGCCCGCGGCGATCAGCCGGTCGCGGGCCTCGATGACCCGGGCGTACCCGTCGGGGGTGCCGGGCTCGATGACGACGACGGTCTCCGTGGCGGCCTCGGCCGCGGCGTCGACGACCGCCGCGCGGTCGGCCTCCGTCAGCTCCTTCAGGACGTAGGAGATCGTCACCAGGCCGGTGGCGCCGAGGGCCGGGCCGGTGCCGATGCGCGCGCGCTCCCAGCGGACCGAGTCGCGCAACGCGCCGTCCGCCGCGGCGAGTTCGCGGCCGAGCTCCAGCGCCGGCTGCGACCAGTCGAGGACCGTCGTCGGGCGCGGCCGGGGCCACACCGCGCGGGCCGCCCAGACCGCCGCGCCGGTGCCGCCGCCGATGTCCAGGTGGCCGTCCGGCGTCCAGCCGTCGGGCGCGGCGGCGGCCAGGCCGGCCAGGGCCGCGGCGACCGCCTCGAACGTGGCGGGCATCCGGTACGCCGCGTACGCCGCGACGTCCGACCGGTCGCGCAGGATCGGCGCGTCGGTCGGGGTGGTGCCCCGGTAGTTCGCGATGAGCCGGTCCACGGCGCGGGCCGCCTGCGTGGGCGGCAGCCCGTCGAGCAGCCCGGCGAGCGCCCCGCGGAGCGTCTCGGCGGGCTCGGCGGACGCGGCGGCGGGGGGCGAAGGGTCGTTCGGGGCGTTCACCCGGAGCATTTTAGGCGGCTGCGGATCAGGAGCCGGGCGGGCCCGTGACCGCGCGGGCCAGCCGGGTCGCCGCGGCCGCGCGCGGCACGTTGTCGGCGCGGCGGCGGCGCGGGTGCACCGTGGTGGCCAGCAGCACCAGGAACGTGTCGGTGGCCGGGTCCAGGACCAGGGACGTGCCGGTGAACCCGGTGTGCCCGGCCGCCCCCGCGCCGGCCAGCTCGCCCATGAACCACGGCTGGTCGATCCGGAAGCCGAGGCCGGGCGCCGTCAGCATCAGGTCGACGAAGTCGGGGCCGAGGATGCGGGCGGTGCCGTACGAGCCGCCGTTGAGCAGGGTCCGGCAGAGCACCGCCAGGTCGTACGCGGTGGAGAAGAGCCCCGCGTGGCCCGCGACGCCGCCCAGCGCCCAGGCGTTCTCGTCGTGCACCTCGCCGCGCAGCATGCCGCGGTCGGCCTTGGCCCAGGGCCGGCGCTGGTCCTCGGTGGCGGCGGCGTCGGGCCGGGGCCCGTAGGAGGTGGCGGTCATGCCGAGCGGCCGGGTGATGCCCTCGCGGACGAGCACATCGATGGGGCGGCCGGTCAGGCGGTGCAGGAGGTGCTGGAGCAGCAGCATGTTCAGATCGGAGTAGACGTACTCCCCCGGCTTCGACGACGGCGCCTCGGCGCGCAGCAGGGCCAGCCGGGAGGCCGCGTCCGGGGCCGCGTACAGCGGCAGTTCCGGGCGCAGGCCCGAGGTGTGGGTGAGCAGCCCGCGGACGGTGATGCCGTGCTCGGCCGCGGCCGTGAAGTCGGGGAGGTACGCGCCGACCCGGGCGTCGATGCCGAGCGTGCCGCGCTCGATCTGCTGCACGGCGGCGATCGTGGTGAACAGCTTGGTGAGGGAGGCGAGGTCGAAGGGGGTGTCGGCGGCCATGGGGACGCGGGCGGCGACCGGCAGCCCGGCGCCGCGGCCGGCGCTCTCGTCGTAGGCGGCGTACCGCACCGCCCAGCCGCTGGCGTCCTGCGCGGCGATCACCGGGCCGCGCCCGGCGAGCAGCACGGCGCCCGCGCACCACGGGCGCGGGCCGTCGCTGAGCAGGCGCACGTCCTCGACAAGCCGGGCGATCTGCCCGGCGTCCAGGCCGGCCCGCTCGGGGGTGCCGTACCGCAGTCGTGGGGAGCTCAGCGCTCCGTCACCTCCCTCGTCGTCCTGGCGGCGTGCTGCCACGGGCGGCACAGTGCCAGGAAGGCGAGGGCCGCCGCCAGACCGCAGGCGAGCTGCACCAGGGCCATCGGCACCGCCGTGTGCTCGCCCGCGATGCCGACCAGCGGCGAGGCGACCGCGCCGATCAGGAAGGAGGAGGTGCCGAGCAGGGCGGACGCGGAGCCGGCGGCGTGCGGGGTGCGCAGCAGCGCCAGCGCGTTCGTGTTGGGGGTGGCGAGGCCCATCGAGGCCATCAGGACGAAGAGCCCGGCGGCGACGGGGACGATGCCGAGTCTCTCCGGGTCGCCGAACGCGCCGGTGGCGACCAGCAGCAGGAACGCGGCGGACAGCACGATCAGGGTCAGCCCGGCGCCGAGGACCTTGTCGAGGCTGACGCGGCCGACGAGGACCTTGCCGTTGAGCTGGCCGACGGCGATCAGGCCGACCGAGTTGAGCCCGAAGAGCAGGCTGAAGGTCTGCGGCGAGGCCCCGTAGATCTCCTGGATGACGAACGGCGAGGCGCTGATGTACGCGAACAGCGCGGCGAAGGCGAAGCCGCCCGCGACCATGTAGCCGGTGAAGACGCGGTCGGCGAGCAGGGAGCGCATGGTGCGCAGCGCCTCGACGGTGCCGCCGGAGTGGCGCCGTGCGGGCGGCAGCGTCTCGGGCAGGAACCTGCCGACGATCGCGGTGAGCGCGATGCCGACGACGGTGAGCACGACGAAGACGCCGCGCCAGTCGGTGACGCGCAGGACCTGGCCGCCGATGAGGGGCGCGACGATCGGGGCGACACCGGAGATCAGCATGAGGGTGGAGAAGAAGCGGGCCATCGCGACGCCGTCGTAGAGGTCGCGCACGACGGCGCGGGCGATCACGATGCCGGCCGCGCCCGCCAGGCCCTGGAGCAGCCGGAAGGCGACGAGCAGCGCGGCGTTCGGCGCGAGGGCGCAGATCGCGGTGGCGACGACGTAGACGAGCAGGCCGGCCATGAGCGGTCTGCGCCGCCCCCACTTGTCGCTCATCGGGCCGACCACGAGCTGGCCGAGCGCCATGCCGGTCAGGCACGCGGTGAGGGTGAGCTGGGCGGTGGCCGCGGAGGTGTGCAGGGCGCCGGTGACCTCGGGCAGCGCCGGGAGGTACATGTCCATGGACAGCGGCGGCACCGCGGTCAGGCCGCCGAGCACCAGGGTGACGAGGGCGCCGGTGCGAACGGCCGCCGCGGGTACGGGCGTTGGGCTTCCCGGCCCGGTGACCTGGGCGAGTGGCGCCGCTTGCGTGGTACTCCCCGTACGTTCGCTCTCCGCCATCCCGTCGCCCCTCGTTCCCTTTCGTCTCTCCCGGCCGCACGTGCGATTACCTATGCTCTCAGCTCGGCGGAGCGACCGGGACCAAGGACTGAGGCGGCAGGGATGGCAGCGGAGCGCGTGCGGTGGGGGATTCTCGCGACGGGAGGCATCGCGGCGTCGTTCACGGCGGCGCTGCTGGACCTGCCGGACGCCGAGGTGGTGGCGGTCGGTTCGCGGACCGCCACGGCGGCGAAGGGGTTCGCGGAACGGTTCGGCATCGAGCGGGCCTACGGCGACTGGGCCTCGCTCGCCGCGGACGACTCCCTGGACGTGGTGTACGTGGCCACACCGCACGCCGCGCACCGGGAGGCGGCCGGGCTCTGCCTGGAGGCGGGGCGCGCGGTGCTGTGCGAGAAGGCGTTCACGCTGAACGCGCGCGAGGCCGGGGAACTGGTGACGCTCGCGCGCTCGCGCGGCCTCTTCCTGATGGAGGCCATGTGGATGTACTGCAACCCGCTCGTGCGGCGGCTGAAGGCGCTCGTCGACGACGGCGCGATCGGTGAGGTGCGCACCGTGCAGGCCGACTTCGGCCTGGCCGGGCCCTTCCCGCCCGCGCACCGGCTGCGGGACCCGGCCCAGGGCGGCGGCGCGACCCTGGACCTGGGGGTCTACCCGGTGTCGTTCGCGCACCTGCTGCTCGGAGAGCCGGCGGAGGTGACCGCGCGGGCGATGCTCTCCGAGGAGGGCGTGGACCTGCAGACCGGGATGCTGCTGTCCTGGGCGGGCGGGGCGCAGGCCGTGCTGCACTGTGCGATCAATTCGGGTACGGGGGTGACGGCCTCGGTGACGGGGTCCGCGGGGCGGATCGACGTGCCCGCCGGGTTCTTCTATCCGGAGCGGTTCGTGCTGCACCGGGACGGGCGCGACCCCGAGGAGTTCGTGGCCGCGCCGGAGGACGGGCCGCGGGATTCGCTCCGGCACGAGGCGGTCGAGGTGATGCGGAGGGTGCGGGCGGGGGACACGGAGTCCGCGCTGGTGCCGCTGGATTCTTCGGTGGCGGTCATGCGCACGCTGGACGCTGTGCGCTCGGCGGTGGGGGTCCGCTACCCCGGCGAACTCTGAGCGGGTAGTCCCGCGCGCCCCTTGGTAGTTCGCCGTCCACCGGCCGGTGGGGGCTGGTCGCGCAGTTCCCCGCGCCCCCGAGATGCGCACTTCGTGCGCCATCTCATCGCCCCCGGGGCTGCGGCGAAGCCGCAAGCCTCCAGGGGCGCGGGGAACGGCGCGAGAAGCCCCACCGGAGCCGCAGAAGAAAACAGGGCGCACGCAGTGCGCCTTCAGGGGCGCGGGGAACGGCGCGAGAAGCCCCACCGGAGCCGCGGACGAAGACCGGGCGCACGCAGCACGCCCTCAGGGGCGCGGGGAACTGCGCGACCGGCCCCCACCGGCCCGCGGGTGAACGGGCGGCGTCGGTGACCGGCCAGGGAGGACGCAGCACCCCGGGCACGAGATCCGCTAAGCCGGCCGCAGCCCCTGCTCCCCCACCCGCGTGACAAAGGACGCCGCCGTCGTCAACGGCGCCCCTGGCACGCTCACGGCGGACACCGTCTTGAAGTCGGCCCGCGCCTCCTCCCGCCCGAGCCCCACGGTGACGTACCCCCGCCGCCCGTCGTAGAACTTCATGTGCGGGTTGGCCCGCGTGTACGTCTCCCAGGTGGCCGGCTTCTCCGCCCCGTCCTTGCCGGAGGCGATGGACGTGGCGACGATCTCCGTGCCGAGGGTCCGCGACCCCGGATCGGCGAAGTCCTCCTTGATGTCGTAGGCGTAGGCGACATGCACGTCACCGGTGAGGACCATGAGGTTCTCGACGCGGGCCGCCTTCGCCCCGGCGAGCACCCGCGCCCGCGAGGCCCGGTACCCGTCCCACGCGTCCATGGACAGCTTCGCGTTCGCGGTCAGGTCGAGCTTGCGCTCGGAGAAGTTGACCTGCTGCGGCACGACGTTCCACAGCGCGTGCGAGCGGCGCCAGCCGTCGATGAGCCAGCGCTCCTGCGTCGCCCCGGTGATGGTGCGCGCCGGATCGTCCGACTCGGGGCCCGGCGCGTGGGCGGTGTCCCCGTAGGCCTGGTTGGAGCGGTACTGCCGGGTGTCGAGGATGTCGAACTGGGCGAGGCGGCCCCAGTCGAGCCGGCGGTAGAGCTGGGCGTCGGGCCCGGTGGGCAGCTGGGGGCGGCGCAGCGGCTGGTTCTCCCAGTACGCGCGGTACGCGGAGGCGCGGCGCAGCAGGAACTCGGCCGGCGGGTCGTCGTTCTCGGAGATGTCGTCGGCGTAGTTGTTCTCGGTCTCGTGGTCGTCCCAGGTGACGACGAAGGGGTGCGCGGCGTGCGCGGCCCGCAGGTCCGGGTCGGACTTGTAGAGCGCGTAGCGCAGCCGGTAGTCCTCCAGGGTGACCGTCTCGCGATTGAAGACGTCGGGCAGGACGCGGTCGGTGTACTTGCGGTTGCCGCCCGCGGAGTTGACGGCGTACTCGTAGAGGTAGTCGCCGAGGTGGAAGACGACGTCGACGTCGTCCTGGGCGAGGTGCTTGTACGCGGTGAAGTAGCCGTCGTGGTACGCCTGGCAGGAGACGGCGGCCAGGCTCAGCCGCGCGACGCGGTCGCCGGCGGCCGGTGCGGTGCGGGTGCGGCCCGTCTCGCTGACCCAGCCGCCGACGCGGAAGCGGTAGTAGTAGACGCGGCCCGGCGCGAGGTGCTCGACCTCGACGTGGACCGAGTGGTCGAACTCGGGGTGCGCGGTGGCGGTGCCCCGCCGGGCGACGCGCCGGAAGCGCTCGTCGTGGGCGAGTTCCCATCGCACGTCGACGCGCTGGGCGGGCAGCCCGCCGCCGGCCTCGTACGGTTTGGGGGCGAGCCGGGTCCACAGCAGCACGGAGCCGGGCTGCGGGTCACCGGAGGCGACGCCCAGGGTGAACGGGTCGGCGGTGATCTTGCGGGCGTCCAGCTCGGCGGCGGCCGCCGCGCCCGCGGCGGGCAGATTCACGCTGAAGGCGAGCGCCGAGGCCGCGCCCGCGACCGTGAGGAAGCGGCGGCGGCCCAAGTGCTGAGCGGCTACGCGGAGTTCGGGTGCGTGCTGCGGTGTGCGAGGCATGGAGCCCCTCCCCTGACTGCTGCTGTCGTCTGCCGTCAGGGGAATTGCAGTGGGCCGGGACGACGCTCGACTGTCGCGTACACAACAGCCACATGGCGGATCGGTGATCTCCGGGTGGCACCACCGCCCGTACGCTGCGGCCCCATGGACGATCAGCGAACCGCAGAGACGAGAACCGCCGTGGTCACCGGCGCCGGCTCCGGCATCGGCCGGGCCGTCGCCCTGGAGCTGCTGCGCGCCGGCTGGCGCGTGGCCCTGGCCGGCCGCCGCACCGAGACCCTGGAGGAGACGGCGGCGCTCGCCCCGGACACCGGCTCCCTCGCCGTGCGCACCGACGTGTCGGACCCGCGGGACGTGGCGCGCCTCTTCGCCGCCGTGACCGACCGGTTCGGCCGGCTCGACCTGCTCTTCAACAACGCGGGCACCTTCGGGCCCGGCGGGGTGCCCGTCGAGGAGCTGGCGTACGACGCGTGGCGGCACGTCGTCGACACCAACCTGAACGGGGCGTTCCTCTGCGCCCAGGCGGCGTTCCGGCAGATGAAGGAGCAGGACCCGATCGGCGGCCGGATCATCAACAACGGGTCGATCTCCGCGCAGACCCCGCGCCCGCACTCGATCGCGTACACGGCGACGAAGCACGCCCTCACCGGCCTGACCAAGTCGCTCTCTCTGGACGGCCGTCCGTACCGCATCGCCTGCGGGCAGATCGACATCGGCAACGCGGCGACCGACATGACCGCGCGCATGCAGTCCGGGATCTTGCAGGCCAACGGGGAGCTGGCGGCGGAGCCCGTGATGGACGTGGCGGACGTGGCGCGCACGGTGCGGCACATGGCCGAGCTGCCGCTGGAGGCCAATGTGCAGTTCGCGACGGTTCTGGCGACGAACATGCCCTTCGTCGGCCGGGGTTGAGCGGTTCGGTACCGCTTTCCGAACCGGGTGCTTGAGATGTAAATCTCCACAAGCGGAATTTCGCCAACCGACCTATGACCGGGCGCTGCGACCCGTATGCTCAGCTCCTCTCCACGAGAACTTCACATTTGGAGTGCACTTTGCGCATACGTTCCGCAGCCCCGGCCGCCCTCGTCGCGGCGGCCCTCGCGGGCCCGCTGCTCGCCGTGGCCCCGGCCTCCGCCGCCGCGCACCAGAGCGGGCTGCACCTCGGTTACATCCAGTACGACAGCCCCGGCTCGGACAACCGCAGCAACGGCTCGCTGAACGGGGAGTGGGTGAACATCCACAACAACTCCCGCTCCGCCGTCCAGCTCAAGGGCTACAAGCTGAAGGACAACACCGGCTACACGTACACCTTTGGCAGCTACAAGATCGGCGCGGGCAAGACGGTCAAGGTCCGTACCGGCAAGGGCGCGAACGCCGCGGGCGTGCGGTACTGGGGCCGCGGCTCGTACGTCTGGAACAACACCGGCGACAAGGCCCGGCTGATCAAGCCGAGCGGCGCCCAGCTCGACTCCTGCTCCTGGAGCCGGCTCGGCTCCGGCGGCGTCAGCTGCCACTGAGCACCACCCACCGGACCATCGCGAGGGGGGAGGGAGAGGGCGCCTGCGGAGGGGACGGGCGCCCTCTTCCACCGATCGCTCCCCCGGCGCGGGCGCGGTTGCTTGGATGGTCCCCATGACAGACGACGTGCTGCGCTACACCGCCTTCGCCACGACGCCCGCCGGGGGCAACCCGGCCGGGGTCGTGCTCGACGCCTCCGCCCTCGACGACGACGCGATGCTCAAGATCGCCGCCGGCCTGGGCTACAGCGAATCCGCCTTCGTGACCCCGGGACCGGACCCGCGCGACGCGCGGACGCGGAACCTGCGCTTCTTCAGCCCGAAGGCCGAGGTGTCGTTCTGCGGCCACGCCACCGTCGCCACGGCCGTCGCCCTCGCCGAGCGGCACGGCACCGGCGACTACCTCTTCCACACGCAGGCCGGCGAGGTCCCCGTCACCGTGGACCGGGGCGACGGCGTGCTGCGGGCGACCCTCACGAGCGTCGCGCCGCACGTCGAGGACGTGACCGGCGACGACCTCACGGAGGCGCTGGCCGCGCTCGACTGGCCGGCCGCCGACCTCGACCCGGCGCTGCCGCCGCGCATCGCCTACGCCGGCGCCCGCCACCTCGTCCTGGCGGCGGCCACCCGCGGCCGCCTCGCCGACCTCGCCTACGACTTCGAGCGGCTCGCCGCGCTGATGCACCGGCTGGAACTGACCACGGTCCAACTGGTGTGGCGGGAGAGCGACTTCGTCTTCCACGTGCGCGACCCGTTCCCGGTGGGAGGCGTCGTCGAGGACCCCGCCACGGGTGCGGCCGCCGCGGCCTTCGGCGCGTACCTGCGCACGCTCGGCCTAGTCCCCCGGACCGCCGAACTCACCCTCCACCAGGGCACCGACCTGGGCCGCCCCGGCGAGCTGACGGTGACACTGCGGGAGGGCGACGCGCGGGTGCGGGTGTCGGGGGCAGCGGTACCGATCCCCTAGCCAGGGGCTGCCGGGGGGCAACGACCGCGCGTTCAGGCCTGGCCGGTCTCGAAGCGGGTGATCTTGCCGTCCGTCACGTCGAACGTCCACGCGGTGCGCATCTCACCCCACGTGTCGTTGCTGTACCGGGCGACGAGGGAGCGGCCGCCGGCCTTCTCCTTCTCGATCTCCATGTGGCCGTGCGAGTCGAAGATCTCGCGGGCCGTCCATTCGGCGAGGTCCCGCTCGGAGCCGTCGTCGGCCATGGTCGCGTCCGGCGCGAGCGCGGCGCGGAAGGCCTCTTCGTCGTGGGCGTTGAGCGCCGTGACGAAGGCGCGGACGGCCGGGTCGCTGAGCTTTGCGGTCTGCATGGGCATGCGGCCAGGCTCGCACCGGGGCCCGGGACCCGCCACCCGAATGGGCCCGCGCGCGAGGTGCGCGGGCTCGCGCTGCCGGACGGTGGGGGCATGACCTGCACACGTTCACGCATCTCCCGCTCCCGCCGACCCTCCCGTACGGGCTGCCGCTCCCGCCGCGACGTGGGCCTGCTCGCGCTGCGCCTGGGCACCGGCGGGGTGCTCGCCGCGCACGGCGCGCAGAAGCTGCTGGGCTGGTTCGGCGGGGGCGGCGTCTCCGGCACGGCCGCCGCCATGGACGCCATGGGGTACGCCCCCGCCAAGGCCAGCGCCCTCGCGGCCGGGCTCGGCGAGGCGGGCGGCGGCGCGCTCCTCGCGCTCGGTCTCGCCACCCCGCTCGGCGGCGCGGCGGCCGCCGGGACGATGGCGGGCGCGGCCGCCGTGCACGCCCCGAACGGCTTCTTCGCGATGGAGGGCGGCTACGAGTACCCGGCCTTCCTCGGCTTCGTCGCGGCGGGCCTCGCGGTGACCGGCGCGGGCCGCTACTCCCTCGACCACGCCCTGGGCCACGTGCTCGACCGGCACTGGATGGTGCCGGCGGCGCTGGTGGGGGCCGCGGCGGCGACGCTGGCCGTGGTGGGTTCGCGCACCAAGCGGGTACGGGAGGCGGAGCCCGCCGCCGATCCCGCCGCCGAGCCTTCCGCGTAGTACGCGGCGTCCTCCTGCGCGGGGCCGTAGGGCCGTAGGCTCGTCCGTCGTGACGCGGACGACGACGAACGACGACGAACTGTGGGCCACCATCGACCGGTTGCGCGCCTGGCTGGACGAGAACAACCAGCGGCCCGCCCAAGAGGCCCTGCTCCTGCGGATGCTGAAGCTCTCGGAGGAGGTGGGCGAGGCCGCGCAGGCGGTCATCGGCGCCGTCGGGCAGAACCCGCGCAAGGGCGTCAGCCACACCTGGCAGGACGTCGAGTCGGAGCTGTGCGACGTGGTCGTCACGGCGCTCGTCGCCCTCGGCACCCTCACCCCGGACGCCCGCGGGGCCCTCGCCGCGCACCTGGCGAAGCTGGCGGAGCGCTCGCTCGGACCCGCGCCGGGCGCGGAGGCCTGAGGCCCCGGCGAGGGGCCGGACCGCCCCACCGCCGACGCCGTGCCGGGGCTCATCAGGTGAACGGCTACCATCGCCGCCATGACAGACAGGCGCCCGACCACCGAACTCCCCCGCATCGGCGTGGCCATCGTCACCATGGGCAACCGGCCCAAGGACGTCGACGCGCTGCTGGAGTCGGTGGCCAAGCAGGACGCCCCGCCGGCCCGCGTCGTCATGATCGGCAACGGCACGCCGCTGCCCGCCTTCACCGGCCTGCCCTTCGAGGTCACGACCGTCGAACTGGACGACAACCTCGGCTGCCCCGGCGGCCGGAACGTGGCGCTCGCCCGGCTGCGCGAGTTCGGCGACGTGGACGTGGCCGTCGAACTCGACGACGACGGGCTCCTCGTCGACGCCGACGTCTTCGCCACGATCCAGCGCCTCTACGCGGCCGACCCGCGCCTGGGCGTCGTCGGGTTCCGCATCGCCGACGAACTCGGCGAGACGCAGCGCCGCCACGTGCCGCGGCTGCGGGCGAAGGACCCGATGCGGCGCGGCCCGGTGACCGCGTTCCTCGGCGGCGCCCACGCCTTCTCGATGGAGATGCTCGCCGAGACCGGTGACTGGCCCGCCGACTTCTTCTTCACCCACGAGGAGACCGACCTCGCCTGGCGCGCGCTCGACGCCGGCTGGAAGGTCCTGTACGAGCCGTCGCTGCTGCTCCAGCACCCGCGGACGTCTCCGGCGCGGCACGCGGTCTACTACCGGATGACCGCCCGCAACCGCGTCTGGCTGGCCCGCCGCCGCCTTCCGCTCCCGCTGGTCCCGCTGTACCTGGGCACGTGGACGCTGCTGACCCTGGCGCGGACCCGCTCCCTCGGCGGCCTGCGGGCCTGGGCGGGCGGCTTCGTGGAAGGCGTGCGCGCCCCGGCCGGGGAACGGCGCCCGATGCGCTGGCGCACCGTGTGGCACATGACCCGCCTCGGCCGCCCGCCCCTGATCTGACGGACGGCCGTACGGCAGCGGTGCAGTACGTGCGGGCGGGGGGCGCGGCACAGCGCACCCGGGTGACCGTGCGACCGCGGCTTCCTGCGCCTAGGTGGTGGCCGGGCGCCCGTGACTCCCGGAGCCTAGGCGGCCGGGCGCCCGTGCCTCCCGGAGCCTAGGCGGCCGGGCGCCCGTGACTCCCTGCGCCCAGGCGACCGTACGACCGCGACTCCCTGCGCCCAGGTGGCCGTGCGCCCGTGACTCCCTGCGCCCAGAAGACCGTATGGCCGCGACTCAGCGCACCCAGGCCGCCGCCCGGACAGAGGTCACCTCGTCCGCGGGTGGCGCCTCCGGACGGCGAAGACCGTGCCCGCGCCCGCCGCGACGACCAGCGCGGCGGCCGCGGCGAGCGGGCCGGCCGGGACGTCGGCGCCGGTCGAGGCGAGGGCGCCCGTACCGCCGGTGGTCGAGCCGGTGCCGGTGGAGCCGGTGGTGCCGGCCGCGGCCTGCGACGTCCCCCCGGTGGTGCCGCTGCCGTTACCGTTGGCGCTGCCGCCGCCGTTCGCCGGAAGCGTCGCGTCCGCGTCGAGGGAGACGGCCACGTCGACGGGGTCGAGCGCGGCCCCGGCCTGGTAGAACCCGCCGAACGCCTTGGCGCCGCCCGCGGTGAGAGTGGCGGCGGCGCCGTCGAGCGTGACGACGTCGCCCTTCGCGTCCAGGTCGCCGGAGCCGACCTTGAGGGTGGCCACGGTCAGGTCCGCGTACGTGGCGACCTCGCCGGTCTCCTGGTTCTTGCTGGAGACGTCGGCGACGAGCTTGCCGCTGCCGCCCGCCGCCGTCACGCGCAGATCGCTGAACTTCAGGTCGAGCGCGTACGTCCCGCCCTCCTGGTGGCCGAGGAAGCGGACGGCGCCCGCGAACTTCGCGTCCAGGGACTTCGCGTCGGCGTCGTAGCTGCCGCTCGCGTCGCCGAAGCGGTACCCCGAACCGTTCCCGGCCGCGCCGCCGCTCAGTTCGACCTTGCCCTTGGCGATCGGGCCGGTGATGTACGTACGGAAGGACTCCTTGACGCCCCAGTCCAGGTTGCCGTCGGCGAGGGCGCCGGGGGCGGCGCTCCCGGACGGGGAGGCGACGGGCTTCGGTGTCGCCGGGGCGGTGGTGGCGGGCCTGCCCGTGGGAGTGGTGGTCGGCTTCGCGGTGGCCGGCGCCGTGGTGGGCGGCTTCGTGGAGGGGTCGGGATCCGGATCCGGGTCCGGGTCCGGGTCCGGGGAGGGCGCGACGGCGGTCACCGTCAGCGTCGCCGGGTCGAGGGCGGTGCCCGCCGCGTACATGCCGTTGAACGCCTGGGCGCCGTCGGCCGTCAGGGTCGCCGGGATGTCCTTGAAGGTCATCGCGCCGCCCGCGCCCTGGCCGGGCCGGACGGCGGAGAGGTCGAGGGTGGCGAACTCGATGTCGTCGCGGACCGTGCCGTTGACGGAGACGTCGGCGTCGATGTGCCCGGTGGTGCCGGTGGTCACCACCTTGACGTCGCTGATGGCGATGGAGAACCGGTGGGCCGTGGAGACGAACCGCAGGGCGCCGTCGAAGGCGGTGTCGGTGCCGTGCGTCGCCGTGTCGTACGTGCCGGTGCCGCCGGTGAAGGTGAAGACGCCGTTGCCGGCGGCCTGCGTCGCCCCGGCGCCGCCTCGATCTTCCCGGCGGCGATCCCCGTGACGTACGTGCGGAACGACTCCTTGACGCCCCAGTCGAGCGTGCCATTCTTCAACTCGATGGCGGGCGCCTTCCCGGCGGCGGAAGCGTTCCCGGCGCCGGCGTTCCCGGCGGCGGACGCGTTCCCGGCGGCGGACGCGGGCAGGGCGAGGGCGCCCGCTCCGAGCGCGACGGCGGTCGCGGCGGCGAGGGCCACGGGGTGTCTGACGAGGGACATGCGATCTCCTACAACTCACGGGACAGGGGCGGTCGGCGCCCTTGCAGGGGCAGGGCGCGGGGAACTGCGCGGGCGACCACGGAGGCGCGACGCCCGGCAGCGAAAAGGTCTGAGGCGGACGCCTATCCGGCGGCGGAACCCCGCCGGCGGCTACGGACGACGAAGAGAAGGGCGGCCGCGGCGACGAGCAGCACCCCGGCACCGGCGATCCCGGCGACCGCTCCCCCGGACAGACCCGAACTCCGCCCGGACTCCGCCGACTCGGCGGCGACGGCGCTCGGGCCGGATCGGGGACCCGGCTCCGCCGGACCGCCCGGACCGCCCGGCCCGACCGAACCGGCCGACGCCGAGCTGCCGAGATCCGGCAGCGCGGGCAGCACCGCGTCCGCGTCGAGGGCGACGGCCAGCGAGACGGGGTCCATCGCGGCCCCCTTCTGGTACATGCCGCCGAACGCCCTCGCCCCGGCGGCGGTGAGCACGGCCGGCGCCTCGTCGACCCGCACGAGGCCGTCCTTCGCCGCGAGGGACTTCACGGTGAAGGTGACGAGCGGGGTGTCCTTGGCGGTCTTGTGGCCGCGGGTCACATCGGCGCGCAGGGTGCCCGTGCCGCCGGCGACGGTGACGGCCGGGTCGGCGAGCGTCAGTTCGAGCCCGTGCGCCCCGGTGAACCGCACGGACCCGGTGAACGCGCCGTCCAGGCTCTGCTTCTTCCGGTCGTACGTGCCCTTCCCCTTCGGGAAGCGGAACAGCGCGCCCCCGTCCTGCGCCCCGTCGCCGAGTCTCCACGTGCCCCGGGCGATGTCCCCGGTGACGTACTCGCGGAAGGTGCGGCGCACGCCCCAGTCGACGGCGCCGCCCCGGAACGCGCCGGAGGGGTCCTGCCGCTCCTTCTCGCCCTTGGATCCGGCCTTCTTCGTGGCGGAGGACGAGGGCTTCGCGGCCGGCCGCGGCGCGACGTCGGCGGACAGGCTCACCGGGTCGAGCGGGGTCCCGGCGGTGTAGTACCCGGCGAAGGACCGGGCGCCCTGAGCGGTGAGGGAGGCGGGGAGGTTGTTCAGGGTGACGGTGTTCCCGTCGCCCTTCATGTCGATCCCGCCGAGGGAGAGGGAGGCGAAGGGCACCTGACGGGACGACGTGACCGCCCCGGTGCCCTTCGCCTTGCTGACGACATCGACGTACAGCGTCCCCGCTCCGCCCGCGACGCGGACGGTGGGACGGCTGAGCGTCATGTCGAGTTCGTGGCTCCCGTCGCTCCTGCGGTGCCCGACGAAGTGCACGCCGCCGGAGAACGAGGCGGTGAAGGCGCCCGTCGCCCCGTCGTAGCCGCCGGTCGCGGAGTGGAAGCGGAACTGGCTCGCGCCGACGGTCGCCGCGCCGCCCGTCAGGGAGTAACTCCCCTGGGCGATGGGGCCGGTGACGTAGCTCTGGAAGGACGCCTTCAGACCCCAGTCGAGGCGGCCGCCCTGCACGGTGCGGGGCGCGGCGTGCGCGCCGGTGGCCGGGAGCAGCGCTCCGAGCAGCGCGGTGAACAGGGTGACGGCGAGGACGCGTATCCGGGCGCGTCGGGACATGGCGGTTCCTCCGGGGTACGTCACCAGACCCTGGCGACTTAGGTAAGGCTAACCTAAACTACCCTTGCTTCCGCCGACAGCCCCAGCCCCTTTCGCATCCCTCCCCTCACGACAGGACGGTCCCCGCGTGCCTCCGCCAGCCGCCCCCACCCGCGCTTCCCGACGAACGGGCGTGCCGCTCACCGCCTGCGCCCTGCTCCTCGCGGTGGCCGCCACCGCCTGCGGGGGCGGTGCCACCGCCACCCCGCACCCCGCGGCGCGGGCCGCCGCCACGGCGAACCGCCTGGAACCCCTCGCGACGCCCCGTCCGAAGCTGCCCGCCACCGTCACCTCGGCGGACGGCCGCAAGGTGACGGTCCGGCGGGCCGGGCGGATCGTGCCGCTCTCCGGCAGCCTCAGCGAGATCGTGTTCACGCTCGGGCTCGGCGCGGACGTGGTCGCCCGCGACATCACCGCCACCTTCGACCAGGCCGGGAAGCTGCCGGTCGTCACCCGCAACCACGACGTGTCCGCCGAGAGCGTGCTCTCGCTCCGGCCGGACCTGGTGCTCGCCGAGAAGACGACGGGCCCCGCCGAAGCCGTCCGGCAGATCCGCGACGCGGGCGTCCCCGTGGTCGTACTGGACCCGGCCCAGGGCCTCGCCGACGTCGGCCCCCGCATCCAGGCGGTCGCGGACACGCTCGGAGTCCCCGCCGCGGGAAGGGAGTTGACGCACCGTTCGGAGCAGCGCATCGCCGCTGTGCAGAAGACCGTCCCGCGCCCGGCCGACGGCAGGAAACCGCGCGTCGCCTTCCTCTACGTCCGCGGCTCGGCCTCCGTCTACCTCATCGGCGGCGCGAAGTCCGGCGCCACGTCGCTGCTCGAAGCGGCCGGGGCGGTGGACGCGGGCGCCGCGTCGGGGCTGCGGACGGACTTCCGGGCCATCACCAGCGAGGCGCTCGCCCAGGCCGCGCCCGACGCGATCCTCGTCATGACCAAGGGCCTCGACTCCGTCGGCGGCGTCGACGGCCTCGTCAGGATCCCGGGCGTCGCCGAGACCCCGGCGGGCGTCGACCGCCGCGTCGTCTCCGTCGAGGACGGCGTCCTGCTCAACTACGGCCCGCGCACCGACCAGGTCCTGCGCTCCCTCGTGGACCAGCTCTACGGCACGGGCGGTGCCTGACATGACGGCGACCGCCACCCCACCCACGACCACGCCCGCCCGGGAACCCGGACGCCGGCCGCACAGCAGGACATGGCCCGTGACCGCGGCCCTCGCCACGGCCCTCGTCCTGCTGGCGCTCCTGTCGGCGGGCATCGGCGCGTACGACATCCCGCCCGGCGACGTGCTCGCCTCCGTCCAGCACCGCGCCGGTCTCGGCGGCACGGCCCTCGACCGGGTCGGCGAGTCGGTGCTGTGGAACGTCCGCCTGCCCCGCGTCGTGCTCGCCCTCCTCGTCGGCGCCTCGCTGGGCTGCGCGGGCGCCCTGATGCAGGGCGTCTTCGGCAACCCGCTCGCCGAACCGGGCGTCATCGGCGTCTCCTCGGGCGCGGCGGTCGGCGCGGTCGCCTGCATCGCGCTCGGCCTGAACTTCCTCGGCACGTGGACGATCACGGTCTGCGCCTTCGTGTCGGGCCTGGCGACGGTCCTGGTCGTGTACGCCATGTCCCGCTCGGGCGGCCGCACGGAGGTCGTCACCCTGATCCTCACGGGCATCGCGGTGAACGCCTTCGCCGGCGCCCTGATCGGCCTGTTCCTCTCCTACGCGGACACGGCGGCCGTCAACCAGATCACGTTCTGGCAGCTCGGCTCACTGGCGCAGGCGACCTGGCCGAAGGTGCTCGCGGTCCTGCCCTGCGCCGCCCTCGGCCTGCTGGCCGCCCCCTTCCACTCCCGCCGCCTCGACCTGCTCGCGCTCGGCGAACGCCCGGCCCGCCACCTCGGCGTGGAGGTCGAGAAGCTCCGCGTCACCCTCATCCTCGTCATCGCCCTCCTCACGGCGGCGGCGGTGGCGGTCTCCGGCGTGATCGGCTTCGTGGGCCTGGTCATCCCGCACCTGCTGCGCATGCTCGCGGGCCCCGGCCACCGCTTCCTCGTCCCCGGCAGCGCGCTGGGCGGCGCGGTCGTCCTGGCCGGCGCCGACCTCGCCGCCCGCACGGTCGCGGCCCCCGCCGAACTGCCCATCGGCGTCCTCACCGCGCTCACCGGCAGCCCGTTCTTCTTCTGGCTGCTGCGCCGCACTCGTCGTAGGCAGGGGGGCTGGGCATGAAGACGCGTTGGACGCACGGAACGCACGGGACGCACGGGACCCTCCAGGTACCTCGGGCACCTTGGACGCCATGGACACCACGGGCCCGGCGCCCGCGGGCCCTGCCCACGCGCTACGCCCCCGGGGAGACGGTCGCCGAGGCCCGCGGGCTCCACCTGGAGCTGGGCGGCCGCGAGGTCCTCTCCGGAGTCGACCTGCCGGTCCGCGCGGGCGAGGTCCTGGCGCTGGTCGGCCCGAACGGCGCCGGGAAGTCGACGCTGCTGGCCGCCCTCGCCGGGGACCTGCCGCCCACCGCCGGCGAACTGCGCATCGGCGACCGCCCGGCCACGGCCTGGCCGGCCCCCGCCCTCGCCCAGCACCGCGCCCTGCTCCCGCAGTCCGCGACGCTCTCCTTCCCGTTCACGGTGGAGGAGGTGGTCCGGATGGGCCGCGCCCCCTGGACGGGCACACCGTACGAGGACGAGGACGACGCGGCGATCGCGGCGGCCCTCCGCGCCACGGAGACGGCCCCCTTCGCGGCCCGCCCCTTCTCGGCCCTCTCCGGCGGCGAACGCGCCCGGGTCGCCCTGGCCCGCGTCCTGGCCCAGTCGACCCAGCTCCTCCTCCTCGACGAACCGACCGCGGCGCTCGACCTGCGCCACCAGGAACTGGTCCTGCGCGTGTGCCGCTCCCGCGCCGCGGCGGGCGACGCGGTCGTCGTCGTCCTGCACGACCTGGGCCTGGCCGCGGCCCACGCGGACCGCACGGCACTCCTCCACACGGGCCACGTCACGGCGGACGGCCCACCGTCCGAGGTCTTCGAAGCGCGACTCCTCAGCGAGGTCTACCAACACCCCGTGGAGGTGTGGCCGCATCCGGGGGCGGGAGAGGGGGCGGTGTGGGTGGTGCCGGTGCGGGGGTGATCCGGGGATGCCTGAGAGGCCGGTGACAGGCGAAGGGCCAGGGATCCACGTCAACTGGAGTGTGTATTAGGGTGCTTACTGCTGCGCACCTTCCCGGAGGGTACGTCGGCGGTGTTCCAGGCGCCGGTCCTCGGCGATGAGCGACGAGTGGTCTCCACCGTGTTCCGTACGCGGTGTGACTGCGGATGCCCGGTAGGGCGATCCCTGCCATTCCCAGCTCACGCTCAGGAGTGGAGACCGATGAACGTCGTTGAGTACAAGCCTGCACGTCGTGACCGGATCCGTCGGATTCTGGTCGACGTCACGGTGGGAGTCGTCGTCAACGTGTTGGTGGCGATTCTGACCGCGGCAGCACGACTGGTCCTGTGACCGGGAGGTGGCGGGTCCGGAGAGCCCGCCACCTCACTACTCGATCTCTCGTGATCCCTGAGTCAGAAGAGCCGCATCGTCCCGGGCCCGGTGTCCTTCTTCCGGCGGTTCCTGCTGCGACGACGCCCCCGGCCGGGACGGGGCAGGTGCGGCTGGCGGGCCTGCTCCGGAAGGTTCTCCCAGGTGGGCCGCAGCCCATGCACCTCGACGTCGCCGACCAGCTTCTTCAGGTAGGCCCGCGTCTCCTCGTCCGTGGAGTAGAGCACGGTGGCACGGCTCGCCCGAGTCAGCAGCACGTGGTACGCGTGCCGGACGAGCCGGGCGAACTCGTCGTCGTCCACGCTCTTCGGCCGCACCTTGGGGTCGAACGACCCGGCCACTCCGACGCGCTTGACGCCCGCCTCCTTGTCCGCCCGCTCCTTGCCCCGGCGGAACACCCAGCTGTCCCCCCGCCGCACCATGTCCTCACCCATGATCACGCCGCACCAGTCCCACTCAAGCCCCTGCGCGGTGTACACGCACCCGATCTGACCGAGACCGTTCTCGTGCACGGACCAGATCTTGGACGGGGGGACGGTCTTGTTCTCGCAGAAGGACTCGCTGTCCGCGTTCCACGGCCGGTGCCAGTCACCGATCCGGACGTCGGGCTCGAGCCGCTTGTCCTTGCCTCTGGGTTTCGTCCAGGGCCAGCAGTATCCGGCGACCATGCGCGCGGACGCTCCCGCCTGCGCCTCGGAACGGATGATCCGCTCGAGTTCCTCCGGGCTGTCGGCGACCTCGACGTGCATCAGTCCGTCCGGGGTCCATTGCTCCGGTTTCCCGTCCGACACTCCCAACAGGCCACGCACCCAACGGATGTAGCCGTCGCTGCCGCCGCACCGGAACTGCTCCCTCAGTCCGAGGCGGACCAACTGCGCGTCGTGACGCTCCGCCGCCTCCTCGACGACCGCGACAGTGCCGACTTCCTGCGGGCGGACGGACTGTGCCTCGTCGAGGAAGAACACCGTCAGCCGGGAGGCGTCGAGGAGTTCGTCCACCTGCGGCTTGGTGCCCCATCTCTCCGGCTTCCAGAAGCGGTTGGTGGACCGGTCGCGCAAGCGGTGGGCCTCGTCGCAGATCAGCACGTCCAGGGGCGGATCGGGCGGGGTGACGAAGTTGCTGAAGTAGGTGAAGCTCTCCTTGAACTCCCGGTCGCCGTAGCCGACGTGCTCCTGCAAGGCCCCGTTGAAGGCCTTGCTGCCGCTCGCGTACTTGACCGTGCGGCCGTCGGCCTCGAGGTCCGCCTTGAGTTGCAGGCCGACGGCGCTCTTCCCGGTACCCGCGCCGCCGGTGACGAGGAAGACCACCCTTCGCTTGTCGGGGACGAGCGCGGGCCTCTCCGGATCGGGCAGCACCTTGGCGGCGGTGGCAAGGATCTGGTCCGCGACCAGCTTCTGACGGCCGCGCAAGGTGAAGACCGTGTCCTCGCCGTTGGAGCGGATCATGGCGTCGAGAAGCGGAGTGTTACGCAGCCCCATGTTGCGCAAGAGGGTCTCTGCCGCCGAATCAGCGCCGTCGACGGCGAAACTGCTCCGCAGGTCCGAGAGCAGCTGGGCGCGACGGTCGCTCGTGTAGACCCGGGCGTAGGCGCCGGTCGGCGCGTCCACGCCGACCAGGGGGAGCACCGAGAGGTCTGTGGCGTTGTGCAGATAGGCGAAGCCGCCGCACTCGAACTCCAACCCGTGCAAGGGCCCTCGAAAACTGGTGAACGCCTCGTAGTACTCGCGCAGTTGCAGCGCGGGGTGCTTCTTCTCTCCCATGCCCGGGACCTGCACCAGTTCCGCGGTGGCCCGTTCCACCCGGGTCACCGTCGACCAGCGCTTCAGCTCGACGAGTTGCACGGACAGCCCGTGCTCCTCGGGGTGGCGGCCCACGAGGACGACATCGATGAGTCTCGGGTCCGTGGCGCGGTCGGTCTCATCGAGCGTGGCCGCGCACTCGACGACCATTTCGACATTGCCGCGGCCGGCCGCGACCAGGTCCTCGGCGAGGTGGACCAGACTCTCCGCCCACGCGGAGCGTTCGGACAAGGACGCGTCAGTGCGCAGGAAGTGTTTCCATCTCGCGGCGAGGTGGGGCACCATGCGGCGTCTTGCATTCAGGGTGAGCAGATCCCGCGCTGCCAGTTTCAGCAGGAGCATGGACACGAGGTGGTTCCCCCAGGGCACGAGTGACTCGTGCGGATGGGGGCGTGTCCACCTGGAAGCCCGTCGGGCCGCAATGACCCTGAGATCTTACGGAAGGGCCGTGCAGCCCCGAGGCATATGACACCGCGCCCGGCCGGAAGCACGGAGATCTGGCCGGATACCGCGCTTTCAGCGCCGCAGCAGACGCTCTTCGGCCACGGCAGGTCGTGACTCAGGTACGTCCGCTACCAGTTCCCGCAGCTTCGCCCGGGTCTGCGCGTCGGTCGAGTAGACCACGGTGCCGACCATGCCCCGCGTCAGCAGCACCTTGTAGGTGTTCCGGACGAGACGGTCCACTTCGGCGTCGGACACGGCCTTCTTGAAGACCGGGTCCTTGGAGGCGGCACGGTCGGTGACCCAGCGGCCGTCCCGCCAGAGCAGGTCAGGGCCGATGATGACGCCGGACCAGTCGTACTCGAAACCCTGGGCGGTATAGACACAGCCCACCTGCCCGAATCCGGCGGGATCCGTGGCCCACAGCGCCGACGGAGGCGCGCCGGCGACGGACCGGTCGCCGCGCAGGTTCCAGGGCCTGGCCCAGTTCCCGATGACGACGTCGGCCGGCAGCGGGTCCCCGGGCTTCGGTTCGGGCGACCATCGCCAGCAGTACCCCGCGGACATTCTGGCGCCGTACTTCTCCCTCCGACGCGCGTCGAGGAACGCCTCGAGTTCCTCGGGACTGTCGGCCACCGACAACTGCATGCGGCCGTCGGGCTCCCAGGCGACCGCGCCTCCGGGCTCCAGACCGAGCAGCCGGACCACCCAGCGGAGGTAGGCGTCGCTGCCCCCGCAACGGAACTGACTGTCCAGCGGGACGACGTGGCAGGCGATGTCCCGTCCGGCCGCGGCCGCGCGGATGTCGTCCACGGTCCCCATCTCACCGGGGCGCACCACTTGGTGCTCGTCGAGGAAGAAGACCGGCACATGGGCCACATCGATGAGTTCATCGACCTGTGCCTTTCCGGTCCGCAGCGCCGCGCGGGTGTAGCGATTGGCGGAGGTCTCACGGATGCGGTGCGCCTCGTCGCAGATCAGGACGTCGAGGCTGTTCTTCTCCGTGGACATGAAGCTGTTGAAGTACTTGAAGAGATCCTGGACTTCCCGTTTGCGCGCGCCGGCCACCTTGCGCATCGTCTTGGTGAACGACTGCGAGCCGGTCGCGTGGACGGCCGTCACGCCCCTGCGGTAGAGCTCCCCGAGCAGTTGGAGCGCGATCACGCTCTTCCCCGTCCCGGGTCCGCCAGTGACGATGACGACTTCTTTGTGGTCGGCGCGTTTGGCTCTCTCCACCGCGTTGAGCACCATGCGGTAGGCGACCTGCTGCTCGTCCAGGAGCACGAACTGCTGACGCTCGCGGACTTCCTTGGCCGCCACGGACATCAGCTGCTTCGACGGCGCGGTGACACCCGCGAGCAGCGCGTCGGCGGCTTGGGCGCCCGGGTGCTCGTCGCTCAGCTTCGACCGGAGGTGATCCAGGAACGCGCCGCGGCGTTCCTCCGTGAAGAGTCGGGCGCGCCCGTCACGCTCGATCTCCCTCAACCCGGCGACCCCGGCTTCGGTGGCGTTGTGCAGGAACGCCACGCCCTCGACCTGCCCGGCGTGCTCGGCCACCGCGCCGTTGAAGTTGACCAGGTGGTCGCAGTACCGTCGTACCTGCTCGATCGGGTTGAGTACCGGGTGCGCGTAGGCGTCGACGGAACACAGAGTGGGGTCATCGTCGTGCGGCAGCGCCTGGGTCCACTGCTTCAGTTCCACGACGACGTAGGACGGCTCTCCCGTGCCCGGGTGCACCCCGGCGAGGACGGCGTCGGCACGCTTGCTATTCAGCGGCAGCGCGTACTCCAGCATGACCTCTACGTCGCCGAGCCCGGCCTCGTTGAGTGCGGCGGCCAGCACGGGGATGCTGCGTCTCCAGGAACGTGCCTCGGAGTCGCCCGGCCGGTAGCCGTGCTGGTGCACGAACCGGTCGGTCAGGTGCAAGAACAGCGAACCGTCGAGTGCCATGACGGCGACCGTTTCGGCGGACGCGCGGAACAGCAAGGACTTCCCCCAGGCAGCACGAAGAGACCGTGCGGGTGGGGGCGTGTCCTTCGAGACTCCACCGAGGTGGAGCGGAAGCCCGTCGGGCCGCGTTGACGACGTGTCCGAGGGTACCCGGCCCTGCGTATGGCCGTACTGGTGGCCGAGGTCCGGCCACGGCGGAGGCCGCGGGTGTGGGGCAGACGAGTCGGGCTGTACGCCGGGTTCTGTCGCCCGGTCACCTCGCGGTGGCCGGGGAGACGGCCATCCATCTAGGGCCGGCGTTGCCGCCGGCCTCGTGCGGTCTACCCGCGGACTCGGGCGGGCAGCCCTCGGTCGTCCGCGCAGAGTCGTCTCCGAAGAGGCGGCTCCTCTTGACCTTGCTCCAGGTGGGGTTTACCTAGCCGCCTGAGTCACCTCAGGCGCTGGTGGTCTCTTACACCACCGTTTCACCCTTACCCGGCGCCTGAGCGCCGGGCGGTCTGTTTTCTGTGGCACTGTCCCGCGGGTCACCCCGGGTGGCCGTTAGCCACCACCTTGCCCTGTGGAGCCCGGACGTTCCTCGGGAGGCTCCCGAAGGAACCCCACGCGGCCGTCCGCCCGGCTCGTCTGCCGTGCCGACCATGATACCCGGCGTCCGCGGAGGTCCGGGCAGCGGCCGTGGTGCCTTGACCCTCACGTAGCGGCAACGTTTCTACTGAGGCCATGAGGATCGGAGAGCTCGCCGCGACGGTCGGCGTCACCACGCGCGCCATCAGGCACTACCACCATCTCGGGCTGCTCCCGGAGCCCGAGCGGCAGGCGAACGGGTACCGCGTGTACGGGCTGCGGCACGCCGTCGAGCTGGCCCGCATCCGGCGCCTCACCGAGCTGGGGCTCGGGCTCGGGGAGGTGCGGGACGTACTCGCCGACGACGCGGGGCGCGAGCTCGTCGAGGTCCTCGCCGAGCTGGACGCCGATCTGGCCCGGCAGGAGGCGGCGCTCCAGGCGCGGCGGGCCCGGCTGCGGGAGCTGCTGGCGGCGGCCGAGCAGGGGCGCCTGCCGGACGAAGGGCCCGTCTCGCCCGAACTGGCTGACTTTCTCGCCGAGTTGGGGGAGCTGGACCAGACGTCGCCGATGGCCGCGAAGGACCGGGAGATGCTCGCCCTGATCGACACCACCGCCCCGCCCGAGCTCAGGGGCCCCCTACTGGCGGCGCTGCTGCCCACGGTCACGGACCCGGCCGCGCTGGCCGCCGCCCGCGACGTCTACGCCCGGCTCGACGCCCTCACCGACGCCGCGCCGGACGATCCGCGGGTGAGCGAGGCGGCGCGGGCCCTGATCGCGTGCCTGCCGCCCGAGCTGCCCGGCGCCGGGACTCCGGCGCCGGGCGGTTTCCTCGCCGCGGTCCTCGCCGACTGTTCCCCCGCGCAGGCCGAGGTCCTGCGGCTCGTCCTCGACGCGGTCACCAATGGCGGTGCGCGATGAAGCGGGTCGCGCGGGGGCCGGCCTGCGCGGTCGTCGCCGCGGTCCTCGCCGACTGTTCCCCCGCGCAGGCCGAGGTCCTGCGGCTCGTCCTCGACGCGGTCACCAATGGCGGTGCGCGATGAAGCGGGTCGCGCGGGGGCCGGCCTGCGCGGTCCTCGCCGACTCTTCCCCCGCCCAGGCCGAGGTCCTGCGGCTCGTCCTGGACACGGTCACCGATCGTGGTGCGCGGTGAAGCGGGTCGTGCGGGGACTGACCTGCGCGGTCGTCGCCGCCGAACTCGGCTTCCTCGTATGCCTGTTGGCGGGGGCACGCGTGCCTGCGTTCGCCGAGGCCGTCGTGGTCGGGGTGGTCGCCGTGGAGGCGCTGCTGCTGGCCGTCGCGTACCGGCGCGGGGGGCGGGCCGCCCTCCGGGACGTCCTGCCGCCGGGCGCGCGCCGCCTCGTCGGGCACGAGCTGCGGGTCTTCGGCAGCCTCGGGCTGTGGGTGGCGCGGCGGCGGCACGGGGTGCCCGCGGGGGCGGAGGCCTTCCCGTACGCGCGGGGGCAGGCCGTGATGATGTACGCGTTCGCGTTCGTCTGCGTCGTCGAGACGTTCGGGATGTGGGCGCTGCTGCGGGAGTGGCCGGCGGCGCACCGGGTCGTGCTGGTCCTCGACGTCTACACCGTGGGCATGGTGCTGGGGCTGCACGCGGCGGCCGTGACGCGGCCGCACGTCCTCACCGGGGAGGCGGTGCGGGTGCGCCGGGGCGCGTGGACCGATCTGCGGATACCGCTGGAGCGGGTCGCGGCCGTGCGCCGGGAGAACCGGTACACGCACACGCGGGCCGACGGCGAGCTGCACCTCGATGTCGCCTCGCAGACGAGTGTCACCTTGGAACTCGCACCGCCCGTACGGTACTTGTCCCTGCTGGGGCGCCCGGTGGAGGTGCATACGGTGCGGCTGCACGCCGAGGAGCCGGAGCGGCTGGCGCGTGCCCTGCAGGAGCGGCTCACGCAGGGGCGAACCGGACCTTCGCCTGCCCTGGATCGGCCTGCGTGAGGCGCACCCGGAGCCGTTCGCCCAGCGGCAGGGCGGTGGTGCCGCCCTCGATGCGGGCGACGACGGCCGGTTCGGGCAGTTGTACGGTGCCGACGGCCGGTTCGTTCTCCTTCACGTCCACGACGTAGGCGTCGAACAGTTCGCCGACCCGGTGCCGCAGCAGTGCCGCCTCGACGATGTCGACGCACTCGCGCTCCACGGTGTTGGCCCGCCGGGTGCCGTCCGCCATCTCCTTGGGGAGCGCGGCCAGTGCCTCGACCGCCCATTGCGGTGGCTCCTGGCCGGCGCAGGCGGCGACGCACAGTTCCGACGCGTACCGGTCGACGAGGCGGCGCAGCGGCGCGGTGCAGTGGGTGTAGGCCGCGGCGACGGCGGCGTGGGTGGTCAGGGCAGGCCGCTCGCCGCCGGTGAACGCGGTGTAGCCGGCGCCGCGCAGCAAGGTCGTGCACTCCTGGAGGAACGCGGCGTGCCGGGGCCGGTGCGGATCGAGGGAGCGGATGAGCGCGGCGTAGGGGACGTGGTGCGGCCAGTCGATGCCCAGCGCCTTCGCGGTGTGGCGCAGCCGGCCGACGGCGCCGTCGGGGGCGGCGGGCAGTGTGCGCAGGATGCCGGTGCCCGCGCCCAGCATCAGGTCTGCGGCGGCCATGCCGGTGAGCAGGGAGATCTGCGCGTTCCAGGAGTCGGCGGGCAGGGGGGCGCGGTAGGCGAGTGCGTACGTGGTGCCGTGGGCGACGATCTCCTGCTCGGGGACGTCCAGGGAGATGCCGCCGCGGGCGGCTTCCCGCTCCTCGCGCAGCCGTCCGATGTCCTTGAGCAGTGCGAGGCTCTCTTCGGCGCTCGCGTCGTCGATGGCCCGCTGGACGCCTTGGTAGTCGAGTTTGGCGCGGCTGCGGACCAGGGCGCGGACGACGTCGGTGCGCCGGGCCCCGCCGTCCGCGTCCAGGTCGATCGTCCAGACGACGGCGGGGCGGGTGCGGCCCGGCAGCAGGCTCGCGGCGCCCTCGCTGAGGACGGCCGGGTGCAGCGGGACCTTCTCGTCCGGGAAGTAGAGGGTGGTGACGCGGCGGTGAGCCTCGGCGTCGAGGGCGCCGCCCGGGGTGACGAACGCGGCGACGTCGGCGATCGCGTACCGCACCCGGTAGCCGCCGCCGGGGCGCCGGGACAGGTGCATGGCCTGGTCGAGATCGGTCGACGTGGGCGGGTCGATCGTGAAGAACGGCACCGCGGTCTCGTCGCGCGCGGGTGGCCGCGGCGGCGCCGCGGCCACCCGCTCCGCCTCGGCGAGCACGTCGGCGGGGAACTCCCCGGGCACGCCCAGCTCCGTACGCAGCTCACGCAGCACGGCGCCGATCGGCGCCTGCGCGGCACCGGACACACGGAGACGACGACGGGGCATGCCCCGAGGGTAGGCGGAGGCGGGCCGGGCGGCATGGCGAGGGCCGGGAGCGCGTCGCGGGGCCGGGGAGGCGGGGTGTCGCGTCGTGCGGGCCGCCCGATGTGACAGCGGGGCGGTCCGTTCCGCCCGCCGATTACCCTGGCGCGGGGCCGCACCCCTGCCCGCCGCTCAGAAGGAGAACGTACGTGCTCGTCTTGCTGCCGCCGTCCGAAGGTAAGGCCGCTCCGGGGCGGGGCGCCCCGTTGAAGCCGGAGTCGCTGTCGCTGCCGGGGCTCGCTCCGGCGCGGGCCGCGGTCCTGGACGAGCTGGTCGGGCTGTGCGCCGACGCCGCCGAGGACGACGTGAAGGCGCGCGAGGTGCTCGGGCTGAGCGAGGGGCTGCGCGGTGAGATCGCGAAGAACGCGGAGCTGCGCACGGCGCCCACCCGCCCGGCCGGCGAGATCTACACCGGTGTCCTCTACGACGCCCTGGACCTGGCCTCGCTCGACGCCGCGGCGAAGAAGCGGGCGGCGCGGTCGCTGCTGGTCTTCTCCGGGCTGTGGGGCGCGGTGCGGGTGACCGACCGGATCCCCTCCTACCGCTGTTCGATGGGCGTGAAGCTGCCGGGGCTCGGCCCGCTCGGCGCGTACTGGCGGGCGCCGATGGCCGAGGTGATGCCCGAGGCGGCCGGGGACGGGCTCGTGCTCGACCTGCGCTCGGCCGCGTACGCGACCGCGTGGAAGCCCAAGGGCGAGGTGGCCGGGCGGACGGCGACGGTGCGGGTGCTGCACGCGCCGACCCGCAAGGTCGTCAGCCACTTCAACAAGGCGACCAAGGGCCGCATCGTGCGTTCGCTGCTGACCTCGGGCGCGGCCCCCGCCTCCCCGGAGGAACTGGTCGACGCGCTGCGGGAGCAGTCGTACGAGGTCGAGGTCGACCGGCCCGCGAAGGGCGGCCGGGCGTGGGGCCTGGACGTGCTCGTGGACGAGGTGCACTGAGCCCCACACGGCCCGCATGTTGCAGCATGCGCAATGGGCTTTGCACATGCTGCTCACCCCGGGGCAGGATGGCCCCATGACCTCCTCTGTGCTCGATCTCGCCCCCGTCGTACCCGTCGTCGTCGTGGAGGAGGCCGCCGACGCCGTGCCGCTCGCGCGGGCGCTGGTCGCCGGCGGGCTGCCCGCGATCGAGGTGACCCTGCGCACGCCCGCCGCCCTCGGCGCGATCCGCGCGATCGCGGCCGAGGTGCCGGACGCGGTCGTCGGCGCGGGCACCGTGATCTCGCCCGCCAACGTCGCCGACGCGGTCGCCGCGGGCGCCCGCTTCCTCGTCAGCCCCGGCTGGACGGACACGCTGCTGGGCGCCATGCGGGAGTCCGGGGTGCCGTTCCTGCCGGGCGTCTCGACGACGTCCGAGGTCGTGGCGTTGCTGGAGCGCGGGGTCAGCGAGATGAAGTTCTTCCCCGCGGAGGCGGCCGGCGGTACGGCGTACCTCAAGTCGCTCGCCGGACCGCTGCCGCAGGCCCGCTTCTGCCCGACCGGCGGCGTCTCCCCCGCGAACGCCCCCGCGTACCTGGCGCTGAAGAACGTCGGCTGCGTGGGCGGCAGCTGGATGCTCCCGGCCGACGCCGTCGCGGCGAAGGACTGGGCGCGAGTGGAGACCCTGGCCCGCGAGGCGGCGTCCCTGCGCGCCTAGGCGGGCCCGGGCCTCGCACGAGGCCCGGCCTCCCATGCCGAGGAGCGACCGGACCCGGCCAACCACACCCCCGCACCGGCGCCTACCCGCCGCCTAAGACCCCTCCCGCTCCAGATGCCCCGTCTCGTTGAGGCAGCGCACACTGGCGTTGCCATCGGCGTAGTACGCGATCGTCGTCAGGGACGCCGCCGCCAGCTCCATGCGGAACAGCGCCTCGGGCGGCGCGCCGAGCGCGAGCCGGACGAGCGTCTTGACCGGCGTCACGTGGCTGACGAGCAGGACGGTGCGGCCCCGGTGAGCGGCGGTCAGCCGGTCGCGGGCCGCGGCGACGCGCTCCGCGACCGCCGCGAAGCTCTCGCCGCCGCCACTGGGCGCGGCCCCGGACGAGCCGAGCCAGGCGTCCATGTCGGCCGGGAAACCCTCCCTGACCTCCTTGAACGTCAGCCCTTCCCAGGCCCCGAAGTCGGTCTCGCGCAGGTCGTCGTCGACCGTCACGGCGAGACCGAGCCGCTCGGCGATGGCCTGCGCGGTCTCCCGGCAGCGCCTGAGGGGCGAGGAGACGATCGCCTCGACCGTGCCGCGCCGGTCGAGGGCCCGTGCCACGTCCCGCGCCTGCCGGCGGCCGGTCTCCGACAGCTCCGGGTCGCTGCCCGCGCCCCGGAGGCACCCACTCCCGGAGAACCGTTTCTCCGGGGTGAGGGCCGTCTCACCGTGGCGCAGCAGCAGGAAGGTGGCCGGGGGGCCCAGGTCGGGCCCCGCGGCAGGTGCTCCGGTGCCGCTCAGAGGCCCGACTCGGAGGTGCGGACCAGGATGCGGCGGCAGTTCTCGCAGCGGACCACCGCGTCGGGGGCGGCGGCGCGGACCTCGTTCAGCTCGGTGATGTTGAGCTCCAGGCGGCAGCCCTCGCAGCGGCGCTGGAACAGCTTGGCCGCGCCGACACCGCCCTCCTTCTCGCGCAGCTTGTCGTAGAGCTTCAGCAGGTCGGCGGGGACGGAGCCGGCCACGACCTCGCGCTCCTTGGTCACCGTCGACGCCTCCAGGTCCAGCTGGCCGGAGGCAGCGTCCCGGCGGGACGTCGCGTCGTCGATCTTGGCCTGGACGGCGGCGAGGCGCTCGGCGTACTCGCTCACCCGCTCCTGCGCCGACTCGCGGCGCTCCATGACCTCCAGGACGACGTCCTCCAGGTCGCCCTGGCGCCTGGCCAGCGAGGCGATCTCGCGCTGGAGGTTCTCCAGGTCCTTGGGCGAGGTGACCGCGCCGGAGTCCAGGCGCTGCTGGTCGCGGGTGGCGCGCTGGCGGACCTGGTCGACGTCCTGCTCGGCCTTGGTCTGCTCGCGGGAGCAGTCGCTCTCCTCGGTCACCGCGGCGACGTGCAGGTCCCGCAGTTGCGCGAGGTCCTTGGTGAGCGAGTCGATCTCGGCGTGCTCGGGCAGCGACTTCTTCTTGTGCCTCAGCTGCTGGAGGCGGACGTCCAGGTCCTGGACGTCGAGGAGGCGGATCTGGTCGGCGGGCGCGGCGTTCAGTTGGGGGCTCCAAAAGTAGTGAGGGGGTCGCGGTGGGACGCCGCGTGGGCGGTCCAGGGGTCGGTGACCGTGCGCGAGACGTGGACCCGCAGGTCCCATCCCTCGCGGTCGGAGATCTCGTCGAGCTGGGCTGCGGCCAGCTCGCACCAGGGCCACTCGGTGGCCCAGTGCGCCGCGTCGAGCAGCGCGAGAGGTGCCTGGGCGCGGGCCTCGCTCGCCGGGTGGTGGCGCAGGTCCGCGGTGAGGAAGGCGTCGACGCCCGCGGCGCGCACCTCCTCGAAGAGGCTGTCGCCGCTGCCGCCGGAGACCGCGAGCGTACGGATCGTCGCGTCGGGGTCGCCCGCGGCGCGGATGCCCTGGGCGGTGGCGGGCAGCCGCTCGGCGGCGCGGGCCGCCAGCTCGCGCAGGGTCAGCGGGTGGTCGAGCGCGCAGACACGGCCGAGGCCGCGGCGGCCCGCGGGGTCCGCCGGATCGGGCACGAGCGGGCGGACGACGCGGACGCCGAGCGCTCCGGCGAGCGCGTCGGAGACGCCCGGGTCGGCCTTGTCGGCGTTGGTGTGGGCGACGTGCAGCGCCACGTCGTTCTTGATCAGGGTGTGCACGGCGCGGCCCTTGAAGGTGTCGGCCGCGACCGTCGTCGTCCCGCGCAGATAGAGCGGGTGGTGCGTGACCAGCAGGTCGGCACCGAGCTTGACGGCCTCGTCGACGATCTCCTGGACCGGGTCGACGGCGAGGAGCACCCGGCGGATCTCGGCGTCCGGGTCCCCGGCGACCGTGCCGACCGCGTCCCAGCCCTCGGCGAGGGCGGGCGGCCAGAGGGCGTCGAGCGCGGCGGTGACTTCAGACAGACGGGGCACGCAGACAGGTTACCCGCGCCGCGCGCCCCGCCCCCAAGCCCGGTTACCTCACCAGGTTCGCGCGCAGGTCCCCGATCACCTCGTCGGCGGCGGTGACACCGAGGCCCAGGTACCAGGTCTCGTCGGGGACGTCCTTGGCCCGCCCGGCGCGCACGGCGCCGAGCTTCTTCCACAGCGGGTTGTCCTCGGCGCTCGCGCGCTGGGTCTTGTCGGCGTCGCCGTAGACGCCGGTGAAGATCCAGTCGGCGTCCGCGGAGTCGATCTTCTCCGGGCTGATCTCCGTCGCCAGGTCGTCGACCTGCTGGTTCTCCGGGCGCGGGATGCCGGCGTCGTCGAGGATCGTGCCGATGAAGGAGGCCTTGGCGTAGAGGCGGATGCGGTCGGGCATGTAGCGCAGCATCGTCACGGTGGGGGCCTTGCCGCCGTTCGCCTTCTTCACGTCGGCGCCGAGCTTCGCCACCTTCTTGTCGTACGCCGCGAGGTTCGCCTCGGCGGCCGCCGTACGGTCCAGGGCGGCGGCGTTGAGGAGGTAGTTCTCCTTCCACGTGAAGCCGGGGCGGACGGAGAAGACGGTCGGGGCGATCTTGGCGAGCTGCGGGTAGAGCTTGGCGGCGCGCAGCTCGCTGCCGAGGATCAGGTCGGGCTTGAGGTTCGCGATCGCCTCCAGGTTGAGGGAGTTGATCGTGCCGACGCTCTTGGGGTGGCCCGCGGTCTTCGCCAGGTAGGAGGGGATGCCGTCGTCGCCCTCGGTCGGCGCGTACCCGACGGGCTCGACGCCGAGCGAGGCGACGTTGTCCAGCTCGCCGACGTCGAGGACGACGACGCGGCGCGGCTTCTTCGCCAGCTCCGTGCTGCCCAGGGCGTGGGTGACGGTGCGCGGGAAGACGCCGGGCTTCGCGGTCGTGCCCATCTTCGCCGTCCGCTCGGCGGCGTTCGCGAACGCGTCGCCGCCCTGCGCGACCGCCTTGGAGCCGGCGCCGTTGTCGCCCTTCGCCGCTCCGCTCCCGTCGCCGGAGCCGCAGGCGGTGAGGGCGAGCGCGGCGGCCGTGGTGACGGCGGCGGCCGCGATCCGGGTGCGCGGACGCAGGGACATCGGGGGCATCGGCTTGCTCCAGCTCTGGGTGCACAGAAGGCTCACAGGTGTGAGTTAGGGCAACCTAACATCACCGTTCGCCGCCAGCGGCCGCCGGACCGGCCGGTCCTTGAGCACACCGAGCAGTTGCGGCACAGCCGATTCCCGGCACGGCCACCCTTTGGTGTGAAGAGGCGGGCGGCGCGCTCCCCGGAGGTACGGGCGAAAACTAGCTTCGGCGGAGCGCAGGGGGCGGACACCAGGCAACCGATCCACCACGACGAGCAGGAGGCGACGGATCCCCATGACGGCCTTGGCCACCGAGCCCGCGACCGGCACGCGCGCGCAGCCGCCGCGGACCGGCTGTGTGATCACCGCGGACGCGACGTACGCGGCCCGGCTCGCGCACGACGGGGGCAGCCCCGGGTCGTGGTTCCCCGAGCGCTGGACGCTGGACGGACCCGAGCCGTACGCGGTGCCGCTCCCCGCCCGGCAGCCGGAGGAGCCGGGCACCGACGTGCTGCCGCTGACCGACGGCCGGGTGCTGATCCGGCGCCGGGCCGACGGGCGGCACCTCTTCTCCCTCCTCTACCCGACCGGCCCCGGCACCGGCGAGGTGCAGCTGGGGGCCGTGGAGTGCGGCGAGCTGACGCTGCTGCCCCCGGCGCCCGACGGCCGGCGCGCGTTCGCGCTGTCGGTGGGCGAGCGGAGCACGGACGTGTGGCTGGTGGCGGGCGGCGCGTTCGGGCCCGAACACCTGGCGGAGGTCGCGGGGCACTGTTCGGGCGGGGTGTGGCTGGACCGCGAGGGGCGGCTGCTCGCGCTGGACCGGGCGGAGCCGGGCGGCGGGCCCGTCAAGACGGTGGCGGTCGACCTGGACCGCGGGGGCGAGGTCTCCCCGCTGTTGCAGATCACCGAGGAGAGCACGGACCGGCTGCTCTGCGCCGACCTGGACAGCGGGCTGATCATGGTGCGCTCGGACGCGGCGGAGCCGGGGCGGCCGCGGCTCGGCTGGGGCGTGCTCGGCAGTACGCTGCCGGTCCGCTTCCCGCGGGCACTGCGGCCGCCGGAGTGCGCGGTGACGCCGTTCGCCGTCCAGCCGGGGCAGACGCTGATGCCGGAGGGGTGTGCGGTGGCGCTGCGCATCGAGAGCACGGCCGACTCGGGCGGCTCGGGCGGTTCCGGTGATGCGGGCGGCTCGGGTGCCGGGACACCGTGGCTCGGTGTCTGGCGCCCCGCCGAGGGGACGCTGCGTCAGCTGGCCGCGCCGCGCGGCTGGTTGGCGGGGTCCGGGTTCTGGACGCGTGAGGGGGTGCTGACGTTGCCGTACGTCACAGACGAGGTGCCCTGCGGCCTGGCCCGGCTGCCCGCACCCGAGCCCGCGGCGCCGCGCGAGACCGTGCCGGAGAGCGGACCCGCGCCCGCCGCGCCGCGTCCGGTGCCGCTCGCGCAGGCACCTCTCGGCGGGCGGAAAGCGGCCGGTTAGACTCGCCCGGCTGCAAGTGAACGACGGTGTAGAGGTCTACGGGGTGAGTTTTCCGATGACGGGAAGCAATGGCATAGCCGCGGGTGCGGACGGAGCGGAGCACGAGGGCACGGACACCGGGCCCGGCCGGCACCGGGGGGCGGTCACGACGTCCTCCGCGCCGGAGGAGCAGCCCGAGCCGCGCGGGCGGCACCGGGGTCCACGCGCCGAGGAGAGGTAGGCGGCGCGGTCCGTGACACAGGGCGCAGGGCCCGGCGGGAAGCCGGGCCCTGCGCCCTGTGTGCGTCGCCGCCCGGGTCAGCCGTGCTTGAGGCCGAGCACCTCGGCAGCCGCGAACGTCTCGCCCGGGGGGCGGTCCCGGTAGTGCGGGGTGAGCAGCGCGTCGAGTTCGTCGTACGTGAACGCGTCCTTGGCGGTGTCGAACTTCGCCGCCACCCTGGGCCGCTCCACGACGGCGACCATGCCGCCGTGCACGACGAGGAGCTGGCCGTTGACGTGCGCCGCCGCGGGTGAGGCGAGGTAGCCGACGAGCGGGGCGACGTGCCGCGGGGACAGCGGGTCGAGCCCCTCGCCGGGCGCGGCGAACCCGGCGAAGACGTCCTCCGTCATCCGGGTGCGGGCCCGCGGGCAGATCACGTTGGCGGTGACGCCGTACTTGGCGAGGGCCAGCGCCGTGGAGGTGGTCAGGCCGACGATGCCGCCTTTGGCCGCGGCGTAGTTGGGCTGGCCGGCGGACCCGGCGAGGAACGCCTCGGAGGACGTGTTCACGATCCGCCCGAAGACCGGGGCGCCGGTCGCCTTGGCCCGCTCGCGCCAGTGGCGGGAGGCGAAGTGGGTGGTGTTGTAGTGGCCCTTGAGGTGGACGCGGATGACGGAGTCCCACTCGTCCTCGGTCATCGAGAAGATCATGCGGTCGCGCAGGATGCCGGCGTTGTTGACGAGGATGTCGAGTGCGCCGTACGTGTCCACGGCCGCCTGGACGAGCCGGGCGGCCTGCTCGTGGTCGGCCACGTCACCGCTGTGCGGGGTGGCGGTGCCGCCCTCGGCGCGGATCTCCTCGGCGACCCGCCGCGCGGGGGTGGCGTCGGGGCCGCCGGTGCCGTCCCTGGCGGGCTGGCCGAAGTCGTTGACGACCACGTTCGCGCCGAGCCGCGCCAGTTCCAGTGCCTCGGCCCGGCCGAGCCCCCGCCCGGCCCCGGTCACGACGGCCGTCAGGCCTGTGAGCGGTGTTGCCATGTGTGCGCCTCCTGTTGCTGTCACCTCTGCCCTGCCGAACCGAGCCCCTCCGGCCCCCGCTCCTCGATCGCCGGTCACGCCCGTTCGCCGGCGGCAGCCACGTCGTGGCCGGTCGCGCAGTTCCCCGCGCCCCTGACGGGGCCCGCGCGCAGCCCCACGCAAAATCGAGCCCCTCCGGCGATTGAGGGGGCCCGGGGCGGAGCCCCGGGGGTCCGCGCCGTCGCCGGTCACGCCCGTTCGCCGACAGCAGCCACGTCGTGGCCGGTCGCGCAGTCCCCCGCGCCCCTGACGGGGCCCGCGCGCAGCCCCACGCAAAATCGAGCCCCTCCGGCGATTGAGGAGCGGGGGCCGGGGCGGAGCCCCGGGGGTCCACCCCGTCGCCGGTCACGCCCGTTCGCCGACAGCAGCCACGTCGTGGCCGGTCGCGCAGTCCCCCGCGCCCCTGACGGGGCCCGCGCGCAGCCGGCGCGGGGTGGTACCCCGCTAGATCTCGATGCACGTACGAAGGGCGGAGCCGGTGCGCATGTGGTCCAGGGCCTCGTTGATCTCCGCCAGCGGCACCCGGTGCGTGATGAGGGACTCCAGGTCGATCCGTCCGGCCCGCCACAGGGCGATCGCCCGCTCGTAGGAGCGCAGGACGTCCCCGCCCCCGTACATGGACGGCAGGATCCGCTTCTCGTCGAAGAACAGCTCGAACATGTTGAGTTGCAGGAAGTCGTCCATGGCGCCCGCCCCGACGACGACGAGCGTGCCGCCCCGCCGCGTCGTCTCGTACGCGGTGCGCGCCGTGGCGGACTTCCCGACGACCTCGAAGACGTAGTCGAACCCCTCGCCCGCGGTGATCCGCTGCTTGGCGTCGGCCAGTCCGTCCGGGGCCACCGCCTCCGTCGCGCCGAACTTCAGGGCCCCCTCGCGTCGCGCCGCGACGGGGTCGACGGCGACGATCTGGGCGGCGCCCCTGAGCCGGGCCCCCTGGATCGCGGAGATGCCGACGCCCCCGCAGCCGATGACCGCGACCGACGAACCCGCCTGCACGTCCGCCGTGTTGATGGCCGCGCCGAGCCCGGTGGTGACGCCGCAGCCGATGAGCGCCGCGATGTCGAAGGGCACGTCGTCGGGGACCGGGACCGCGCACCCCGCGTCGACCACGAGCTCCTCGGTGAACGTGCCGGTGCCGGCGAAGCCGAACACATCGCCGCCGGAGCGGCGGAAGTTGGGCGTCCCGGCGTTCATGAACCCGGCGAGGCAGAGCTGCGTCTGGCCGCGCTTGCAGGCCGGGCAGGCGCCGCAGGCGGGGAGCCAGCAGACGAGCACCCGCTGACCCGGTGTCAGGTGGCTGACGCCGTCCCCGACGTCGAGGATCTCGCCCGCCCCCTCGTGGCCCGGGACGAAGGGGGCGGGCTGCGGCAGCACCCCGTTCATGGCGGAGACGTCGGAGTGGCACAGGCCGGTCGCCCGGATGCGGATACGCACCTTGCCCGGGCCGAAGCCGACCGCCTCGACGTCGTCCAGTACCTCCAGTTTGTCCTGGCCTGTCTCGTGCAGTACGGCTGCTCGCATGGCGTGCGGCTCCTTCGCGTGAGGTGCGTGCGTGCTGGTCAGCTGTGGTCGATGACGGTGTCGGCCAGGACCGGGGCCTCGTCGCGCTCCGGAGCGCTCACCGCGGCCCGGACGCGGTGCGGCTCCCGCCACATCCGCACGCGCAGCGTCTCGCCGGGGAAGGCGACGCCCGCGAACCGGGTGGCGTAGCGGGTGACGCGGGAGGCGTCCCCGTCGAGCAGGGTGTCCACGACCGCCTTGAGCGTGATCCCGTACGTGCACAGGCCGTGCAGGATCGGCCGGTCGAAGCCGGCGAGCGCGGCGAACCCGGGGTCGGCGTGGAGCGGGTTCCAGTCGCCGGAGAGCCGGTAGAGGAGCGCCTGGTCCTCGCGGACCCGCCGGTCGACGGTGCGGTCCGGCTCGCGCGCGGGGTCCGGCAGCCGGCCGGAGGGCCCGCGTTCGCCGCCGAAACCGCCCTCCCCGCGGACGAAGATCTGCGCTTCGCTGGTCCACAACGGCCCGTCGGCGTCGGCGACTTCGGTGCGCAGGACCACGACGGCGGCCTTCGTCTTGTCGTAGACGGCGGCCACCCTCGCGGTCGTGGTCGCGGAGCCCTCGACCGGGAGGGGCCGGTGCAGCTCGACGGCCTGGCCGCCGTGCAGGACGTGGGCGAGGTCCACGTCGATGCCGGGTGCGGCGAGGCCGCCCATCATCGCCATCCCGGCGCCCGCGACGGTCGCGAAGCTCGGCAGGACCTGGAGCCGGGACTCCAGGGTGTAGCGCAGCTCGCCGGGGTCGGTCGCCGGGACGCCCGCGCCGATGCCGAGGTGGTAGAGCTGGACGTCCTTGTGGCCCCAGCCGATCTCGGCGGTCCGGGGCTCGGCGGCTACGGCCTTCACGGGGTCGATGGGCATGGGGCGGGCGCTCCTCACACGGATCGGGCGGGCGGACCGGTCGGGGCCGGGACGCGTCGGGTCGGGACGGGACGGGTCGGGACGGGGTCAAGACCTCGGTGCGGCCGTCCGCACCGTCGGTCGCACCGAGGCCGTCACGGGCCGGTTCTAGAACCTGTTTCATTCCGTCCGGCGATCCTCATGTATAGCCAAGAGCCGGTGGGTTGGGAAGGGCCGGACCGCCCCTTTCTGACGCGACGTCAGGTGTTGCCGCGGCCGCCGCCGTGACATTTGTCCTGCCCAGATCGGTACAGGGCACATCTGCCGCTCCCCCGCCCCCGGTCCGTAGCGTCGTGGCCATGACGAAGAAGGCGACAGAGGCGGCCGTGACCTTCCGGGGGGCCGTCAAGGTGTTCGGGGACGTGACGGCGGTCGACGGGCTCGACCTGGAGATCGCGGCGGGCGAGACGGTGGCGCTGCTCGGCCGCAACGGCGCGGGCAAGTCCACCGCCATCTCGCTGCTGCTCGGTCTGGACGACCCGACCGGGGGCCGCGTCGAACTGTTCGGCGCGGCGCCGCAGGACTCCGTACGGGCCGGCCGGGTCGGCGCCATGCTCCAGGAGGGCCGGGCGGTGCCCCGGGTCACCGTCGCCGAGCTGGTCGGCTTCGTGGCCCGGCAGTACCCGGCGCCGATGGCCGTGCGGGAGGCGCTGCGGCTGGCCGGGATCGAGGAGCTGGCGGGGCGCCGGGTCGACAAGCTGTCCGGCGGGCAGACGCAGCGGGTGCGCTTCGCGGTGGCCCTCGCCGGAAACCCCTCGCTGATCGTGCTCGACGAGCCGACCGCCGCGCTCGACGTCGAGGCGCGACACGCCTTCTGGACCTCGATGCGGGCCTTCGCGCGGCGCGGGCACACCGTCCTGTTCTCGACGCACTACCTGGAGGAGGCCGACGCCAACGCGGACCGGATCGTCGTGATCGACCGCGGCCGGCTCGTCGCCGACGGCAGCGGCGAGGAGCTGCGCCGGGCGGGCGGCGGCAGCCTCGTCTCCTTCGACCTGGCGGGGCGCGGCTCGCACGGTCTCGACCTGCTGCCGGGCGTGCTCGGCGTGGAGATCCGCGGCGACCGGGCGCGGCTGCGCACCGAGGACTCGGACGCCACGGTCATGGCACTGGCCGCGCGGGACGCCGTACGCAATCTGGAGGTCGCCCCGGCCTCCCTCGACGACGCCTTCATGGCGCTGACCGCGGACCCCCGCGACCTGGAGCGTGTGTGATGTGGGACTACCTCCGCCTCGAAGTCCGGCGCACGCTGCGGGACGGCAAGTTCGTGATCGGCTCGGTCGCGATGCCGGTGATGATGTACCTGCTCTTCACCAACCTCGGTGCGGACGCCGGGGAGTGGAAGACCGCCTCGATGGTCGGCATGGCCGCCTACGGAGCGCTCGGCGCGGCCCTCAACACCGGCGCCGGGGTCGCCGAGGACAAGGCGATCGGCTGGCTGCGCCAGTTGCGGATCACGCCGATGACACCGCGCCAGGGCGTGCTCGGGCGGGCCCTGACCGGGGCGGTGACCGTGCTGCCTGCGATCACCGCGGTGCTGCTCGCCGGCGGCCTCGTCAACGGCGTGCGGATGGACGCGTGGAAGTGGCCGGCCATCGCGGTGCTGCTGTGGGCGGGTTCGCTGCCCTTCACCCTGCTGGGTCTCGGCAACGGCTACCGGCTCACCTCGCAGGCCACGGGCGGCATCAACATGCTCTGCTACCTGGGCCTCGCGGTCCTCGGCGGCCTGTGGTTCCCGGTGGAGCTGTTCCCGGGCTGGCTGCGGGACGTCTCGTCCTTCACCCCGACCAACCGCTTCGCGCAGCTCGGTACGGCGGTCGCCGACGGACACGTCCCGTCCCTCGCGGCGCTGACCGTGCTCGGCTGCTGGCTGCTGGCGTTCGGTTCGTACGCTGTGGTCTCGTACCGCAGGGCCGCGCGCACCATCTGACCGGCACGACGGGGCTGACGGGTCGACGAGGCGGACGGGGCTGACGGGGCTGACGGGGATCAGAGAGGTACGAACATGTCCTGCTGGAGCAAGGTCAACGGCCACTTCCAGGAGCTGCGCGCGACGCAGGCCGAGTGGAAGGCGGAGCACGAGCGCGTGAAGGCGCAGCGCCGGGCGCGCGGCGAGCACGGCCGGCTGCCGGAGGAGCTGGGCCCGCCGCCGACCGGCTTCGCGCTGCTGCCGTGGCTGCTCCTGGGCCTGGGCGCCTTCTCGAACATCGTCCAGGGGAAGACCGACAGCCCGTGGCTCGGCGGCCTGGGGCTGCTCACCTTCAACTCCCTCTACGTCTTCGTGGTGTTCCGCGCGTTCCACAAGAAGACCCGCACCGCCACCTCGACCCGGGTGGCGCTGCTCCTGATGACGCTGCTGACCTGCGCGCTGGTCGGCGGGTTCGGCGGCAGCTGGGTGGCGTTCTTCCCGCTGCTGGGGCTCGCGGCCGGGGCGATCGTGCGCGGTCCGCACCTGGGCAAGGCGGGCCTGGCCCTGAGCGCGCTCGCGGGTGTGGTGGCCGGGCTGAAGGAGGGCTGGGACTCGCTCGGCGTCGTCTACGGCACGTTCCTGTCGATGATGGTGACGGCGGCGATCCTCTCCCTCTCCGAAGCCGTACGGGAGCTGCGGGCGGCCCGCGAGGAACTGGCGCGGCAGGCCGTGGACCAGGAGCGGCTGCGCTTCTCCCGCGACCTGCACGACCTGCTCGGCCACACGCTGTCGGTGATCGTGGTGAAGTCGGAGGCCGCGCGGCGGCTCGCGCCGCGCAGCATGGACGCGGCCCTGGAGCAGGTCAGCGACATCGAGGCGGTGGGCCGCCAGGCGCTCACCGAGATCCGCGAGGCCGTCACCGGGTACCGGGAGGGCAGCCTCGCCACCGAGCTGGACCGGGCGCGCTCGGCGCTCACCGCGGCCGGTATCGAGCCGGTCGTCCGCCGGTCGGGGCCGCCTCTGTCGGCGCGGACGGAGGCGCTGCTCGGCTGGGTGGTGCGGGAGGCGGTGACCAACGCGGTGCGCCACAGCGCGGCCACGACCTGCACTATCTCCGTGGAGGGGGCGGCGGACCGGGTGGTGCTGCGGATCACGGACGACGGGGCGGGGCCGGTGGCGGGTGCGAGCGCCGGGGCGGCGGGTGGGCGTGCGGTCGGCGGCACCGGCATCAAGGGCCTGACCGAGCGGCTCGCCGCGGCGGGCGGCTCCCTGACGGCGGGGCCGGGCCCGCGGGGCGGGTTCGTGGTGCGGGCCGAACTCCCGCCCGGGGAGCCGGACTCGGCGCGGGACGCTGCGCTGGCGGAGCACGTCTGAGAGGCCCGGCCGGGTGGCGCCGCGTAATCTTCCCCCGTGACCGAGATGCCGCAAGACCACCGGCCCGCCAAGAGCGTGCGCGTCCTGCTCGCCGAGGACCAGGGAATGATGCGGGGGGCGCTGGCGCTGCTGCTCGGCCTGGAGCCGGACATCGAGGTCGTCGCGCAGGTCGCGGCGGGTGACCTCATCGTCGACAAGGCGCTCGAGTGCCGGCCGGACGTCGCTCTCCTGGACATCGAGCTGCCCGGCCGCAGCGGTCTCGACGCGGCCGCGGACCTGCGCGACCAGGTGCCGGACTGCCGGGTGCTGATCCTCACGACGTTCGGGCGGCCCGGGTATCTGCGGCGGGCCATGGAGGCCGGGGCGGCGGGGTTCCTGGTCAAGGACGGGCCCGTGGAGGAGTTGGCGGAGGCGGTTCGCAAGGTGCTGCGGGGTGAGACGGTGGTCGATCCCGCGCTGGCGGCGGCGGCGCTCAGTGCGGGGCCCAATCCGTTGACCGCGCGGGAGGCGGATGTGTTGCGGGCCTCCGCGGAGGGGGCGACGGTGGCCGATGTCGCCGGGGTCCTTCATCTGTCGGAGTCGACCGTGCGGAATTATCTCTCGTCGGCCATCGGGAAGACCGGGACGCGGAACCGGACGGAGGCGTTGCGCTCCGCGCGGCAGCAGGGTTGGGTGTGACGCCCTTGACTACGTCACCGGGGCCGGTCCTCGTTCCCGGCCGCGGCCCGGTGGGGGCTGGTCGCGCAGTTCCCCGCGCCCCTCAATGCCTCGTTCTTCGTCTGCCGGCCGGTGGGGCTTCTCGCGCAGTTCCCCGCGCCCCTGAGAGGCGCACTTCGTGCGACCTCTCATCGGGCGCCCCTGGGGCTGCGGCGAAGCCGCATGCTCCAGGGGCGCGGGGAAC
>NZ_JBITLI010000011.1:254627-301678 GCF_044465085.1 Streptomyces sp. NPDC049813 | reverse complement strand
CGCGCGGTCTGCTCCGCAGACACGACGCGCCGCCACTACGTGGCGGAAAGACGGCCACGCTCCGCGTGGCTCACCGGCCGGCTCCGCCGTCCGGTGCGGCCAACTCCGTTGTCCGGGGCTCGAATTGCTCCGCAATTCGGCCTGCAGGAATTCGCTTCGCGAATTCCTGGGGCTGGCTGTGTCTTGAGGGGTCGTGGCTGTGGGGGTTGGTTGTGCTGGGTGTCAACATGCTTGTGTTGTGCGGTAGTTGATGGTGTGTGGGGGTGATGGGGTGTCAGGTTTGGAGGGTGAGGTGGCCGGCTGTGGTGTGGGGCTGTTGTTTGTCCCGGCAGGTGGTGCACAGTCCGCCCTGCATCGCTTCGGGCCGGCCCGGTGTCCTGCACTCGGTGTCCGCACACTCCACCAGATGACGACGGCGACCCTGGGGGACGGGAGGGGATACCGTCCCTGGGGGTTCTGCCCTGTACACGCGCTCGGGAGGAAGTTTCTCCCTCAGCCGGCGCTCCACGAACCCACGCGGACTATGCACCACAGGAGGCAAACCTCCGGACAATGCCTGAGCGAACCCCACCAGGTCAGGATCCCGCTCAAGCCACCGCACAGCCAGCGGCTCCAAAGCCTCACAATCCCTGGCAGACAGCCTCAGCCTCGCATCCCACACAGCAAGCCCGGCCAACGCCTGGTACGCCTCAGAACGAACAGTCAGACCAACAGAGACCGGAACCAACACACGCGCCGCAGGCGGTGCCTGTCCGGGCGTCAGAACCGGAAGCAGACTGGATGCCTGGCCAGGCCTCAGACCGGGTGCCTGTCCCGGTCTGAGGCCTGGCCTCAAACCGGCCTCCGGCTCTACTTCCACCTCCGGCACGAGCTCCAGCTCCGGCTCCGGCTCCGGCTCCGGCTCCGGCACATCACCATTGAGGAAGCAGGCCCACCACTCATCACTGCGTGCAATACGAGACCAGTACGTACGAAACACCCACCGCGTCACCCCACCCTCAGGACTCGCGAGAGTCCGCACACGACGCAGATGCCCCACCACAGACAACTCCGTCAAGGCACCCCGCACCGCCATCTGCCCATACAACGGCTGCTCCCTGGCGAGAGTCTTCACATCCATCGCCGCCTGCTCAGGCAACACGTCGACCAACCCCGCCACATACCGTGCACGCAAGGACAGATGAGCGAACGAGTCCCCCCGAAGAGTGCCCTGACCAGGCACAGCACGCTTCCCGAACCCCGGACTCGCCAGAGGATGTGCAGGAGACGGCACCACAACGGTAGAGTCAACACCAGCCACGAGATCGCCTCTAGGATCTTGTCGGTCAAACCCCGGCGGGTGTTGCTAGCACCCGGCCGGGGTTGTCTATTACCGCGGACGTTAGACGATCAACACACTACGTCGCAAGCCGATCACCCAAAGTCACCACCCCGCATGGCAACACCCGTTCAGCAGAAACGATCCGCTATCGCACGAAAGAAAAAAGCCGAACGGGGAGGGTGGGCGGGTGGGAAAGAACTTCACCCACCCAATCCTTACAAACACCGCTCGAACCTCGGCCCTCGAAGCTCAACACCCCCGGCCAAGATAAAACAGCAGCCCACACTCATCCCTTCCTAGCCCCCCACAACCCACCCCCAAAACCCGAGCCCCGAGCCTCGGGCCCCCAGCCGATCGGGAGCGCCTACTGCCGCCCCCGCAGGCACCGCGCACTCGGCAATCAGCTGGACGCAGGCCACGCTGAAAAAACGCACGTCGAAGCCCACCACAGCGAGTGAAGCTCGAGCTTCGAGGCTCGGCGTTTCCAGCGGACGCAGAGTCGACGGAAGCCTTGCAGCTGGGCGGAGGTGTGCTCCACGGCCCAGCGGCAGATGCCGAGTCTGGTGTCGTGCCGGGCGTTCCGGCGGCTATGGCAGGCACCGGGCCGCGGGCGCGGGCCTGGTCGCGGTGGGTGCAGTGGTCGGCGAGGTGCGAGTCGGTTGCGCCGAGGGCGAGTTGGCTGCGGAGGGATGGGATCGCCTCCCCGTGGAATCCGTGGCGAGATGCTGACCTCATTACAGTCCTTCAGTCAGGCCAGGACGCCATGCCCGACCCGAAGCCGAGTCCTTTGTTGGCAGCCGTCGTCTCCGAATCTCGCGAGAGCACTACCGCTTGAATTTCTTCCACAGAATGGCGCCAAGGATGACCGCGACAGCGATGGCCAGGGCGTAACCGGCTGCAGCCCTTTCGAAGAGATACCCACGCGCAGAGATCATGTTTTCCTCCGTCCTTGCGCTTGTGGCTGACCGGTCAACGCCTCAGCCGCCACACCGGTTACGGGACAACCTTTGGAGCGTCCTACCCGTGAACTTTGCCGCCCCCCAACGCCAGGAGGAACCGGAAAGCCTATTCGGGTTTCTACTTCTTGCCCTTCTTGATCCTTTTCTCGTACCTAGACCAGGAGAACAAGCTGATCACCACAACCAGAGTGAAAATTATTGCTCCTGTAGGCCAGAAACCGTTCACGGTGCTCCTTCCGATTCGCGGACGGTTACGTCCAGTCCCAACCACCGATCGCGGCACCGCCGAAGTAACTAATGCCTTCGTAGCCGATGTCAGTCATCTTTGCCGCCGTGCCCCCAACTTTGGCGGCCGCCATCGCGGTTCCAACTCCTCCGGTGCCTGCGCTAAGAATGCCGGTAGCCGCAATCTGTCCGGGGGAATCGCCCTCAAGGGTTCTTCCGGAGCGACACTCAGTCCAGTGCTCGCAACAGCTATTCCACCAGCGACCAAGGCGCAGCCTGGAAAAAACGAGGCCGCAGCGCTGATCAACGTTCCAGCGATGCCCCGAGCGTTGCCCCAGCCCTTCTTGTCAAGCCCGAGGAAGTCGAGTCCGCTCGGGTCCATGTGGTTGGTGGGGTCGCCGACCGCATAGGCGTAGAGATGGGATTCCTTGCCGGAGGGGTCGGGCTGGGGAAAGCGGCCGAGCTGGGGGTCGTAGTAGCGGGCGCCCATCTTGTAAGGTGCTGCGCGGCCAAGACTAATACTCTAGCTGTAGATCGTGATCTTCATGTCTGAGCTGCGGCTTGTCGCCGGGACTGGTGCCACCTTCTTCAGGCCGTGAGGTCGCCCCTCACCTGCTCCAGGTGCCCCAGAATTGTGTCGATCGAGTCGTCGCCGAGCGCCAACCACACCGGCGTCTCCTCCGCGTCGAGGGCCCGGGTGACCGCCGCCGCGGCCTTCGCCGGGTCGCCGGCTGAGTGCTGCCCCCCGTCTCCACGAAAGAGCGTGTCGCGCCCACCGTGTCCGCGTAGTCCACGATCCCGTCCGCGCTCAGGCTGTGGTTGCCGAACAGGCTCGTACGGAAGGCGCCCGGCTCCACGATCACTTCAGAGTGGTTCCGTGGCGGCAGCGGTCACGTTGCTGACAGTAGTGGGTTAGTAGAAGGCCGCGAGGCCGAGCGAGGCAATCCGCGCGGCGCCGAATTGAAGGATCCATAGCCCGAATGCCTCGCCGTGGGGGGCATCAGGGTATGCACGGGATTCACGTTCCTATCAGTCCTACAGCGATAAGAACACCTACAACCGCGAAGAGAACACCCGCACATCTGAATATCCAGACTATGGCACGTGACGTCTCTCTGGTCCGCTTCTCCCCGAAGAACTTTCCGGAACTCTCAGCGTTGGATCTTTCAACACTCTCGGCGCCTGCGGCGAAAAAGCATCCGAACAACGCCATGAGTATTCCAGCTACAATGTGACCCATTTCCGGGATCAACTCCATCTTGCCTCTGGTGGACGAGCCAGAGCCCGCCCACCAGAACTAGCTTCTAAAATTGGACTCTGGCCCCAGCAGAGCAGCCAGGGAAATTCAGGCCAGCGCCACCGCCGAAGCTGAAACTCTTTCCCAGATCCAATTCGAACTCTGGAACGACGGCGCTACAGTTGAGATACCCGTACCCGTCAGTCTCGCTGCCGATAGTGCCACTGTTCAGGTCGGCACTGAAGCCGCCTCCGGGCGTGCCAAGCCCTATCTGGAAATAACCGCCCCCTTCGCTGCCATCCGAGTTCTCGGCGTAGCCTCCTCCGAGACAAAGCCAAAAGCATGCCTCGGCTCCGAGCGACCATGAGCTGTGCCCGCTCGGGTCGAAGCGGTTGATGGGGTCGCCTGCGGCGTAGGCATAGAGGTTGCTTTCCTTGCCGGAGGGGTCGGGCTGCGTGAAGCGGCCGAGTTGGGGGTCGTAGTAGCGGGCGCCCATCTTGTACAGGCCGGACGGGTCGAGGTAGGTGCCGGTGTAGCGGTAGGGCTGGTTGGTGCCGGTGGTGGTGCGGGCTTCGCCGTAGGGGCCGTAGCTGTAGGTCGCGGTGCGCTTGCCGCTGGCGTCGACCAGGCCGATGACGCTGCCCTGGACGTCGGTGAGGTAGTACTGGCTCGACCCGCCGCTCGTCATGGCTGTCAGCGTGCCCGAGGCTTCCCGGACGAAACCGGTGGTGTTCTCGCGGGTCATGCCGGTCGCGGCGTTGGTGAACGTCGAACTGCCGCGCGTCAGGCGGTCGTTGTTGTCCACGCCCGCGTAGGTGTACGTCGACGCCGTGCCCGACGCGGTCAGCGCGGACAGCTGGGTGTACGGCGTCCACTGGCCGCCCGTGCGGGTGCCGGTGGGTGAGGCCGCGGAGGTCTCGTTGCCGTCGCCGTCGTAGCTGAAGGCGGTGTTGCCGCCGAGCGAGGTGAGTTCGTTCGCGTTGTTGTACTCGCGGGCGGACTGGGTGTCGGCGCAGGCGGGGAGGCTGGTGCCGGTGGAGCGGCCGGTCATGTTGCCGGCCTTGTCGTAGCAGTAGGCCCAACCCGCAGTCGTGGCGCTGTCCTTGGTCTCCACGGCCTTGGTCAGGCGGCCCTTGGAGTCGTAGGTGTAGGCAGTCGCGGCGCCGTCGGTGGTCCGCTTGTAGATCTTGTCGCTGTCCTTTCCGGACTTGTTGTAGTCGTACGTGATCGTGGACAGGACGGTGGAGCCGTTCTTGACCTCGATCTTCTGGGCGCGGCTGGACTTGTCGTAGTCCGTCTTCTGCACCGTGCCACCGGGGTAGGTGGTGGTGGTGCGGTCGCCGTTCTTGTCGTAGTCGTACGTGGTCTTGGCGCCGCCCGGCTGGGTGAGGGTGGTGAGCTGGTTGGCGTCGTTGTAGTCGTAGGTGAGGGTGCCGCCCGCGTCGGTGGCCGTCTTCACGTTGCCGGACGCATCGTAGGTCACCGAACTGGCGCCGCCCGCGGGCAGGGTGCGGGTGCGTTCGCGGCTCTGCTCGTCGTAGGTGTACGTGCTCGTACCGGTGGGCGAGGTGCGAGACTTGATGTTGCCGTCCGCGTCGTAGACGAACGTCGTCAGTTTGCCGTCGCTGGTCTGCGTCTTGAGGCGGTCGCGCTTGTCGTAGGTGTAGACGGTCTTGACGCCGCGGCCGTCGGTGACGGTGTCGGTGCGGCCCAGCGCGTCGTAGGTGTAGGTGATGTCCTCCTGCGCGGAGGGGCGGTCGACCTTGGTCAGGTTGCCCTTGGAGTCGTACGTGAAGGACGTCTTGTTGTCCTCGGGGTCGGTGGCCGAGCAGCGCTGGCCGGGCAGCCCGTCGCACTTCATCGTGCCGGACTTGGGGTTGTAGTCGTAAGACCACTTGGCGCCGTCGGAGCCGGTGGTGGTGTCGGTCTGCGACATCATGTTGCCCGAGGTGTCGTAGCCGTTGGTGACCTTGTCCCCGCTCGCGGAGGTGAGGGTCTCGGGGTAGTGGCCGCCGGACTTCTGCGTCCAGGCCGCGGTCGACTGCGCGCCCGTGGGCTGGGTCGCCGACTTCGGGTTGAAGGAGTCGTCGTAATCGAACTTCACCGTGTTGCCCGGAGTGGATCCGACGCCCATGCCGTCGACGGCGCTGGTGACGTTGTTGTCCGGGCCCCAGGACTTGGATCGTTCCCGGTCGAGGGGATCCTTGGTCTTCTTCACGCGCCAACGGGCGTCGACCGTGATCTCGGTGTTCTTGCCTCGCGGGTCGGTGACGCGGGCGACGCCTTCGCCTGCGCTGCCAGGCTGGGGAAGGATGTAGCGGAAGGCGGTGGTGGCGCCGGTGCCCGCGGTCTTGTCGACGACCCGGGTGATCGACGCGAGGAGGTTGGTGTTCCAGGTGAACCGCGTCTCGCGGCCCTCCGGCGTGGTCACCTTCGTCATCCGGTGCGAGGTGTCGTACTCGAAGACCGTGGTCTTGCCGTCGGTGTCGGTGAACGTCTTCAGGTCGTTGCCCGACCAGGTGTACGACACGTAGCGGCCGGTGTTGTCGGTGACCTTGGTGATCTGCTTGCCGTCATTGGTGAACGTCAGGGTGCGGCCGGAGGCGGAGGTGACCTTCGACGTGAAGGCGCCGGAGTACGTGATGGTGGTCGCGTTGCCGTTCTTGTCCTCGACCTTGCTCACGCGCGCGTCGCCGGTCGTGCCCGAGCGGGTGAAGGTCGTCTTCTGCCCGTTCTTGCGCGAGGTCAGGGTGAACGACTTCTTGTCCGAGGACTGTGTGAGGTCCTGTTTGTAGCCGGGGGCCGGGGTGAACCCCGAGCCGTCGCGCTCGAACACGGCGATCGTGCTGGAGGGGCCCTGCACGTAGACCGATGTCGGGTTGGGCTCGTGGATGAGGTAGTCGCTGCCTGTGGTCGCCTTCCAGCTGGTGTTCAGGCCGTTGTAGGCGAGACCGAAGGACAGGCCCGGGCCGGCGTCGGCGATGTCGAAGGCGTTCGCGGAGAGCAACAGGTTGCCGTTGCCGTAGTTGACCTGCGCGCCGACCGAGTCCGACAGCGGTGCCTCGTGGAACTCCGACCACGGGACCTGGCCGATGCCCAGGCCCTGGAACGTGGATTGCAGGATGCCTTCCTGCACCAGCTCGCGGTCCTTGCCCGGCGTACCGATCGGGGTGCTCTTGGGGGCCTTGGTCTTGCCCGACGGCGATGCGGACAGCGTGGGCGGGGTGGGCTTGTCGGCGGGCGCGGCCTGCGCCTGGGCGGGTATCAGCGCGACGAGCAGCGCCGTTCCGGCCGCTGTGGCGACTGCGGTTGCCGCTGCAGAGTATTTGCCGCGTCTGCTTCGCCGGTTTCCGGGCATGACAGAGTGCACGAGGGACTCTCCTTGGATCGGTCGGGCTTCACGGGCCGTTGGGCTGAGGAGCAGGACCCGGCGGGTGGCAGCCGGTGGGCGGCTGCCACCCGCACCCATTAGGTGCGCTCGTGGCGCACCGGGGCGGGGGCCCTGCGGTATGAGCCGGTGCGGGGTGGGCGCCCGCACCGACGGTGTGTCAGCAGCGCTTGGACGTCCTGCCGTTGTAGCCGCCCGGCTCGTCGGCGATGGTCAGCGTGCCGTCGCCCGAGGTGCAGTCGTCGACCGAGTCGGCGCCGTTGCCCCAGAACTCCTGGGACAGCGAGTCGTAGACGCGGCGCTCTCCTTGCAGCACCTCACGGTCGTAGTTCCAGACGCCGACCTGGAGGTCGAACTTGATCTTCTTGTCCAGGAACGACTTCCACACCCACACGTACCCGTAGTTCTCCTTGCACTGCGGCGAGTAGAACTGCTTGACCGAGGCGATCTTCTCGGTGCCCCGGTAGGCGTAGGCCGTCGTGCCGATCTGGTAGGCGTCGGAGCACACGCCGGCTGCCGCCGCGGCAGCGGTGGCCGGGTTTCCGGCCTCTGAAGGAGCGCTCGAGGCCGGCGGCTGCGCGCCGGGAGCGGGGGTGGGCCCCGTCCCGGCGGATGCCGTGCCCGCTCCGGCCAGCGTCAGGGCGAAGGCTCCCGAGGCGGCGGCCGCACAGGCCAGCGATCTCAGACTCTTCTGGGCGCGCGAAATCCGCGCACCGTTGGTGCGTCGCATCAAGACTTCCCCCCACAGGAAGACAGACCTCGCAGACCCCTGCGGTCACGAGGAGCCCACAACCTGTCACGGGACCTGCACAAGTCGGCGGTCGTGCCCTCGAACATCTGCACCACACGGGCCAGAACAAGCCCCTCCGCATAGCAAGTTCCGGACAGGGACGCACACGTCATCGGCACGTGTGTCGACGAAAGCCGGTCACCGGCCCGTCAAGTACCGGCAAAACATGGCTGGAATCGCTTGTTTGCGTTGCTCGACGTGCACGAGTGAGTATCCAACCGCACTGTTCGAGCCAGGTGTAGACCATGCTTATGGGGTTCTTGTTCCGGTATGCCGACCGTTTCGCCCTGTCATGGGGGTAGTTGGGGTCGCAGCGAAAATGGCGTCGGACATGAGCCGCTCGCCGAAACCCATTTGACAAGCGCTTTCCCTGACGAGGGCGCCGCCGCCTGTTCCGTCAGTCGGTCAGCAGCCTGGTGCGCAGGGCCGTGACCGTCGGTGTGTCCAGGCGCAGGCCCTCTCGTACGTACGTGTCGAAGTCCCCGTAGATGTGGTCGACCTCGGCGAACGCCGCGCGCAGCCAGCTCAGTTCGACCGCCTGCGGGTCGCCCGTGTACTGGTTGCTCGCGAGGAAGTCCGCCTCGACCGTGGCGCGTGGTACGCCGAGCAGGGTGAGGAGGACGGCCGTGCCCCAGCCGGTGCGGTCCTTGCCCGCGCTGCAGTGGAAGACCGTGGCGCCCGAGGTGTTCGCGGTGACGGCCGTGACCAGGTCGTGGAAGGCATGGTCGGCGCCCACGAAGTTGACCATGAACGGGTAGCCGATGGACTGGCCCAGGTCGGAGGAGCCGGAGAAGAGGCCGGCGGCGAGGGCCTGGGCCAGGGTCATCAGGGCCGGGTCGTGGAAGCGGATGCCGTGGCTGAGCGAGACGACGTCGGCGACCTGGTAGGCGACGCCGGCCGGCAGGCGGTCCGGCTCGTCGTGGCGCTCCATCGCGTTGCGCAGGTCCACGGCGCGCGTGAGGTGCTGCGAGACCAGTCGCTGCTGGTCGGCGTCGGTGAGGGCGCTCAGCTTGTTGGAGCGGTAGACCAGGCCGGGGCGGACCCAGTGGCCGTCGGTGGTGCGGTAGCCGCCGATGTCGCGGAAGTTGCGGGCCGACGCCAGGCCGAGCGAGCGGTCGGCGACGGTGAGCGCGGCGCCGCTGTCGGGAGTGAGGCGGAGGTACCAGCGCCCCGCCTCGGGCAGCGTGCCCGCCGGGACGGTCAGGGAGCCGGTGCCGGGCCCCGTTCCGAGGGCCGTGCCGGTGGTGGCGTCGGGTGCGGTGACGGCGGTGACGGTCACGGATGCGGCGGGTGAGGCCCAGGAGAGGGTGTAGCCGCCGTCGGCCGCGCGGGTCGCCGTGGCGGCGGTGAAGGGTACGGCGGGGGCCGTGTGCACGGTGGCCGCTGCCGCGGGGGCCGTGTGCACGGTGGCCGCTGCCGCGGGGGCCGTGTGCGGCGCGGCGAGCGCGGGCGGGGCGAGGGCCGTGCCGGTGAAGAGGGCGGCTGTGACGACGGCGCCGGCTATGCGGTGCGTACGCATGGTGGTGTCCTTGTCTGTCTCGGTCGAGGCATCAGGAGGTGGGCCGGGCGGTGCGGGGGGCGGTGCCGCGGACATTGATGACACGGCCGGTGGTCAGGAAGGTGGCCTGCCTTCTGCTGACGGGCGGCGGACGAGTGAAGGGGGGCCTCGTGCGGGGCGTGGCCGTACTCGGGTCCGGCGGGCGGGTGTTCCGCCGGACCCGGGTGGTCGTGGCCGAGACGTGCGCGGGCCGGCACCCCGGGCAGGGTGTGCGGGTCGGCGCGGGCCGGCGCGGGCACCTTGCCGTGCGGCTTCGTGTGCGGGTGCCGGCCCGTGGGTCAGTCGTCCTGCAGGTGTGCGCCGATGATGCGGGCGTAGTTCTCCTCGCCGCGCCGGTTGGGGTGCAGCGGCGCGGCCGGGGCCGTCGGCACGTATCCCTCGACCCATTTGGCGGACGGTGCCTGGCAGGCGTCGTGGCCCTTGCTCGGCGTGGCGAGGTCGATGTACTGGGCGTCGTGCGCGGCGCTCTGCTCGGCGATCACGGTGTTCATCCGGTCGACGCTGCCCTGGAGGAAGTCGGCGTCCACGGGGAGCACGGGCTGCAGGGGCCAGCAGCCGCCGGGTTTGATGTAGAGCCCGTATCCCGTGACGACGACCCTGGCCCGGGGCGAGCGCTGGTGGATGCCGTCCAGGACGTCCGCGAGGCGGGGCGCGAACTCCGCGAGTCTTTGCCCCACTTGGTCGACGCCGCCCGCGGTGTACCTCTCCTTGCAGGGCGTGGCGTTCGGGTCCAGCGTCGTGCAGTCCTGTGCGATGCCGACCAGTCCGGCGTCGTTGCCGCCGATGGTCAGGGTCACGAGGTCGGTGTCGGCGCGCAGGGCGTCGAACTGCGGCGGCGCCGAGCCCATCGGGATGTCCAGCAGCGACAGGGACTGCTTCTCGGTCATGTGCTGGGACTTGGCGCCGCTGCAGGTCACGTCGCGGAGCGAGGCGCCGAGGCTCGACGCCAGTTCGTGGGCGTAGTTGTGCGTGGAGCGGCCGCACGCCACCGGTCCCGTGATGTCCGGGATGAGCGGTCCCGAGGCCATGGAGTCGCCGAGGGCGACGTACGAGGGGGTGTCGTCGGCCGCCGCCAGGGCGCCGGTCGCCGTGGCGGCCACCGTCGTGGCGGTGAGCGCGAGGGCGACGGCGGAACCTCTGACGGTCCGCCAAGTCGACTTGCTACGAACGGAGTTCACGGTGGCCTCCGGTGCGGGCGAGGGCGTAGGGGGCATGGCGGGTGCTGCGGTCATCATGCAGACTCGGGCACCGGCTTTTAACTGGGGTGTGACGCAGACTTCGGCGGGGGCTTTTGTGACGCGTGACAAGGAGCGGCTCGCTGTGAACGGCGCGCAGGCGGGCCAGGACACGGGTGGGCGGCCGTTGTGCATCGCGGGGCGTCCGGTGGCGGGCCGGCTGCGGGCCCGTGTCCCCGCCCTGACCGAGCGCGTCGTCGCCCGGCTCCTGAGCGAACTGCCGGTCTACGCGGAGCTGCCCCAGGAGGAGATCGCGGGCGACATCGCCCACATCGTCCAGCACAACCTGCGGCTCTTCACCGACGTCGTGGAGCACCGCAGGGACGCGTCCGGCGCCGAACTCGCCGAGCAGCGGGACTCGGCGGCCCAGCGCGCCGAGGAGGGCGTACCGCTGGATGCCATCCTCGCCGCCTACCACATGGGCATCGCGATGTGCTGGGAGGAGACCGCGCGGGACGCCGGGCCCGGGGACCTGCCGGCCGTCCTGGAGGTCATGGACCGCCTGCTGGCCCTCCAACGCCAGCTGATCACGGCCGTGAGCGGCGCCTACCTGGAGGCCCGGCAGCTGCTGGACAGCCAGGAGCACGGCGGCCGGCACGCCTTGCTGGCCGCTCTGCTGAGCGGTGAGGACCTGGAGGGCTTCACCCGCCGGACCGGGCTGCGTCCCGCGCCCCGGTATCTGGCCATGACGCTCGCGCTCGCCCCGCACCCCGACGAGAGGGCCCAGGCCCCGGGGCCAGGACCGGGGGTCGCCGCCCAGCGCAAGATCCGCCGTATCCGTACGGTCCTGGACCGGTTCGCCGCGACGCCCGCGTTGACCGCCCTCGATCCGTCGGGCGGCACCGTCCTGCTGCCCGTCGCGCAGCGCCGCCGTGGGCCGGGCCCGGCGGGCTCACCGAACTGGTCGCCGCGGCGGCCCGGGCGGCGGGGGCGCCCGTCACCGCGTGGGCCGGGCCCGGCGGGCTCACCGAACTGGTCGCCGCGGCGGCCCGGGCGGCGGGGGCGCCCGTCACCGCGGCCGCCGAGACCGCGGAAGCTGCCGCGATACCCCGGGCGGTGGCCCGCAACGCCGAGGTCGTCGACCTCGTCATCCGCACCGGACGCGCGCCCGGCCTCTACTGTCTGGCCGACGTCCTGCTGGAGTACCAGCTGAGCAGGCCCAGTGAAGCGCTGCGGGGCCTCGCGCAGCTCCTGCGGCCGCTGGACGCCAAGCCCGAGCTGCTGCGCACCCTGGAGACCTATTTGCGGCACGGCCTGGATCGCCGGCGCGCGGCGGCCGCGCTGCACGTCCACCCCAACACCGTCGACTACCGCATCCGCCGCATCGATCGGCTGACCGGCCTCTCCCCCGCCCGTCCCGCGGACGTCCAGTACCTGTCGGCGGCGCTGATCGCCCGCCGGACGGTGTGAAGCGCTCGGCGCTGCGCGGGGCCGTCCTCATGGTCGGCCCCGCCGCCCTGCGACGGGAGCCTTCCGCGGTCATTCCCACTCCCACTCCAGCCCGTACACCCCCGGCGGGCACTTGGCGGGCAGGAGGTGGGCGGTGTGGGAGGCGTCCAGTTCGACGCGGTGGCGGTGGCGTGGTTCGCCGCCGAGTCGTTCCCGGTAGGAGTAGTGGCAGCGCGCCGGGAGCGCCAGCGGGTGGAACCGTACGTGCAGCAGGTAGGCCTTGAGCGGATCGCGGATGCGGCGTTCGTGGGAGTGGGAGAGCGCGGAGGTGGGGCCGGTGCGCAGGGTGTACTCGACCACCGCCGTCTCGTTACGGGTGAGCGGCCGGCCGAAGGAGATCTCGGCGACGACGCTGCGCAGCTCCGGCAGGAGTCTGCGGCCGGTCAGCTCACCGTTGTGGACGGCGATGTCCAGGTCGTCGAGCGGCGACGCGTCCAGGAAGTGGACGACGGTGAGGTGCCGGGCGCCCTCCGCGACGGCTCGCACGACGCTGGTCACGGTCGTCTCGCGGATGGCGCGGTGCGCGTCCAGGGTCACCGTCTCGTGGCTCATCAGCAGGTGGGTCTCGGCGTTGAAGTGCGCGAACGCCTCCCCGAGGGCTTGTTCGACGTCGGAGGCGTCGCCGTAGACGCAGCGGGCGGCGCCGGGGTCGAGGGGCAGGGAGCGGCCCCGGGGCCGGTGGGGGCCCAGCAGGGAACGCAGGGTGCCCGGGCGCAGGCCGAGCAACGGCTCCAGGGCGTCGACGGCCTGCAGCGACGTCGTGCGCTCGGGCTGGCTGCGGCCTCGCTGCCAGTGGCTGAGCGTGGCCACGCTCACGGTGATGCCCTGGTCCTGGAGGCGGTCGCAGACGCGTTCCAGGGGCAGTCCGCGGCGGCGCAGGGCGTCCCGGAGCGTCGAGGCGAAGTCCGTCTCGGGGGCGCCGGGTGTGGGGGGCGCGTGGTTCAGGTCGCTCGGCATGGTGTCTTTCTGCGCGAACGCGGGTGCGTGCGGGGTGGCGGGGCCGGGCCGCATGCCGGAGGGACCGTCCACCGTAGCCGGTGGACGGTCCCTGGGTGGGGGGCGGGATCAGTTGGTGTTCAGCGTCAGCCCGTAGTAGCCGAGCGCGTCGTCCAGCGGCTGGAAGTAGGAGGAGCCGCGCGAGTTCACGCCTCCGGTGCAGGTCTGTCCGGTGGGGCCGCCGGAGGTCATGCCCTGGGCCTGGTTGCCGGAGATGTAGGCGCCGCCGCTGTCACCGCCCTCGGTGCAGACGGTGGAGCTGCCGAGGCCGGTGACGACGGTGTCGGGGCCGCCGTTCTGGTCGGTGTACGTCACGCTGACGTTGTAGGAGCTGACCTTTCCGCAGGTCCAGCCGGTGGTCTGGCCGGACTTGCACAGGGCTGCGCCCGACGCGGCACGCCGGCTGCCCTGGACCGCGACCGGGCTGCCGTTGCCCCAGGTGCCCACGCTGGTGGCGAGGGAGTTGCCCGCGTCGAGGGCGGCGACGCCCATGTCCACGCTGCGGGAGCCCAGCGCGAACCGGGTGTGGGTGGCCTTGGCGAAGCGCACGTTGTCGTAGGAGAGGACGGGCAGGTCCGCCACGCAGTGGCCGGCGGTGACCAGGTACTGCTTGCCGTTCCTGTCGTGGGCGCCGTACCCGACGGAGCAGATGTAGCCGTTGAAGGTCATCCGGCTGCCGGGGTAGATCACCGCCTGCGGGGCGAGTTCCTCGCGGGCGGTGACGACCTTGACCGCGGAGCCGTACTTCGCGGCCTCGGCCAGGAACGCCTCGGCGGCGGCCCGGTGCCCGCTCGCGACCTCGACCGTGACGGTGTCGGTCGCCAGGTCGACACCCCACGCATTCACCCCGGTCGGCGTCCGCCGGGCGGCGACGGCGTCCAGCTTCGCCTTGATGGCGTCCAATTCCGCCTGCCCGCGGGCGGGTATCCGCGCGCCCAGGCCTGCTTTCTCTACTTTCTTCGCTGCCGCCGCATCGGGTGTATTGACGGTCAGCTTGCCGGCGGCGGTGAAGAACGCGCCGTCGGTGGATATCCCGCTCTTGGTCAGGCCCGCCAGTCTGTCCTGCTGTGCCGTCTGCCGGTCCAGGCGGTGGACGGCGGCTTCCTCACTGACGCCGAGCGAGGCGGCCAGGGCCTGCACCATCGCCGGCTGGTAGCGCGGGGAGGCGCCGTCCTGGTGGTCCTGGGCCGCCTGGGCTCCGCTCGCCACGGAGACCGAGAGGAGAATTCCGGCGGTCGCCACGAGGGCGTACTTACGCGACATGCGCACACTGATTCCTTCCAGTAGCAGGCAAGCCCTCAGCACAGAAAAGGGGGGGCGCTTGCCTGGCGGCGAAAGTATGGGGGGTGTTCGCCACGCCCCGACTCTGGCCGAGGTGCTACTGGGGCATCAAGGCTTGTGGTAGCGGGAGTTTTTTACAGAGAAAGCACGGAACTGTATAGGCGCGGTGGGGCTCTTGCGCGCTCGTGCCGGTCGCCGCCCGGCGGCCCGCGGCCGGTGGTCAGGCGTCGTCGAGGGGGTTGGCGGTGATTCTGGTGCCGAGGCCGGAGCGGATCGCGTCGGCGGCGGAGCTGTCCGGTTTGCGGGCGGCCTGGGCCGTGAAACAGGCGAGGAAGTCGTCGGTGAACCCCTGTCGCGGATAACGGCGCAGCACCTCGGCGCGGAACGCGGGGCTGAAGTCGTCGATACCCGCTCCGACGACGTCGGTGGCCGCGGCCCGGGAGATCAGGTGGCTCTCCGGGTCGTCGGCGACGTCCGCGACCGGTCCCATGTGCCGGACGATCACTGCGCTCAGGCGGTCGCGGCGCCGGCGTGGCCAGCCGGCGCCCGCGGCGAAGACGTGCGCGACGTGGCCGGCCGCCACCTCGAAGGAGAGGGTGGCGTGGTCGAACTCGGGTGTCAGGCCGATGTCGTGGAACAGGGCGGCGACGTAGAGGAGTTCGTCGTCGTACGTGATGGTGTGCTGCCGGGCGTGGGCGGCTGCCCAGGCGTGGACGCGGTGTGCGTGGTTGAGGAAGGCCGTGGACTGGTAGGCCGAGGCCACTTCCAGGGCCGTCTTCGTCGCGGCCGTGTCGGGTACCGCGAGGTCGTTCAGGGACGTCATGTGCGGACGATACGGCGCGGAAGGTGTGCGCGCGTGGTCCAATCGGCGCGGCGGGCCGTGGGCAACTTCTCCGCGGGGCGGGTGTGCGCGGCGCGGGCGATGTGGGGGCGTCCGCCTGTGTTGTCGTGGCGGGGCAGGTGTCAGAGCGGGGAGAGCGAGCATGGGGTGCGTATGACGCAGTGGATCGTAGCCATGGAGACGAACGACGCCGGCGGCCTGGTCGAGGAGGTCGACGCGGCGCCCGCCGATGCCGTGGCGCACGCTTTCGACCCGCGGGCCGAGGCGGCGCCGCACGCCATCGACTCCGCCTTCACCGTGCAGGCGGAGCATGCGTGGCAGATGCCGCTGGAGCGCGGGCGCCGCTGCCCGTTGTGTGCGGAGGCCGTTCCGCCGCACAGCTGACGGGGTGTGACCCGCAATTGCTGCGTACACCGCACCGTTTTCGATGGCGGACTGATGACGGTCGAGAGCTCGAAGGTCGCTTCCTGGGAGCGCTTCGCGCTCCACGTACCGTGAAGCGGCCGGCGCGACGGCCTGGCCGCCCCGCGCGCCGGAGGTCAGCGCACAAGCCCCTGACCGCACAGGTCAGGGGCTTCGTGGGTGCGGAGGGTTCGCGTTAGCTCAGTCGGTGGTCGGGGGCGCGGCGTGCGGGCCGCCGGCGAGCAGGCGGTCCACGACCCGCTGGGTGGCGAGACCGTCTCCGGGCTCGCAGAAGTCCGTTCGGAACCGGGCGTACTTCTCCCGGTACTCCGCCTCGACGGCCTCGATGTCGCGCACCGCCTTGACCAGTTCTTCGGAGTTCTCAAGGAGCGGGCCGGGGGCGCGGGTGGTGAAGTCGAAGTACAGGCCGCGCAGCGAGTCGCGGTAGTGCTCCAGGTCGTAGGTGAAGAACAGCATCGGCCTGCCCGAGTGGGCGAAGTCGAAGAGCGCCGAGGAGTAGTCGGTGATCAGCACATCGGTGATGAGGTACAGGTCGGCGATGTCCGGGTAGCGGGTGACGTCCCACACGAAGCCCCCGCCGACGCCGGGCACGCTGCCGTGCACGCGCGGGTGCTTGCGGAAGAGCAGCACGTGGTCCTGGCCGAGTTCGGCCTGTGCCGCGGCGAGGTCGATGCGCAGGTCGAGTTTGTACAGGTTGCTCGCGTGCCGCTGGTCCTCCCGCCAGGTGGGGGCGTAGAGCACCACATTCTTGCCCTCGGGCAGGCCGAGCCGCTCCCTGACCCGCGCGGCCCGCTCCTCGCGGTCGGGGGCGTGGAAGATGTCGTTGCGCGGGTAGCCGCTCTCGAACATGTCGCCTTCGATGGAGTACGCCCTGCTCATGATCTCCGTGGTGTAGGCGTTCGGGGACACCACGAAGTCGAACTGCCGGTAGCTGTGCGGCAGGCTGGCGATGTAGGCGGGGCTCGACTTGGGGGAGCCGCTGAGATCCTTGCCGATCTTCTTCAGCGGTGTGCCGTGCCAGGTCTGCACCACCCGCTGTCCGGGGCGGGTGACGAACCAGTCGCCGATCGCCGTGTTGACCACGACATAGCGGCTGCGTGCCAGTGCCTCGTACCACTCGCGGCTGCCCCAGGTCACCACGCGCGCTTGCGACGGCATCTCGGGCAGCCCCGAGTCCTGGGTCCAGATGTGTTCGAGGTCGGCTCCCCGGCGGACCAGCTCCTCGTAGACCGACCGCGGCGAGTCCGAGAACTGCTTGCCCCCGAGGCTGAGGTAGAGCACCGCGTCGCGCACGGGGAGCTTGCGCTGCTCCTGGTAGTACTCCTCGCGCAGGATGCGCTGACGGTAGGCGCCGTGCTCGTCGGGGCCGAGCAGCCGGTCCGGTTCGATGAAGACGCGGTCGAAGAAGCGCCGGTCCACGGTGTAGCCGCGCTGCGTGCCGCTGAAGGACAGGGGCAGCTCCTGGACCTGCTCGGGTCGCAGGAGGACCGGGACGTCCCCGGACTTGTCCCAGACGTCCACGTCGCGGAAGAACAGGTACCAGCGGCCGGGGCACATGGGCAGGTCGGGGCCGTTCACCTGGGGGGCCGCGTCGGGGCTGATGCGGACCGTGAACCGCCCGCCGGCCAGCTCGGCCGGCACTTCCTTCTCCTCGAAGCGGACGCCGTGCCGCAGGACGGCCTTCTTCCCGGCCGCCCCGTCCCCGGGATACGTGCCCTCCAGCACCAGCTGTCCCGGCCCCGCCACGGTCATCGTGTCGACCACGGGGCGCACGACGCGCGTGAGCAGCGCCAGCCTGCCGGGGCCGTCGCGGTGGACGGCCAGTTCACGGCCGTGGGCGAGGCGGTGCCTGCTGGTCGTGAAGCCCTCGGCGAGGATGAGGTCCACGCTGCTCCCGTCGGCTCTGCGCAGCGCGACCTTGAACTGGCGGGACTTGATCCCTTGCGGGTCGTTCGCGGACAGCTCGGCGACGCTGAAGACCGCCTGGTGGCGGCGGAACGCGTCGGGGGAGCCGGGCACGGCGGTGAGGGGGCTGTCGAGCCGCGTGTCGCCTTCGACGACGCTCGCGGTGGTGGGGGGCTCGGCGTCGCCCCGCGCCCTGGTGACCAGGCGCAGTTCGCCGTCGGTGACGGTGCAGGACTCGATCTCGACGGAGGGCTGCTGCACCGTGATCGCCACGGCGTTCTTGCTGAAGCCGACCACGAGGCGGGAGCCGTCCGCGAGGTGACGCACCTGGTTGTGGCCGGCCGTGCCCGCGTCGCGCTGGCGCACCCGCGCGCCGTAGGTCCCGCCCGGACCGACGATCCCGATGTGCAGGAACCACTGGCCCGCGCCGCGTTCGGCCAGCTCGCGCAACCGGCGCGCGGGGACGAGGACTTCGAAGCCCGTGTCGTCGTAGCAGTGCAGGGCCTGTCCGGAGGCGGCGGTCGCCTGCGGGCTCTTGGTGCGGCGCATGCGCACCTTGATGCGCTCACCGCTCTCGGCGTGCTCCAGCACCGCGGAGCGGCCGATCGCCCGGCTCGACGGACGGGGCATGTTCGCGACGAACGCGTACCCCTCCCACACCAGGTCGTCGCCGCGCCAGCCGACCGAGGTCAGCTGAGCCGTCATCGGCAGGTCGCGCCGCTTGAGCCGGGCTATTCGCTCGGGCAGCGCCAGGTCCCGCAGCCCCGGCAACGCCAGCCGGGGGCGCAGGGTGCCCGTCACCAGGAATGCGCCGGGATCCCTGCGCTGGTCGCGGACCGCCGCGACCAGGTCGTCGTCCCGCCCTTCGGCGGCGAGATACCACATGACGCGCTCCCGCGGAGGCATGCCGGTGAGCACCCCCTCGCCGTGGAGGTCGAGCAGTTCGCGCGCCGTGGCACGCAACTCCTCGCGCTCGGCCGGGGAACTCTCGGGAAAGAACCGCAGGGTCCTCCGCACTCCTGCCGATGCCAGGTCGGCGAGAGACTGCGCCATGTGTAACGCCCTTCTTCACATTTTTTTCAACCGCAAGCCTTTGAACGTTAACCGAGCGGTAGGGGTGCGGTACGACATATCCGGTAACGGTACGGGCACATGCGGTGCCGATCCGTAGCGCTCGGGCGGGCTCCGGCGCGGGTCGCCTGCCGTGTACAACCAATCCCTGCCGCGAGGTGTCTAACTCCCGGCCCTTGATCCACATGCCGCTTCCGCCTCGCTGCCGGAAGTGGCCTGTCACCGGACGAGAACGGGATACATGACGAAGAGACCACCTCGGACTGCTGTTGAGCCTGCTGGTGGCCCTGACGGGGCTGTCCACGGCGTCGCCCGCGCAGGCCGCCGACGTCCTCACCGAGAAGTCGGCGGGCCGGAAGTTCACGCTCGAGTCCAAGGCGGCGAGCGACAAGGCGGGCCGGCCCATATGCGTGGCGGCGGAGACGGAGGACGCCGGCAACCAGAACGGCAAACTGCGGGCCCGCACCGACTGCGCCGACGCGGGGGCGTGGGAGACCTTCACGCTGCACACCGATGACAAGGGCGCCCACACGGCACTGCGTTCCGAGGCCGAGGGCCTGTACGTGTCCGCCGAGTTCCACGACGCCGGCACGCACTTCGGGATGCTCCGGGCCCGCCAGGACGGCGGCATCGGCGCCTGGGAGCGCTTCGAGCTGGTGCCGCAGGCGGGCGGCTACTACGCGCTGCGGTACACGTTCAGCGAAGGCGGTGCGAAGACGTCCTACTACGTCTCCGCGGAGATCGACGACTCCGGTCAGGACGAGGGGCTGCTGCGCGCGCGGGAGACCGGAACCCCCGGTTCGTGGGAACTGTTCAAGCTCCACGAGGTCACGTCGAACACGAACCCGCCCGCGGCCGCGTCCACACCCCAGCGCGGCATTCATGCCCTGACGTGGAACACGTGCAGCAACAATGACGGGTGCGGCATGTACATCATGTCGGTCGACGAGTTCACCTACGCCGTGTCCCAGCGTGCCGTCGACGCCGACGCGGACGTGATCTTCTTCCAGGAGTTCTGCGAGAAGCTGGCCAAGCCGCTGGAGCAGAAGCTGGAGGCCCGGTTCGACGGGGGCGCGGACGCCTGGGACGTGCGGTTCGCGCCCATCCAGTACCAGATCGGCAGCACGGACGAGTGGGCCCAGAAGGACTGCGCCCGCAACCGTGGGGCCTACGGGGTGGCGGTCGCGGTTCCCGCCGAGAACACCTGGTACAAGGCCATCGAACTGGAGTCGCCCGTCCCCCGGGACAAGGAGAAGTTCGAGCGGCGTACCGCGCTGTGCGCGGCGGTGCGGTCGTGGGCGGTCATGGCGTGCTCCGCGCACTTCAGCACGGGTGGGGCGACGTATGACGATCCCACTCGCGAGGTTCAGGCGGCGCAGGCGGCGGACCTCGCCAGGAGGGTCGCCGGGTACGGGGGCTACCGCCCGGTCTTCGGTGGCGACCTCAACGCCACCCCCACCGTCACCGTCGTGAACAGCGACGTCCCCGTCCTCAAGCCCCTGTACGACTCGTACAAGGAGTGCGACCAGCCGGGCAACCGGCCCACCAAGGGGACGAACAAGCTGGACTACCTCTTCGCCGCCGGCTCGGCGACCTGGTCCGGGTGCACGATCGGCTCCGCCGTCGCCAATCCCTCCGACCACCAGCCCCTGTGGGGAACGGTCACGCTGCCCGCTCGATAGCCGGCGGCGTCGACGGCCGCTTCACGGCACTGATATCACTCTTATTTTAAGAAGTGACTGTCTGATAAGTTGCCGTGAGATCCCATGCCGGAACGGAGGTAACGGGGGCGGACGAGCTGCCTGTCCGGTCACAGCCGAAGGCGCCGAACACCCCTCAGACCGCGATGCTGCAAGTGCGCAAGCTAGAGCCTTATAAGGACGATCAGGGAAACGAGATCGTCTACTCCGGCGAGGTCCGTGAGGAGAAGATCGACATCCGGTTCAAGGGGGCCAACAACAGGCTTGTCATCGCCCCCGACGCGGACGTCAAGGATCTGCTCGTGACGTTCACCGGCGACAACGGTGAGATCGAGATCGAGCGGACCACGAAGCGGCGTGCGGGCCTGCGCTTCGAACTGCGGTGTGGTCACGAGTCGCGCATCCGGATCGGTGAGAACGTGGGCTGCGCCGGCCGCACCTTCCTTTCCGCCGTCGAAGGCGTATCGGTGACGATCGGTGCCGACGTGATGTTCGCGAAGCACATCGAGGTGCGCGGCGACGACACCCACCCGATCTTCGACGTGCGTTCCGAGAAGCGCGTCAATCCGTCCCAGTCGATCGTGGTGGGCGAACACGTGTGGATCGCCAAGCACGCGGTGGTGATGGGCGGTGTCAGCATCGGCAGCGGCTCGGTCATCGGCTTCCGTTCGATCGTCACCTCCAACATCCCGAACAACTGCATCGCGGTGGGCGCACCTGCCCGTGTGGTGCGGCGCAACATCGCCTGGGAGCGTCCCGAGGTGGTCGGCCGCCGGCCCAACGAGCTGTATCCGCGCAAGGGCGAGAAGTCCGAGCCGTACTGGAACCTCACCGACGACGACGCCTCGCCCGCGGCGCCTGTGGTGAAGGCGCAGCCCAGGAAGAAGCAGCGGCTGCTGGTCCGCGTTCTGCCGGGCCCGGTGCGGCGCGTGGCCAAGAAGTACCGCACGGCCAAGAAGTAGGGCACTCAGCACAGATGGCCTCGGCCCGGACAGGAGTCCGGGCCGAGGCCATCTGTCGTTCGCCGACGCGTGGAGCGCGAGGCGGCCTCGGGTCAGGCCGTCGTCGACTCCAGGTGGGTCACCATGCGGTTCAGGCCGGTCGGCAGGTCGACCACCGCGCCCCAGCCGAGCTCCGCGAGCCGGGTGCTGTCCAGACCCTGCTTCTTGGAGAAGCTGTAGGACCGCTCGTCGGACTCATTGGTGAAGCGCAGCCGCAGTTCGCGCTCCGGGCGCACCTCGATGAACAGCTCGGCCAGCCGCCGGATCGAGATCAGGCCGGCCGGGTCCGCGACGTTGTAGGCGCCCTGGTCGCCCTGGAGCAGCGCGTAGAACAGACCCGCGATGGCGTCGGCCACGTAGGTGTAGGTCCGCACGCCCGAGCCGTCGCTGTTGAGCACGATGTCCTTGCCCAGCACGACGTTCGCCGCGAAGTCGGCCTGGACGCGGCCGTCGTCGAGCGCCATGCCGGGGCCGTAGACGTGCCCGAACCTGACGATGTGGCTGTCGATGCCGTGCTGCGCCTGGTAGGTCGCGCAGATCGTCTCGGCGGCCCGCTTGCCCTCCGCGTAGCAGGCGCGCGGGTTCAGGATGTCGAAGCCGCCGTAGCTGTTCTCGGCGATCAGCTCGGTCTCCGGGGGCTGTTCGCCGTAGACCTCGGCCGAGGACATCAGCAGGAAGCCGCGGCTGCCCTTGTCGACGCAGAGGTCCAGCAGGTTGAACGTGCCCAGCAGGTTCGCCTTGATCGTCGCGACCGGCTTGCTGCCGTGCAGGGCCGGCCGGGCGGCGCTCGCGCCGTGGATCACGTAGTCGACGGGGCCCTCGAGCTCCAGCGGAGCGGCCACGTCCTGGACCAGGAGGTGGAAGTCGGGGCGGTCGAGGACGTCCGCGAGCAGCCGCCGGGCCTTGTCGCCGTTGCGCACCAGGCCGTGCACGGTGATGCCCGCGTCGTGCCGGTCGTTGAGCGCGAGGAGCGTGTAGACGACGTAGGACGGGAGCATGCCGCTCGCGCCCGTGACGAGGACGGTGGACCCGCGCAGCGCGTCCCACGGCAGGTCGCGGGCGAGGATCTCGTCGAGGTCGCGCGCGACGACCTGGCTGGTGACAGTGGTGGGGGTGGTCATATGCCTACGATCTGCTGGTTCTCAAGGATCTCGAAGTACGTCCGGCACAGGTAGAAGTCCTCGGCCGTCGTGATCTTGATGTTCGAACGGGGGCCGACCACACGGTAGATCTTGCGGCCGTAGCGGTGCATGAGCGAGCAGGAGTCGATGCTGTCGTGCTCCCCCTCCTCGACCGCGCGGTCGTACAGCGAGAGGATCTCGTCGAGCCGGAAGCTCTGCGGGGCCTGGGCGGCGTAGATGTGGTCGCGCGGGATCACGTCGTCGATGTGGTCGTACTCACTGGACACCACGGTCTCGTTGAACTTGGTGCAGGTGATGGCCGAGCCGTGCTCGACGACCGTCTCGATGTTGGCGGTGATCAGCTTGGCGTCGATCAGCGGCCGCACGCCGTCGTGCAGCAGCACGACGGTGTCCTCGGGGCACTCCGCGGCGACCACCTTGAGCGCGTTGTGGCGCGACTCCTGGCCGGTGCGGCCGCCGTCGACGATCCACCTGACCTTCTGCATCTCGTAGCGCCGCAGCAGGCTCTCCAGGTGCTCGCGGTACTCCGGCAGGATCGCGATGGCTATCGCGTCGATGTCGGGGTGCGCCTCGAAATGCTCAAGGGTGTGGATGATGACGGGCTTGCCGTGGACTTCCAGGAACTGCTTGGGAAGGGCACGGCTGTTCATTCTCGAACCGATACCGCCGGCGAAAAGCAGGGCAACGTTCATGACTCATACCTCCGACTGGTCGCTCAGCGGCTCGTCGCTCAGCTCGGCATCATCTGGGACGGGTTCGAGCCAGGGGCGTCGGGCGCCCGACTCGGGGTGGTGGTCACCGACGACCAGCCAGTCGATCACGCGGTCCGCCGAATTCATGTCGACGTAGTCGAAGTTGTCCCGGCGGAATTCCTCGACCTTGGTGAGGTCGAAGTCCTTCTCCTGGAGCGCCTTGAGCAGTTCGTCGAAGGTCACGCAGATCGTGCCGGGGGCGACGGAGTCGTAGTCCCGGTGGAATCCGCGGACGACCGAGTACGTGTCCTTGTCGTACGCGTAGAACAGGATCGGCTTGTCGAGCAGCGTGTATTCGTAGATCACGGACGAGTAGTCGGTGATGAGCACGTCGGTGACGTGCAGCAGGTCGTTGGTGTCGGGGAAAGCGGCGAAGTCCACGATCCGGTCGGCGTATTCGGCCGGGATCGGCGGGGCCTCGTCGATGAAGTGGTGCATCCGGAAGAGCACGACGTACTCGTCGCCGCAGACCTCGTAGAGCTTGTCGAAGTCCAGGCGGTCGTAGTCGTAGTGGGCGTCACCGATGCTCTTGCCGCGGAACGTCGGCGCGAACAGCACGAGCTTCTTGCCGCGGAACTGCGGGTAGGCGGCGAAGAAGTCGTCCTTGACCTTCTGCGAGTGCGCCGGGTCGAGGAAGGTGTCGATACGCGGCAGACCGGTCGGCACGACCGCCGACTCCTCGATGCCGAACGCCTCGGCGTACACCGGCACCAGGTGCTTGGACCCGGTGATCACGTAGGTGTACTTGCGGTGGGCGTTGGTCAGCTTCGGCGAGCCGTAGCGGCCGAACCGGCTGTAGCCGACCGCCTTGAAGCCGCTGCCCGCGTGCCACAGCTGAATGATCTTGGTCTCGGGCGCGATGTTCAGGTTGGCCAGGAGACCGAAGTAGTCGTCCATCAGGACGGTGTCCGACGTCGCCAGGTGGTAGATCAGGCGCAGGGTGCTGCGCTTGTTGGCCGTCGAGGGGATGCGGAAGGAGCGGTTGAACTCGTACTTCTTGTCCAGGCCCCGCTCGACCATCCGGTCGTGGACACGGGCCAGGTTGCCGCCCATGCCGGTGCGCATCTCGGAGGCGAACAGGATGCGGTTGCCGCGCGGCGGGTTCAGCCGGCGCGCCGTGTCGTAGACGCGCTGGGCGAGCTTGCGGCGCCGGGCACGCGGGAGGACCTTCAGCGATATTCGCTTGCCGAGGGGCTTCTTCACCGGGTTCTTGGGGGCGCCGCCGCCGCGGAACAGCTGGTACGTGCGCATGAGGAACGCCGGGTGGTCCTCGTCGTCGGAGATACCAAAGGCGATCACGTAGACCGAGCGGTTGCGGTCGTACAGGAAGGTGCGGGAGTCGGCGTCGAGCCGGTCCGCCTGCGACAGGTCGAAGGTGGCCTCGGGCAACCGCTCGTCGTTCAGCACCGGGACGATGCGCCACGTGCCGTTGGGCACCTGTCGCCGGTCCTGGAAGTTGGTGACGTTGATCTCCAGGACGTGTTGTTCGGCGTCGATCTGCCGAGCATTCACCGGAAATTCACGGTCATTGTCAATGATGACAAAGCGCAGGGCACTAGGATCTCCTGTGAGACCAGAGACCCTGACGGTCAGCGTGAGATGCACGCGCTCCCACGATATGGCCGCAACCAGGCAACGCGTCATCGTCATCCTTCCAGGTGTGAACCGCCATTCCCCGGTAAGAGGTATGCGCGACGGTTGTGTCACCTGTCGGCGCCAGAGGAGACGGTCGACGGATCATAGCGCATCAGGGTCATGTCACCATCAGCCCGACCCAACCCCCACACACCACGAATACATTGCGTAATTGCGTGCTCACGCAGGGGTCGTCAAAAGGGTGTGAGGGTAATGGCGGACCGCCCGGGACACACCGACCGCCGGAGGGCATGGGACGTCCCAACTCATCGGCGCGGGCGCCTCGTTAATTTCTTGTTTCGTCGTACACGGGCCTTGGCCTGAGCTGGACCGACGGACCTTCTCGCGCGGCCTCGGGCGGCGGCCCGGCCCCGGCGCCACCCCACTCGGCGCTCCGCCCGTCCGGCTGCTCGACGCACCCGCGAACGGGCTCGACACCGCTTTTCGGCCACATGATGGCGGAGATGAACTGAGCCCGCACACCGGCTCGTTGCGGGACACCGCCCCAGGTCAGGCCCGGGCGCCGTGGTCGCGCAACAGGGCCGTGTACGCGCCCTCGGCCGCCCGGCCCTCGACGGTGCCGGCGGGTGTGCGGGCGAGGAAGGAGCCGGTGTCGCCGTGGTGGATGATCCGGCCTTCGTGGACGACGGTCACGTGATCGGCCTCCTCGGCGAGGTCGGCGACGTCGTGGGTGGACAGCAGCACCCGGATGTCACCGGTGAGCCCCGCGAGCAGGTCCCGGAACACCCGGCGCTGGTACGGGTCGAGCCCGGCGGTCGGTTCGTCGAGCAGCAGCACCCGCGCCCCGTGCACCAGGGCGCCCGCGACGCCGACGCGGCGGAGCTGGCCTCCGGAGAGCCGGTCGCTGCGCTCGTTCATCCGGTCGCGGAGGTCGACCCGGGCGAGTGCCTGGCGGGCGCCCTTCCAGGCGTCGGGCCGGCTCATGCCCTTGAGCCAGCCGATGTAGGCGACGTACTCGCGTGCCGTGAGACCGGGCACCGGGGTGATGTCCTGCGGCATCCACGCCACGTCCTGCCGGTACCGCCGGCTCCCGGCCGCGATCCCGTCGAGCCGGACGCTGCCGCGCTGCGGCTTGGCCACCGAGGCCGCGAGCTTGAGCAGGGTCGACTTCCCGGCGCCGTTGGGGCCCAGCAGGACGGAGAGTCCGTCGGGCAGCGCGTAGTCGAAGTCCCGCAGGACGGGCCGGCGTCCGCGCCGGTAGCGGTAGGTGCAGCGGGTGAGTTCGAGGGTCACGGGGCCTTCCTCGGGGCGAAGAGCAGAGCGGCCAGGCCGGCGGCGAAGGCCAGCAGGGAGACGACGGCCGCGGGGACGTCGTCGGCGGAGTGCGGCACGACGGTCCACCACCGCGGCACACTGCCCCGGAAGCCGATGCCGACGACGAGAACCAGCCAGGCCACGGGGACCAGTACCGCGGAGGGGCCGAACACGGTGTGGCTCAGGAGCAGCAGACCGGTCAGGAAGAGCACGTTGCGGCCCGCCGCGGCGGCCTCCTGCGTACCGCCGAGGGCGGCGGTCAGCAGCGCGCAGCACAGTGCCGCCGCGGCCACCGCGCTGACGAGCGCGGCGTCATAGCGGGCCACCGGCCGCACCCCGGAGTCCTCCGGGGCGGGCACCCGTGACTCCAGGAGATGCATGAGGCAGGCGACGAGGGGGACGGGCACGAAGAGGGTCAACGCGACCTGCGGCGAACCGATCAGGGACGGCAGGGCGACCCGGATGTTCTGCACCGCGAGGAGCGGGAGCAGGAAGGCGGCCAGGGCCAGCGGGACCGTGAACCCGGCCCGCCGGGCACCGATCCACCACCTCATGCCGTGCTCCCCGTGGCGCTCTTCGGGCAGGAGGCGAGGTTGCTGCGGATCCAGGTCCGCTGCGCGGCCTGTGACCGGCCGAGGACGTCACGGACCCGGTCGCCGACCTGGCTCTCGGTCTTCTCGCTCGCGGGCGTGACGCCTTCGCTCCGGCGGCGCTCCCGGTACATGTCGACCTGGCCGGTGCGGATGGCGCCCCACAGCCACACCGAGCGGGCCCGCACGAGGGGGACCTCGGCGCAGCGGAACTCCAGCGCACGGACCATGACTTGGTAGCCCACCTCATGGGGTCGGTCCGCGGTCATGAGGCTCATCCGCCACACCCGGTCGCCCGAACCGGTCGCGGCCTGCCCGGTGTAGACGTCCGCGATCCGGTCGGGAGCGGTGACGGGGACCCCGGCGGCGCGCAGGGTGCTCAGCGTCCGGGACGCCTCGCGCCGGGCACGGTCCAGATTGCCGGAGGCCACGCGCGGCACGCAGACCTGCGGGTGCGCACCCGAACAGTCCGTGGGGGCCTGGCCGGTGGCGGTGGGAGGGTCGTGCGGCCAGTCCCGGGCGAGGTGCTGGGCGCCGAGGACACCGGCCGCGGCCACGCCGAGCGCGAGGACGCCCCGCAGCACGCGGGGCCCGCGCGGCAGCCACAGGAGCAGCAGGCCGGCGGCCACGCCGCCCGCCAGGAGGACGGGAGCCACGAGGGACACCGGCCGGGGCACCTCGCCGAAGCCGACGCCGGCGAACTGCCCGGACACATGGCGGAGCCAGTACGGTTCGGTGGCCCGGGTGAACGCCACCGCGATCCAGTCCACGACCGCGACCACCGGCGCCGCGATCAGCCGCGGCAGGACCGAGCCCAGGGCGAATCCCGCGACAGCGTGGCAGACGACTATCAGCATGCCCGTCAGGGGCAGCCGCAGGGAGTCGGGGGTCGGCGCGGTGCCGCTGCGTGCGAGAGAGATCGCCGGGGGCAGCAGCAGGACGGTCCACGCCACCATCACCACGGGCAGCAGAACGTCGGCCGCCACCCGGCAGCGGCTCCGGGACGGCGCCGTTTCCCAGATACGTGCCTTGCGCAGTCGCCCGCTCTCCCATACGCCGAGCCCGGCGGCGGCCGCATAGGCGAGCGCGTAAAGAGTCACGAGCGGAGCCGACACGATCGCCGGGGCCCAGTGGTGGTACTGGCTGGGCGGGGTGGTCTCCCCCGACACGTAATACAGGGCGGCCAGCAGCAGGACAGCGGGGCCGGCCCAGCGCACACTGCTGCTCCGCAGTGCGGTGGTGAATTTCATCGCGTCTCACAAAAAGTACCGGTGGTACTGCTCGACCAGTTCGCTCAAGCGGTAGGAGCGAGAACGGGAGTGATGACCGCGGCTCAGCCGACCGATTGACAACTCCCGTGCATGCGGGACCCCCCTCGCAATGAGCAGGACAGTAACACCGGGGAAACGGGAGAACAATTTTTCCTTTCGCGTGACGCGGATATTCGCGAATGTCGCATTTGCTGGGTACGGCGCTTTTCCGTTCGCTACGGCAGGCCGGTGGGAGGCGTCAGCCGCTCGGCCACCGCGTCGGCCTCGGTGGTGCGGTCCTGCTCCCGGTAGAGGGCGAGTGCCGTCCGCCAGGCCTCGCGTGCCGCCTCGTGGTCGCCGGTGTCGGCGTGGGTCTCCGCCAGGGACGCCCAGGTGTCGGCGGCGCGGTTGGCGTTGCCGATGGCCTGGAAGTGGGTGAGTGCCTGCTGGTAGGCGTCGCGGGCGCGGCGCGTGCGGCCGGTGCGGCGCGCGATGTAGGCGAGCGTGTCCCAGGTCGCGGCCTGCCCCTCGCCGTCCTCGTGGGCCTGGAGCAGCGGCAGCGCCTGGCGGCAGTGGGCCTCGCCGCTCGCGTAACGGCCGAGCCGTGCGAGGGCCCAGCCGGTGCCGTTGAGCGTGTTCGACTCGCCTACCTGGTCGCCGAGTTCGCGGTATCCCGCCAGCGCCCGCGCGAAGTGCGGCAGGGCCTGCTCGTAGGCGTTCATCCGGACGTGGACCTCGGCGAGCGAGTGGTGGGTGCGGGTCAGGCCCCGGGTGTCGCCGTCGGTACGGAACCACGCGAGGGCCTCGTCGAGATGGGGCAGGGCCTCGGGGTAGCGCTGGGCCTGCGCCAGGGCGACGCCGAGCCGCTGGCGGGTGTGGGCGGCGAGTGACGGGTCGCCGAGGGCGGTGGCCGCGTCCAGCGCCGTGTACCAGGCTCTTATGCTCTCCTCGAACAGTCCGCGGCGCCAGCGGAACGTGTGCAGCGCCGAGGTCAGCCGGCACAACTCCAGGTACATGCCGCGCTGTTCGGTGAGCCGGACGGCGTCGGTGAGGCAGGCGTACTCGGCGTCGAACCAGGCCAGCGCGGCCTGCGCGTCGGCGAGGGCGAGGGGCGCGGGCCCGGGGTCGTCGAGCGCGGGCGGGTCCTGCGCGGTGCGGTGCGGTTCCAGCACCCGGTGGGCCGCCCGGGCCGTGCGCACGTAGAAACCGACGAGGCGGCGGGTGTGCCGGTCGCGTTCCTCCGGGGTCAGGCAGGCCGCCTGCTCCTCGGCGTAGAGGCGGACCAGGTCGTGCATCTGGTGGCGGCCCGGCCGGTGCTGGCGGACCAGGCAGGCCTCTTCCAGCACGCGCAGGACGCGCCGGGTCCGCGTCGGGTCGCTCTCGATGAGGTGGGCGAGCGCGGTCAGGGACACGTCCTGGTGCGGGACCAGGCCCAACAGGGCGAAGACGCGGGCCGGTTCGGCGTCCAGCGCGGTGTGCGAGGCGGCGAACAGCACGCGCAGGCTGGCGGAGACGTCGCCGGCGTCCAGGACGTCCAGGCGGGTGCTCGGGTCGCGCAGGTCCTGGGCGAGCTGGTCGAGGGAGGCGCCCGGCAGGCCGTCCGCGTGCGCGGCCGCGATGTCGAGGGCCAGCGGCAGTCCGGCGCACCAGCGGACGATGTCGCGCAGCGCCGGGTCGTTCGCGGCGCGGTCCGCGCCCACCCGGCGGGCGAAGAGCCGTGCTGATTCCCCGGCGGGCAGCACGCCCAGGCCGACGAGGTCCGCGCCGGCCCGCACCTTGAGGCTGCTCAGCCGGTTCCTGCTGGTCACGAGCGTGCGGCAGGTGGGCGTTCCGGGCAGCAGCGGCATGACCTGCGCGCTGTCGCGGGCGTTGTCGAGCACCACCAGGATCCGGCGCCCGGCCATCAGGGTGCGGTAGAGGGCGGCGCGGCCCTCCGTGTCGGCGGGCAGCTCGCTCTCGGCCGCGCCGAGCGCCATCAGGAACAGGTGCAGGACGTCACCGGGGTCGGTGGGGCGGGCGCGGGGGCTGAACCCGTTGAGCTGGGCGTAGAGCTGGCCGTCGGGGAAGTCGCCGGCGTGCTGGTGCGCCCAGCGCAGGGCGAGCCAGGATTTGCCGACCCCGGCCATGCCGGCGATGACGGTGACGCGGGAGGTGGGGACGCCGGTGGGGGTGTCGGTGGGGGCGGGGGCGCCGGTGGGGGTGTCGGTGGGGGCGGGGGCGCCGGTGGGGGTGTCGGTGGGGGCGGGGGCGCCGGTGGGGGTGTCGGTGGGGGCGGGATGGGTGGCGCGGTTGCCGTGGTCGGCGCGGGCCCCTTGGCCGTCCGGGGCGCGGTGGGCGTCGCGGATGCCGTCGCCGTCGCGGCCTTCGCGGGTGCCGTCACCGTCGCGGCCGTCGCCTTCGCGGCCGTCGCGGCCGTCGCCTTCGCGGCCGTCGCGGCCGTCCAGGAGGCGGAGTGCGTCGTCCCTGCCGACGAACCCGGCCGGGCTGACGGGGAGTTGGCGCGGGATGCGGTGGGGCGGGGCGGCGGGCGCGGGGGCAGGGTCGGGGGCGGGGGCGGCCAGGGTGTCGTCGGCGACGAGGATGCGCCGGTGAAGGTCGCGCAGCGAGGGGCCGGGGTCGGCGCCCAGCTGCTCCGCGAGCCGCCGCCGCAGCCGCTCGTACGCGGTGAGGGCGGCCGCCGGCTGTCCCGTGCGGTACAGGGCCCGCATGTGCAGGTGCGCCACCTGTTCGTCGAGGGGCTGTTCGGTGGCGAGCGCGGTGAGGGGCTGGAGGAGGTCGGCGTGTCCGCCGTGGTCCAGCAGGAGTTCGTAGTGGTCGAGGCGGGCCCGCCGGTACTCCTCGGTCAGCGTGCGGCGGTGGGCGTCGAGCCAGTCGGAGCGCAGTCCGGCGAACGGCTCGCCCCGCCACAGCGCCGACGCCCGGCCGTACGCGGCCACGGCCTCCCGCGGCTCGTCGGCGGCGCGCGCCCGGTCGACCAGGGCGCGGAAGCGGAACAGGTCGACGGTGTGGGCGTCGGCCCGCAGCACGTACCCCGCCGAGGTCCGCACGATGTCCCACCGCTCCGCGTCGCCGGGGGCCGAGCGCAGGGCGCGCAGCCGGGACACGTAGCTGTAGAGCGAGGCCATCGCGCGGGGCGGCACGGCCTCGCCCCATACCCGGGAGAGGAGGGTCTGCGCGGACACCGGCCGGTTGACGTCGAGGAGGAGCAGGGCGAGGACGCAGCGCTGGCGCGGCGATCCGGGGGCGAAGTCGACGCCCCGGGAGCGCAGGGTCACCTCGCCGAGAAGGGTGAAGCCGATGCTCATGCCGGTCCCTCGTTCCGCCGCGGTCCGGCCGGCCCGCCGGCCGCGGCGGCCTGCCCGACGCCGGTCTGTGCGCCCCTGCAAGAAAGTATCAAGGTCCTTGCAGGGCGCGTACCGGACGCTGGGGGCGACCAGCACGTACCGCAGGGGGAAGGACCACATCGTGCCCCATCACGACGTACTGTTTCGCGGGCTGCTCGGCGTCGCCGCCGCAGCGGCCCTGGTGACGGCCGGAGCGGGCGCCGCCACGGCGCGGAGCGCGCCGCCGGCCCACGCGGTCGCCGCACCGGCGAAGACGCTCGGCGCCCAGTCCTCGGCCGGCCACTATCTGGTGAACGGCGCCCGCATCCACACCCGGCCCAGCACCGGTTCCACCACGGTCGGCTACGGCTACACGAGCCACGGCGTCACCGTGCAGTGCCGCCGTGTCGTCGCAGGTCAGGAGTGGTTCTACCACACCGACACCACGACGGGCGTGACCGGCTGGGGCCGGTACGACGTCGTCGTCCCGTACATCGTCGTCGGCGACTGCTGACCCGGCCCGAGGAGCAGCCATGCACACGCACGTCCTTCGCCGTCCTTTCGTCGCCGCTCTCGCCGCCCTCGGCGCGACGGGCGCCCTGCTGCTGTCCGCGTCGGTCGCGGGCGCCGCCGAGCCGGCTCCGGCCGCGCCCGCCGCCGCCCCGCGGGCGGCCGCCTCCGCTCCCGGTGACTACCTGGGGACCGGGGTGCGGATCCGGGCCCAGGCCAACGGTTCGTCCACGATCAAGGGGCTCGGGTACGCCGGGCAGGGCGCGACCGTCTACTGCTGGCAGGACGGCCCCACCTCCAATCCCAACCTGATCATCAGCTGGTACTACCACCGCAACAACGCCACCGGGGTCACGGGTTGGTCGAGCTGGGACGTCTTCCGGCCGTCCGGCGAGGTGCCGCACTGCTGATCCGGCGGGCCCGGCCATGACCCGGAAGGCCCTGCAGGCCCGGCCGCGTCCGGCTCTTCGTCCACGGGGGTGACGGAGGGCCGGACGCGGCCGTCTCGCATCTGAGGCGAGACGACTTGTGGGCGCGTGAACCTGAGCAGCGGTCAGCCTCGTTCCCGGTGTGACGGGCGGATCGGCCCGGCCCTCGGACCCGCCTGCCGACCGGTGGGGCCGGCAGGACGGTCGAGGCGCAGGTCGACGGTGATGATACGTGTGAGTTCACGAGGTTCGGCCCCCGGGCGGGCGGACGCGCGCGTCAGTTGCCTGCCTCTGCCCGGCAGGTGCCGCAGCGGCAAGCATATGGGTATGTTGTTGGCGCACACGTGTGGCACCCGCACGGGGGGTGGCCCCCGAGCCGGGCATGCGCGAGCACGGGTACCGGCGGCCGGTCGGGCGTCCGTGTGGCGGTGGAGGGAGTGGGGGACGATGGAGTCGGTCGCCGGGGTCATGATCGGCCGGGAACGGGAGCAGGGGGTGCTCTCCGCGTTCGTCACGGCGCCGGAGGGCCGGGCCCTGGTGCTGCGGGGGGACACCGGTGTGGGCAAGAGCGCGCTGCTCGGACACGTCGTCGGCCGCGCTCACCAGGAACAGCACCGGGTGGTCCGGGCGGCCGGTGTGGAGGCCGAGGCGGAGCTCCCGTTCGCCGGTCTGCACCAGTTCCTGTACCCGCTGTTGTCCCATATCGACCAGTTGGACGCGGTGCACCGCCGGGTCTTCGACGTCGTCTTCGCCAGGAGCGACGGCTCGCCCCCCTCGGTGATGACCCTGGGCATCGCGGTGCTCGACCTGCTCTCGCTCGCCGCGTCGCAGCGGCCCCTCCTGCTGGCCCTCGACGACGGTCAGTGGCTGGACGCCGCCAGCACGGAGGTCTGCGGGTTCGTGGGGCGGCGGCTCACCGGCAGCTCGGTGCGGCTCGTCGTCGCGCTCCGCTCCGACGTGCCCTCGGGGTTCGACACCGCCGCGCTGTCCGAACTGGCCGTGACCACGCTGTCGGCGGCCGCCTCCGAGCAGCTCCTCGACGCACGGCACCCGGACCTCGACCCCCGCACCCGCCGACTGGTGCTGGACGAGGCCCAGGGCAACGCCCTGGCCCTGCTGGAGCTGCCGCCCTACGTGCGCGGCGGCCCGACCGGACGCACACCCGAGTCCGTCCTCGGACTCACCGGCGTCCCGCTGCCCCAGCGCCTGCAACAGGTGTACGGCGCCCGCATCGAGGCCCTCGGCGCAGGCGTCCGCGCGGAGCTGCTGCGCGGGGCCCTGGACGGCGTCGGGGCGGGCGCCGGCTCGGGGCACACCCGGGGCACGCGCTATCGCATGGCGGACGCCGACGAGGCCGCGGCCTGCGGGCTCCTCGACACCGACCCGGCCAGCGGCGCCTTCGTCTTCCGCCACCCCCTGGTGAGCTCGACCGTCGTCCAGCTGGCCACGCCGAACGAACGGCGCGCGGCCCACACGGTCCTCGCCCAGGTGCACCGGGACGACCTGGAGCGGCGGGCCACGCATCTGGCCGCCTCGACGGTCGACCCCGACGAGGGGACCGCGGCCGTCCTGGAGGCGGCCGCGGACCACGACCACGCCACCCGGCGGGGCGGCGCCCTGGCGGCGGTGGCCTGGCTGACCCGGGCGGCCGAACTCAGCGAGAGCCACGCGGAGCGCTCCCGGCGGCTGGGCAGCGCCGCCTACATCGCCGGGCACGCGGGCCTGCTCGGCCGGGCCCAGCAGCTGATCCACTCGGACCCCGGGCCGGGCGGCCACGAGTCGCCGGCCTCCGTGATCGCCTCGGGCTACGTCGCGCTCTTCGAGGACGGTGACGTGCGCTCCTCGCAGCGCCAGGTGTTCGCGGCGATCGAGGCCCTGCGCGACGAGGGGGTACGCGCGCCAAACGCCCTCCTCAACCGGCTGATCGACCTGCTGCTGGCCATCAACCAGTACGCGGGTGACGCGGCCGCCTGGGAGCGGACCCATGACCTGCTGGCTCCCCTGGGCGACCTGGTGTCGCCGTACTCACGTATCTACCAGGACGCGTGGGGCGACGTGGTCCGGCGCGGTCCGGGCGTGCACACACGTGTGGAGCGGGCCTTCGCCGGCCTCCACCGGCTCGAACCGTGGGACATCAGCCGGCTGGGGGTCGCCGCCTACCACGTGGACACCCTCAGCCAGTACCGGCCCCACATCCAGCGCGGCGTGGACCGGGAGGTGGAGACGGGCGCCCTGGGCAACGCCATGACGATGCTGCACCTGGTCATGCTGGACCAGATCGCGGTCGGCGAGTGGGACGAGGCCGAGCGGACCGGCCGGCGCTCCCTGGAGCTCACGACGGCGCACCGGCACGGCCTCTTCGTCCAGCACACGCGGGCCTACCTCGGTCTGCTCGCCGCCCTGCGCGGCCAGGCCGAGCGCGCCCGGGAGCTCCAGGCCACCGTCGACACCTGGGCCCGCCCCCGCGGCATCGGCTTCCTCACCCAGATCGCCGACGCCATCGGCACCACCGCGGCCCTCGCGGAGGGCGACTACGAAGCCGCCTACCTCCACGCCATCGGCATCACGCCCCCCGGCACCTTCCAGCCGTACGCGCACCAGGCCAGCCGCACCCTCCTCGACCTCGTCGAGGCCGCCGTGCACACCGGCCGCGCCCAGGAGGCCCGCGCCCACGCCCTCGCCGCACACCACGGCGACCTCCCCGCCGTCTCCCCGCGCCTCGCCCTCACCACGTACGGCGCCCTCGCCATGACCACCGCCGACCCCGCCGAAGCCGAACTCCTCTACCAGCGGGCCGGGTCCCACCCCGGCGCTCCCCGCTTCCCCTTCGAACTCGCCCGCGTCCACCTCGCCCACGGCATCCACCTGCGCCACACCCAGGGACGTAGGGCCGCACGCCACCCCCTGACCCTCGCCGCCGACGCCTTCGGCCGGCTCGGCGCCGCCCCCTGGGCCCGGCGCGCCCACGCCGAACTGCGGGCCACCGGCGCGTCGTCGCTGCCCGCGTCGGCGCACCTGGCGGCGCTCACCTGGCAGGAGCGCCGGATCGCGGAGCTGGCCGCGGGCGGGCTGACCAACAAGGAGATCGGCGAGCGGACCCACCTGTCGCCGCGCACGGTCAGCTCGCACCTGTACCGGGTCTTCCCCAAACTCGGCATCACCTCCCGCGCCGCCCTGCGCGACGCGCTGGGCAGGCTGCCCGGCGACGAGAACGCCTGACGTCCGCGCGGGTGTTCATCCGCGCACGGTGAGCGGGCGCACGCCGCGCTCCTCCAGCCAGCCCAGCACGTGGTCGGCGACGAGGCGCCAGCCGCCGTCGATCGTCAGGCTGTGGGCGCGGTCCGCGAACTGCTTGAGGTCGGTCACGGCCACGGAGTCGCCGTACTGCTTGTACACGGCGCGGGTGACGGCGTCGGGGACCAGCCGGTCCTCCTGCCCCGAGATCAGCAGGAGCGGTCCGCGGCGCGCGGTGGCGGTGTCCACCCCGGCGAGCGGGCTGCGCGCGGCGCCGCCGCAGCCGAGGTCGGTGAGCAGGCTCCGGGGCGCGGGCACGGCGTAGCGCTCGAAGAGCCGGCCGGACTCCCCCGCGGTCGCGGTGTTGGCAAGCACCTGGTGGAACTGGGCCGGTGACAGCGTCACCAGCCGGTCGCCGCCCGCGCCGCCTGCGGACGGCCGCAGGAGGACGGGCGCCCCGGGCAACGGCACCTGGTTGATCGGGGCCGGTGCGATGGCCACCGCCGCCCGGCCGACGTCGGCGGCGACGAGCCGCTGCGCGATGAGCCCGCCGACGGAGTGCCCGATGATCACGGGCGGTGCGTCGAGGGAGCGCACGATGCCCGCGTAGTGCTCGGCCAGCCCGTCCAGGTCGAGGCCGGCCAGGGGGCCCGGGGAGCGGCGCGTCTCCCGGGCGGTGGCCGCCTCCCCGGGCCAGCCGGGCGCGAGGGCGCGGAACCCCCGGCTGGTGAAGCGTTCCACCCATGCCTCCCACGAGAGCGCGTGCAGCCACGCGCCATGGACGAAGACGACGGGAGTACGGTTCACGGCTGGTTCCTCCGGTCACGGCTGGTTCCTGCGAGCGGGACGACCGCCCGGCACCGGCAGGCGGGCGACTGCCCCAGGATCGGCCAGGGCGCGGGCCGCGGACGACAGTCGAATGACTGAAAGTGCCGGACCGGCACCCCTCGATCGGATGAACACCCCGCGGGCCGCGCCACCTCCGTGCGCGGGCGGCCGTTGGACAGTGTTCGACAGGCGTGAGCGAGGAGCGGGCGGCATGAACAGTGCGGAACATGTGACGACCTTGATCACGCGGATGTACAGACTCGCGCCGGGCTCCGTCCGTCCCGAAGTGCCGCTGCACCAGCTCGACATCGACTCCCTCGCCCTGGAGGAGCTGCGGCTGATCCTGGAGGACGAGCTGCGCGTCGACCTCCAGGACGCGAATTTGACGTCCCGCAGCACGGTGGGCGAGTTGCAGGCCCTGGTCCACGAGAAATCGGCGCTCGCGTGAGGGCCGCGGGCACGGCGGCCGAGCCGGTCGCGGTGACCGGGATCGGCCTGGTCACCGCCGCGGGCCACAGCGCCAAGGAGACCTGGGACGAGGTCACTTCGGCCCGGGCGCCGCGGGGTGTGGGCCGGCCCGAGGAGCTGCGGGACCTGCCGTGCGACTTCATGTACACCGTCGACGGGCTCGACATGGAGGCCGCGCTCGGCCGCTCCACCCTGCTCCTTGACCGCTTCGCGCAGCTGGCCGTGGTGGCCGCCCGCGAGGCCGTGGCCGACGCGCGGCTCGATCCGGGGAGTTGGGACGCCACGCGCGTCGCCGTCGTGGTGGGCACGGCCCACGGCGGCCTGCGCTACTACGACGAGCAGCAGGCGGTGCTCTCCGGGCGCGGCGCCCGCCGGGTCGCGCCGAAGGTCGCCCCGCTGAGCGTGAACAACAACGCCGCGAGCGGTGTCTGCCGGGACCTGGGTGCCCGCGGGCCGAGCCTGGCGGTCAGCACCGCGTGCGCCTCGGGCACGGACGCGATCGGCACCGCGCTGGGGATGCTGCGCGCCGGGCGCTGCGACATCGCGGTGGCAGGCGGCGCGGAGTCGCTGGTGTCGCGGCTGGTCTTCGCCAGTACGAGCCAGATGCGGGCGCTGTCCACCCGGGTGGACGACCCGGCGGGCGCCTGCCGGCCCTTCGACGCCGACCGGGACGGTTTCGTCGTGGGCGAGGGCGCGGGGCTCCTCGTCCTGGAGCGAGCGGAGCACGCCCGCGCCCGGGGCGCCACCGTGCGGGCCCGGCTGGCCGGGTACGGCTCGTCCAACGACGCCTTCTCCCCCGTCGCGCCGGACGAGTCCGGGGCGGGCATCGAGCTGGCGCTGCGGTCCGCGCTCGCCGACGCCGGTGTGGCCCCGGCCGACATCGGCCACGTCAACGCGCACGGCACCTCGACCGTCCTGAACGACCTGGTCGAGAGCGCCGCCCTGCACCGGGTCCTCGGCGACGGCCCGCTGGTCACCTCGACCAAGGCGATGACGGGGCACGCGCTGGGGGCGGCCGGCGGGATCGAGGCCGCCCTGACCGCGCTGGCCCTGGAGAGCCGGCTGGTCCCGCCGACGGTCAATCTGCGCCGGCCGGACCCGCGGGTGCCCGTGCAGGTGGTGGCCGGGGCCGCGCGCCCGGCCCGGCTGGACGCCGCGGCGAGCACCTCGCTCGGCTTCGGCGGCCACAACGCCGTACTCGTCCTCACCCGCGCCTGAAATCGAGGAGCAGCATGTCCGACGCCTACGCCGAGCAGATCCGCAGCCTGACCGTGGGCGGGGTGCCGTACACCTACCGGGTGCTGCGCCAGCCCGAGCCCCGCACCGAACCGGTCGTCGCGATGGGCGGGGTGCTGGAGGGCATGCACAACTGGACGTACCTGGAAAGCACCGTCCTGCCGAAGGCGAGCCTGGTCACGATCGACATGCCCACCCTGGACCCGTCCTCGTTCCGGGGGGAGAGCAACAGCGTCGGCATTCTCTGCGACGGCCTCGAAGGCGTCATCGACGACCTGGGTGCCGAGCGCGTCAACCTCTACGGCTACAGCCTGGGCGCCGCCGTCACCTTCCAGTACGCGCAGCGCCACCCCGGCAAGGTGGCCCGGCTGCTGATCGGCGGTGTGCCCGAGCAGATGCCGCGGGACGCCCTGGAACAGCTGCGGCTCTCCGTCGAGCGGGCGCGGGCCGGGGACGCGGACGGTTTCGCCGGGCTGCTCTCCGCCGCCCTGCTCTGCCTGGACGAGAGCCATCACGTGCACCGCCGGGACCTGTCCCACGAGTTCATGCTGCGCTTCTTGCGCAACGCGGTGCGCACCCCGGGCAACATCGACCGGCTGGAGGCGGGCCTGACCAGTCATCACCGGCTGACCGGGGGGCTGAGCGGGGTGCCCACCACGGTCTTCACCGGCGAGCACGACCACTTGCACACGGTCGACCGGCAGCGGGAGTTCGCCGCGACGATCGACGGCAGCCGGTTCGTGACGTTCCCGGACTGCGACCATGCGCTGCCCGCGCAGCGCCCCGAGGCGATCCGGTCCCTCGTCGCGTCGTTCCTGATGGAGGACGAGGCCGGCGCAGCCGCCCCCGTTGCCGCTCGGACGGAGCGGTCCTGCTCCGCGCCGGGGCCGCGGGCGCACAGGTAGGGGCCGTCGCCACGACGATCGCGGCGGCGGCCCCGGATCCCGCTCGGCGGGGGGCGGCGCGTCCTACTCGGCGGTCAGCAGGCCCGCGCGCAGCTTCTTCAGGACGCGGGTGATCAGGCGGGAGACGTGCATCTGCGAGCAGCCCAGCTCCTCGCCGATCTCCGACTGGGTGCGCTCCTCGACGAAGCGCAGGTGGAGCAGGTGCCGGTCGCGCTCGTCCAGGCCGGCGACGAGCGGGGCCAGCGAGTGGAAGTTCTCCACCAGCTCGAAGCGCTCCTCGTCGACGCCGATGAAGTCGGCGAGCATGGTGTCGGACTCGTCGTCCTGACCGTTGACCGCCGCGTCCAGCGAGATGCTGTTGTAGCCGTTCGAGGCGCGCTGGGCCTCGGCGACCTCGGCGGGCTCCAGCTGCATCAGCTCCGCGAGCTCCGCCGTCGACGGGGTGCGGCCCAGGCGGGTGCGCAGCTCCTCGGTGGCCTTGGACAGTTCGATGCGGGCTTCCTGCAGGCGGCGCGGGACGTGCACGGCCCAGGAGGTGTCACGGAAGAACCGCTTGATCTCGCCCGTGATGTAGGGGACGGCGAACGAGGTGAACTCGACCTCACGGGTCAGCTCGAACCGGTCGATCGCCTTGATCAGGCCGATCGTGCCGACCTGGACGATGTCCTCCATCTCCTGCGGGCCGCGGTGCTTGAACCGCGACGCCGCGTACTGCACCAGGGAGAGGTTCATCTCGATCAGCACGTTGCGCACGTAGCTGTATTCGTGCGTGCCCTCTTCCAGTTCGGCCAGCCGGTCGAAGAAGTGGCGGCCGACCTCCCTGGCGTCCTTGGGCGCGATCGACGCAGGGTCCGCGTACGCGCGCTCGATCAACCCCTGCGCCCTCTGCGCGGTGAGGTCCTGAGCCTGCTGCTGCGTAGCCACGGTGGTCATGCTCTGCCCCTTCGCCCTCTGCTCGTGCTGCTCGTACGGAAGCTGTGCGTCGGGCCCGCTTACCCCGGGCCCGGCCTTTCATACCTATCACTCGGCGCGGTTTCCTCCGCAGGTGGCTCCCCGTGCCGGGGGCGGCTCCTCAGGCCGGCGGGGTGGCAGCGGTGCGGGCGCGCTCGCGGGCCCACAGGTACTTCTGGAGCAGGAGGGTGAGGGTGCCGGCCAGGGTGATGCCCAGGAGGTTCAGCAGGAGTTGCTTGGTGGAGCCCCAGGTCTGGCCGGTGTCGCGGTAGGCGAGGGCGATCGCGGCGTTCGCCGCCGCGGGCACCGTGGTCACCGAGATGGCGACCCCCACCAGGGCGCCCGACTTCGCCGAGGTGAGGGAGAGCATGCCGGCGGCGCCCGCGAGCACGGCCACCACGAAGGAGAACCAGTCCGGCGCGTAGACGAAGCCGGTGTTGGGGCGCTCGCCCTCCAGGCTGCCTTCGCTGAACAGGCCCACCGCGTCCATGAACCAGCTGAAGCCCACCGTCACCACCATCGCCGCCGCGAAGCCGACGAGCAGCGCGATCAGCGAGCGCAGGGCGAGCCGCGGGGCGCGCTGGACCAGGGCCGTGCAGACGCCGGCGAGCGGGCCGAACTCCGGGCCGACCGCCATGGCGCCCACGATCAGGATCGCGTTGTCGAGCACGACGCCACAGGCCGCGATCATCGTGGCGAGGACGAGGAACGCCACGTAGGTGACGGTGAGCGTCGACTCCTCGTGCGTGGTCTCGCTCAGGTGCTCCCACAGGACGGCGTCGGCGCCCTCGCCCGGCGCCTCGTCCTCCGCGCGGTCGGCGCGGCGCGACAGCGACAGGTCGATGGAGCCGACGGCGATCGAGCCCACCTCGTCGATGCCGAGCGCGCGCAGCCCCTCGATCAGTCCGTCGCCCGCCTCCCGGGCGGCGTCGCACGTCACGACGTCGCCGGCCGGATCGCGGGCGGCGCCCGGCAGCACCGTCAGGTGGGTGGTGCCGACGGTGTTCTCGATCAGGCGCACCACGGCGTCCGTCGTGTCGGCTGGGGTGATCAGGCGCAGGTGCAGCATGCGCGTACGGTAACCGGCGGCGGCCGCCCCCAGGTGTGCGCCCGGCGCCGACGGGCACGCGGGGTGCGTAGGAAAGAACGCACACGCACCAAGGAGGCTTCCCCCATGAGCGCTCCCGCCATGCCCTTCACGGAGCGCATGACCTGCTCACAGGCGCGCGCCGAGACCAGTACGGCCGTCCTCCCGCTCTGCGCGGGACTCGCCCACCATCAGGCGCGCCGGCTGCGCGAGGACGCGCTGCTGATCGCGAGCGAACTCGCGGCGAACGCGCTGCGCCACGGCGGGGGCATCACCCGCTTCAGTGCCTGTGTCCGCGAGCACGCGCTGGTGGTGCAGGTCAGCGACCGCAGCGACAAGGAGCCGCTGCTGCTCCCGCACGACCCGGCCATGCCCGGCGGTTTCGGCTGGCTCATGGTGCGGAACCTGGCCCGCTCGGTGACGGTCGAGCGGCACGCCGGCGGTAAGACGATCACGGCCGTGCTGGCGCCGGCGCCGCGCGCCTGAGGCGCTGACGGGCGTACGCGGTCCTGTGCGAAGACAGGACCTCAGGGCGTCTCGGAGGCGCGTAGCCGGGCGAGGGCGTCCTGTCGGCCGGGGACCAGCGGCAGGATGGTGTCCGTGCCGGTGACCCGGAGCAGCCGCTCCACGCTCTCCTGCAGCGGCCCGCACAGGACGAGCGGGCGCCGCTTCACGGTGTGCCCGGAGAACGTCACCAGCAGCTGATTGAGGAAAGCGCTGTCGGCGAAGGTCAGTTGCGACAGGTCGATCAGGGTCGCGTCGGTCGACGTGTCGGTGAGCACGCGCGTCAGCGTGTCGACGACCTCGGTGAGGTCGTGCAGGTCCAGCTCACCGCGCGGGGCGACCACCGCCACCCGTTCCTGCTGGTCAACACTTATCTTTCCGCCGCCGGACGTCATGGGCAGCACCCTCGCACATACGCCGCCGCGGATGCACATCGCCCTCCTGCCTTCGGCGGTGCCCCTGTTCGGGTCAGGCACCGAGCGCGCGCAGGGTGGCGTAGGCCTGCTGGATGAGCCGGTTGCCGTGCCCGGGCGCGCAGTTGGCGAGGGCGACGACGGCGACGCGGCGCCCGGGGTCGAACCCGGCGAAGGCGGTGCAGCCGCGCGTGCCGCCGGAGTGGTGGTAGACGCGTGAGCCGTCGGGCAGCGGGCGGACGTTCCAGATCAGGGCGGTCTGCCGGGTGCCGTGCCGCAGCGCGAGCCGGGGGCGGAGGGTGTCGGTGAGTGCGGCGCTCAGCGGGCCGGGGACCGGTCCGGCGTCGTCGGGGGCGAGCAGTGCCTCGGTGAGGGCGAGCAGGTCGCGGGCGCTGGAGCGGACGGCGCCGGCCGCGGGCATGCCGGGGATGCGGAACGGCGGCCGGGGGCGGTGGTGCCAGTAGCCGGTGACGTCGGCCGTGCGCGCGTCCGCGGGCGGGGTGCCGGCGTCCGTGTCGGTGAGGCCGAGCGGGCGCAGGACGCGCTCCCGCAGGAGGCGGGCGTACTCCGGTGGCCCCGGGGAGGGCTCCGGGGGGTCCGCGGCGGCACACAGGGCGTGGCCGAGGAGGCCGACGCCGAAGTTCGAGTAGTGGACGCGGCTGCCGGGCCGCGCGCGCAGCCGGGTGCGGGCCAGGGCGTCGAGGGTGTCGGCGGCGGTGAAGGCGGCGTACGGGCTCGTGAACAGGTGGGGCAGCGCGGTGCGCAGCAGGCCGGGGGGCAGCCGGGGCAGGCCGGAGGTGTGCGTGGCCAGGTGGGTCAGGGTGATGGCGGCGCCACCGCGCGGCAGGCGGGTGCCGGGCGGCAGGTGGCGGGCGAGCGGGTCGTGCGGGCGCAGTTCGCCGCGGGCGGCCTGTTCGGCGAGGAGCAGCGCGGTGAACGTCTTGGTGAGCGAACCGATCTCGAAGCGGGTCCGCTCGTCGGCGGGGGCGCCGCCGTGGTGGGCGGTGGTGCCGTGGACGAGGAGGGCGCGCCGGCCGCGGCGGTGCACGCCGACGGCGACCGCGGCGTCCGCGGGCACCGCGGCGAGCAGCGCCGTGAGGTGCGGTGTCGCGGCGGGCCACAGCGGGTCGTACGCGGGGCGGGCGGGCGGCATCAGTGCGGCTGCGGGGTTTCCAGGGCGCGGGTGAGCGCGAGGTTGCCGGCGATGACGGCGACGATGGTGGGGTGCTGGTGGTCCTCGAAGCGCTGGGCGGGGTCGTCGGTGACGGGCTGGTCGTCGCGGGGCACCATGCCGTCCTCGTGCTGGACCCCGGCCAGCCGTCGCCAGTCCTCGGGGTCGACGTGCGCCTCGGGCAGGCACATCTCGACGATCATCAGCTCGGCCATCAGGTCCCAGTGGGCCGCCTCCGCCCAGATGTCGGTCCACACCGGCAGCCAGCACCGGAGGTAGGCGGCGAGCTCCGTGGGCAGGCCCGTGGGCAGCCGTCCCCAGTCGGTGAGGTGGTAGACGGTGTGGGTGACGGCGTACGCGGTCAGCCAGTCGATGTGCCAGGGGTCGGGTGTGGCTCCGAGCCACGTGGCTCGGGTGAGCGCCTCCCACCGGGGTGTGCCCGCGCCGTGGTCGAGGCCGGTCACCCGCACGGCGTTGGCGACGGCGAGCCGGCGGTTGGGCACGTGTTCCGAGGCGTGGGTGGACCGCAGGGTGACCGTGTGGGCGAGGAGTTCGTCCAGTTCGCGGTGGTGGTGGCCGCCGCGGACGAAGTGGGCGTACGTCTCCAGGGGGTCGGTCTTCAACGGGTGGCGCAGCAGCCGCTCGTAGAGCAGGGAGCCCTCGCCGGCCTGCTGCCAGCAGTAGGCGAGCAGTTCGCCGGCGAGGGCGAGGTCGGTGGTGCCGGCAGCGCCGCTGCGCAGGACCAGGGAGGCGGCGAGAGCGGTCTCGCCCAGCGCCTTGTACGCGCCCCGGTCCGCGCTGAGGTCGGCGTCGGGCAGGTCGGAGAGGGCGCCGTGCTCACGGTTGGCGTGCAGCCAGCCCAGGGCCCGGGAGCTGATCGCGTGGGCGAGTTCGGCGGGCGGGTGACTCATGTGGGCTCCTGGCGGCGGGGGCGTGGGGTTGAGCGGGTGCGTGGGCTTGGGCGGGGGTGCGGGTGCGGCTGGGCGGGTGCGTGGGCTTGGGCCGGGTGCGGGTGCGGGCGGGTTGGTGGCTCGCGGCGCGGGGCCGTCCGGGCGTCCGGGCTCGTGTGCTGACGGACGGACGTCGCGTGGCCCGGGTTCATGCGGGCGCCCGGTGACGGGGACCCGGGTCGACGGGCAGCGTCTGAACCGGGCTCACGCGGGTTTCCCACGGGTGGGCTGACAGGCGGACGTGGCTCGCGAGGGCCCGGCTCGCCCGGGCCCGGCTCGCCCGGGCCCGGCTCGCCCGGGCCCGGCTCGCCCGGGCCCCCGGCGGCGGGTCGGCGTGCGTCGTCCGGGCCGGGCTCGTACCCGCCCCTGCGGCGGGCGCTCGGGGCGACGGGGCTAGCGTTGTCCTGGCTCACGCCGGCCCCCGGTGGCGGGTCGGCGGGGGTGGCCCGGGCCGGGCTCGTACCGGCCCCTGCGGTGGGCGCTCGGGGCGACCGGGCTCGCGTCGGCCTGGCGCACGCCAGCCCCCGATGACGGGTCGGCGTGCGTCGTCCGGGCCGGGCTCGTGCCGGCCCCTGCGGTGGGCGCTCGGGGCGACGGGGCTCGCGTCGGCCTGGCTCACGCCGGCTCCCGGTGGCGGGTCGGCGGGGGTGGCCCGGGCCGGGCTCGTGCGGGGGCCCGGCGCGTGGCGCTCTCGCCGGTCGGGGTCACGGGGATTCCTGGCCGAGGAGGTGGGCGGCGATGGTGGTGTCCAGGGTTACCCGGGTGCCGCCGGCGACGAGGGCCAGGTGGGCCGTGAGGGGTGCCGGGTCCAGGGGGAGCGGGACGCCTTCGGTGTGCAGCCAGGCAAGCCAGCGGGTGATCCGGGCTGCGGTGGGGTAGTCACGGCGCAGGACGGCGCGGGTGGCGCCGCGGGCCAGGCCCGTCGCGCCCGCGCGGGCGGCTGCGTGCACCGGCCCGTCCAGTCCGGGCAGGGCGAGCGGGGCGAGCTGTCCCATCCGTACCGACCAGGGCACCCACCCCTCGCGGGTGCCGTCGCCGTGGACCGTGGCGGGGGTGCGCCGGGGCGCCGTCGGTGCCTCGCAGCGCGGCGGGGGCGGGGGTTCCGGCGCGGCGGGGGCGACGGCTCCCGGGTCGACGCGGGTCAGCACGGTGACCAGGGACCAGTCGATCCAGGCCCGTACCCAGGGGGCTTCCGCGCCCTCGGGCGGTGCGGCGGGCGGCGGCTGGGACGGCGGCAGCGCGTCGAGCGTCGCGGCGATGGCGACGGTCTCCTCGGCGGAGGGGGCGGCGCCGGTCAGGACGGCGGGCGCGAGGACGTCCGCACCGAGCAGACGGACCGCGCCGAGGGCGGCCACCTGCTCCTGCGGCGGCAGCGCGGCCGCGTCGGCCAGGTGGGCCGCCGTGACGGCCGTGTGCCCGGCGCCCCGCAGGGCGTCGAGCACACGGCCGGCCAGACGCTCAGCCGACCCGTTGTGGGCGGTGCGTGAGCATTCGTCGATCACCGGCCTTTCGGCTCCTTCGGCTCCTTCGGCGAGAGCAGCAGGCCCAGGCCGAGAAGCAGAGCTCCGGCGCCGCCGCCCGCGTCTTCCAGCGAGGGGATCGGAGCGTCACTCACTGGCGCTTCCGCCGGAGCCATCAACACGTCGATGACGTCCTTGTCGAGCACGAGGCCCGTGGTCTGGAGGGTGAGCATCGCTAGCTCCTCCGCATCGAGGTCGGCACTTCCGGAGTGCCCCAACACCTCACCCAAACACCACAAATTGGTGCACAGCAACACATGCCACCCGCCGCTGAGCAGCGGACGGAGATCACCGGCGCCGCCGGACCCGCACGGCCCCGTCCTGACACGCGCGCGGCCGGGTGCGCCGACACCGGCCCGAAGCTCCGCCGTTAGGCCGAACGGGTGAACGGTTGAAGGGGACACAAGGGCGCGACACCGCACGACGAGGTGATGCGACGCGCGCGGGGCCGGACGGGCCGGGGCGGGTACCCGCTCGGCTCAGCCCTTCAGGGTCACGTCCTGCTGCCGTACCGCGTGGAAGTACGGCAGCGGCAGGCCGTGCTGGAGGCGCAACTCCATCACGGTGGCCTCCACCTCCACGGCGCCAGCCTCGACCCCGCCCCCGGAGGCCTTGCCGGTGTTCTCCCAGCGGTGCTCGGCGCCGTCGCAGACGGCCGTGCTGCCGCCGATGCCCTGCCGGGCGAGCGAGCCTCCCTTGCGGACGGAGGAGGAGACGAGGGGCAGGCCGGTGCTGTCCGAGCACTGGTAGGTGCCGGTCAGCGTCACGGTGCCGTCCGCGGCCACCTTGCCGACCGGGTCGACGGTGACGAACTCCTTCGCTTCGGTGGGTGCGGCGGCCGGAACCGCGGTCGGAGCGGCGGCCGGGGCGGCGGCCGCGGTCGGGGCGGCGAGCAGCAGCGAGGCGCCGACCACCGCGCCCAGGGTGGGGCGAAGCCGAGGTGACATGGGAAATCCTCCTTGTTCGGGATCTCCATTGATATCCGGCCTCCCGCGCCCGGTCGCCGACCGTCATCCCTTCGGCGGCGAGTCCGGCGCGGTGCTGGACGCCCCCGTCGCCGCGCGGGACGCGCGCCGGCGGGCGCGTGGTGCGGGCCGCGCCGAAGACCGGTCCGAACTCGCCGTCGCCGACGGCGAGTTCGGACCGGCTGCCGGAGGCGGGCCGCGGCCCGGGGCGCCGACGCCGGGCCGCGCCGCCCGGGAGCGACCCGCGACCGTCGCGGCCGTCGCCCCGCGCGGCCCTCACTGCGGGTCATCGCCGGGCCCTCAGCAGAACGGAGCACAGTGGCCGGGGCAGGGCTGGTGTGTGCACACGTGCGCGGGGTAGAACGGTGCAAGGCCTGCCCGTGATCATCGGACAGCGCTCTCGACATCCCAGCCCGGCACCCTGTCGGGCGAGAGTTAAAGGACAGCAGTATGGCCAGCGGTACCGTGAAGTGGTTCAACTCCGAAAAGGGCTTCGGCTTCATCGAGCAGAGCGGCGGCGGACCCGACGTGTTC
>NZ_JBITLI010000011.1:0-254530 GCF_044465085.1 Streptomyces sp. NPDC049813 | reverse complement strand
CGAGCTCGTCGAGGGTGAGACGGTCACCTTCGACATCACCCAGGGCCAGAAGGGCCCCCAGGCCGAGAACATCGTCCGGGGCTGAACCACCCCCCGGCACGCCAGGCCCGACGAGGGCGGGCCCGACCACACCGGCCGGGCCCGCCCTCCGCCATGTCACCTCTCCCCGGGGCGCCCTTGGCACCCCGCGCCGCGGTCCCCTGCCGGACGTCCCCGCGCACCCGCCCGGTCCGGCCGCAAAAAAAATTCCGGGAAATTTTGGCCGCCGATGTCGAGAACCCGCGGCGCGCTCCGTCCCCGGTGCGAACGCGGCCACAATGGGCCGCACCCGTACCGAGGAGCCCACCATGGCCAAGTACCTGCTGCTGAAGCACTACCGCGGCGCCCCCACCCCGGTGAACGACGTGCCCATGGACCAGTGGACGCCGGAGGAGATCTCGGCGCACATCCAGTACATGAACGACTTCGCGGCCCGGCTGGAGAAGACCGGCGAGTTCGTCGACGGCCAGGCGCTCGCCCCGGAAGGGACGTTCGTGCGGTTCGACGGCGAGGGGCGCCCGCCGGTCACCGACGGCCCGTTCGCCGAGACCAAGGACCTCATCGCCGGCTGGATGATCATCGACGTCGACAGCTACGAGCGGGCCGTCGAGCTCGCCGGGGAGCTGTCGGCCGCCCCCGGCGCGGGCGGCAAGCCGATCCACGAGTGGCTCGAACTGCGCCCGTTCCTGAGCGCGCACGGCACCGTCACGGAGTGAGCGCCCCGATGGACGAGGCCCTGCTGCGCGGCCTCACCCCGGGTGTGCTCGCCGTCCTCGTCCGCCGCGGAGCCGACTTCGCGGCGGCCGAGGACGCCGTCCAGGACGCGCTGACCGAGGCGGTGCGCGTCTGGCCGGCCGATCCGCCGCGGGACGCCAAGGGCTGGCTGATCACCGTGGCGTGGCGCCGGTTCCTCGACGCGACCCGCGCGGACGCCGCCCGCCGCCGGCGCGAGGACCTCGTGGAGGAGGAGCCGCCGCCCGGCCCGGCCCGTGCGCGGGACGACACCCTCCAGCTCTACTTCCTGTGCGCGCACCCGTCCCTGACGCCCTCGTCCGCCGTCGCGCTGACCCTGCGCGCCGTCGGCGGGCTGACCACGCGCCAGATCGCCCGCGCCTACCTGGTCCCCGAGGCGACCATGGCGCAGCGCATCAGCCGGGCCAAGCGCACGGTCTCGGGCGTACGGTTCGACCAGGTGGGCGATGTCGCCACCGTGCTGCGCGTCCTCTACCTGGTCTTCAACGAGGGCTACTCCGGCGACGTGGACCTGGCCACCGAGGCGATCCGGCTCACCCGGCAGCTCGCCGCCGCCATCGACCACCCCGAGGTGTCCGGGCTGCTCGCCCTGATGCTGCTCCACCACGCCCGGCGGGCCGCGCGGACCGCGCCGGACGGCAGCCTCGTCCCGCTGGCCGAGCAGGACCGCGGCCGGTGGGACACCCGGGCGATCGCCGAGGGCGTGCGGATCCTCCAGGCGGCTCTCGCCCGTGACCGGCTCGGCGAGTTCCAGGCGCAGGCCGCCGTCGCGGCGCTGCACGCCGACGCGCCCACGGCGGCCGAGACCGACTGGGTGCAGATCGTGGAGTGGTACGACGAACTCGCGCGGCTGACCGACAGCCCGGTCGTCCGGCTCAACCGGGCGGTCGCCGTCGGGGAGGCCGACGGGGCGCGGGCCGGTCTGGCGGCGCTCGCCGCGCTGGACTCCGCGCTCCCCCGCCACACCGCGGTCGCCGCCTACCTCCACGAACGCGACGGCGACCTGGTGACGGCGGCGCGGCTGTACGCCGACGCGGCCCGGCGCGCGCCCGACCTCGCCGAACGCGACCACCTCACCCGTCAGGCGGCCCGGCTCAACACCCGGCTGCGCGGGCGGTCCCCCGGCGCCGGGCGGCCGCCCGGGCAGTGAGGCGGACCGGCGGGGCCGGAGCAGTGGCGCCGGGGGCCCGCGGGCGTCCTGGCGGGCGTGGCACCCTGGACGGATCACCGGCGACGGACACGGAGACATGTATGCACACCGCGCGCGATCTGGCGATCATCGTCCTGTCGGCGTCGGACCGCGAGGTGGGCCAGGGCGATCTGTCGCTCGCGCTCGCCGGGGCCGAGGTGCTCGACCTCGTCGAGGCGCGCGTCCTGCGTCTGGACGGGGACCAGCTGGTCCCCGGCGCCGGTCCGGCGACCGGTGACCGGCTGCTGGACGAGGCGGCGGCCGCCCTCGTGCGGCAGGCCCCGTACGAACCGGTCGAGGAGTGGCTGTGGCGCCGGGGGCGCGAGCTGTCCGCGGCCTACACCGACGAGTTGCAGCGGGCCGGGCTCGTCAGCCACACCCGCGGCTCCCGGATCCTGGGGCGGGCCGCGCGGACGGTCGTCCTGGACTCGCCCACGGCCCGCGAGGCCGGGGCCCGCCGGGGAGCGGGCGAGCCCGTGCTCACCGCGCTCGCCGCCGCGGTCGGGCTGCGGGACGGCGCGGACGAGGCCGTCCCGCAGCCCGTGTGGGAAACCTCCCAGGAGGCCGACGGCCCGTCAGGGGCGGCCGGTGACGCGGCGGCGGGGCCGGGGGCCGGTCTCTCCGACGACGTGACCGCGGTGCTGGCCGCCGTGGGGGACGCGGTGATGGAGCTGGAGGCGGTCCGCCAGCGGCGCTCGATCGAGAACGCCGCCTTCGACAACATCTGGCGCGGCCTGTGAGCCGGTGCCGCGCCGCGGGTGCTCAGCGGCCCGGGTCGAGCAGCAACTTGCCCGAGGTGCGCCGGGATTCGATGTCCGTGTGGGCCCGCGCGGCCTCGCCCAGCGGGTAGCGTCCGGTGATGTCGACGCGCAGGCCGCCCGAGCGGATCGTGTCGAACAGGTCCCCGGCGTGCTGGAGCAGCAGCTCCCGGCTGTGGATGTGGTCGGCGAAGACCGCGTAGGTGACCTTGATGCTCTTCGGCAGCTCGAACAGCCGCACGGTGGGGATGTCGCCGATCAGCGGGCCGAAGTAGACCAGCGTCCCGGAGCGCCGCAGCACCTCGGTGGAGGGCCAGAACGTGCTCGCACCGCCGCCGTCGAAGACCGCGTGCACCCCCTCGCCGCCGGTCAGTTCCCTGACCCGGTCGACGAAGTCGCCGTCCCGGGAGACGAGGACCTGCGCCGCGCCCGCCTCCTCGGCGGCCGCGGCCTTCTCCTCGCGGGACACCAGGCCGATCACCCGCGCTCCGCGCAGGGTGAGGAGCTGGGTGAGCATGCGGCCGACCCCGCCGGCGGCGGCGTGCACGAGCGCGGTCTCGCCCTTCGCGAGTGGCGCCGACTCGGTGACGAAGTGGTGGGCGGTGATGCCCTGCATCATCGTCGCGGCGGCGATGTCGCTGGGGATGTCGTCCGGTACGGGCACGACCCGGTCGGCGGGGACGGCGATCTTCTCGGCATAGCTGCCGTACTGGTGGACCCAGGCCACCCGGTCGCCGATCGCGAAGCCGTCGACGCCCGCGCCGGTCGCGGCGACCCGGCCGGCGCCCTCGACGCCCGGCACCAGGGGGAGTTCGCCGGGGAGCGAGAACCCGGCGCGGGTGCCGGTGTCCATGAAGTTCACGCCGGCGAACTCGATGTCGACGACCAGGTCACCCGGGCCCGGCTCGGGGTCGGGCCGCTCCTGGAGCCGGAGCACCTCGGGACCGCCCACCTCGTTCAGCACCACAGCACGCATGGGTCACACCTCTCTCTGTCCACTCACACCCGCGACTCGGCATCGCGCTGTGCACAGGAACGTAGGCCGCATTTTTTGGACCAGCAAGTCCAGAAATGACGCGTGCGGGCACCGGCGCGTGCGGGCCGTCCGGCGCCGCGTACGCCGGTCAGGTCGCGGCGGTGAGGTAGGCGCTGGTCGCGTACAGCCGCGCCCGTACGGCCTCCGCGTGCGCTTCCTGGTCGGCGGACCTGCCGCGGTCGGCGCGGTGGTCCTGGTCGAGCGCCTCGGCCGAGGTGTCGTCGCCCCACAGGGTCCAGCGCCTGCGGGTGCCGTGGTTCTTGCGTGCCATGGTCGTCTCCGATTCCGATGTTTTCCGATGTAGGGGCAGCCGCAGATGGTGTGCGGCGGTTCGCTGCCGTCCCCGCCGCGCGATGAGCGGCCCTCAGGGCGCGTCGGTGGCGCTGGCCTCGTTCGCGGCCTGCGCCAGGCCGCTGGAGGCGCGCAGCGCTACTTCCTTGATGAACAGGGTGATGAGGAAGGCGAGCAGGGCGATCGGCGCGACGTACATGAAGACGTCGCCGATGCCGTGGCCGTAGGCGCCCTCCAGCCAGGTGCGTACGGGGGCGGGCAGCAGGGCGAGGTCGGGCAGCCGGCCGCCGCCGGAGGCCTGCGCGGCCGCCGCCCGGTCCTGGGGGGCGAGCAGGGGCAGGGTCTCGCGGGCGTAGTGGCCGATCCGGGTGGTGAGGACCGAGCCGAGCACCGAGACGCCGACCGCGCCGCCGAGGGAGCGGAAGAAGGTGACGGTGGAGGACGCGGCGCCGAGGTCGGCCGGGGAGACCTGGTTCTGCGTGCACAGCACGAGGTTCTGCAGGGTCATGCCGACGCCGAGGCCCATCAGGGCCATGCAGACCGCCGTGTACAGGTACGGCGTGTCGTGGCGGAGCGTGCCGAGGAGGGCGAGGCCGGCGGTCAGCAGGGCGCCGCCCGCGAGGAGCCACCCCTTCCACCTGCCGGTACGGGTGATGATCCGGCCGGAGACGGTGGAGGAGACGAACAGGCCCGCGATGAACGGGATCGTCATGATGCCCGACATCGTCGGGGACTCCCCGCGGGCCAGTTGGAAGTACTGGCTGAAGAAGACGGTGCCCGCGAACAGCGCGATGCCGACGAAGAGGGAGGCGGCGGAGGCGAGGGCGATGGTCGGGTTGCGGAACAGCCGCAGCGGGATGACCGGTTCGGCGGCCCTCGCCTCGACGAACAGGAAGATCAGCGTCAGTATGAGCGCCGCGCCGACCAGGGCGTACGTCTGCCAGGACAGCCACGCGTACTTGTCGTCGGCGAAGGTGACCCAGACCAGCAGGGTGCAGACGGCGGCGGTGACGAAGAAGGCGCCGGTCCAGTCGACCGTGACCTGGCGTCGGAGGACCGGCAGGTTCAGCGTGCGCTGGAGCACGACCAGCGCGACCAGCGCGAAGGGGATGCCGACGAACAGGCACCAGCGCCAGCCGAGCCAGGAGGTGTCGGTGATGACACCGCCGAGCAGCGGGCCGCCGACGGTGGCGACGGCGAAGGTGGCGCCCAGGTAGCCGGAGTAACGGCCGCGCTCGCGCGGGGAGATCATCGCCGCCAGCACGACCTGTGCGAGCGCGGACAGGCCGCCGCCGCCCAGGCCCTGGACGACGCGGGCGCCGATCAGCGTGGCCGGGTTCTGCGCGAGACCGGCGAGCAGGGAGCCGATGACGTAGACGACCAGTGAGGACTGGACGAGGATCTTCTTGCTGAACTGGTCGGCGAGCTTGCCCCACAGGGGCGTCGAGGCGGTCACCGCCAGCAGGGAGGCGGTGACGACCCAGGTGTAGGCGGACTGGCCGCCGCCGAGGTCGCCGATGATGCGCGGCAGGGCGTTGGTGACGACGGTCGAGGAGAGGATCGCGCAGAACAGGCCGAGCAGCAGCCCCGACAGGGCGCGCATGATCTGCGCGTGCGTCATCGGTGGCGCGGCCCCTGCTCCGGGCCCGGTGTGCGTGCGCACACCTGCGCTGGGGGTGGTGGTCATGGGTGGAGGTCCTCACGTTCCTGGGGCGGGGACAGCGGCACACAATGGACATTGCCTGAGGCAACTACACCGGCGCTCGATCGCCCCTGGCGGGCGGGAACGGCCGGGCGGGTGCGCTCACTTGGCCTGCAGGGGCCCCGCGAACGACTTGCGCAGGGAGCCGGGGGCCACCAGCGGGAGCAGGGAGGCGAGCATCTTGCCCTTGAGCGTGGCCGGCTGCCGCGTCAGCTGGACGTCGACCCGGGTGCCCTCGCCCTCGGGAGACATCGTGAAGACCCAGCCGCCGCCGGCCCCGAAGAGCTTGGAGTCCAGCGTGGTGACGGTGACCGTGTCGCCGGCCGGCTCCCACGCGTAGCGCGCCCGCTCCCAGGCCGCGGCGGTGCCTTCGGTGACCTCGGCCCAGGTGTCCCCGAGGTCGTGGACCTCGAAGTGCTCGGCGTCGATGCTGGGCCAGGACCGCGCACGGCCCGGGCCGAAGTCGGTGAGCACCCCCAGCACGTCCTTGGGGGCGAGCCGGGAGACGAGCTGGAAACGGATGACTGCCATGGTTGTCCCTCGTTCGAAGTAACTGTTCTGAGCGGTGACTTGAGAATGTCACATCGCTTAATAACCAGTCAAGACGGTTATTGCCTTGTCGCAAGCCTTTTGCCGTGGACCCGGCACCCGCGGTGGCCGGTCCGTGGGCGTGCCCGTGCGCGGAGGCGGAGGGGGCTACGGCCCGCGCCTTCTGCGAGGCGCGGGCCGAAGCGGGTCCGGACGACGGACCGGGACGGAGGGCTGGGCCGTCAGGCGGTGCGGGTGCGCAGTCGACGGGACCTCCAGGCCAGGAGCAGCGCCTGGAGGACGAACCACACCCCGCCGCCGGTGGCGTACACCGACAGCACGTCGAGCGAGGGGTTCTCGCCCGCGGCCTGGATGTTGTACGCGATGCCGACGAGGAAGGAGAGTCCGCCCGACAGGAGGGTCGGCCACTGCTTGCCGAACTCGGGGCCGCGGCGCCGGGCGCCGACGGCCACCTGCGCGAGACCCGACAGGACGGCCCAGGCGCCGAAGACATGGAGCACCGGTCCCTCGCCGCCGGCGCCCGCGACGCCGATCGCCACGGCCGCCATTGCGCTGAGCACCCCGTTGAACGCGGTGACCCGGCGCTCCGCTCCCCCGGGCGTGGCGCGGAGGTCGATGAGTGAACAGACCGCGTCGATCAGCGGGTAGACCACCAGCAGCGTGATGGCCACCGCGTCGACGTCCTCATGGGCTCCGGCGAAGACCAGGGCCCACACCACGGCGAGGACGCCGCGGCCGAGGTACAGCTTCAGCAGGGAGGAACGTCCGGCCGTGGCCGCCTGGGTGGTCGCGGACACTGACCGGGTGGTCGCGGTCGCCGTCTGGGTGCTCATGTCGGTTCGGCCTTTCTCAGGTCAGGAGGGCGTCGCGGGTCAGTGCCGGGCGGGGGCGACGCAGCGGAAGCTGGACGCGTGGGACGGGTCGCCGTGGCCCTGGTAGCGGGAGACCGCGGGGTAGGCGCACAGGTCGTGCTCGACCTGCTCACCGCTCGCGTCGACGAGCGTCGCCGGCAGGGTGGCGGGCGCCTTGCCGTGCTCGACCCACTTCGTCAGCGCGGCGAGGCCGTCGGTCGAGCCGTCCTGCCCGTTGAGGCCGCAGTGGCTGGTGTTGGGGGCGAGGAAGACCCGGTAGAAGTCGTCGACGCGCTGGGCGCCGCCCAGTTCACGCTCGACCTGCTGGTGGTAGCGGACGGTGCCCTGCGCGGGGATGTACTCGTCGGTGTCGCCCTGCCAGGTGATGAGCTTGCCGCCGGAGCGGCGGAAGTCCGAGAGGTCCGGGTCGTCGGTGCCGATGACCTTGTCGTACTCGGCCTGGGACTGCCGGAAGAGCCGGCTGAAGTCGCTGTAGGTGATCTTCGTCAGGTCGAAGGACGGGTCCTTCTTCAAGAAGAGCTGGGCCCACAGGGCGGGGACGGGGAAGGGCTGTCCGACGACGGGGCCGCCGGGCTCGGTGGACCCGGAGTGGGCCAGGCCCTTCAGGTCGGCGCCGACGGGGACGCCGGTCCACAGCTTCTGGCCCGAGGTGGTGCGGGGGCCGTCCCAGATCTTGCGGACCACGGTCGCGTCGGCCGCGGTGATGGTCAGCTCCTTGCCGTCGCAGACGACCTTGGTGCCGATCAGCCGGCGCGGGTCGTAGTCGCAGCGGGACGCGTCGTTGACCAGGCCGTCCCGCACCCCGTCGAGCTTGTCGCAGGCCTTGATCGCGGCGTCCGTGAACGCGTCCAGCTCGCAGTCGGTGGGATAGGTCTTCTCGTTGTTCAGGACGACCTGCGGCCACAACGTGGCGACCTCGTACTCGTCCCAGTTGATGGCGGGCGCGTCCGCGAGGATGCCGTCGTAGTCGTCGGGGTAGGCCTGCGCCTCCATGTAGCCCTGGCGGCCGCCGGTGGAGCAGCCGGTGAAGTAGGAGTAGGCGGCCCGCTTGCCGTAGACGCCGCCCACGACGGCCTTGCCGACGACCGAGGCCTCGTGCTGGGAGCGGGAGGCGAAGTTCTTCAGGGCCGTGCGGTCGACCTGGCCCTTGCCGTCGAGGACCCAGCTGGTGTCCAGCACGTCGCCGACGCCGGCGTCCGTGGTGGTCGCCGCATAGCCGGCCTTCACGGCGTTGCCGAGGCCGACGCCGTTGTCCCCGGCGCTGTAGGCGCTGCCGCCGAGCGCCTGGAAGCGGCCGTTCCACCGCTGCTCCGGCAGCCAGGTCTGCACCGTGGCGTGGTCGCCCTCGCCGGGGTGGGTGAGTGTGACGGTCACCTGGCAGAACGCGGGGACGTCCAGCGCCTCGCCGCCGAGGAGCCCGGTGCCCTTGACGGTGCCTCCGGCCTGGTGGACCGCCGTCACGGACTCCACCCGGGTGCCGGCCGGGGCGCGTACGGCCGGGGCGGCGCAGGTGGCGGTGGTCGCGGGGGCGGCTGCGGTGCGGGGCTCGTCCGCCGAGGCGGTCGGCAGCCATATCGCCGCCGCGACCAGCGGCACTCCTGTCGCGAGTGCCGTCAGGGCCTTCTTCATCGTTCCCATCCCGGGGTTGTGTGGATGCGTGGGTGTGTAGGTGGTACGTCGGGGGGTGTGCGCCATGGTGTCCGATGGGCTGCACACGTGTGAGGTGCTCGTGGTGTTCGCCGGGGATCACTCTGCCGGGGCCCGCCCGGCGGAGCCACAGTCATCTGACGGTCCCCGCACCGGAAGCGGCGCCTAGGTCACTGTCCGGCGGCTGTCGGAGTGACTGGCAGTAAGAGTCGGCACATGTGTCAGTGGTTGTCGCGGGCCGGCTGTCGCCGCCCGTCCTGGAGCCACATCCCGTGGTGTCGCCACGCCCAGGTCCTGCTGACGTATCCCGTCCGCATGCCGAGCAGCGCCTCCGGGTCCTGGCGGGCCTTGCGCAGGTGGCCGAGGAGGACGGCGGCGATCGCCCAGGCGAGCAGGTCGTGGACGAAGATGGCGCTGGTACGGGAGATGAAGGGCAGCAGCCCCATGAACCACATCAGCAGGCCGGTGAACATCATCACCGGCACGGCGCCGGCGATCCAGCCCGCGTAGAGCTTCTGCCCCGCGTTGAACTTGCCCGCGGGGCGCGCCCCGCGGCGCCTGCGGACGGCGCGCAGCCACTGCCGGTCGTACGGGGCGAAACGGTTGAGCCTGCGCAGGTCGGCGCGGAACGCCGGGGAGCACAGGCCCAGCAGGAACGGCAGCGGCAGGCAGATACCGGACCACTCGTGCAGGGTGACCATGAGGTGGCGCCGGCCGACGAGTTGGGCCAGCGGCCCGAGGTACAGGCAGGCCGCGGTGGCCAGGCACACCAGCATCAGCCAGCCGGTGGTCCGGTGGATCCAGCGCTCGGCCGGGCTGAACCGCCGGACGCGGCCGGGCGGGCCGGACGGTTCAGGCCGCATCGCTGCCCCGGTCCGCGCCGTCGAGCCATCCGTCGACCGCATAGCCGCGCTCCTCCCAGTAGCCGGGCACGACCTTCTCCGTGACCGAGATGCCGGACAGCCACTTGGCCGACTTGTAGAAGTACATGGGCGCGACGTAGAGGCGGACCGGGCCGCCGTGGTCGTGGGTGATCGGCTTGTCCTGCATCCTCAGCGCGACCAGCACGTCGGAGCGGCGGGCCTGTTCGAGGGTGAGGCTCTCGCTGTAGGCGCCGTCGAAGCAGGTGAACCGGACCGCCGCGCCCGGGGAGCGCACCCCGGCGTCGTCGAGGATGTCCGCGAGCCGCACCCCGTCGAAGGGGGTCTGCTCCACCCGCCATCCGTCGGTGCAGACGACGTCGTGCACGACCCGGTGCTGGGGCAGCGCGCGCAGTCGGTCGAGGGTGTAGTGCGTGGGCCGGTCCACGAGGCCGGTGACCCGTAGCCGGTAGTCGGTCTCGTCCTTGTGCGGGACGGAGCCGACGACGCTGTAGTACCGGAAGCCGCCGGGGTTGGGCAGCAGCCCGGTCGCGCCGGTGGGGTCGAGCTGGGAGGCGGCGCCGAGGAACCCCTCCCAGCCGCGCTGGAGGCAGGGGGCCGCGGCGAGGCCCGCCGCGCCGGCGGCGAGCACGCCGAGCATCGCGCGCCGCCCCACCGGAGCGCCGTCGACGGCCCCCGGTCCTCGTTCTGGTCTCTCGGCCATGGCCGGCCCGTCCCTCCCGGTCGTCACCCGTGCAGTCCCCCGCCCCGACTGGAGCGCAGTAACCTGCTTAAGCGGTTATTACCGTTGCATGGCTTCGTACGTATGTCAACGCGTCTGCCGGTGGGTCGGTGATCGTCGGCATGCTGGTCGTCTCACACGTGTGAGCGTGGCCGCGGTCATGGCCCGGCGCTCGCGCCACCCGGCTGTTATGCTGGCGAGGACATCGACTGTCGAGCGGGAGTCACAGACATGGCGGGTGAAGACGACATCTCCGGATGAGATCCGGTGGTGAGCGGCCCAGCGGCCGGCGCTCAGGGCGCCGCTGACGCGGGCCGGTCTCTTCGTACCCCTTTCCCCTTGTCCCTGCCGGGGCGGAGCTCTGCTCTCCCGCCCGCACACCGCCGAGGTCATCGCCATGTCCCACGCTGCCGTCGTCTGCTCCAACGTCTCCTTCGCCTGGCCCGACGACACCCCGGTCTTCCACGACCTCTCCTTCAACCTCGCCCCCGGCCGCACCGGCCTGGTCGCGCCGAACGGCGCGGGCAAGAGCACGCTGCTCAAGCTGATCGCCGGTGAGCTGAAGCCCACCGCCGGGTCCGTCGCCGTCGACGGCGCCCTCGGCTACCTCCCGCAGTCCCTCCCGCTGACCGGGAACCTCACGGTCGCCGAGGTGCTCGGCGTCGACGCGGTGATCCGCGCCATCGACGCCGTGGAGTCCGGCGACGTCGCCGAGGAGCACTTCACGGCCATCGGCGACGACTGGGACATCGAGGAGCGCACCCGCGCCCAGCTCGACCGCCTGGGCCTCGGCCACCTCGCCCTCGACCGGGTCCTCGGCACCCTCAGCGGCGGCCAGGTCGTCTCCCTCGGCCTCGCCGCCCAGCTGTTGCGGCGGCCCGACGTCCTGCTCCTCGACGAGCCGACGAACAACCTCGACATGGAGGCCCGGCACCGGCTCTACGACGTGCTCTCCGACTTCTCCGGCTGCCTGCTCCTCGTCAGCCACGACCGGGCGCTGCTCGACCGGATGGACCGCATCGCCGAGCTGGGCACGGACGAACTGCGGTTGTACGGGGGCGACTTCACGGCGTACGAGGAGGCCGTCCGCGCCGAGCAGGAGGTCGCTGAGAAGAACGTGCGCAACGCCGAGCAGGAACTCAAGCGGGAGAAGCGGGAGTTGCAGCAGGCCCGGGAGCGCGCCGAACGCCGGGCGAGCAACGCCGCCAAGAACCTGAAGAGCGCCGGGTTGCCGAGGATCTTCGCCGGCAACATGAAGCGCGGCGCCCAGGAGGCCGCCGGCAGGTCCGGCACGATGCACGCGTCCCGGGTCGGTGAGGCCAAGGCCCGCCTCGACGAGGCCGGGCGGGCGCTCCGTGACGAGCAGCGGCTCACCCTGGAGCTGCCCGACACGCAGGTGCCCGCCGGGCGCAACCTCTTCCTCGGCGAGGGCCTTCAGGTCCGCCTCGGGGACCGGGAGGTGTTCGCCGGGGGCGGGGTCGGGCTCAGCGTGCGCGGGCCCGAGCGGATCGCGCTGACCGGGCCGAACGGCGCCGGGAAGACCACCCTCCTGCGGCTGGTCACGGGCGACCTGGTTCCGGACAGCGGGGAGATCAGGCGCAACGACGGCCGGATCGCCTACCTCTCGCAGCGCCTGGACCTGCTGGACCTGGAGCGCACCGTCGCGGAGAACTTCGCCGCGTTCGCCCCCGAGCGGCCCGAGGCGGAGCGGATGAACCTGCTCGCCCGGTTCCTCTTCCGGGGCGCGCGGGCCCACCTGCCGGTCAAGGTGCTCTCCGGCGGCGAGCGGCTGCGGGCCACCCTGGCGTGTGTGCTGTGCGCCGAACCGGCCCCGCACCTGCTGCTGCTCGACGAGCCGACCAACAACCTCGACCTGGTCAGCGCAGCCCAGCTGGAGGGCGCGCTCAACTCCTACCAGGGCGCGTTCATGGTGATCAGCCACGACGAACGGTTCCTCGCCGAGATCGGCGTGAACCGCTGGCTGCGGCTGGCCGGGGGCGAACTCACGGAGACGGCGGCGCCGACACGGTGAACCGGCCCGGCGTCAGGAGCGGGGCGCACCCGGCTGTGCGTGCGCGCGGCCGCGCCGCGCCGCGGTCTGCCGCTGTTTCTTCGCGCGTGCCCGCGGTCTTTCGGGCGAAACCGGTCGGCTTCTCTTAACGTCGGGCCGGTCACGGTCGCGGCGGCGGTCCAGCTAATCGGCTACAGAGGGCCGTTGCCGTCACCGTCGTAGGCGTGGATCGGTCCGGCCGCGCGCCTGCCGACGGATGTGTGTGTCTTGCAGGCGTTTTCGTGGGGAACACACGTGTGAATGTTGGTGGTGAGGGGCGGGGGTGGCAGTGCTGTCCTTTCTCACCTGCGCAGGCGCGTCAGCGCCTATGGTGAGGGTGTACATGCCGGGCGAACTGTCGGGCGCCGACACTTGGCCGCACGGGACCCCCTGACGTGGGTACCATGCACACGTCATTCAATATCGAGGGAGTGAACGGTTGTGACCAGCCAGTCAGCCGCCGCGCTCCGATCGCGGTACGTCGATCAAGCCGCATCGGATCTGGAGGAGAACCGCCGCCTGCAGCAGGAGCTGAAGGAGAGGATCTCGATGTTGAAGCAGGAGGAGGCGCTCCTGACCGACATCATCAACCTCGCCGAGCGGTACGAGGGTTTCGCCGACGCCTCCCGGCTGCCCGAGCAGTCGCAGGACGAGCAGGCCGCCGCGAAGCCGAAGCCGAAGCCGAAGCCGAAGCCGAAGCGGGCGTCGGCCGGGGCCGGTTCGCGGCGCCCGGCACCGGCGCGGGCCGGGGCCGCGGGCGGCCCGGCGAAGGCCGGGGCGGAGGCCAAGCCGCGCCAGGCCCTGCTCGGCGACCTGCTCACCGAGCTGCTCGCCAAGTACGACGAGCCGCGGCTGGCGAAGGAGTTGCGTGAGGAGCTCCTGGAGAAGCACCCCGACCGCAACCCCACACCGCAGGTCGTGCGCAACACCCTCGAATCGCTCGTCGCCAAGGGACGTATCCAGCGGCACAAGCAGCAGCGGTCCGTCATGTACACCCTGGTGAAGCGGGACGCCTGACAGCGGCGGCCGCCGGAGGGAGTACGTCGGTGCCGGTCCCGGCGCGGGCGAGGGGGGCAGCCGCGCCGGGACCGGGTCAGTGGGCGGCCGCGGCCGGAGCCGGGGTGGCCGCGTCGGCGTCGATGGTGACGGGGATGTTGCCGCGCAGGGCCTTGGAGTAGGGGCAGATCTGGTGGGCGGCCCGGGCGAGCTCCTGGGCGGTGGCCCGGTCGACGCCGCCCAGGACCGGGCGCAGGACCGCGGAGAGGGAGAACTCCCCGTCGTCGCCGTGGGTGAGGGTGACATCGGCGGTGATGGTGGTGCTGGTCAGCCGTATCTTTCGGGAGGCCGCCGCGCGGCGCAGGGCGCCGAGGAAGCAGGCGGCCCAGCCGGCGGCGAGGAGCTGCTCGGGGTTGGTCGCGCCGCCGGCGCCGCCGAGCTCCGCGGGGAGGGCGAGGCTCGTCTCCAGCAGGCCGTCGGATGAGCGGACACGGCCGCCGTTGCGGCCTTCTCCGTCGACGTCGACAACGGCGGTGTAGCTGACTGCCATGGCTGATGCTCCCCATCCGGGTTCGGTGGCACAGAGGTCGTCGGGTCCGCACCACGTCGGGGCACAGGCAGGTTTCTGCCCCCGGATCCATCGCCAGTCACTGACAGGGGATCAGATGTGTCACCGGTTGGTGCGGTGACGTAAGCATGGCAGTGGCGTCGTCACCCGTCAAGACGGTTATGCGATCGTCCGGTCGTTCACCGGCCGGTCCCGTCCACCGGCCGGCCCCGCCCGCCCACCTCCGCCCGCGTGTCCCGCTCCCCCACTTCCCGCCTCAGACCGTGACCGTCTTGTACTCCGTGTACGTGCCGAGCCCGACCGCCCCGTACTCGCGGCCGATGCCGCTCGCCTTGAAGCCGCCGAACGGGCCGTCGAAGGCGACCGAGGCGCCGTTGACGGTGACCGTGCCGGTGCGGATGCGGCGGGCGACCGCGAGGGCGTGCTCCTCGTCGCCGGACCACACGCCCCCGGACAGGCCGTACTCGGAGTCGTTCGCGATCCGGACGGCCTCGTCCTCGTCGTCGTAGGCGATGACGACCAGGACCGGGCCGAAGATCTCCTCCTGCGCGATCCGCATGGAGTTGTCGACGTCGGCGAAGACGGTCGGCGTCACGTAGTTGCCCTGCTCCAGGCCCGCGGGGATCTGCGGGCCGCCGACGACCAGGCGGGCGCCCTCCTCGATGCCGAGCTGGATGTAGTCGCGGACCCGCTGCTGCTGGTCGGGGCGGATCATCGGGCCGATGAACGTGTCCGGGTCGTTCGGGTCGCCGACCTTCAGCGAACCGACCAGCTCCTTCAGGGCCGCCACGACCTCCTCGTACCTGGCACGCGGGGCGAGGACACGGGTCTGGGCGATGCACGACTCGCCGTTGTTGAGCAGGGAGGCGAACTTCAGGCCCGCGACGGCCTTCTCGATGTCCGCGTCGGGGAGGATGACCGCCGCCGACTTGCCGCCCAGCTCCAGGCTGACCCGCTTCAGCTGCTCCCCGGCGATGGAGGCGATCCGGCGGCCTGCCCGGGTCGAGCCGGTGAAGGCGATCTTGTCGACGTCCGGGTGCGAGATCAGGTACTCGCTGGTCTCGCGGTCCGCGGGCAGCACGCTGACGACGCCCGCGGGCAGCCCGACGCGCTCCAGCAGCTCGGCCAGGAATCCCATGCTCAACGAGGTCTCCGGCGAGACCTTCAGGACCACGGAGTTGCCCGCGAGCAGCGCGGGGATGATCTTCGACGTGGCCGAGGAGAAGGGCGAGTTCCACGGGATCACCGCGGCGACGACACCGATCGCCTCACGGCGCACCACGCTGCGCACCGGGGACGCCGGGTCCGAGGGGAGCAGCGTCTCCTCCCAGCCGAACTCCTCGGCCGCCTTGAGGTAGGCGTTCGCCTGCCGGGTCAGGCCGGGCTGTCCGGCCCGGGTGAACCAGCCCGCCGAGCCGTTCTCCAGGGAGATCAGGTGGGCGACCCGCTCCGCGTTCTCCTCGCGCAGTGCGTTGAAGCGGCGCAGCAGCGCGATCCGCTCGGCCGGCGGGGCCAGCCGCCACTCCCCCTTGTCGAACGCGGCGCGGGCCGCGGCCACCGCGCGGTCGATGTCCGCGAGGCGCGCCTGGGCCGCGCGGCCGATCAGCGCCCGGTCGTGCGGCGAGGCGATGTCGAGCAGTGCGGGGTCGCTCGGCTCGACCCAGGAACCACCGAGGTAGAGCTTGTCGTAACTGATCATGAGCTTCTCTCTTCCCGTGCGGGGCGGTGGCGGTCCACCAGGGCCAGGACCACAGCCGGTAACTGTCACTCCAATGTAGCACTTATTTCGGTAAGCGCTCACTCTCCGGGCGATCTGGCGGTCGATACGTTTCTACCTGGCGCCGCCGGCCGCGTCCTACCGTCAGATGACTGATGTGTTCGGATTCATGACAGAGCAGAGTGTGTGCCGCTGGACCGTTCCCGCAGGACGGCGGTCCCCCACACCTGTCGCCCGGCCCGCGAACACGTTCCATCGCTCACCGTGCACACACGAGAGGGTTTGACATGATCAACAGGCGCACCTTCAGCAAGGCCGTCGGCCTGGGCACCGGCGCGGCCGCGGTCTCGCTGGCCGGCCTGCAGGGCTCCGCGTCCGCGGTGGAGGCGACCCGCGAGCCGGGCGGTTCCGCCGGCGCCACCGCCCCGACCGTGCCCACGATCACCCCCGGCACCCACACCGCGTTCCCGAGGATCAAGCAGGTCAGGGCGGGCGTCCTGAACGTCGGGTACGCCGAACTCGGCCCCGCGCACGGCCCGGTCGTCCTCCTGCTGCACGGCTGGCCGTACGACATCCACAGCTACGTCGACGTCGCCCCGCTCCTCGCCGACCAGGGCTACCGGGTCCTCGTCCCCTACCTGCGCGGCCACGGCAGCACCACCTTCCTGTCCCGCCGCACCCCGCGCACGGCCGAGCAGTCCGCCGTCGCGCTCGACATCATCGCGTTCATGGACGCCCTGAAGATCCCGAAGGCGCTCCTCGCCGGCTTCGACTGGGGTTCGCGCACCGCGGACATCATCGCCGCCCTGTGGCCCGAGCGGGTCACGTCCATGGTCTCCACCAGCGGATACCTCATCACCAACGTGGACGCGCAGGCCGAGCCCCTCGCCCCGGCCGCCGAGCACAACTGGTGGTACCAGTGGTACTTCGCGAGCGAGCGCGGCAAGACGGCCATGGAGAACGAGGAGAAGCGCATCGCGCTGTGCCGTTACGTGTGGACACTGGTCTCCCCGAACTGGAACTTCTCGGACGCCGTCTTCGCGCGCACCGCCGAGGCCTTCAAGAACCCCGACTACGCCGCCATCGTGCTCTTCAACTACCGGTGGCGGATCGGCCTGGTCGAGGGCGAACCGCGGTACGACCGCTACGAGAAGCGGCTGTGGGCGCAGCCCTCCATCGCCGTGCCGACAGTCACCCTCGACGCGGCGCTCGACCCCTTCACCCCGCCGCCGGGGGACGGCAGCGGCTACCGCACCCACTTCACCGGCCCCTACCTGCACCGCACGATCGCGGACATCGGGCACAACCTGCCGCAGGAGGCGCCGACCGCCTTCGCCCAGGCCGTGGTCGACGCCGACCACCTCTGACAGTCAGTCACCCTCTTGACAGGTGACGGGGCGCCTGACACTTTTGTCACCGGTCAAAGCGGTGATGAGTCGGCGTGAGCCGGCTCTTCCCATGTATTGATGTGCTGGAAAGGAATGTCTCATGGTGAGCAACAAGGGTCGCCGCAAGCGACTGACCACGGGTGCGGTCGCGGTGGCCGCGGCGGGGCTCTCGCTCGGCGCGGTCACTCTCGGCGGCACCGCCAGCGGCGCGACGGGGGCCGGCGCGGCGGCCGGCGCCGGGCGGCACGCCAGGCCGACCGTCGTCCTGGAGCACGGCGCCTTCGCCGACGCCTCCAGCTGGAACGGGGTCGTCGCCGACCTGCGCGCCGACGGCTACCCGGTCGTCGCCGCCGCCAACCCGCTGCGCGGCCCCGCCTCCGACGCGGCCGCCCTGCGCACGGTCCTCGACCACGTCAAGGGCCCGAAGATCGTCGTCGGCCACTCCTACGGCGGCAACGTCATCAGCGAGGCCGCGACCGGCGATTCCGACGTCAAGGCGCTGGTCTACGTCGCGGCCTTCCTGCCCGCCCCAGGTGAGAGCGCACTTGAGCTGACCGGCAAGTTCCCGGGCTCCACGCTCCCGGACGCCCTGGACCCGGTCACCTACGAGCAGGCCGACGGCTCCACGGCCACCGACCTCTACATCCAGCAGGACAAGTTCCGCCACCAGTTCGCCGCCGACGTGTCCGCGAAGCAGGCCGCGCTGATGGCCGCCGGGCAGCGGCCCGTCGCCCAGGCCGCCCTGGAGGAGAAGGCCACCACGGCCGCCTGGAGGACCACGCCCAGCTGGGCCGTCGTCACCACCGAGGACCTCAACATCCCGGTCGCCGTGCAGCGCTACATGGCCCGGCGCGCGCACGCGCACACCACCGAGGTCGCCGCGTCCCACTCGGTCGCCGTCTCCCACCCCCGTCTGGTGGCCGACGTGATCGAGCGGGCCGCGCACGCCACCGTCCGCTGACCCCCGGGGGGCGGCGGGGCCGGCCGGCCCCGCCGCCCTCCGGCCCACGCGGCGCAGTACCCGGCTCAACTCACACGTGTGCGAACGCGGGAGAACCCACGCCATGAACGCTTCAGCCGACGCCCGTACGCTCGGGGAGTTCCTCAAGGCCCGCCGGGCGGAGCTCGACCCCCGCGCGTGCGGCCTGCCGGGGACGGGCGCGCGCCGGGTCGCCGGGCTGCGCCGCGAGGAGGTCGCCCTGCTCGCCGCGATCAGCGTCGACTACTACACCCGGCTCGAACAGGGCCGCGTCCGCGCCTCCGCGGCCGTCCTCGACACCCTCTCCCGCGCGCTGCGCCTCGACGAGGACCAGCAGAGCTACCTGTACGAGGTGGCCGGGCGGAGCGACGACCGGCCGCGCCGCACGCGCCGTCCCACGCAGCGGATACGGCCCGCCATGCGCCGGCTCCTGTCGCAGCTCACCGAGACACCCGCGCTCGTCCTCGGCAGGCATCTGGACGTCCTGGCGTGGAACCCGGCCGCCGTCGCGCTCTACACCGACTTCGCCGCGATCCCCGCGGACCGGCGCAACTACCTGCGCCTGATGTTCACCGACCCGGCCGTCCGCGCCCTGCACCGCGAGTGGGCCCACGACGCCCGGGACGCGGTCGCCGCGGTGCGCAGGGAGTCCGGGGCCGACCCCGACGACCCCGCACTCACTCGCCTCATCGGGGACCTGACCCTGCGCGACGCCGACTTCAGCGCCTGGTGGGCCGAGCACCGCGTCAGCAACGCGACGTACGGCACCAAGCGGTACCGCCACCCGCTGGTCGGCGACCTCACCCTCGACTGCGACACCTGGGCCGCCTCCGACGACTCCGGTCAGCGCCTCATGGTTCTGACCGCCGAGGCCGGCAGCCCCTCCCACGACGCCCTGCGCATCCTCACCGCCTGGTCCGCGGACCGCTCCGGCGCCCGGCCTCCGGCTGCGCGGACGGTGTGACGCCGGGCGGTTCGGCCCGTTCCGGCCGACCACCCGGGGGCCGGTTCAGCTCTCGCGGGCCGGCTTGAGGAAGAGGGCGAGGACGAGCCCGACCGCGAGGGTGGGGGCGATCCAGAGGTAACCCGCGGCGGTGGCGTGCGCGAAGGCGTCCAGGGCGGTGTCGTGCAGAGCGGCGGGCAGCCGGCCGATGGTGTCGGGGCGGGCGGCGTCGAAGCCGCCGCCGGTCGGCAGGGCCCGGGCACGGCCGGCGAAGCCGGTGCCCAGCAGGGTGCCGAAGACGGCGACGCCGAAGGCCGCGCCGATGGAGCGGGCGAAGGTGACGACGGCGCTGGCGGCGCCCAGGTCGGTGGCGGGCACGCTGTTCTGGACGGTGGTCAGGACGACCATCGGGACCATGCCGATGCCGATACCGGTGATCAGGAAGTAGCCGCCGAGGAGCGGGGTGGGGGTGGCGGCGCCGATGGTGCCCAGCAGGAGCAGTCCGGCGAGGTTGGCGGTGAGCCCGGCGAGCAGGATGGCGCGCAGCCTCTCGACGTGCGCGGCCCAGCGTCCGGCGAGCGTCTGGCTGATGACGAGCCCGGCGACCAGCGGCAGCATGAAGACGCCGGACAGGGTGGCCGAGACTCCGTGGACGATCTGCAGGTAGGTCGGCAGGTAGACCAGGACGGCGAACATCGCGGCGTTGGCGAGGAAGCCGATCAGCGAGGAGAAGACGACGGTCCGCGAGCCGAGCATGGCCGGCGGCAGGACGGGGGCGGCGGCGCGGCGCTCGACCGGCGGCAGCAGGGCGGCGAGCGCGAGGGTGGCGACGATCAGGCCGGCGATGGCCGGCGAGGTCCAGCCCCAGCGCCCGCCGAAGGAGGTGATGAGGACGAGGCCGGTGGCGATGGCGGCCAGGACGGTGGCGCCGAGCACGTCGACGCGGGCCCTGGCGCCGCGGGTGGCGGCGGGCAGCGCGCGGGCGGCGACGGCCAGGGCGACGACGCCGACGGGCAGGTTGATCAGGAAGGCCCACCGCCAGGACAGCTGGTCGGTGAAGACGCCGCCGAGCAGGGGGCCGACGATGCTGGCGACTCCGTAGACCGAACCGAACATGCCCTGGTAGCGGCCGCGTTCGTGCGGGGCGACGATGTCGCCGACGAGGGCGAAGGTCAGCACGATCATGCCGCCGCCGCCCACGCCCTGGAGCACGCGGGCGCCGATCAGTTCGGGCAGGTTCCGGGCAAGGCCGCAGGCGACCGAGGCGACCAGGAAGACCGAGGTGGCGGTCAGGTAGAGCCGCTTGCGGCCGAGCATGTCGCCGAGCTTGCCCCACAGCGGGGTCACCGCCGTGGAGGCGAGCAGGTAGGCGGCGCTGACCCAGGCGATGTCGTCGAAACCGTTCAGGTCCCCGGCTATCCGGGGCAGCGCGGTGGAGACGATCGTCTGGTCCAGGGCGGCCAGCAGGACGGCGAGGATCAGCGCGCTCATGGCCGCGGCGACGCCGCCTGCCGCGGGCGGCGCGGAGCGGGGAGCGGGCCGTGGTGCCGGCCGTGCCGGCTGTTCTCTCCGTGCCTTCGGTGCCTTCTGTGCCTTCTGTGCCTGGGACATCAGGACGTGCCTTTCGGGAGTGCTGCGCGTGGGCGGTGTGCCGGTCGCGCCCCATCGCACGATCTGACCCATAAGGTCGACACCGATTCGCCTAACTGTCACTCCACTGTAGCACTTATAGCGAATACCTCTGCATCTATGCGACACTGGGGGGCCCGGTGCACGACGACGGTCAAGTTACTTAGGTACGCCGGTCGCGCGGCGACGAGAGTGGGCCGGGTCAGCTTCCGCCCGACAGAAGGGCCCACCCGTCATGAGCGGCAACCATCCCGGTCTCCACGCTCCCAGGCCGGCGCCGCCGGAGCGCAGCCCCGAACTGGTCCTGGACATCGCGCGGGTACTGGGCGTCGCGGCCCGGCAGGCCGTCCGGGCGGAGTTCCGTTTCGACGCCGCCGCCCCGCTCACCGTCCGCGTGGGACTCTCCGTCGAGGGCGGCCCGCACGTCGCGTGGCGGATCGGCCGCGATCTGCTCCGGCAGGGGCTGTACTCGGCGAGCGGTCTCGGGGACGTACAGATCTGGCCGGTGTACGCGGCGAGGGAGGCGGCCGTCGCCCGGCTGCAGCTCGCCTCCGGGGACATGGCCGCCCTGTTCGAACTGCCGGTCCCGCCGCTGGCGCGGTGGCTGGAACACACCTACGCGCTGGTCCCCGCGGGCCGGGAACTCGCCGCCGTCGACTGGGACGTGGCGACGGCGGAGCTGACCCGGCCGCGCAGGTGAGCCCGGCACGGGGCGCGGGGCCGGGGCGGAATTCGCCGGACCCGCCCGCTGATCAGGATCGACCCGCGGGCGGGTTCACGGCGACGGCTTTGAAGAACGTGTAGTGGAAGGTTCCGTCATCGGCGGTGCGGAGCAGGTCGGCGACCCCCCGGTCCCAGTCGGCCGGAGTGATCAGGGCGGCGGCCAGCGCCTCCTCCCGTACGGACCGGACCATGGCGATGAAGGTGTTGCGGGTGAAGCCGTCGACCCACCCGGGCCGGTTCCGGTCGGCGTAGACCGTGCGGGGACGGACGTCGACGCCGCGGTATCCGGCGCCGGCCAGCAACGGCTGGAGCCGCCGGCCGAGCAGCGCGTCGCCCCCGGCCGCCGCCTGGAGCCGCACCTGGCAGTCGATCACCGCCTGGGCGTACGCACTGATGGGGTGGAACACCACCGACCCGTGGTCTCCCTCGATGACGGTGACGGTGCCTCCGGGCCGCAGCACGCGCCGCAGCCCGGCCAGCGCCCGCCCGGGGTCCGACAGGTGTTCCAGGACGAAGCACACGAAGACGTGGTCGAACGCGGCGTCGGCGAAGGGAAGGTCGAACACGTCCGCCCGGTGCCATGCCACCCGCGCCCCCGGTACGAGGCTGGCGACGTGGGCGCGGGCCCGCGCGAGAGACTCCTCGGCCCGGTCGACGGCGACGAGGTGCGCCCCGGGGCTGGACCGCAGCAGATGGACCGTCTGAGCGCCGACCCCGCAGCCGACCTCCAGCACCCGGCTGCCCGCGGGGTAGGCGGTCCCGGCGTGCAACAGCCGGGCCAGGGTGTCCGCCTGGTCGCCCAGCCGACGGCTCTCCCGCGGTGAGTATCCGTGCACGTAGTCGGCCGCCGGGGCAGGGGCGGGCGGTGTGGTGGCTGCATCCATGGGTCCACCCTGCTGCCACTATGGTCCGATGGACAGAGCCAATGAGGGTGCTACGCACCGGTCCATCGTCGCGGGGGCCGACTTCCTTCATCTGGCCGTCGACGAGGCGCCGAGCGGCGGGAAGTCCACCTGGCTGACCCAGCAGATCAGGCGCGCGCTCGCGGACCGGCGGCTGCCGGTGGGAAGCAGACTGCCGGCCACCCGGGTCCTCGCCGGTGAACTGGGCGTCTCGCGGGGTGTGGTCACCGAGGCCTACCAGCGCCTGATCGAGGACGGGCACCTCGCCGGACGCGGGCGCAACGGCACCTTCGTCGTCGGCGCCCCCGCGGCGGCGGCAGCGGCCGGGCCCGCCGCACCCGCCCGTCCGCCGTCGCCCCACGCGGTGTTCGCCGCCGCACCCGGCGCGGACGTCTTCGACACGATGCGCGCGGCCCGGGCCCGCATCGACCTCTCCCCCGGGCTCCCCGATCTCGCCGCGTTCCCGCGCACGGCGTGGCTGCGCGCGGAACGCCGCGTCCTGGACCGGCTCGCGGCATCCGACCTCGGGTACGGGGATCCCCGCGGTGTGCCGGCACTGCGCCGCGCCGTCGCGCACTGGACGGCCCGCAACCGCGGGGTCCTGGTGGACCCAGGTGACGTCCTCGTCGTCGCCGGTACGGCCCAGACGCTCACCCTAGTGGGGCAGGTGCTGCACGGCGCCGGCGTCCGCGCGGTGGCCGTGGAGGACCCCGGCTCGCTCGGGGCCCGCCAGCACCTGCGCAACTGCCGGTTGGACACCCCGCCCGTCGCGGTCGACGCGGAGGGGCTGCGCGTCGACGACCTGCGCGCCACGGGTGCGGCGGCCGTCCTGCTGACCCCCGCCCACCAGTTCCCCACCGGCGTCGTCCTGCGCGGCGGCCGGCGGGGCGAGCTGACACGCTGGGCCCGCGAGAGCGGCGGACTGATCATCGAGGACGACTACGACGCCGAGCACCGTTACGACCGGGCGCCGGTGCCCGCCCTGCGGTCCGTGCTCGCCGAGAACGTCTTCTACGCCGGGAGCGTGTCGAAGCTCCTCGCCCCGGCCCTGCGCATCGGATGGGTGATCGCCCCGGCCGCGTACCGCGACGCCCTCGTGGACGCCAAGCGGTTCGCCGACCTCGGCAACGCCGCCCTGCCCCAGCTCGTCCTGGCCGAGTTCATGGAATCGGGCGCGATGGAACGCCAGTTGCGTCATGTGCGCCGGCGTCACCGCCTCCGCCGGGACGCCATGGTCGAAGCCGTCGCCACCCAGCTGCCGGGCGCGACCGTGCACGGCACCGCGGCGGGCCTGCACCTGACCCTCACCTTCGAGGCCGGGTTCGCCGACACGGACGTCGCGGCCGCGGCGCTCGCGCGCGGGGTGAAGGCGCACCCGTTGTCCTGGCACTGCCAGCGCCCCCACCGGCCGGGACTGGTCCTGGGCTACGCCGCGAGCACGCCGACCGACATCGGCGACGGCGTGGCGATACTCGGCGAGGTCCTGAGAGAGCTGTCCTGACGGACCGGATCGCGCGGGCCGCCGCGCTGGCCCAGCGGGTCATGGCGGCGGCCCATGGACACACGGCTCTGTTCCCGGCGGGACAACGCGGCACGGCCCGTGACGGGCCGCAGCCGGCCGGCGGTGGCCGGCACGGGTCAGGACGCGGCCGTCGGCTTCGCCGCGTCGGCGGCGCGGCGGTACTCCTCGTTCAGGCGCTGTGCCTCTTCGAGCTGGTCCTCGAGGATGACGATGCGGCAGGCGGCCTCGATGGGGGTGCCCTGGTCGACGAGTTCGCGGGCGCGCGCGGCGATGCGCAGCTGGTAGCGGGAGAAGCGGCGGTGGCCGCCCGCGGAGCGCAGCGGGGTGATGAGGCGGGCCTCGCCGATGGCGCGCAGGAAGCCCTGGGTGGTGCCGAGCACTTCGGCGGCCCGGCCCATCGTGTAGGCGGGATAGTCGTCGTCGTCGAGACGGCCGTAGGAGTCGTCCGCTGTCATCGCACCTCTCTGTGGAACGCGTGGAGGGGCCCTGGCGCCATTGGCGCCAGGGCCCCGAAGGAACTAGCTACACCATCTGCCGGCCCTGGTACTGCGCCGGCTCGCCGTTACCGCGGACCCGGCCCGAACGCTGCCGGGGGGTGCGGATGCTGGGATCGCGAATTGCCTGACCGGAGACCACCTCACTATCGATGTCCTGCGGTACCCGGGCTCAGCACGTCCGCCCGGGCGATCCTGATGGCGTCGCTCCTCCGTTCTTTCCCTCGTGAACTACTGATCCTGCTGACGGCGGCCCCTCACCACTGCGGGCCACCCGGTCCGGTCGTCAGTCACGTCGCCGTCCTGCGAACACCCTGGCTTCGCGACTCCACCACCGCACCGTCGTGCGTACTGCGTGTACCGCGGCGGGCAGTCCGTGTCCGCCCGCCTTGTCGATCTCGACTACAAGAGAAACCCTACCCATCGAGCATCTCAATGTCTACCGTCGCCACCATAGATTTCCGCGTGTTCGACCATGAGGTAATCGGGGTCGAACAGCCGCGCGGGGTCAGCCGCGCAGATGGTGGCTGACGTCGCCCACCAGGTGGATGTCGACCTGGCGCTCGGCGAACCGCCACTGCCCGTCCCGGCGCGCGAAGCGGTCCCGGTAACGGCCGGCGGCCACGGGTTGCAGCGGGAAGCCGGGCGCCGCCTGGAACACCGTGACGTAGGAGCGGGCGGTGGCGGTGTCCGCCGGCTCGTCGACGTCGATCGCGATGTTGGTCGTGACGTGGTGGGTGCGGGGCGTGCCGTCCTCGTAGAGGATCACGGTCTCCCGGAGCATCCGCTCCACGCCGCCGTCGCGGCCGTGGACCGTGCCGCCCCTGCCGGTGAACGCGCCCTCGGCGAACAGGGCGTTCACCCCGGCCAGGTCTCCGGTGTCGACCAGCTCCGCGTACCGGGTGATCAGGTGGGAGATGGCGGTCGTGTCGGCGGGGGCGGTCATGGCGTCAGAGACCCTTTCCGAGGTGGGTGGCGTAGAAGTCGGCGAGCTTGTCGACGGCACGGTCGGTGTACTCCTTCTTGTCGTAGAGGTCGACATGGCTGGCGCCCTCGATCCGGTGCAGCTCCTTCGGGCCGGTGGCCCGCTGGTGGACGTCGACGGCCATCCAGGAGGTGACGGCGCGGCCACCGATGACCTGGAGCAGGGGGCGCGGGCCGATCAGCGGCACGGCGTGGAAGGCGTCGAAGGAGGCGAGCTTGTCGATGCTCTCCCAGGCGAGGGACTTCGCCGACCGCTCGTGCTCGCCGCGCGGGGTGCAGTAGTACTCGAAGCCCTCCACACCGTGCTCGCCGCCGAGCGCCGCGGCCTCTTCGGCGGTCTCCGGGAACATCGTCATCGCCCCGGGGTCCTCGCCGCGGGCCGCGGCGCTGCGGGCGCGGGCGGCGGCGTCCAGCAGGCTCTGGAAGACCGCCGGGTCCTGGGTGCCGTCGGCGCCGAACCGGAACTGGCGGGCGACGTCCACTCCGCTGACGGTGGCGACGGCCCTGACGCGGTGGTCGCCGCCCGCGGCGGCGAGCGAGTAGCCGCCGGAGGCGCAGATGCCCAGCAGGCCGATGCGGTCGGCGTCGACCTCGTCGCGCGTGCCGAGGAAGGAGACGGCGGCCTTGAAGTCCTCCACGCGCTGGGCGGGGTCCTCCAGACCGCGCGGCAGGCCCTCGGACTCGCCCTGGTACGCGGCGTCGAAGGCGAGGGCGACGAAGCCGTGCTCGGCCATCCGCCGTGCGTAGCTGCCGGACGTCTGCTCCTTCACGCCGGTGCCGGGGTGGCCGACGACGAGGGCCGGGAGCGGGCCCGCCGCCGGGGTGTCGGGGAGGTGGAGGTGTGCGGCGATCCGGAGGCCGGCGCTGTCGAAGGTGACACTGGTGTGATCCATGGCTTCTCCCTGAGGTGTGTGTGGATCTCTCTCCCGTCGCCGGGAACATCTCCACGATCGCGGCGGGGCCGGGGCGGGAAAAGAGCCAGGTTCCTGCCGGGGAAGGATCCTTCCCCCTCACAGGTGTGCGGCTGTCCTCCCGCCCGTCCTACAAGCCCAGATCCAGGGCCAGGCAGGAGAAGTACTGCCACTGCCCCTCAGGGTTGTACGCGCCGTTCGCCTTGGCGTCCGGCCTGGTGTCCACGCCCTGGGTGGTGTCCTCGACGCGGATGCGCTCCGGGAGCTTCCCGAAGCGCGCTTGCCGCGCCGCCGCGGCGGTGTCGGTGGTGGCTTCCTGGTGCATGACCGTCCTCCACTTCGTGGATCGCGTCCGTGGGTCTCCCGGACTGCCACCAGTCTCTCCGTCCACACGTAACCCGTCAAGATGGTTACGCGAATCCTCGCACACCGAGCTGCGGCGAGAACTCCGCGCGAGAACACCCTCAGCCTTGCAGCGTCACCTCCTCGGTGTGCATCGCGTGGAAGTACGGCAGCGGCAGGCCCAGTTGTGAGCGCAGCTCCATCACGGTGGCCTCGACCTGCACGGCGCCGGGCCGGACCGCGCCCGCGAGGACCTGGCCGGTGTTCTGCCACCGGTGCTCGGCGCCGTCGCAGACGGCCGCCGTCCCGCCGACGCCGTAGCGCGTGTTCCCCGAGCCCGGGCGCACGGACGAGGAGACGAAGGCGCGGCCGGTGCTCCCGGCGCAGCGGTAGGTGCCGGACAGCGTCACGGTGTCCCCGGCGACCTTACCGACCGGGTCGACGGTGACGTACTCGTCCAGGAGCGCGGCGGACGGGGCGGCGAACCGGTGCGGGACACCGGCGGACGCGGCCGGGGCGGCGAGCAGCAGGGCGACACCGGCGACGGCACCCAGGGCGGGGCGGAACCACGAAGACATGGGAAGACCTCCTTGTCGGGGAGGTCCTTCCTAGCGGCGGCCGCGGGCGGAGCCGCCGACCGTCATCCCTTCGGCGGCGAGTTGGCGCCGCCCCCTGGGCGAGCCGGCCGCCGCCCTCGGCCGCGCCCTCTCGTCGCATGTCAGCACCCGGGCGATTCCGCGACGATCGATCCACAACTGGTAAATTCACGCGGTTCACAGCGGTGGGGCGCCTCGGAGGGTGCGGATGGACAGGACGGCGTTCGGGCGGCTCCTGCGGGAGGCACGGCAGCGCTCGCTGCTGACCCTGGAGAGCCTCTCCGAGGCCTCCGGGGTGAGCGTCCGCGCCATCAGCGACATGGAGCGGGGGCAGAGCCTGCCGCGCCGGGCGACGCTGAGCGAGCTGATGGACGCCCTCGACCTGGCCGGGGACGACCGCGTGCGGTTCGTCGAGGCGTCCACGCGGCGCACCCGGCAGGTGCCGCGGCAGCTGCCGCCCGACCTCGCCGCGTTCCGCGGCCGCGCCCGGGCCCTGGCCGTCATCGACGGCCTCGCACGTGAGGCGTCCGGGGACGGCCGGCACGTCGTCATCTCCGCGATCGGCGGCATGGCGGGGGTGGGCAAGACGACGCTCGCGGTGCACTGGGCGCACCAGGTCGCGGACCGCTATCCGGACGGGCAGCTGTATGTGAACCTGCGCGGCTTCGACGACTCCGGGCAGCCGCTCGACCCCGGCGAGGCCCTGGGCGGGTTCCTCGACGCGCTCGGGGTGCCGAGCGGTGACGTGCCGCGCGGGACCGCGGAGCGCGGCGCCCTGTTCCAGGCGCGCACGGCGGACCGGCGGCTGATCGTCGTCCTCGACAACGCGCGCAACGAGGAGCAGGTGCGGCCGCTGCTGCCGGCCTCACCCGGGTGTCTGACCATCGTCACCTCGCGCAGCCGGCTCGCCGGGCTGTGCGTCGCCGACGGCGCCTCGCTGGTCGATCTGGACGTGTGGACCCGCGAGGAGGCGCTCTCGGCGCTGGCCGCGAGGATCGGCGGCGAGCGGTGCCGGGCGGAGCCCGGGGCCGCCGCGGAACTGGTCGAGCTGTGCGCGTTCCTGCCGCTGGCCATCGCCATCGTGGGCGCGCAGATCAGCGCGGAGCCGCGCGTCCCGCTCCACGTCGGCGTACGGGAGCTGCGGGAGTCCGGGTCCCGCCTGGACGCCCTGTCCGCCGATGACCTGCGCATCGACGTACGGGCCGTCTTCTCGTGGTCCTACCGGGCCCTGGCGCCCGGCACGGCCCGGTTCTTCCGCCACCTGACCCTGCACCCGGGCCCGTCGGTCTCGGCCGGGGCCGCCGCCTCGCTCGCCGGTGTCGCGATGGCGCCGGCCCGCCGCCACCTGCGGGAGCTGTCCTCGGCGAACCTGCTGTCGCGTGACGCGGAGGGCCGCTACGTCCTGCACGACCTGCTGCGCGTCTACGGCACCGAACTCGTCGAGCAGGAGAAGGACGACCGGTTCGGCGCCCAGACCCGGCTCCTCGACTATCTGCGCCACAACGCCGGCGCGGCCACCCGCGTCCTGGACCGGCGGCCCGGTCTCGACCTGCCCGACCCGCCGGCCGAGGGCGTGATCCGGGTCCCGGTCACCAGCCGCGAGGAGGCGCTGGAGTGGTTCGGCCAGGAGGAGCCGACGGTGGCCGCCGCCCTGCGCTCCCCCGAGGACCCGCGGCTGCTGCGCTACCGCATGAACCTCACCCGGGACTGGGTGAGTTACTACTCGGTCCTCGGCCGCTGGGGCGACGAGATCTCGGCCAAGCGGCGGGACCTGGAGGCGGCCCTCCTCCTGGACGATCCGGCCGCCATCACCAAGAACAGCGCGAACCTGGCCCGCGCGCTCGCCGAGACGGGCCGGCTCGACGAGGCCGAGGAGCAGATCACCCTGCTGCTCGGCCAGTTGGACCGGCTCTCCCCGGCGCTGCGGGCGCTCGCCGAGCGCAGCATCGGCTGGGTACGGGGCCGCCAGGGGCGCCACACCGAGGCCCTCCACCACGCGCGGCGGGCCCTTGCGCTCTTCCAGGAGCTCGGGGACCGCGGCAGCGCGGCGCGGGAACTGAACGCCGTCGGCTGGTACCTGACCCTGCTCGGCGAGCACCGGCAGGCGATCGGCATGTGCGAACAGGCACTGCCGATCCTGCGTGAGACCGGCAACCGCCGCAGCGAGGCGGCGACCTGGGACAGCATCGGCTACGCCCGTCACCGGCTGGGCGACCTGGACGCCGCGATCGAGGACTACGACCGGTCGCTGCGGCTGTACGAGGAGGCCCTCGACGCCTACAACCAGGCCGACGTCCTGGACCACATCGCCGCGGCCCGCCTGGCCCAGGGGGACACGGAGCGGGCGCGGGCGAGCTGGACGCGGGCCGCGGAGCTGCTCGACGGGATCGGCGACCCGCGCGCCGCACGGCTGCGGGCCCGGGCGGAGGAACTGCCCGCCCCCTGACCTCGGCAGGCGTCGGGCGCCCGGTGCCGCCGCCCCCGTCGACGGCGTAAAGGGAACAGTTGCGGATCGAGCGATCCTTAACGGACGGTTCTGTTGTCAACGGCCTGTGGGGCTGGTGTGTGCACACGTCGTCGGGGTAGAACGGTGCTGGGCCCGCCCGTGATCGTCGGGCGGTGCCTTCGGCATCCCAGCCCGGCACCTCGCCGGGCGTCAGTCAAAGGACAGCAGTATGGCCAGCGGTACCGTGAAGTGGTTCAACTCCGAAAAGGGCTTCGGCTTCATCGAGCAGAGCGGCGGCGGACCCGACGTGTTCGCCCACTACAGCAACATCTCCGGCAACGGCTACCGCGAGCTCGTCGAGGGTGAGACGGTCACCTTCGACATCACCCAGGGCCAGAAGGGCCCCCAGGCCGAGAACATCGTCCGGGGCTGAACCACCCCCCGCGACAGCAGGACCAAGGGCGGGCCCGACCTCCACCGGTCGGGCCCGCCCGGTCTGTTCCCGGCCCGTGCCGGCCGGGCGGCGGGGCCAAGCTGCATGCGAACTGCCTGTTGCCGCGGACCGCTCTCCGGTGGGATGGACACCGGCACGAGGGCGCCCCGGGGGCCGGGAGGGGACCGCTCGACGTCCCGGACCAGGGGGCACTGATGAACACTCGGAGCGAGGTCTCCGCCTTCTCCGTCGTGACGTGGGGCCGCGGCCCCCTGCGGCCCACCGCTGCGCCCCGCAGGCCGGCGGGGCGCAGGGAACTCGTCGGCCGGGGCGAGGAGCTGCGCCTGCTGCGGGCGTTCGTCCGGGACGCCGCGACGCACGGTGCCACCCGCGTCGTGTCCGCGGACCCCGGAGCGGGCAAGTCGGAGCTACTGGCCGCGGGTGTCGAGCTGGCGTCCGCCGCCGGGACGGGTGTGCTGCGCTGCGCGGGCAGCCGCGACGGCGCCGCGGGCGAACTCTCCGGCCTGGCGCAGATCTTGTGGCCCCTCCTGGGGTCCGCGCGGGTCCCGCCGGGCGACCGGGACCTCTCTGCCCTGGAGACGCTGCTCGTCGGCGGCGCCCCCGGCCCCCACGAGCGGGCCGCACTGCCCTACACCGTGCTGCGGGTACTGGAGTCGGTCAGCGCCGCACGGCCCCTGCTGATCGCCGTCGACGACTGGGACGCGCTGGACGCGGCCAGCGCGGAGGTACTCGCGTTCGTCGCCCGCCGCACGGCCGGGCACCGCCTCGGCCTGCTGCTGACCACGCGCCCGCACACCCGCCGTACGCCGCTGACCGGCCTGCCCGCACTGCCGCTGCGCCCGCTGACCCCGGCCGAGTCCGCCGCCCTGCTGGCGGCGCGGCGCCCCGGGCACGACCCGCACACCCTGCGCGACTTGATGGCGAGCGCCGCGGGCAACCCCCTCGCCCTGCTGGAACTGCCCACCTGGACCGAGGCCCGTGTCCCCTGGCTGCCGCCGTCCTCGTCCCGGCTCGCGGCCGCCCTCGCGCCCGGGGCGGACCGGCTGCCGGCCGCGACCCGGGACCTGCTGCTCGTGGCGGCGCTCCACCCGACGGCGGACCTGACGCTGCTGCTCGCGGCGGCCGCCCGGCTCCAGGGCGGCGCGCCGGACGTCGCCGCCCTGGAGCCCGCGGAACGCCAGGGCCTCGTCGTCCTCGACGGCGTGCGCCTGGTCTTCAGCCACCCCGCCGGGGCGGGCGCCGTGGTCCGCGGCACCGGCGCCCGGCGCTGCCGGTCCGCCCACGCCGCTCTCGCCGCGGAGCTGGCCGAGGGCTCCGTGCGGCAGCTGTGGCACCTCTCCCAGGCGGCGGAGGGCACCGACGCGGAGCTCGCCGCCCGCGCGGAGGACGCCCACCGTCTCGCGCTGCGGCAGGACGATCCGGCCCTCGCCCTGCGGCTGCTGCGGCGCGCGGCCGATCTGCACGGCCGCCCCGAGGACCGGGGACGCTGTCTGCTGCGGGCGGCCCAGCTCGCCGGGGACGTGGGCTGGGGGCGCACGGCGCGCGCCCTGGCCCGCCGGGCGCTCGCGCATCCGCTGGGGCCGCTCGGCTCCCTGTACGCGCGCACGGTGACGCGGGCCGGCACCCCGGCCGCCCGGCTTCCCGCGGAGCCCGCCGGCTGGCCCGCGCCCGTCGGGGATGCCGAGATCGACAGCGCCCTGGAACTCGCCGGGTCGACGGCGCCCGCCGTCGCCGCCGACACCCGGCGCGCCGACGCGCTCCTCGCCTACCTCGACGCGCTGCCGCCCCGGACCGCGCACGATCCGCGGCTGCTGCACGCGATGGCCACGGCGGCGCCGGTGCGCCGGGCCGGCACCGTCCTCGCGCGGCTGCCCGCGGCCGGCCGGCCTGACAACGTTGCCCTACGCGACCTCGAACGGCTCGGCGAAGCGGCCCTGCGCAGCGGGGACCCGCTGCGCGCCCTGGAACTGCACCGGCAGGCGGAGCGCCGCTGCCACTTCCACGACCTGCCCGCACGGCTGCCCGTCGTCCTGCTCCGGCAGGGTCTCGCGCACCTGGTGACGGGCGACTGGGGGCAGGCCGGAACCGCGTTCCGGCGCTGTGGCGAACATGCCGGGGAGCAGGGGCTCACCGGCGAGGCGACCGCGGCGGAGCTGCTCGCCGGGCTCACCCGCGCGCTGCGGACCGGGACGGTGCCGGCCCCGGCCGACGCCCACGCCGTCGAGGCCGCCCGGCCATCGGTGAGCGCGATCAAGGAAATCATCGCCGTGGGCACCGGCTGGGCCCAGGTGGAGAGCGGCGACGCCGCCGCCGGCCACGCCACGCTCGCCCGGCTGCTCGCCGATCCCGGGCGCTGCACCGCGGTCCTGTTCGCCCTGGTCCCCTTCGCGGAGGCGGCGGGTGCCGTGCACGCGGCGGAGCCGGCCCGGGCCCGGCTGCGGCTGCTGGCGCGGGAGCTGGGTCCGCAGCGGGCCCCGCTGGTCTCGGTCGCGCTCGCCGTGGCCGAGACCGTCCTCGCGGACGACGAGGACGCCGGGGCCCACTTCGAGCGGGCCCTCGCCCTCGGCGTCGACCAGCACCCGTTCCTGGAGGCGTCGTTGCGGCTCGCGCACGGGCGGCGGCTGCGCCGGTGGCACGAGTTCACCGACTCCCGCGTCACGCTGCGCCAGGCCGCGGCCACCTTCACCATGATGGGCGCCGACGCCCGCGTCACGCGGATCACCGAGGAGCTGCGGGCCTCCGGGGAGCGCGCCGACACCGTCACCGCGGGCACGCCCCGCGCCGACGGCACCGGCGGCGCCGCGGGCGTCCTCAGCTCGCAGGAGCTGCGCATCGCCCGGCTCGCCGCCCGCGGCCTGTCGAACCGTCAGATCGGCGCCGAACTGGGGCTCTCCCCCCGCACGATCGGCGCCTACCTGTACCGGATCTTCCCCCGCCTGGGGGTGACGGCGCGGGCGCAGCTGGCCGGGGTGCTCGGAGCGGACGGCCGGCCCCCCGCCTGACACCGTGCCGGGCGGGGCCACGCGGGCCGTACGTACGTCACTGGAGGTCCCTGCGGCCTGCGAGCTGGGCCCGGGAGGTGACGTCGAGCCGGGGGAAGATCTGGTAGAGGTGCGAGGCCACCGTGCGGGCCGACAGGTGGAGTTGTTCGCCGATGGCCCGGTTGCTCAGGCCCCGGGCCGCGAGCCGGGCGATGGTGAGCTGCTGCGGGGACAGGACGCGGGCCGCGGTCTCCCCGGCGGGGGCGGTGGCCGCGCGGCGCGCGGTGTCCGCGCGGCCGGCCGCGCGCAGCTCCGAGGCCGCCAGTTCCGCGCGGGAGGCGGCGCCGAGGGCCAGGAAGAGGGCCTCAGCCGTGGCGAGCGGCCCGCGGGACTCGACGACGCGGCGGCGCCGGCGCAGCCGCACCCCGTAGTTCAGGTGGGTCATCGCGTGCAGCAGCGGCCAGCGCGCGGCGTCGTCGCGGAGCGCGTCCTGGTAGCGGGCCTCGGCTTCGTCGTCGGGGGCGAGCGCGGCGTCGGCGTAGGCGAGGACGCGCCGGAGCATGGGCGCCCGGCCGGTGCGCGTACGGCGCGCGACCTCCTCGACGACGGCCCGGACGTCGTCTCTCTCGCCCGCGGGCAGGGCGGCCTCGACGAGGAAGGCCAGACCCCAGAACTGCTGGAAGGAGTACGGGGTCAGCAGGTCGGTGAAGGACGAGCGCAGCTGCGTGTACGCCTCCGCGTAGCGGCCGGTGCCGGAGGCCGTCAGCACCCGGGTGAGGGTGGCGAGGTTCAGGTGCTGGTCCTGGCCGAGGCGGCGGGAGGCCTCCTCGGTCTCCGCGGCGCGTTCCAGGGCCTTGTCGTGGTGGCCCTGGAGCGCCTCGATGACGCCGAGGGCGCCGATCGCGCGGGCCGCGTAGTCGGCGTGCCCGAGTTCGGCGGCGATCTGCCGTGCCTCGGTCGCCCGGGCCCGCGCGGTCTGCCACTCGGTGCCCAGCCAGATCCCGCCCAGCGCCCTGGCCTCCAGGATCTGCGGCAGCCGTCCGGTGCGGCGGCCCGCGCGGGCGGCCCGCTCGGCGTCCGCGAGGAAGTGCGCGGCCTGTTCGAGGTCGCCGGTGAGGTGGGCGGCCTGGCCGAGGAAGAGCCGCTCGTCGGGGGCGGGCGGTTCGGACAGGCGCAGGGGTTCGTGGCTGATCGACAGGGCGTCGGCCAGCGCCAGGGTGACGAGGTCGCGGGCGCTCCACGGCGGGGTTCGCAGCTCGCGCACGGTGCGGGCGACCCGCTCCCGCTCGGCGTCGTCGGTCTGCTGCCACCAGCAGCGGCCCGCGGCGGTGTGCAGGAGTTTCTGCGCGAGGAGCGGGTGGGTGGCGGCGACGGACCTGGCCGCCGAGCAGAGCTGGCCGATCCGCTCCTGTCCGGCCGGGGAGCCGCCGGGCAGCACGTCGTGCAGCCACAGCAGCATGGCGCGGCCGAGGTCGCCGAGTTCGGCGGGGTCGATGCCGCGCGCGTACCGGCGGGCCTGGGTGTCCAGGCCGTGGTGGCAGGCGAGTTCGGCGGCGCGCAGCAGGCGCTCGGCCCGGCTCCGCGGGTCCGGGGAGAGGCGCGCGGCGCCTTCGAGCGCGGAGAGGGCGACCAGCAGGGTGGTGCCCGGCCAGGGCCCGGCGGCCCGGGCCGCCAGGCACCGCGCGCGCTCCTCGTCGGCGCCCGCCGCGCGCTGGGCGGCGTGCCAGGCGGCGTGCGCGGGGTCCGTGGCGCTGCGTTCGAGTGCCGCGTGGGCGGCCATGCGACGCGCGGTCGGCTCCCGGTGCAGGACCGCCACGCGGATCAGCGGCTGGGGAAAGTACGCGTGTCCGACGGGGGCCCTCACGGCGGGGGCCTCACCCTCAAGGGCCTGCCCCTCGGGGGCCCGCTCGGCGATGAGCCCGTGGGCCATGGTCTCGGTCAGCCCGGTCCGTGCGTCCTGTGCGGTGCCGAGCAGCCGCTCGCCGGCGGCCAGGATCTCTCGCAGCGTCGCGGAGGTGCTCAGCGCGGCGACGAGCAGCATGCTGGTGCCGCGGGCGGACAGGGCCTCCAGCTCCTCCTCGTACGCCTCGGCGAGCCGTGCGGAGGCGGGGAGCAGGCCGAGGCCGGCCGCTTCGCCGAAGCCGGTGCCGTTCACGGACAGTTCGGTGAGCGCGAGCGGGTTGCCCCGGGCCACGGCGAGGACGAGTTCCTCCTCCGTGGGCGCCGCGGCCAGGCCGTGCCGCCGCATCAGTTCACGGGCCTCGGCGGCGGGCAGCGGCCGGAGGACGGTGGCGTACGCGGACGCGGGGAGCCAGCCGGCGGGGGCGGCCCGCTCGGCGACGGCCATGCGCACCTCGCTGTCGCCGCACAGGTGGGCCATCGCGCGCAGGGTGGCGCGGCTCGCGCCGTCGAGCCGGTCGAGGTCGTCGACGCAGAGCAGGACGGGACCCGGGGCGGCCCGCAGCAGCCGCAGGGCGGCGCGGGCCAGGTCGGGTGGCGTCGGTGCAGTGTGCGGGGTGGGTGCGGGGCCGTTACCAGGTGTAGGCGTCGGTGCGGCAGCGGTTGTGCCGAAGGCCGCTTCCAGGAGGGCGCGTTCCTCGGGGGGCAGGGTGCCGAGCCGGGGCAGGCAGGAGTGGAGCAGGCCGTGCAGCGCGGCGTGCGGCAGCATCCGTTCGGCCGGGGCCCAGGACGTCGACAGGACCGCGACGCCCCGCCGGGCCGCGGTGTGCGCGGCGAACCGCAGGACGGCGCTCTTGCCCGTGCCCGGGCCGCCACCGAGGTGCAGGACGCGGCTGCTTCCGGGCGGACCGGCCAGGAGCGCGGCGACCAGGTCCCGTTCGTGCGCGCGGCCGATCAGCTCATCGTCGTCGGGCCGCATGTGCGTATCCATGTCGTTCTCCCCCGCCAGGCCCGGCGCGTGCTCACGGGCCACACGTGCACCCCACCCGGTGCACACCCCGGACCGGGTCCGGGATCGAGAACTTTAACATTCAGGTTTCTCTGCCGGGCGACTCTCGCCCTGTCCGGCCTGCGCGTACAGGGCGAGAATGCTGACGCCGGGGCCCTGTTCGAGGCGGCGGAAGACCCAGTCGATCGGCGAACACCGGCCCGCGCCGGGCACCTCCACGACCAGCGGGACGGTCCGGGCCCCGCCCGGGGTGTGCCGCCAGGCCCCGCCGCCGTGCCGGATCAGGACCTCACCGACGTAGCAGCCGAAGGAGACGAGCGACTCGGCCACCTCGCCACCGGTGACGCCGTCGCTGCGGAAGCCGTCGACGATCTCCTCGACCAGGCCGATGCTGTCCGGGCTGTAGTCGAGCTCCGCGTCGCTGATGTCGGATGCGGCCGCGACGACATCGGCCGCGAGCCGCGGCGCACTGGCCGGCTCCAGCAGATATTTCATGTGCAGCTGCATGTTCGTCCTCGGACCGTACGTGTCATCGACGCTGTCGAGGCTAGCCGCAGATGTGCCGCCGGACGGGCTCACGAACATAAGTATTTGGTCACTGCCCGTGCGGCGCCCGGGCGTGCCGCCCCGGCCGCGCGGCCGCCTCGTCGCGGACCGTGCAGTCGATCGACTCATGCCTGCCGCCCGCGGGCCTGCGAGAGTCTTGACACCTGCGAACCCGAGAAGGGGACCTGACCATGGCGCGCCCTCGCGCATTCGACACGGACGTGGCGGTGGAGCGGGCCACCCGTCTCTTCGCGGAGCAGGGTTTCGGCGCGACGCCGCTGCCCCTGCTGACGGCTCGGTTGCACATCGGCAGCGGCAGCCTGTACGCGGCGTTCGGCTCCAAGGAAGGCCTCTACGCGCGGGCCCTCGGCCACTACTGCGCGGAGCTGGTCCAGGCCCTCACGGAGCGGATGGCAGGCGCCACGGACGTGCGCGCCGCGGTGCGGGAGCTGCTGCTCGCCCTGGCCGCGGCCGACGTCGCGGACCCGGAGCGGGGCTGCCTGCTGGTCAACGCGGCGACCGAGCGGGCGGCCCACGCGCCCACGGTCGAGCGGGTGCGGGCGACGATGGCGGCGGTGGAGTCGGTGCTCGCCGACGCGCTCCAGCGGGCCCGGGACCGCGGCGAACTGCGGCCCGAGCAGCAGCCGGTGGAGCTGGCCCGCTTCCTCACCACGTTCGTCCAGGGGCTGCACGTCATGGGCAACGCGCGCGCGGACCACGCCTTCCTGGCGGCCGCGGTGGCGGGCGCGCTCCGGGCACTGGACTGAGCGCGCCTCTTCCGGCCGGTCCGGGGGACGGCGGGCCCCCGGACCGCTGCCGGGGTCAGCGCAGGCCGTGGGCCTCGGCGACCGCGGAGACGAACGCGTCCGGGCGCTCCTGCGGCAGGTTGTGGCCCGCGCCGGGGACCACGTGGTGGGCGAAGGGGCCGGTGTAGTGCGGCTGGTAGGAGCTGCCGTCAGTCCAGGGCGTCACGCCGTCGGCCTTGCCGTCCAGGGTGACGGTGGGCGCGGAGATCGTCGGCTGGGCGAGCAGGCGGCGCTCCAGCTCTTCGTAGCGGGGCGCGCCGGGGGCGGCGGCGAGGCGGTGGCGGTAGCTGTGCAGGGTGACCGCGACGTAGTCGGGGTTGGTCCACAGGCGAGCGGCCTGCGCGAACTCCGCCTCGGTGAACTGCCATTCGGGCGAGTTGTGCTGCCACACGACGCGGCCCAGCTCCTCCCGGTTGCGCTCCAGGCCCTTCGCGCCGCGCTCGGTGAGGAAGTAGAAGAAGTACCAGAAGCCCAGCTCCTGGGCGGGCGACAGCGGCTCCTGGGCGCGGGCGATGTTCTGGATGAGGTAGCCGTTCACGCAGACCAGGCCCGTACAGCGGTGCGGCCACAGGGCCGCGGCGACGTTGGCGGCGCGCCCGCCCCAGTCGTACCCGGCGTACAGGGCCCGCCGGATGCCGAGCGCGTCCATGAACGCGATCAGGTCGGCGCCCAGGGCGGCCTGCTGCCCGGAGCGGACGGTGTCCCGGTGGCGGAAGCGGGTCTCGCCGTGGCCGCGCAAGTAGGGGATGTAGCAGCGGAATCCCTGGTCGGCGAGCGGGGGCGCCACCTGCGCGTAGGAGCCCACCGGGCTGAACGGCCAGCCGTGCAGCAGGATCACCGGCACCCCGTCGGCCGGACCGACGGCGTGGTAGGCGATGTCCAGGACGTCGGTCCGCACGTGGCGCACCGGCCCCAGCCCCTGGGGCGGCTGCGCCTGGGCGGCGGCCCGGGCCCGGGCCGCCCCCGACAGGCCTGCCGCGCCCGCCGCCGTCGTCATCGCCTGGGAGACCCTGCGTCTGCTGATCACGTCGTTCCTCTCGTCGCCGCGGCGGGCATCTGTTTGACGCACACCCGCCACCGTGACCGCATGGTCACCGTTCTGATCGGTGATCAGCTTCCTCTCCCTTGACACACGTGTCAAGCAGGTGTGTCAGGGCCGGCCGGCCGTCGCGTCAGAGGAAGAGGCCGAGGCAGGTGACGGCCGACAGGACACGGGAGCGTCTGAGGGTCTCCTCGATCGCGGCGGTCTCCTTGGCGGGCGCCCGCCGGTCGGTGCAGTTCACCCGGGCGAGGAGGTCGTCCAGGGCCTGCTGCTCCCTGCTCGGGCGGCCGGTGGAGGAGGCGTACGGGTCCATGGGGCGCTCCTTGGTCGAGAGGGTGGGGGCGGTCCTCGGCGGACGGGTCATGCCAGGCCCAGCAGGGCCGTGACCTCGGCGACCGTCCGCCGCGGGTCCTGGGCGTGCACCGTGGCGAAGCCCAGCGCCGCCGCGGGCGAAAGGTGCTGCGGGGTGTCGTCGACGAAGACGCACTGGTCGGCGGTGAGTCCGAGCTCCTTCAGCACGAGCTCGAAGATCTCCGGTTCCGGTTTGCGCAGGCCGTGGTCCTCGGAGATGACCACGGCGTCGTACGCCAGGTCGTACCCCTCGTACAGGTTCCACGGCGTCCTGCCGACCGAGTTGGAGAGGATCGCGACCTTCACCCCGGCCCGGCGGGCGGCGTCGGCCACGGCGACGAGGGCGGTCTCCGGGCGCAGGTCGGCGAAGATGCGGCCCATCAGGTTCTCGGCCGCGATGCCGAGCCTCCGGCCCGCTTCGGCGTTCCACCGGCTCTGGGTGATCGTGCCGCGTTCCAGGTCCTCGGTGTGCCGGACCATCTCCGGGTCCAGGTAGAGGGTGTGGAGCAGGGTGCCCTCCGCCAGCCCCGCGCGCTTCTCGAAGGCGAGCGCGGCCGGGAGCAGCGGCGTGGTGAGCACACCGCCGAAGTCGAGGACGAGGCCCTTGCGGGGGGCGGTGGGCGGCGTGGTTGGGGTGGTAGTCATGGGTGTCTCCGTGTCCGGACGTGGCGGGTGGGCGGGGCCGCGGCTCGTCGGCGCCGGGCGCACACCTGATGATCCCCGACGGGCAGCCACGTGTGTCCGTCGGGCCCGGCGGCGCATGACGATCAGCGAGCGTCCCGGTCACGTGCGCGGTGCGGGGAGGCGTGCTCAGTTGTCGCCCTGGAGGATCGACAGGAGCTGGAGCGCCTGGAGGTAGATCCACACCAGGGTGGTGGTGAGACCGAACGCCGCGAACCATGCCTCGTCGCGCGGGGCGCCGTAGGCGATGCCGTCCTCGACCTGCTTGAAGTCCAGGGCCAGGAAGGCCCCGCCGAGCGCGATGCCGGCGATGCCGAACACGATGCCGAGGGCCCCGCTCTGGAAACCCAGGCCGTTGCCCGCGCCGAACGCGGAGAACAGCAGGTCCGCCACGAGCAGCAGCAGGAAGCCCGACGCCGCGGCCAGGACGAAACCCTGGAAGCGCCGGTCGACACGTATCCAGCGGCGCTTATAGGCGATCAGCACACCCGCGGACACCGCCATCGTACCCAGCACCGCCTGGACGACGACGCCGGGCGCGAGCCATGCCGAGGTGGCACTGGAGACGGTGCCGAGGAAGACACCTTCGAAGGCCGCGTAGCCGAGGATCAGAGCCGGCGAGGGGGTGCGTCGGAAGGCCTGGACCATGGAGAGGGCGAACGCGACCAGGGCGGCGAGCAGCCCGATGCCGTAACTCCGGCCGATCCCGGCGCTGTCGACGGGCAGCAGGATCCAGGAGAGCGCGGCGGTGAGCACGGCCGTGCCGAGCGTGGCGGCGGTGCGCACGACCACGTCGTCGATGGTCATGGCGGCCGGGGCGGTGTCCCGTGCGGCGGCCGGACCGGGGCCCGCGGCATAGGGGTTGGTGAGGTCGGGGCCGGCCTTGCGGAGGTCGATCGCGGTGCCGGCCGGCACCGGTTCGGGGCGCTGGACCGCGCGGGAGGCAGGGCCGTCGCCGCCGCGGCCCCATCGGGAGAAGACCGGATTGCTGCTGCGCATGACGTTCCCTCCGGGGCCGCGAGGTGCGCGGCCGGTGTCGTGGGTCGGTGGACCGTGCGACGTACGGCTGCCGTCCGGGACGAGCGCCCTCCATCGCGTCACCACTCTGACAGGTTACTTTCCTGCCCGCAAGCCTCCATGGGGGAACACCGGCCGTGCGCGACCGCACGAAGGGGAGCGTGCGGGGCGCGAACCGGCCCGGGTGTGAGGTGTTTACCGCCCTTATCCGCCCACACACGTGCTGCTTACCGCCGTTACGTCCACAGGGCTCGACTAGACTGGCGCCCATGAGGGCCGACGCCGCACGCAATCTCGAAGCCGTCCTGACCACCGGCGCCCGCATGCTCGCCGCCGATCCGGGCGCGAGCATCGCGAGCATCGCCGCGGAGGCCGGTGTCGACCGCAGGACCGTCTACCGGCGGTTCGACACCCGTGAGGAGCTGCTCGCCGCGATCTACGTGTCACGGCTGGAGGCCATCGAGCGGGCCATCGCCGACGCCCGCCTGCGGGAGGCCCCCGTCGCGGTGGCCCTGCACCGCTATGTGGAGAACATCATCGCGGTGAACCGCACCTGGCCGGTCGACCTCACCCGCATGCTCGCCGACGACGCGGTCCGCGAGCGGCGGGACGTCTCGGTCCGCGAGGTCGACGCGTTCGTGCAACGCGCTGTGGACGAGGGGACGTTTCGGGCCGGGGTGCCCGAGGGGTGGGCGCAGGCGCTGCTGCCCGAGCTGATGCATCTCGTCGTCCGGAGCATGCCCGGGCTGACCGACGGACAGGCCGCGGACCTCGTCGTCGACACCCTGCTGAAGGGCCTCGGACCCGCCTGACCGTGCTGGAGTTCAGCGCCGGGCGGGAGAACCCCGGCGCCGGGCGCGGGGCTGTGGTGGTGCGGAGGCTCAGCTCTGGGCGCTGTGCTGGCGGGCGCGGTAGGTGGCGGCCTTGACCCGGTTGCCGCAGGTCCGCATGGCACACCACTCCCGGCGGTGGCCGCGCGAGCGGTCGAGGTAGGTCTGGGTGCACTCGGGCCGGGCGCACTCGCGCAGCAGGTCCCCGTCCTCACCGCCGATGATCTCGACCGCTTCCCGGGCGAGGGCGGCGAGCCCCTGCGCGACCGAGCCGGTGCGGGTCGCGCCGTGCGGGCCGAGCCGCAGCGTCACGGGCATGCCGGACGCCTGGAGGTTCAGCTCGGCGACCGCGGCGGTGGGCAGTGGCGTGCCGTCCATCCGCGCCACGACCAGGGAGTAGATGGATTCGCGCAGGTCGACGGCGAGCGCGAGGTCCACCTCGCTCGCGCCGGGCGCCAGATCGAGCATCCCGGACTCGACGAACCAGTCGTCGAGCAGCTCGGGGGTGGCGAGCTTCTCCGTCGGCAGGTCGTTGCGGCGGGCCCGCAGCGTCCCGACGAAGTCGAGCGGGAGCGTCCCGCAGGGAAAGGCATGATTCACGTAACCATACTGACCGGTGAGCGGCCGGAACGCAACCCTGTGCCGCGGGTGCCCCGCCCGTCGTCACGGCCGATGTCACGGCCGCCCGTCGGCCCTGCTCCGCGTCGAACTGGGTCGGCCAGACCTGTACGTCCCCGTCGCCGACGTCCTCCGACAGACTCCGAGTGCAGGAGCGCCGTCTTCGAGCTGCCCGTCGCGCCGCTGGCCCAGTGGATCGAGGCCACGTACCTGCCGGTGCCGGCGGAGGCCGAGGCGGACGCCCCGGGTGTGGGCCGGTGGCCATCGGCTCCCCATGGTGTCCGGGCCTGCCGCCGGGGACATCAGCCACTTGACGGTGGCACACACACCCGCGCTTGACTTGGATTCTGTCTAACATAGGGTGTTTTCCAGACAGGCCGCATGTGCCGGACCCTCGCACAGCGGACACCCATGGAGGAGCGCGCCTTGCCCGAGAACAACCAGAAGCCGCTGACCACGGTCGCCGGCGCACCGGTGCCCGACAACCAGAACTCGGTGACCGCCGGAGCGCGCGGGCCGATGCTCCTTCAGGACGTGTGGTTCCTGGAGAAGCTCGCCCACTTCGACCGTGAGGTGATCCCGGAGCGCCGGATGCACGCCAAGGGCTCGGGCGCGTTCGGCACGTTCACGGTGACCCACGACATCACCCGGTACACCAGCGCGGCGATATTCTCCGAGGTCGGCAAGGAGACGGGCATGTTCGCCCGGTTCTCGACCGTGGCGGGCGAGCGCGGCGCCGCCGACGCGGAGCGGGACATCCGCGGCTTCGCCCTGAAGTTCTACACGGACGAGGGCAACTGGGACCTGGTCGGCAACAACACCCCGGTGTTCTTCTTCCGCGACCCGCTGAAGTTCCCCGACCTCAACCACGCGGTGAAGCGCGACCCGCGCACCAACCTGCGCGACCCCGAGAACAACTGGGACTTCTGGACCAACCTCCCCGAGGCCCTGCACCAGATCACCATCGTGATGTCCGAGCGCGGCATCCCGGCCTCCTACCGGCACATGCACGGTTTCGGCTCGCACACCTACTCGCTGGTGAACGCCGAGGGCGAGCGGTTCTGGGTCAAGTTCCACCACCGTACCCAGCAGGGCGTCAAGAACCTCACCGACGCCGAGGCCGAGGCGCTCATCGGCAAGGACCGCGAGTCCCACCAGCGCGACCTCTTCGACGCGATCGAGGCCGGCGACTTCCCGAAGTGGCAGCTGTTCATCCAGGTGATGCCGGAGGCCGACGCGGAGCACTACCGCTTCCACCCCTTCGACCTCACCAAGGTGTGGTCGAAGAAGGACTACCCGCTGATCGAGGTCGGCGAGTGGGAGCTGAACCGCAACCCCGACAACTACTTCGCCGACGTGGAGCAGGCCGCCTTCACCCCGGCCAACGTGGTGCCGGGCATCGGCTACTCCCCCGACCGGATGCTCCAGGGCCGCCTCTTCTCCTACGGCGACGCCCAGCGGTACCGGCTCGGGGTCAACCACCACCAGATCCCGGTCAACGCCCCGAGGAACCCGGTCAACTCCTACCACCGCGACGGCGCCATGCGGGTCGACGGCAACCAGGGCGCGACGCCGGGCATCGAGCCCAACTCCTACGGCCGCTGGCAGCAGCAGCCCGGCCACCGCGAGCCGGCCCAGGCCGTGGGCGGCGTCGCCGACCGCTTCGACTTCCGCGCGGACGACGACAACTACTTCGAGCAGCCCGGCGACCTGTTCCGGCTGATGAGCCTCGAGCAGCGGCAGGTGCTCTTCGAGAACACCGCCCGCGCGATCGACGGGGCGTCCCGGCGGACCGTCGAGCGCCACATCGGCAACTGCGCGCAGGCCGACCCCGCCTACGGCGAGGGCGTCCGCAGGGCGATCGAGGCGCTGGCCGCCGGCCGGCTCTGACCGCGGGCGGGCCCGCACCACGGCCCGCGGACAGCCGCGCCCCGCACACCTCCACCGGTGTGCGGGGCGCGCCCGCGGGCCACTCGCACCGACGCCGAGGAGAGACCGTATGACCCCGCTGACCGCCGAGCAGAGCGCGCGCGTCGTCGCCCTGGCCATGGAGCTGGCCCGCGCCGGGCGGACCGCGCAGCTGACGGAGTTCGTGGCGCACGGGCTGCCGGTGGACACGGCCGACGCACAGTCCAACACGCTGCTGATGCTCGCCGCATACCACGGCCACGCCGACACGGTACGGGCCCTGCTGCGGCTCGGTGCCGACCCCGACCTGCCCAACGACCGCGGCCAGGTCGCCCTCGCCGGGGCCCTGTTCAAGGGCGCGGACGACGTCAGCGCCGTCCTGGTCGAGGCGGGCGCGGACCTGGACGCGGGGACGCCGACCGCGCGCGCGGCGGCGGCCCTGTTCGGCCGCGCCCACCTGCTGCCCGGCCGGTAGGCCCCGCCCCTTTCGGCACACGTGTGCCTCAGCAGGCGTCGTCCTCGCGTACCAGGGTGAGCAGCCGGACCGTCTCGACGTAGAGCCACACCAGTGTCAGGACGAGGCCGAAGGCGGCCGTCCAGGCCCGGTCGGCGGGGACGCGGCCGGCGACGGCGCGCTCGACCTGGCGCAGGTGCAGGGAGAGGAACGCGGCCGCCAGGCCGGCGCCGACGACGCCGAGGACGAGGCCGGGCACGCCGCTGCGGAAGCCGGTCCCCGCGCCGTCCGTGAGGAGGGTGAGCGGCACGTCCGCCACCGCGAGCAGCGCCACCCCGGCCACCGCCGCCCCGGCGAAGGCCCGGACGCGGTGCGGGGCGCGCAGCAGGCCGCGCCGCGACGCCAGGAGGACGACGGCGAGGACGGCGAGCGTGCCGAGGACCGTCTGGCCCAGCGCGCCGGGCGCGAAGTGCGTGGAGACGGTGGTGGCGAGGGTGGCGAGGAAGAGGCCCTGGAACGCCGCGAAGACGAGGATCAGCGCGGGTGCGGGCCGCCGCCGCAGGTACTGGGCCGCGCCCAGGGCGAGGGCGGCCAGCCCCGCGCCGCCGGCCAGGCCGTACGAAGCGCCGAGGTGGGCGGGGTCGATGGGCGGGGCCGCCAGCGCCCAGACCGCGGTGAGCGCGGCGGCACCGGCCGCGGCGGCCGTCCGGCCGAGGACGGCGTCCACCGTCAGGGCGGGACCGGACGCGACGGCCGCGGCGGCGGACCCGGCCTCGCGCCGCGGGGTCAGCCGCCGCGACAGCACCGGGTTGCTGCTGGCGAGCGCGCGCTCCTCCATCAGCCACGCCCGGTAGGCCTCCGCCGCCTCGTTCGCGACGGTCCGGCTGTCCCGGACCGGTACCTGGGTCTGCTTCTCATAGGTCTGCACGCGCTCGCCCGCTTCGGTGAGTGGTTCCTGGTGGGAGCCTCAGCCTCACATGAGATACGTAACCCGTCAAGATGGTTATCCCACGCAGCTAACCCTCTTGACTGGTTACGTGTGTGGCGGCATGCTGAAGCAGCCGCCTCGGCACCCGAACACACCCACCGGGAACCCACCAGACAGGCAGGTCTCACCATGTCTCCTACGTCCGCACCCGCGACGGAGCTCGACCGGCCGGGCCCCCGCCAGCGGGCGGAGCGGCCTCCTGTCCGGGGCGGCGCGGTGCACGGCGGCCCGCCGGAGCCGCCGGACGCCGTCCAGGTGTGGGCCTGGTCCCAGTCCGCGACGCTCTTCGGGTACGGGCCCGCGAGCAGCGCGTTCCTGTGACCGCACGGATCGGCCGGGGCAGGTGTGGTTCGCGCCGGACGGGAAACCCCATCAGCACGGCGCGCGCAGCAGTGAAACCCTCCGGGGGTCTGCCGCGTCGAGGCCCTCCCGGTTCAGGCTGTAGCCAGGAGGGCCGCCCCCGTCCCCCGGCCCGCCCCCGTCAGGAGGCGGCCGCGTCGTCCTCGTACCGGGGGCGCCGTCCGTGCTCGGCGCGGGCCGTCTCCAACAGCAGGCGCCAGGAGGAGACGGTCGGGCGGCGGCGCAGCAGGGCGCGGCGCTCGCGCTCGGTCATCCCGCCCCACACCCCGTGCTCGATCCGCTGGTCCAGCGCGTGGGAGAGGCACTCGGTACGCACCACGCACGCCGCGCAGATCCGTTTCGCGCCCGTCTGGGCCGCGCCCTCGACGAACAACTCCTCGGGGTCCGTCGTCCGGCACGCCGCTCGTTCCCACCAGGTGCCCCGGCTGTCAGTCACAGTCCCGCCCTCTGATCGTCTCTGGTATCTCGATGCAGTCGGCGGGTGACAGTACGCTACCTGCCCGAGGTCAAGCAGCCCATCACCATTGGTTGAACAGGGAGTTACGTGCGAACCGCGCGTAAGTTCGGCTCTCGTACGACCACGACAAGGAGGACCGGATGACGCAGACCCCGAAGGACAACCGCCCCGAGGACGAGGTGCGCGCCAAGTTCAAGGAGGCCCTGGAGCGCAAGTCCCAGGCCTCGCAGGCCAAGCAGGCCCACGAAGAGGGCCGCGGCAAGGTCGCGAACATGAGCGGCCCCGCGGGCCGCAAGCGCAACTTCCGCCGCAAGTCGGGCTGAGCGCCCGCACGAGCCGCACGACCGCACGGACCCGTACGCGCAGAGCCGCGGCGCCCTGTTTCCGGGGCGTCGCGGCTCTCCGCGTCAAGGCCGGCTCGTCAGGCGGCGACTCGCCTGCCGGGCGGGGCGTCGGCGCAGGCGCGGACCTGGGCGCAGCTGCGGGTGATGAGGCGCGAGACGTGCATCTGGGAGAGGCCGACCCGTTCCGCTATCCGGCTCTGCGTCATGTCCTCGAAGAAGCGGAGGTAGAGGATGTGCCGGTCGCGCTCGGAGAGCTTGCTGAGGCCGTCCTTCGCGGCTTCCCGGCGGGCGACGAGGTCGTAGCGCGGGTCCGTCTCGCCGAGGGTGTCGGCGAGGCTGAACGGCTCGCCCGCCGGGCCCGTCCGCGCGTCCAGCGACAGCGCGCTGTAGCTGTCCATCGCCTCGAGCCCCTCCAGGACCTCCTCGGTGGTCAGGCCGGTGTGCGCGCTGACCTCGGCGACGGTGGGCTCGCCCGGGCGGCCGGGCCGGTCCAGGAGTTCGCGGCGCGCGAGGCGGACCTTGCCCCGCAGGTTCTGCACCCGGCGGGGGACGCGGACGTCCCAGGCGTGGTCGCGGAAGTGGCGTCTGATCTCGCCGGTGATGGTGGGCACGGCGTACGGCGCGAACGGGCCGCGGTCGGGGCAGTACCGCTGTACGGCCTTGAGCAGCCCGATCGCCGCGACCTGCCTGAGATCCTCCAGGTCCTCTCCCTTGTTGCGGTAGCGGGCGGCCAGGCGGTCCGCCATCGGCAGCCAGGCGGTGACCAGTTCCTCGCAGAGCGCGTCGCGCCCGGGGCCCGGGTCGCTCGCGGCCAGGCGCCGGAACGCCTCGGTGGTGTCGGGGGCGTCGTCGTGGGTGTGTGCGCGGGGCATGGGCGTGCGCTCCCGCGTCTCAGGCGGCGTCGCCGGGCACGGCCGCCCGGACCGGCCCGGACATCGCCCGGCCACCGCCTCGCCCCCGGCCGGCCCGCGGCAGCACGTCCCGCCCGGCGGCCTCGCCGCGGCGCGTCGGGGCCCGGCGCGGTCCGCCATCCGTGGGGAGCAGCACGGTCGGCACGGTCGGCTCTGTCATCGGCTCGTTCTCCTTACACCCGTCCGTCGGGCTCCGGCGGACGCGGAGCCTGTCTGCCAGAGGGTCTGCCCCCGCCCCGACGGTTACATATCGGGACTTTCGTCCCTTTCTGTCCGGGAGTGCGGTGTCACGCCACCCCCTGCCACGCGTCGGGGCCGAAGGAGCCCTTGATGTCGGAGGCGATGGTGGTGGCGTTCACCATGGACGGCAGCTGGTAGACGGTCGTCTTGCGCGGGCCGCGCACGGCGACGTAGACCGGGTTCTGGCCGGGATGCGCGCCCATGATCCGCTTGAGTTCGCCGACGAACTGCTCCGTGATGCGGTGGTACGGCAGCTGGAGGCGGACCGGGGCCGCGCCGTCGCGCTCGGCGGAGCTGACGTCGAGGACCTGCAGCTCCTGCCCGAAGATGCTGATGGCGCCGTCGCGGTCGTTGATCCGGCCCTGGACGGTGATGACGCTGTCCTCCACGAGGGCGGCGGCGACCAGCGGGTAGGTGGCGGGGAAGAAGAGCACCTCGGTGGTGCCGTCGCGGTCGGCGAGGTTGACGATCGCCCACGCGTTGCCCTGCTTGGTCATCTTCGGCTGGACGCTGGTGATCAGGCCGGAGAGGCGCACCATGCCCTCGGTGCGGCCGGAGGCGAGCAGGTCCACGATGGTGGTGTCCCGGTGCGCGGAGAGGATGTGCTCGGTACCGTCCAGCGGGTGGGCGGAGACGTACATGCCGAGCATCTCCCGCTCGGTGGCGAGGAGTTGCTTGCGCGGCCACTCGTCGTCGCTGATCGGCACGTCCAGGCTGAAGCCCCCGCCGTCGCCGCCCGCGCCGCCGAGGTCGGCGAAGAGGTCGTCCTGCCCGTAGGCCGCCGCCTTCTTCAGCGGGACCACCGCGTCGATGGCGCTCTCGTGCGCGGCGGACAGCCCCTTGCGGGTGTGGCCGAGGGAGTCGAAGGCGCCGGACTTGATGAGGGACTCCACGGCCCGCTTGTTCAGGGCGGGCAGCTCCACCTTGTCGAGGAAGTCGCCGAAGGAGGTGTACTTCCCCGCCGACTTGCGGGCCTCGATGATCGACTCGATGACGTTGTCGCCGACGTTGCGCACCGACAGCAGGCCGAAGCGGACGTCGTCGCCGACGGCCGCGAACTCCGCGAGCGACTCGTTCACGTCCGGCGCGAGGACGGTCACGCCCAGCTTGCGGGCGTCGGCGAGGTAGATGCCGGCCTTGTCCTTGTCGTCGCCGACGGAGGTGAGCAGGGCCGCCATGTACTCGGCCGGGTAGTTGGCCTTGAGGTAGGCCGTCCAGTACGAGACGAGCCCGTACCCGGCGGTGTGGGACTTGTTGAAGGCGTAGCCGGAGAACGGGAGCATGACGTCCCAGATGGCCTTGATGGCCTCCTCCGAGTAGCCGTTGGCCTCCATGCCGTCGTGGAACTTCTGCCACTCGGCGGCCAGCACCTCGGGCTTCTTCTTGCCCATCGCGCGGCGCAGCATGTCGGCGCCGCCCAGGGTGTACCCGGCGAGCGTCCGGGCGATGGCCATGATCTGCTCCTGGAAGATGAGCAGGTGGTGGGTGGAGCCGAGGATCGGGTCGAGGACCTCCTTGAGCTCGGGGTGGATCGGGTCCGGGTTCTGCTTGCCGTTCTGGCGCAGCGCGTAGTTGGTGTGCGCGTTGGCGGCCATCGGGCCCGGCCGGTACAGGGCGAGGGCGGCGGCGATGTCCTCGAAGCGGGAGGGCTCCATCAGCTTGAGCAGGGCGCGCATGCCGCCGCCGTCGAGCTGGAAGACACCGAACGTGTCGCCCCGGCCCAGGAGTTCGAAGGTCTTCTTGTCGTCGAGCGGGATGACGGTGACGCCGTCGTCGCCGTTGCCCGGGTCGACGGTGGCCAGCCGTACGCCCCGGTTCTCGCGGATGTTCTTCAGCGCGTGGTCGATCACGCCCAGGTTGCGCAGGCCCAGGAAGTCCATCTTGACCAGCCCCATGTTCTCGCAACTGGGGTAGTCGAAGCCGGTGATCTTGACGCCGTCCTTGGCGCGCATGTGCAGCGGGATGCGCTCGGTCAGCTTCGTCTTGGACAGGATCACCGCGGCGGCGTGCACGCCGGTGCCGCGGGTCAGGCCCTCCACGCCCTTGGCGGTGTCGATGACCTTGCGGACGTCCGGCTCGTTCTCGTACATCTGCCGGATCTCGCCGGCCTCGCCGTAGCGCGGGTGCGCGGAGTCGAAGATGCCGTCGAGCGGGATGGACTTGCCCATGATGTCCGGCGGCAGCGCCTTGGTGATGCGCTCCCCGTGCTGGAAGGGGTAGCCGAGGATGCGGGAGGAGTCCTTGATCGCGTTCTTGGCCTTGATCTTGCCGAACGTGTTGACCATCGCGGTGTACTCGTCGCCGTACTTCTCGGTGACGTAGCGGACCATGGCGTCGCGCCGGCGGTCGTCGAAGTCGAGGTCGACGTCCGGGGGGTTGATGCGCTCGGGGTTGAGGAACCGCTCGAAGAGCAGGCCGTGCTCCAGCGGGCACAGTTCGGTGATGCGGGTCGCGTACGCCACGATCGAGCCGGTGGCCGAGCCGCGGCCCGGGCCGACCGGGATGCCGTTGTCGCGGGCGTGCCGGCAGATGTCGGCGACGACGAGGAAGTACGAGGAGAAGCCCATCGGCCCGATGACCGTCATCTCGGTCTCGAACCGCTCGGTGACCTCGGCCGGCAGCGGAGTGCCGTAGCGCATCTCCAGCCCCGCCAGGCACTCCTTGCGCAGCCAGGACTCCTGTGTCTCGCCCTCCGGCACGTCCGGGTACTGCGGCATCTCGTCCTCGTTCTCGAAGACGCTGTCGTAGGAGCCGATCCGCTCGGCGATCAGGAGGGTGTTGTCGCAGGCCTCGGGGAGTTCGGCGAAGAGTTCGCGCATCTCGGCGGCGGTCTTGAGGTAGTAGCCGTTGCCGTTGAAGCGGAAGCGCTTCTCGTCGGCCTTGTTCTTGCCGACGCCGATGCACAGCAGGTTGTCGTGGGCGTCGGACTGGTCCTGGTGGACGTAGTGCGCGTCGTTGGTGGCGAGCAGCGGGATGTTCAGGTCCCTGGCGAGGCGCAACAGGCCCTCGCGCACGTCCCGTTCGATGGACAGGCCGTGGTCCATCAGCTCCAGGAAGTAGGAGTCCTTGCCGAAGATGTCCTGGTACGCGGCGGCGACCTCGCGGGCCTCGTCGTACTGGTTCAGGCGCAGCCGGGTCTGGACGGCGCCGGAGGGGCAGCCGGTCGTGGCGATGATGCCGGCAGCGTGCTCGGAGATCAGCTCCCTGTCCATCCGCGGCTTGCCCGCCGGGAACTGGCCGGTGTAACTCGCCTCGGTGGACAGGGAGAAGAGGTTCTTCAGGCCCTGCACGTTCTGCGCCCACATCGTCATGTGGGTGAAGCGGCCGCCGCCGGAGACGTCCTTGGAGCCCTCACCGTCGTCGGACATGGCGCGCTGGCCGCCGGGGCCCCAGAACTCCTGCTTGCGGTTGCGGCGGGAGGACGGGGCGACGTACGCCTCGATCCCGATGATCGGCTTGACGCCGTCGAAGCCCTTGGACACCTGATGGAACTCGTACGCGCCGAACATGTTGCCGTGGTCGCTCATGGCGACGGCGGGCATGGCCTGCCGCTCCACCTCCGCGAACATCGGCTTGAGCTTCTGCGCGCCGTCGAGCATCGAGTACTCGGTGTGATTGTGCAGGTGAACAAAGGAATCCGGCACCGGGAGGGCCACCTCCGAAGGGTCGTGGACGGGAGCGTGAAGCCAGCACCCTAACCCCGGACGATGATCGGATCGCCGCTCCGCGGACGGCTGCGGACCACCCCGCCCCGGCCCCGCCCGGGTGACCTCCCGGTCTCACGGAGAGAAGTCGCCGCACCGCCCGGCGTGGCGCTGTGTCGCGTGGAGCGGATGATCTTCAAAGGGGCGGCACAGCTGCCGGGCGGGGCGCGTCAGCCGGTCTCCTCGGGGGGCGTCGCCGACTGCGTGTGGAGGACGTCGCGGGCCTGGTCCGCGGCGCGGACGGTGCTCTCGGAGACGTAGTCGAGGAAGCGGGCCACGTTCTCCAGGCGGACCGCGGCGGGGGTGCCGGCGCCGAGCGGGCCGACGCCCTGGCGCGCGGTGTCGGCGAGCTGGGCGGTGGCGACGGCGCTGGCGATCATCGACTGGTACATGACGTCGTTGTCGACGACGTAGCGCTCGCGGCGACGCTCGTCGCGCTCCCGGCGGACCAGCCCCTGGCTCTCCAGGAACGTGATCGCCTTGGAGACGGAGGCGGGGCTGACGTGGAGCCGCTCGACCAGCTCGGCCGCGGTGAGACTGCCCTCGTCGGTGACGAAGAGGCAGGCCAGCACCCGGGACATCATCTTGGGCGCGCCCGAGGCCATCATGACGGTGGTGAACACCTCTTCGTACTCGCGCACCGCCTCGGGGTCGCGCCCGTAGGGCAGTTCGGCGGCCTGCGCCCCGCGGGGGGCCGCCTGGCGGCGGCGGTGCGCGCGGTGCCCGGTGGCGCGGTGAGCGATCTCCGCGCGGTAGGCGGTGGGGCCGCCGTTGCGCATGACCTCGCGGGTGATGGTCGAGGTGGGGCGGTCCAGGCGTCTGGCGATCTCCGCGTAGGCGTGACCGTCGGCCAGGCCCAGCGCGATCTGCTGGCGTTCCTGCTGGGTGAGCCTGCCTCCCGGCATGCGCGGTCTCCTTCGTGTCGCGGGCGCCGCCGGGGCGCCCGGGGCCGTCAGCATAGCGTTCACCGCCAGTCCATTGCAACGAACGCGCATCCGGCGTTGCATTAAATCGGCATTCATTGCAATGAAATTGCCGCCTTGAGCTGCAATTACTGGGTTGTAGCGCAACAAGCTCGTTGCCAACATCGTGAATGCAACGTAGCGTTTCACTCATCAGAAACGGCGAGCCGCACCGAATCGGCTCCCTGACGAAGGAGCACACGATGCAGAAGTTCGCCACCGCCGCCCCGGTCCTCGCCGTCGTCGAGATCCCCGCGGGCCGCATCCAGTTCATCGCCGCCGACCGCGCCGACACCACCGTGGAGGTCCGGCCCGCGAACGCCTCGAAGAGCCGGGACGTGAAGGCCGCCGAGCAGGTCACCGCCGGCTACGACGACGGGGTGCTGCGCGTCGAGGCGGCGCCCGCGAAGAACCGGCTGCTCGGCGGCTCCGGTGCCGTTGAAGTGACCGTCCAGGTGCCGGCCGGCTCCCGGGTCGCGGCGAAGGCCGCCGCCGCCGAGTTCCGCGGGGTCGGACGCCTCGGTGACGTCGCCTTCGAGGGCGGCTCCGGCCAGGTCAAGATCGACGAGGCGGCGAGCGTGCGCCTGACCGGCCTCGACGCCGACATCACCGTCGGCCGGCTCGCCGGCTCCGGCGAGATCAGCACGATGCAGGGCGACCTGACCGTCACCGAGGCCCACGGCGGGACGCTCACCCTCAGCACGCAGCAGGGCTCCGTCACCGTCGTCGCCGCCCCCGGCGTCAGCGCCGCGCTGGACGCCGGCACCACCCTCGGACGGGTCGTCAACTCCCTGCGCAACAGCGGCGGGACGCCCGAGCTGACCATCAAGGCCACCACCCAGCAGGGCGACATCAGCGCCCGCAGCCTCTGAGCGACCCGCCGCCCCGACCTCGTACGCCCTCGAAGGAGCACTCCTCATGACGAACCCGGCCATCCTGGCGAACGGGCTGCGCAAGTCCTACGGCGACAAGGTCGTCCTGGACGGCATCGACCTCAGCGTCCCCGAAGGCACGATCTTCTCCCTGCTGGGTCCCAACGGCGCCGGCAAGACCACGGCCGTCAAGATCCTCTCCACCCTGGTCCCGGCCGGGCCCGGCTCCGGCACCATCCGCATCGCCGGCCACGAACTGCCCGCAGGGGCGCAGGCCGCCCGCGCGGCGATCGGCGTCACCGGCCAGTTCTCCGCCGTCGACGGGCTGATCACCGGCGAGGAGAACATGCTGCTCATGGCCGACCTGCACCACCTGTCGAAGAGCGAGGGGCGGCGGGTCGCCGCCGAACTCCTCGCCCGCTTCGACCTGGTGGAGGCCGCGAAGAAGCCCGCCTCCACCTACTCCGGCGGCATGAAGCGCCGCCTCGACATCGCCATGACCCTGGTCGGCGGCCCGCGGATCATCTTCCTCGACGAGCCGACCACCGGCCTCGACCCGCGCAGCCGCCACACCATGTGGGGCATCATCCGCGAACTCGTCACCGACGGCGTCACCGTCTTCCTCACCACCCAGTACCTGGAGGAGGCCGACCAGCTCGCCGACCGCATCGCGGTCCTGCACGACGGCAAGATCGCCGCCGAAGGGACCGCCGAGCAGCTCAAGCGGCTCGTCCCCGGCGGCCACATCCGGCTGCGCTTCACCGACCCGGCCGCCTACCGCGACGCCGCCGGCTCCCTCGCCCAGGCCGCCGCGCACGACGAGGAGGCGCTGACGCTCCAGCTGCCCAGCGACGGCAGCCAGCGCGATCTGCGCGCCGTCCTCGACCAGCTGGACGCGGCCGGCATCGAGGCCGACGAACTCACCGTGCACACCCCGGACCTCGACGACGTCTTCTTCGCCCTCACCGAGACCACCGCCGGCTCCGGCGCCACCGTCCCCGCCCCGTCCAAGGAGACCGTCCGATGAGCACCCTCTCCCTCGCCGTCCGCGACTCGTCCACGATGCTGCGCCGCAACCTCCTGCACGCCCGGCGCTACCCCTCGCTCACGCTGAACCTGCTGCTCACCCCGGTCATGCTGCTCCTGCTGTTCGTCTACATCTTCGGTGACACCATGAGCGGCGGCGCGGGCCGCTCCGCCTACATCGCCTACATCGTGCCCGGCATCCTGCTGATGACCGTCGGCTCGACCACCATCGGCACCGCCGTCTCGGTCTCCACCGACATGAGCGAGGGCATCATCGCCCGCTTCCGCACCATGGCCATCCACCGCAGCTCCATCCTCTTCGGCCATGTGGTCGGCAGCGTCCTGCAGACGATCCTGAGCGTGGTCCTGGTCGGGGCCGTCGGGGTCGCCATGGGCTTCCGCTCCACCGATGCGAACCTCCTGGAGTGGCTGGCCGCCCTCGGCCTGCTCGCCTTCTTCGCCCTGGCGATGACCTGGATCGCGGTCGGCATGGGCCTCGGCAGCCCCACCGCCGAGGCGGCCAGCAACAACGCGATGCCGCTGATCCTGCTCCCCCTGATCTCCAGCGCCTTCGTCCCGCTGCACTCGATGCCCGGCTGGTTCCAGCCGATCGCCGAGTACCAGCCCTTCACCCCGGCCATCGAGACCCTGCGCGGCCTGCTCCTCGGCACCGAGATCGGCAACAACGGCTGGATCGCCCTGGCCTGGTGCCTGGCCCTGACCCTGCTGGGCCACCGCTGGTCCAAGTCCCAGTTCGACGCCGACCAGAAGTAGCCGCCCATGACACGCCGGAGGCGGCGTACCCCGACATCCTGGTCGGGGTACGCCGCCTCATCGGTGTGTACGGGCACAAGCGACCCGTCCGGCACCCGCCCGCATGCCGGCCCGACGTCAGCCGACGGGGAACCACGCGTGCAGCTGCTTGGCGATCGCGGGCACGTCGAGGTGGTCTTGGGCGACGTCCTCGACGAACGGGCCCGCTTGCCGGGCCGGCGGCACCGGATGCCCGGCGGGCAGACCGTTGACCCGCAGGAAGAAGCGCATCGCGAGCCAGGCCGTGCGCTCGTTGCCGTCGATCAGCGCGTGATTGCGCGCCACGGCGTGCAGCAGCGCGGCGGCCTTCTCGTGCACGGACACATACATCTCCGTGCCGAACACGTGGATGCGGGGCCGCTCGACGGCCGAGGCGAGCAGCCCGAGATCGCGCACGCCGTGCTCGGTGCCGTTGACCGCGGCCGCGATGGCCAGGATCTCGTCGAGCTGGACGTGGCGGACGCTCACTTCAGATAGTCCAGGATCTCCGCGTCGGTCTCCGTCAGCTCGGCCAGAACGCTGTGGACGCTCAGGTCGGCGCGCTCCTCGGCCTCACGGATCGCCTCGATCGCGAGGGCCTGCTTGCTGCGCCCGGTCGCGGCGGCGCGGCGGCCGAGCGCGGCGTCGAGGTCGTCGGGGAGTCGCAGAGTCATGGCCATGGGTGGATGATACCGCGCTGGTATCTGGTGGCAACCTGATACCAGCCGGCGGCGGGCGGCACGGTCAGGCCGCGAAGCCGATGTTCGTGACGTATTCGTACTCGCCCCACTGCGAGCCGAGGTCGACGACGACGTCGTTGATCCAGGCGTCGTCCAGGGCCCTGCCGTCGTCCGCGGCCCAGGCGTCGACGATGCGGTCCCAGCGGCGGACGTTCAGGGTGCGGTAGTCGACGACGCGTTGCAGGGGGCGGGGGACCTGGGACTGGTTCAGGGGGTGGAACTCGACGCGGGTGCCGCGGCCCCGGCGGTTGAGGCGGGCCAGCAGGTGCCGGGAGACGTTGGCGCGGCGGACCGTGCGGTACGCGGTGTCGATGCGCTCCAGGTTCTTCGCCGTCGGGTTGCGCCGGCCCGTCAGCCACGCCTTCAGGGTGCGGTCGGTGACGGTCAGCCCCGCCCGGCGCGCGGCGGCCTTCGCGCTGTCCGTACGGGTCAGGTAGTGCAGCCGCGCCATGAGACCGCGGCGCTGGGTGACGGGCGTGGCGATGAAGCCGGCCAGCCGGTCCAGCTGCCGGGCCACCGCCTCGTGGCCCTTGATGCCCTGGGCCCCGAACTTCCCGAACTCCTTGGTGCGCTCCGGCACTTACTCCTCCGTGTCCGTCGTGCCCTCGTCCGCGGCTTCACCGGCCGTGTAGACGTCCTTGACCTTGACCTCGGTGACCCCGCGCCCCTCGGGGAAGACCCGGCGCCAGTCGCCGATGAGGTGCAGCTCGTCGGTGCCCATCGCGCGGACCACGGTGAGGCCCTCCTCGTACGCCTTGAGCGCCTTCATCCAGAGGTTGGCGAAGGCCTGGGAGCGTACGAGGTGCATCCAGTCCGGGCGGTACAGCTCCCGGTTGTAGTTCGACTCCCCCATCGTCGAGACGAACTTGGAGTACATCGCCTTCACGTACTCCAGGGTGACGTCGTCCTCCTCGGCGAGCGCGGTGTCCCGGGCGTCCTTGAGCGCGATCCGGAACTTCTCCAGCAGGTTCTCGGTCGCCCCCGAGGTGTACGACTCGTGGATCTCGGGCGGCTCGCACAGCCCGTACTTGGGCCCCGACACCCGCTGGAGCAGGCGCAGCGTGGGTTCGGTGACCCACAGCGGGCCCGGTTCGTCGCGCTGCCCGAGCGGGTTCGGCAGGACCTCGTCGTGGAGCCAGGGCGCGGGGGTGATCAGGTGGACACCGGCGCGGCGGCGGTCGTGGTCGAAGCCGGTGGAGTGTTCCAGCTGGCCGATGGGGAGGTGGGTCTTGAGGGCCGAGAGGTAGGCGCCGTTGATGTCGAGCGCGGTCACCTCGTGCTCGCCGGGCGGCAGTTCGGCCCGGGTCCACTTCGGCCGTCCCTCCCAGATCTGGTCGGCGCCGCGCGAGGTCTGCTTCTTCAGGATGTCCGGCATCCACGGGTGCGCGATCACGTCGTACCTGGCGCCCTTGCGGGTCTCGTCCAGGAGCGCCATCGCGTCCGGGATGGCCCGCTTGACCAGCGCCGCCGTCGCCGCCTCCACGTCCCCCTCATGAGCGGCGAGCGCGGCCCGGACGGCCTGCCCGATGAGGTCCCCCGGCTCATGGGAGGGCTGGAAGGCACGCCGGGTGGGGGGCCCTCCGGGGGCGGTGCGGGTGCGGGTGCCGCCTGTGCCCGTGGTGGGGTGGGGGGCGCGCCTGCCGGGCCGCTGGGGGGCGCCCCCGGCGGACGACTGCGCGGCTCGCCCCGCGGATGGCTGAGGCGCGCCCCCGGCGGGCGGCTGGGGGGCGTCTGCGGCGGGCGGTCGCGCGGACCCTTCGGCGGACGGCTGGAGGGCGCCCCCGGCGGGCGTCTGCGGGGCCCGCCCCGCGGGTGGGCCGGCCGGGGGCTCGGCGGTCTCCGCGGCAGCGCCGGCCGCCGGGGCCGTCCGGCCGCACTCCGCCGGGTCCAGGTGCTGGGTGAATCCGGCTACCCGCTGCGCCGCCGGTTGCCCGCACAGGACGCAGGGCTCGGGTGCGGACAGGTACTCCACGTCGTCGTCGGCCCCGTCAGCACCGGCACCCGGGGCGGCAGCACCCGCGCGCGGGCCGGCCGAGGCGTGCGTCCCCCCGGCTTCGGCGCCCCCGACGGCAGCCCCCGAGGACCGACCCGCCACGGGGGCGGCACCCTCGGCACCGGCACCCACCGGGGCGTCAGCCCCCTCGGCACCGGCACCCACCGCAGCAACAGCACCCTCCGCACCGGCGCCCCCCGCAGCACCCGAGGACCGACCCACCGGGGCGGCAGTCCCCGCAATGCTCGAAGGCGGCTCCGGCGGGGCGTCGGCCCGCGTCTCGGTCGGCGTCGCCGCCGCGAACTTCGTGGCCAGGCCGTCAAGGAAGTACGCGTACTTGCGGCGGATGTCGCCCGCCGGGTCGCGGCCCGTCTCCCAGGCGGTGAGCGTCGACGGGCTCACGCCCAGCGCCCGCGCCACCTGCGCCTTCGACAGGCGGGCCCGGGCACGCAGGTCGCGGCGGACCTCGGGCGCGGGGAGCGCGGCCTCGGGGGCCACCGAGTCGAGCAGCGAGTCGATGGCGTCGAAGTCACTCATGAACCGGTCGCCTTCCGCTTGGCCCGGCGACGCTCCGCCAGGGCCGGGGTGACAGTCTCCTTCACCCGCTGCTCCCCCCACCCGGTGAGACGCGCCGCGCGTCCGATCCGGCCGTGGGCGGGGCGGCCGGTCACCGGGTCACGGGACAGATAGCCGCGCAGGGCCGCGGCGACCCGCTCCTCGGCGGCCCGCAGGGCGGCCACCGCCTCGGCGAGTTCCCGCTCGTCGTCCCTGTCCGTCACGCCCGCATTGTCGAAAGTTCCGCGACGCAAGTCAATTCACGGACGGTCCGTGAAATGCGGCGGAGCGAGGCCGCCGGGTACGGGTACACGCAGGACAGCCGTTCCCGCCCCGGTGCGGGGGCGGGAACGGCTGTCGGTGGGACCAGTGGTGCTCTGGCGTTCAGGCCGCCGCCGCGCTCGAGACCTCCGGCGCGGCGCTGTGCGTCGCCTCCACGTACGCGCGCGCCGCGACCATGACGTCCCGGGCGCGGTCCTCGGCGATACACAGGGCCGGGGCCATGTCCTCCAACTGCGGGTTCATCCCGATCATCCACGCGCGGGCCGTGTACACGGAGTCCGCGGCCTGGATGAGGTGGAAGATCTGGATCGCGTCGAGCAGCCGGGCCTCGGCCTCGGGCCTGGGCCGGCTGGTGCCGGCGGCCCAGCGGCCCACCTGCTTGGCGTCGTTGATACCGGCCATCCGCGCGGTGAGCCGCTGGCCGAGGTTCTCCTGGAGGAAGCGCGCGATGTCGGCGATGGGCGTGCTGACGGCAGCGCTGTGCGCCTTGAGGGCGGCGGACGCGCTGCGGGGCTCGGCCTTGATCGGGGGCATGTCAGTCTCCCTCGCTGGCCCGGGTCGTCACCGTGAACTCCACGAGGGGACGGCGCGCCGGACGACGAATGGTGGGACCCGGCGCGGCGCCGGTAACGCGGCGCGGCCGACCGGGCAGGAAACGCTTCGGGGAAGGACGCGCGCCCGCGGGGAAGCGTGACCGCTGCGGGGCGCGGCGGAGCCGCTCGGGCGCGGGGCGGAGAGCAGCGCAGCGGGACGGCCCGGTCCGCTCGATGGCCGCGTCGACCCCACTCCGTACCGCTTCATGATGCCCTCCCCTCGGATGTCAGTAACCAAAAGCGTACCCAGAGTGGTAGGTCAACTCCACCTGTAGACGGCGACTTTGAGGAAACGTCATATGCCCGGCATGGCGCCGGACTCCCCGCTTCCACCTTCCCCACCTGCGACTTCGCTCGCTCCTTGCGGTTTTCGGCCATCGTTCGCGCCACCATATTTGGCTGCTTTCCACCGTCCGGCAGGCGCCTTTACGGGTTAGATTCCGGTGTGTTGAAGGTGGGCTTTCGGGTGGATCCTGCGGGTGGATCCAGTCAGGACCGGTCGGGTCCGGTCGGGCCGGTCGCATCCGGCCGGAGCCGGGGCGCCGGGTCAGAGCAGCTGGAGACCGTACTCGTGGGCGACCGTGCGCAGGGGGAGCGACTCGGGAAAGACGTAGGTCGATTCGAGCCGTTCGACCGTCGTGTTGTCGAAGACCGCCCAGCACTGGCGCATGCCGAAGCGGGACTTGTACGCGATCCCGTGGATGCTCGGGGCGCCCTGGGGGGTGCGCTGTTCGTGGGCCCAGCGGGCGATCGCGCGGGTGAGTCGGCGGTGGGAGCCCTGGGTGTGGTCGCGGGTGAGTGCGGGCGGGGTGACGCCGAGCCCGGCGAGCCGCGGTTCGAGCGCGGCGGTCAGCGCCTTGAGCGTGGTGTCGTCGTCGATGTCCAGGAAGCGGCTTCCCTTGGCGGGCTCTAATCGCACCAGCGTGTGCTTGGCCGACCAGTCCCGCACGATCTTGCCCGGGCCCACGAAGTACGGCTCGTGCCAGTCGACGTCGACGTACTCGCGCAGCTCGGGGTGGACCCGCAGCGGCGCGAGCGCCTCGGCGAAGCAGCCGTCCTGCTGGGTGGCGCAGTAGAGGGTGCCGTGGGCGATGCCGCTCCAGGCGTTGCCCGCCGGGCTGCGCTCGTCCGCGGGCGTGAGCCGGTCGTAGCGGAGCGGGTCGGGTTTCTTGCCCAGTCGCCAGACGCCGTCGGCAGGGGCCGGTATCAGTCTGACGTCGGCTGCTGGGCTGGTGCTCATACGTGCGGCTCCGGTCGTCGTCCGCTCAGGCCCTCTGAACGGGGCGGCCCGCCGGCTCCGGCCGGCGGGCTCCAGGGGTGGTCTGCTGCGCCGCCTGTCCTGACCAGGTGGGCGGGGACAGGGGACAATTGATCAATTGTGGTGGCCGGACGGCCGGGACGCGAGTCACTTGCGAGACATCCGGGGGGCGCACGAAGCATTCCGGGGGGCGCATAGACCGGCAGCATGTGTCGGGGGCGGGGGTGCGTGCGATCGGCGTGACAGGCTCTCAGCCCGCCAGGGCCGGGTGGGCGAGGTCCAGGCTGGTCAGGGCCGCGCCGGCCGGGCCCGCCAGAGCCAGGTCGGCGGTGGCGGTGCCGGGGTGCGGGGTGGCGTCCAGCCAGGTCAGCGGGGTGGCCGTCGCCACGGTGAGCAGGCACCTGGCGGTGGCCGCGTCCCACAGCCGGACGATGCCGTCGCGGGCCGCGCTGACGACGTAGGTGCGGTGCTCGGCGGTGAAGGTGGCCAGCGCGTGCACCGGGGCGTGATGGCCCGTCAGGCGCGGGCCGATCGGGCGGGTGGTGGCCAGGTCCCAGAGCCGGATGTCGGCCTGGTCGCCCGCGGTGGCCAGGAACGGCGGCAGGCCGTCGCCGGGGGCGGTGTTGAGGGCGAGCGCGTGCAGGATGCCCTGGTCGCAGCGGATCCGGTCGGCGCTGTCCGCGGCGCGGGCGGGGTCCCACAGGTGGACGACGCCCTCGGTGCCGCCGCTGGCCAGCCAGGGCCGGCCCTCGGGCGTGCAGGCCGCGGCGAGCGCCTTGACGCTCATCGTGTGGCTGGTCCAGTCGCGCAGCAGGGTGGTGGTGTGCAGGTCCCAGAGGCGGACGTGGCAGTCCTCGGAGGCGGTGAGGAGCAGCGACAGGGCGCCGTCCCGGCTCGCGCAGGCGGCGACGGTGCGGGTCGGCACGGTGCAGTCCAGCAACGGCCGCGGGTCGAGCTCGGGGGCCGCCGGGTCCCAGCCGTGGACGGTGCCGGTGGCGTCGGCGCACAGCAGCAGCCGCTGGGTGGCGCGGCGGGCCCAGGCGACGGCGAGGACCGGTTCCGTGCCCGAGAAGGCGAGGGTCGTGGCGCCGGTGCGGGTGGCCGTGAGGCGGACGGTGGTGTCGTGGGCCGTCGCGAGGAGCGGGCCGCTGTCGCTGTGCCACAGCGCGGTGCCGGCGCCCGGGCGCGGGGCGGGGGCGTCGCCCCCGGTGAGGGCGCGGCCGACGTCGGCCGCGGTCCACAGCCGCAGCGTCGCGTCGGCGGCGCCGGACAGCAGGGCGCCGGGGCGGTCCGGGCTCTGGGGCAGCGCGGTGAGCGCGGTGACGGTGTCGGTGTGGCCGCGCAGTTCGGCCACGGTGGCGGTGGCGGGCGCCCAGAGGGTGACGGTGCGGCCGCGGGCGGCGGCGAGAACGGGGCCGCCGGTGCCCGCGGTGCCGCCGGTGCCCGCGGTGCCCGCGGTGCCGCCGGTGCCCGCGGTGACCTCGTCGGCCAGGGTGAGCAGGCACAGGTCGGTGACGGGCTCCCCGTGGCCGGGCGCGGCGGCGGGCAGCCGGCCCGCGTTGACGGACCAGGCGGTGAGGCTGCCGTCGGCGTGGCCGCAGTAGAAGAGGCCGGGCCTTTCGCCCGCGGTCACCGTGCGGGCGTGGGTGGGCAGCGGGTGCGTGGCGCGGACGGTGCCGTCGAGGAGGTGCACGGTCAGTTCGTCCGCGGCGTGCACGACGACGCGTTCGCCGTCGGTGTCGACGAGCGTGGCCAGGGCGCCGCGCAGCACGGGAGGTGCGGTGGCGAGGACGCTCGCCCCGGCGGGCGGCGCCCAGCCGGTCAGCTCGCTGCGGCCGTTGACCGCCCGGACGGTGAGCCGGCCCTCGTCGTCGTGGCAGCACAGGGCGGCGTCGAACCACGTGGAGTCGGTGTGGCAGCCGAGCGCCGCGTGCCGGTGCGCGTCCCACAGCCGTACGGTGCCGTCGGTGCCGGCGCTCACCAGGTACTGCCGCCGCGCCGCGTCGGGCGGGCTGACGTGCAGGGCGCGGATCTCGCCGGTGTGGGCGGCGAGCGGGGCGCCCACGGGGTGCGCGGTCGCCGCGTCGAGGAACTCCACGGTGCCGGTCGCGGTGGCGACGGCGACCTGCGGGCCCCGCTGCGGGTGGGCCAGGGTGAGCAGCCGGGTGGGGGTGGCGGGCAGGGTCGCCCACACGTTCGCGGCCAGCCGCCAGTCGGCGAAGTGGGCGGTGAGCGGGCTGTCGGCGGGCGGCGCGGCCTCCGGCGGCATCCGGGTGCGCGGGGTGGCCGGCCAGGTCAGCGCGGTGTGGGCGAGGTGCAGGCTGGCCATCCGGGAGGGCAGCGGGGCCTCGCGCAGGTAGGGCTCTATGGCGGACCAGGCCGTCAGCCACTGGCGGGGCCCGCCGGCCGGGGTGTGGTGGAGCAGCGCGCGGATGCCGCCGCCGGTGTCCCAGGCGAGCGCCTGCGGCGGGACCCGCGCGTCGTCCAGGACGTGCCCGAGCGCGGCGTGCCGGGCCAGGTGGCGGCGGGCGTAGGGCGGGGGCACGCTGCCGGGCTCGGTGCTCAGTGCGGCGAGCCGCGCGGCGATCCGGGCGTGCACGGCCGCCTCGGTGTCCCCGTCGTCCTCCAGCGCGTGCCCGCGCGCGACGTCCTCGGGCCCGGTCACGAGCACCCCTGCGCGGGCCGCACCGAGCAGGCGCGGCCCGCACGGGAGCGCGCCGCGCCGAACGCCGGACAGGTACACGCCGGCCCCACCGCCGGACGGGTGCACGCCGGAGGGCGCACCACACAGGTGCACCCCGGGCCCGCCTCCGGACGGGGACGCGCCGGGTCACGTACAGCACCGGCGCGCACCCGACCGAACACCGGACGGGTGCGCACCGGACCCACCACCGAAGAAGCGCACGCCGGCCCGCGTGCCGTCCGGCCGGGGCCGGCAGGCGTGGGCGCGGGTCGGCGGGGCCCGGTGGCGGCGCGGGCGGGGCAGGGGTGCGTCAACGTGGGGGCCTTTCCGGGGGCGGCCAGTGGCGCAGGAGTTGGGCCAGCTGTTCGTGGGCCGGGCGGTAGACCACGCGGTCGTCCTCGTGGTCAGAGGTGAGATACCCGGCCAGGCGGCTTTTCAGCAGGCGGCGGATCTTTTGGTCGGGGTCACGCAGGGGCGCTTGGAGCACGGCGTGGGTCAGCGCGGGCCACACGTCCCCCCATGCGACCCCGCGCCCCAGCGCGAACGCGCTGGCGCGCAGCAGGCCGATCGCCTCGGTGGCGGTCAGGCCGCTGCCCGGGGCGGCGGCGAGTTCGATGTCGGTGCGCAGCAGCCCGGTGATGCCCTGGCCGACGCGGCCCAGCCAGGCCCGGTCGGCCAGCAGCCCCGGGCCCTCGGCCCGCAGTTGCTCCACGGCGAGGCGGGCGTGGAGGAAGGAGCCCGCGGCGTTCGTGCCGACGACCTGCACGGCCTGCGCGACGGCCCGGGCGGTCCACGGTTCCTGGTCGCGCAGCAGGACGCGGACGTAGGCGGCGATGTCCTTGTGGGGGTGGTCGTCGCAGCGCACCGTGCGCGCGTGCGGGAAGCGCTCGGCCAGCTCGGCGAGCAGATCGTCCGCGGCGGGCCGGGCCGCGCCGTCGTCCGTGGTGGGGCGGGCGCTGCGCACGCCGAGCAGCAGCCGCACCCGGCGGCGGCGCGCGGCCGGCCCCGGCCGGGCCTGCCCGGGCAGGTCGAGCAGGTCGGTGCGGTCGCCCGGGGCGTCGGCGGCGGGCCGGGTGACGGTGACGAACGGGGCGAGGGCGGTGGTGATGAAGTGCGTCGGGTCGTACGCCTCGTCGAGGCTGTCCACGACGACCGTGACGGGCGGCCCGGGGCGGGCCAGGAACTGCTCCAACGCGCTCTGCCAGTCGCCGAGTTCGTCGCCCTCGGCCGGGCGGCAGCCGAGCGCCCGGCCCAGCTGCCGCAGCGCCGTCAGGGCGGTGTGGTTGCGGGCCGAGACGGCGGCGCTGACCGCGCCGGACGGCGGGAGCGTGTCGGGCGGCCCGTCGAAGGCGGTCCGGTAGCGCTCCTCGCTCTGGAAGAGCGGGTCGCTGAGCGTCACCATGCGGCCCAGCAGCGCGGACTTGCCGGTGCCCGCGCCGCCCGTGACGATCATGGTGCCGCGGTGCTGCTGGACGAAGTCCACCAGCCGCCGGTTGAGCGCGGTGCGCCCGGAGAAGTACCAGCCGCCGTCGGCCTTGTCGAGGCGGCCGCTGGCCTTCTCCAGCCAGTACTCCAGCTCGTCGAAGGTGGCCGCGACATCGCTGACCTCGGCCGTGGCGACGCGCGGCGCCGGTTCGTAGCCGGGGTTGGGCAGGGCGCGCGAGCGCTCGAACTGCCACTGGGTCAGCAGCGGCTGGGGGATGTTGAGGCGGGCCTGGGGGCGGCGGCCGCGCCGGCGCGCGGGCCGGTCGTCCTCCAGCGCCTTCGCGGCGCGGTTGAGCAGCTGCGCGAACTCGCTCATCGTCAGGTACGGGTGGGCGATCTGCTCGCTGGTGGTGGCCAGCAGATGAGCGCGGGCGAGCACCCGGGCCAGTTCCAGGCCGAGCACGGAGCGGCCGCGCTCGGTGGTGGCCAGCACGTTCAGGCGGGCCTGCTGTCTGCGGGCGGGCGACAGGTCGTCCTGGAGGGAGACGAGTTCGCTCTGGACGGCCGCGGACTCGCACATGTTCAGGATGACCAGGACGTCCTCGGCGTGGGAGTCCAGGGCCGCGTAGGCGAGGGCGGAGGTGGGCACGGCGGTGGCGAGCAGGCGCTCGTCGCTGGTGTCCGGCAGCCGCAGGTAGTGGCGGGTGGAGGTGGCGGCGAGGCCGTGCCCGCTGACGAACAGCACGAGCGGGGTGGTGGCCCCGGCCGCGCGCACCCCGCTGCTCTCCAGATACGTCTCGACCTCGTGCCGCGTGGACAGCGGTGTGCCGTCCGGGTTCGCGGACAGCAGCCACCGGAAGGCGCCGTCCCCGCGCGGCCACCACAGCTCCAGCGCCTCCAGCTGATGCCGCAGCGCCGCGTCGAAGCCCGGGTCCCCGTCCGGGACGACCAGGCCGACCAGCAGCCCGGGCGGCCCCGTCGCCACCGGTCCGTGCGGCCACGGCCGTGCGTCCTCTTCGGCAGCAACAGCCACGACCGGCCCCCGTTGCTCGCTCATCTTCCCTATTGTTCCCGTCCATGAGCCCACAGCGACAGGCCGGCGGCGCGACGCCGGCCCCGGCGGAACCCGAGGTCCCCCTTCATGTGACGCAGGACGCGGTCGTCATCGTTCCCGGGATCATGGGCAGCGAACTGCGCTCCACCGTCACCGGCGACGTCCTGTGGGGGCTGTCGGGGGCGGGCTGGCTGCTGCGGGCGTGGACGCGCCGCGACGGCCTGGCCGAACTGCACCTGACCGAGGACGAACTGACCGGGAGGACCGGCCGCATCGAGGCGACGCGGCTGCTGCGCCACGGCACGTGGACGCCGTACCTGCGCGGCCAGGAGCCGTACACCGACCTGCTCGACACGGTGCGCGAGTACGTCGCCGACCCGGCCGCCGTGCTGCCTTATCCCTACGACTGGCGGCTGCCGGTCGCCACGAACGGCAAGCTGCTCGCCGCGCGGGCCCGGGAGCATCTGACCGCCTGGCGCGCGCACCCCGCCCACCGGGCCGCGCTCGCCCACCGGGCCGACCAGCGCCCTGCGCGGCTGGTCTTCGTCGCCCACTCGATGGGCGGCCTGGTCACCCGCAGCGCGCTGGACGGCTCCCACGGCGACGACCTGGCCGCGGACACCCGTACGGTCATCACGCTCGGCACGCCCTTCCACGGTTCGGTGAAGGCGGCCGTCATCCTCAACAGCGGGCGCGGCGCGCCGGTCCCGCTCCCCCACGCCAAGCTGCGCGCGCTGTGCGCGACCATGCCGGGGCTGCACGACCTGCTGCCGCTCTACCGCTGTCTGCGCGAGGGCGACGACGTCCGCAGGCCCGGCGCGGGCGACCTCGCCTCGCTCGGCGGCCATCCGGACCTCGCCCGCGAATCGCTCGCCTTCCACGCCCGGCAGCAGGGTGTGGAGCTGCCCGACCACCGCACGGTCGTCGGCACCCGCCAGCCCACCTGGCAGAGCCTGTCGGTGACGGACGGCCAGATCACGGCGTACGAGGACGGGCCGCGGCCGCACAGTGACGGCACCCTCATCCGCGACCGCGACGGCCACGTGCGGTACTTCGCCGTGCACGGCGACGGCACGGTCTACCGCGACGCCGCCACGCTCGCCGGGCACGTGTCCACGGTCCCCGTCCAGCACGGCGACCTGGCCCGCGCCGACAGCGCCCTGGACGCGGTCGCCGACATCCTCCTGGAGGACCTGCCGCACGGCGTCCCGCTGGGCGAGCCGGGGTGCGGCCTGAGCGTGCCGGACCTGGCCGAGGCGGGCACGGCCTGGCGGGCGGTCGCCGAGCACGTCGACTCGGTGCAGGGGCTGACCTGCACCCTCACCGACACCGCGACGGGCACGGCGCTGTCCGCGCCGCTGCGCATGGAGGACGGCCGCCCCACGGCCACGCTGACCGCCCCGGCGCCTGGCCTGTACCGGGTCGCGCTGCACACCTACGACCGGTACACCATCAGCCAGTTGGTGCTGGTGACCCAGCCGGGCGTGGCCGTGGAGGAGGCGCCGTGATCAGGCACGTACGGTCTTCAGGGCGGCGGCCCAGGACTCCAGCTGGTCGAAGAGCGTCGTCGCCAGGGCGTCGTGCCGGCCGTCGGGCTTGAACAGGGACCAGTTCTCGAAGTCGCTGAACATCGAGAACGCCAGCTGCTGGCGGACGTGGGCGAGTTGCAACTCGCTGGCGACGGCCCGCAGGTGTTCGACGGCGCGGACGCCGCCGAGCGTGCCGTAGGAGACGAAGGCGGCGGCCTTGTCGGCCCACTCCTTGTGCAGGTAGTCGATCGCGTTCTTCAGCACGCCGCTGGTGGAGCGGTTGTACTCGGGGGTGACGAAGACGTACCCGTCGAACTCGGCGATCTTCGCGGCCCACGCCCGGGTGTGGTCCTTCTGGTACGGCACCCCGCGCGAGGGCGGGACGGGCTCGTCCAGGTGCGGCAGCAGATAGTCGGCCAGGTCCACGAGTTCGTAGCTCGCGGCGGTGCGGGCGCCGGCCCGGTCGATGACCCAGTCGGCGACGGCCTTGCCGTTGCGGCCCGGGCGGGTACTGCCCAGGATGACGCCGATGCGCAGCTCGCTCATGACTGCCCGGCCTTCTCGTAGAAGCCGTCCTCGTGGATGGGCTGGACCTCGGCCTCCTGGCCGTTCTCCGTCAGCCACGCCGCGCGCAGCGCCGCCGCCTCGTCGTCGGCCTGGGAGGCGGGCACGAGCCGGCCGTCGGGGGTGAGCCGCACCGGCTTGTCGCCGGCCGGCCGCCAGTCGAACCGGGCGGCGATCTTGAAGAGGTCCTCCTGGGTGAGGGGGCCGCCGTTGTCCTTCTCCGCCTGGAGCGCGGTGGGGTGGTAGTTCTCGTACCCGCCGGGCATGTGCAGCGTCAGGAAGTGCGCGCCCTCGCCGGGCGGGGTCGCCCAGGTGTGCCGGGTGCCGCTGGTGATGTGCGCCATCGAGCTCGGGCCGAGCTCGACGACCTCGTCGTCCAGGGCGACGACGAGCCGGCCGGAGACGACGAAGTACGTCTCCGTCGACTCCGCGTGGGTGTGCAGCGGCGGCCCCGACCAGGCCGGTCCCTGACGCGTCTCCACCAGCGAGGCGGCCCCGTCGGTCGCGTTGGTGGACAGCACGATCTCGAAGCCGCGGCGGCCCTCGGGCCGGTCCCCCGGGTGAACGATGTGCGTCATGGCGTCCTCTCTTCGGCGTACGGCGGCGCGTCGTCCGATTCAAGCGGCCCGCTCCGGCGTGCGACTGCGGCCGCCGGGGCGCAGTTGAACGCCCGCGCCGCACCCCGCGCGGGGCGTCCGGACAGCTCACGCGGGGCTCCCGGGCCCGCCGCGAGCGGGCTCCCGGCGCGGCCCGGGCGCGGTGCGAGGCGGGGTGCGGCGGGAGTGCGGCGGGGCTCGACCGGTGCTGCGGCGGTCGTCCGGCGTTTCTCCGCCGGACGCCCGGATGGTGGGCCCAACGGCCCGTCACCACGGCCCTGAAGTGAGGTCGGACAATGCTGCGTTCACTTGCCCGCCGTTGCCTGCGCGAGGTGTATTGCGCCTTGAAGGCCTACGGCAGCTACTACACGGGGCTGGATCCCGAACGCCCGGACCGGGTGCTCTGCCTGGCGGACCCCGTGCCGGGGCATCCGGAGCGGTTGTGCCACGACGTCCCGCTCACCCCGGTGGAGCGGGCCCTGGTGAAGGAGTTGCAGTCACGCTGAGAGCCTCTGCTTGACCGCGCGCCCGCCCACACGTACGAGAACGCCGCTGCCGGGGCTCCGGCAGCGGCGTTCTCGTCGTTCTCGTGCTCGCGTGTGAGGCTCAGGCCGCCGTGCGCTCGGCGACGAAGGCCTCCCAGGTGCGCCGGCCCGTGTCGTTGTCCTTCAGGGCGAGGTTCTCGCCGGCGCGGTAGGCCTTGCCCGCCTTGCCGGGCATCCGCATCGGCATCAGCGGGCGCCGCTTGTTGTGCGCCTGGAGGTAGCTGCGCAGCAGGTCGCCCAGCGGGTAGACCTTCGGCCCGGCGAGGGCGGGGACGAGCCCGGCGGGCTCCTGGAGCGTCAGCTCCACGAGGCGGGCCGCCACCTCGCGCGAGTCGACCGGCTGGAACTGCAGGCCGGGGACGGGCACGACCGGCATCTTCGCCATCTTCTCGGCCATCGACCAGACGATGTCGTGGAACTGCGCGGCCCGCAGGATGGTCCACGGGATGCCGGACTCCGTCACGGCCTTCTCGGCCTCCAGCTGCACCCGGAACCAGCCCATCGGCATGGTGTCGGTGCCGATGACCGAGATGTGCACGATGTGGCGGACGCCGCCGGCCTGCTGCGCGGCGCGCACCAGGTTCTGGGTGATCTTGTCGTCGCCCTTGGGCCCGCCCGCCAGGTGCAGGATGGTGTCGACGCCGCGGACGGCGTCCGTCAGCTTCTCGCTGTCGGCCAGGTCGATGGCGTAGTGCGTGATGCCTTCGCTGTTCTCGTGGGAGTGGCGGCTCAGGACCCGGACGTCGCGGCCGGCCGCGCGCAGCAGAGGCACGACGTGCCGGCCCAGGTTGCCCGTGCCACCGGTGACCAGAATGGGGGAGGTCATCGCTGCCTTGTCTCCTTCATTGGGGGGCAGGGCGGTTCCCTGCCGTTCTTCTTGGTCGCCGCTCCGGTGCGCCTCGTGGGCGCCGGAGCGGAGGGTCAGCCGCGGGCGGGTCCGAACCACCGGCCGAGGGCGGCGCCGAGGTCGCCCTCGCCGCGCGCGTCCCAGGCGATGTGCCCGTCCGGCCGCACCAGCAGCGAACCGTCGGCGTCGTCCTTGACCCAGCGGCCGGTGACGACGTCGACCCGGTCCGCCCAGCCGTCCGCCGCCCCCGCGTCCGGGGCGCCGTCGGCGCCGTCGGCGAGGACCAGCAGGCCGCGTCCCGCGTGCAGCAGTTCGGCGATTCGCACCCGGGTGCCGTCGGGCCGCTCCAGTTCGCGCTCCGGGTCCAGCCGCAGACCCAGCGGGCCGCCGCCGCTCTCTCCCAGGTCGTAGCGGACGCCGAGGCCGCTGACCATGCCGGCCAGGTGCCCGGCGGCGCCCTCGTCGGTGACCAGCTCGCGCATGAGCGCGCGCAGCGGGTCCGCCTCGGCGCCGCTGAGGTAGAGCATGGTCGCCGCGTGCGTGTTGCGCATCAACTGCTCGCCGAGCGGGTGCCGTTCGGCGTGGTAGGTGTCGAGCAGGCTCTCGGGGGCCGTGCCCCGCGCCACCGCGGCCAGCTTCCAGCCGAGGTTGGCCGCGTCCTGGAGGCCGGTGCTGACGCCCCAGCCGGCCAGCGGGGGCGTGTCGTGGGCGGCGTCGCCCGCGAGCAGCACCCGGCCGCTGCGGTAGGTGTCGGCGAGGGCCGCGCCGTTGGCGAAGGCGGCCATCCAGCGGGCGCTGCCGTCGTGGATGGACTCGCCGGTCAGCCGCTGCCAGGTGGCGGCGATCTCCTCGAAGGTGAGCGCCGCCGAGTCCGGGTGCGGGGGCAGGCTGCGGTCGTGCATGAGGACGCGGTGGTAGCCGTCGCCGAGGCCGACGGAGAGCACCATGTTCCCGTCCGGCACGTACTCGCCGGTGGGACGCGGGCGCGGCGCGCAGCCGGTCACGTCGGCCATGTACATCCCGCGGGTGGACTCCCACCCGGTGGTGGTGATGCCGCTCAGCGCACGCACGGTGCTGTGCGCGCCGTCGCAGCCGACGAGGTAGGCGGCCCGCTCCCGGTGCCGGCCGTCGGGGCCGTCCAGGACGATCTCGACGCCCTCGGCGTCCTGCTCCAGGCCGACCAGCTCGTGGCCGCGCCGCAGCTCGACGCCGAGCTCGGCGAGCCGGTCGGTGAGCATCTGCTCGGTACGGGACTGCGGCAGGCCGAGGACGCCGTGGTGGTCCTCGGGGAGGAAGTCCAGGTCGATGCCGATGCCGCCGAAGTGCCCCCGCTGACCCCAGCGGAAGGTGCCGAGGCGGGACAGCAGGCCGCGCTGCTCGAAGAGTTCGGCGACCCTCTTGGTGAATCCGAGGGCGCGGGATTCCCCGGAGGGGGCGGGCAGGGCGTCGTAGACGGTGACGTCGGCCCCGCCGAGCCGGAGTTCCGCGGCGAGAAACAGCCCGACCGGACCCGCTCCGATGACTATTGTGCGAGTTTCCATAATTCGCTCTCCGCTGATTGGACAACGCGGCCTGCGAGATCGAGTGTCAGCTCAGATTCCATTGACCAGGATGGCACAGTCCGGCTGTCGGATAACCGTTTTGCGAGGGAGCCTCGACCGCTTCTGTAGCGGTCTTCAGGCGGGCCACCGGGTCAGCTCGGGGTGGCCTTGCGATAACGGCGTACGGCGAGCGGTCCGAAGACCGCGAGAATGCCGGCGGTCCAGGCGAGCGAGCCGAGCACCGGGGTCAGTGTCTCGCCGCCGAACAGCAGCGCGCGTACGGCGTCGGCGGTGTAACTCACCGGCTGGTGGGCGGCGAACGCCTCCAGCGGGCCCGGCATGGTGGAGGTCGGCACCAGCGCGGAGGAGACGAAGCCGAGCGGGAACAGCACCGGGAAGGCCACGATGTTGGCCGTCTCCGGGCTGGAGGCGACCAGGCCCACCAGGCAGAAGACCCAGGACATGGCGAAGGCGAAGGCGAGCACGACGAGGCCGGCGGCCAGGTAGCGCCAGAAGCCCTCGTCGATGCGGAAGCCGACCAGGTAGCCGAGGCCGGTCATCCAGGCGAAGACGAAGACGTTGCGCAGGAAGTCGGCGCTGGTGCGCCCGGCCAGCACCGCCGAGCGGGCCATGGGCAGCGCCCGGAAGCGCTCCAGCAGGCCGCTCTTGAGGTCGGCGGCGAGCCCGACGGCCGTCGCGGTGGCGCCGAAGGCCAGGCCGATGGTGTAGGCGCCGGGCATCATGTAGTCGGCGTAGGTGACGCCCTCGGGCAGGGCCCGGGCGATGGCGCCGCCGAACACGTAGCGGAACAGCAGGACGAACATGACCGGCTGGAGGCTGGCGAAGAAGATCGCCTGCGGCACCCGGACGTAGCCGAGCAGGTTGCGCCAGGTGATGGTGGCGGCGTTGCCGAGCGCCAGCGCCCGGGGGCGGACGGAGTCCACGGTGATGGCCATCGCTACGCCGCCTCCTTCGAGTCGGGCGCCTCGGTGGAGGCGCGGCCGGTGAGCGAGAGGAACACGTCGTCCAGGCTCGGTTCGCGCAGGACGAAACCGACCGGTGAAAGACCCGCGTGCTGGAGCGCGCCCAGCACGTTCATCGCGGAGTCGCTCTCGGCGCCGACCGGGATCTCGATCCGGTCGCCGTGCCGGACGGCGCGGTGGGCGGAGCCGAGGGCGGTGGCGGCGCGGGCGGCCTGGGCCTCGTCGGCGAACCGGGCCTCCGCGACGGACGCGCCGAGGTCGGCCTTGAGCTGCGCGGGGGTGCCCTGCGCGATGACCCGGCCCCGGTCGAGCACCACGAGGTGGTCGGCGAGGTGGTCGGCCTCCTCCAGGTACTGGGTGGTCAGCAGGACGGTGGTGCCGTCGGCGACCAGCTGCTCCAGGACGGCCCACAGGTCGCGGCGGCTGCGCGGGTCGAGCCCGGTGGTGGGCTCGTCGAAGAAGAGGATGCGCGGCCGGTGCACCAGGGCGGCGGCCAGGTCGAAGCGCCGGCGCTGGCCGCCCGAGTAGGTGCGGCTGGGCCGGTCGGCGATCTCGGTGAGCCGGAACTGCTCCAGGAGCTGGCCGGCGCGGGCGCGCACGTCGGCGCGGCCCATCCCGGTCAGCCTGCCGACCATGACGAGGTTCTCGCGGCCGGTCAGGTTGGGGTCGACGGCCGCGTACTGGCCGGCCATCCCGATCAGCGGGCGGACCCGCTGCGGGTACTTGACGGCGTCGATGCCGTCGATCACCACGCGCCCCGCGTCGGGGGCGAGCAGCGTGGTGAGCATGCGGGTGGTGGTCGTCTTGCCGGAGCCGTTGGGGCCGAGCAGGCCGACGACCGAGCCGTGCGGGACGGCCAGGTCGACGCCGTCCACGGCGGTGTGCTCACCGAACCGCTTGACGAGGCCCTCGGCGCTGATGGCCGGCGCCTGGGGAGCGGCGGGCCGCGGCGTCCGCCCGGCCGGCCCGCCGGCGGGCGCGGCCGGCGGCGCCCCCTCGGCCGAAATGGTCTGGCGCATGTCGTGCACCTTTCTGTCGGGTCGACGCGGCGGGGCCGCGGCCTGCTACTGCGCCCAGGGCGGGGTGAAGGACTCCTCACCGGGGACGTGGGCCACGCCGCCGACGGGCAGGACCACGACGAACTCCACGGAGGCGTCGTGGGGGTTGCTGATGCCGAAGGTGGTGTCCGGCGGAACGATGAGGGTGTCGCCCTCCGCGAGGTGGTGCAGGTCCTCGGCGAGCTGCACGTCGGCCGCGCCGGAGAGCACGTGGAAGATCTCCTCGTGGTCGACCGTGCCGAACCGCGGCGGGGTGCCGCCGGCGATGGTCAGCCGCCACACGCAGGTCTGCGTGGAGCCGCGGCTCGGGGCGGCGAGGCCGCGGACCGACAGGTGCGGGGTGTCGCCCACGGTGGCGACACCGGGCATCGAGTAGCTGAAGACGGGCGAATCGGCACTCTGCACAACAGGCACGGTGTACCTCTCTCGGATTCACGTCTGAAAAGCCCACGAAAAGGGCTGGCCTGTTGCGAAGAATAGGGCGGGCCGGGCGGGCCGACAACGGTTCAGACACCTATCTGAACGCCCGCCCGAATGCTGTCGTACGCATTTGGACAGGGGGATCGATAAACGGCCTTTGACGGTGCGGAAAGGGCGTGGATACTTTTCCGGAAAAGGCATCGATTCGACGGGAGCTGTGCGATGCAAAAGGTCGTTTCGCGGGACGGTACGACGATCGCCTACAAGAAGGCCGGTCAGGGCCCGCCGCTCGTCATGCTGGGCGGTGGATTCCGCGACCACTCGATCTTCGACTCACTGGTCCCGCTGCTGACGGCGCACTGCACCACCTACGTCTACGACCGGCGCGGGCGCGGCCAGAGCGGCGACTCCCCGCACTACGCGATCGCCCGCGAGGTCGAGGACCTGACGGCGGTGATCGAGGAGGCGGGCGGCGGTGAGCCGGTCGCGGTGTTCGGCGGTTCCACCGGCGGCATCCTGGCGCTGGAGACGGTGCTCGCGGGCGCGCCCGTCGGCAAGCTGGCGGTGCTGGAGCCGCCCTACCGGATGCCCGGTTTCCGGCGCCCCGCCGAGGACTTCACCGAGCGGCTGACGTCCCTGCTGGCGCAGGAGCGGCGCGGTGAGGCCGCCGAGTTCTTCCTCGCCAACCTGGTCGGCTTCTCCCAGGAGGAGATCGACCAGTGGAAGAACGGCCCGATGTGGGCGGCGAACGAGGCGCTCGCGCACACCCTGCCCTACGACGCGGCGCTGTGCGGCGACGGCCGCCTGCCGGCGGAGCGGTTCGCCACCATCGGCGTGGAGACGCTCGTCATCGGCAGCGACCACACCGGCGGCTGGCTGGCCGCTGCGGCCGAGGCCACCGCGGCCGCGGTACCCGGCAGCCGGCTCCAGATCCTGCCCGGCGTCTGGCACAAGGTGCCGCCGGAGGTGCTGGCCCCGGCGCTGGTGGAGTTCGTCACCGGCTGACCGGGCCCGGACGGCGAGCCGACCCCGGGCGGTGCCCGGGGTCGTTCAACCGCGCGCGGGCCGCAGTTGGACAGGCCCGCTCAGCCGCCCGCGCCCGGACAGGCTCTCACCAGGGCACGGGGCCCGCGTCGTCCTGGGAGGTGCCGGTCGGCCCGTCGGGGCCGAGCGTGGCCAGGCGGACGGCGACGACGGCGCCCTGCTCGACGCTCTGGTGGCCGCGGTGGCCGTTCATGTCGGTGGCGGTGAACCCCGGGTTGGCCGCGTTCACCTTGATGCCGGTGGCGAGCAGCTCCCTGGCGTAGGCGACGGTCAGCGCGTTCAGGGCCGTCTTCGACGACTGGTACGTGACGAGGTTGTAGTCCTTGAAGCCCGGCGCCCCGGCGTCGAGGTCGGCGGTCAGGGCCAGCGAGCCCACCGTGGAGGACATGTTGACGACGCGGCCGGCCGGGGAGCGGCGCAGCAGCGGCAGCATCGCGTTGGTCACGGCCAGCACGCCGAAGACGTTGGTCTCGTAGACCTCGCGCAGGTCGCCCGGGGTCGCCGCGCTCGGCGGGCCGAAGAAACCCCCGGTGATCCCGGCGTTGTTGACCAGGATGTCGAGCCGGCCGTGCCGCTCGCCGAGCGCGCGGGCCGCGTCGGCGACGCACTCCGCGTCGGTGACGTCCAGGCGCAGCGGGTACGCCGCGATGCCCTCCGCCGTCAGCTGGGCCGCGGCCACCCGGCCCCGGCCCGCGTCCCGCGCGCCGAGGTGGACGACGATGCCGCGCCGGCCCAGCTGGCGCGCGATCTCGAACCCGATGCCCTTGTTGGCGCCCGTGACCAGGGCGACGGCCGGCTCAGACATGGCGCTCGCCACCGTCCGCGGCCGGGGCGCCGAACCAGCGGGTGAGGGCTTCGGCCAGTCCGTCGGCGCCCTGGCCCGCGCGCGCCGCCCAGGCGACGTAGCCGTCGGGGCGCACCAGCAGGGCGGCGGCCCCCTCGAAGGCGTCGTCGTCCTCGGGGTGCGGCCGCGCGGCGACGACGTCGACCCGGTCCGTCCAGGGCGCGGCGGCCGCGCGCACCGCCGGGTCGCCCCCGAGGCCGAGGGCGATCCCGCGGGCGCCGTGCAGCAGCGCGGTGGTGGAGGTCTTGCCGGTGTCGCGGCCCTCGGCGTCGGAGACGACGAGTTCGCGGTGCGGCAGCCGCCGGCCGAGCAGCGGATGGTCGCCGGGGCCGACGTCGTAGCGGATGTCGAGTCCGGTCACCATGCCGATGAGGTGCTTGCGCACCTCCTCGTGCGCGGCGAGTTCGCCGAGCAGGTCGCGCATCGGCTGCATCTCGTCGCCGCTGATGTACAGGGCGCGCTGGCTGAGCGTGTTGATAAGGACGCGGGCGCCGACGGGGTGGCGCTCGCTGTGGTAGCTGTCGAGCAGCGCCTGCGTGCCGTGTCCGTGGACGGCCGCGGCCAGCTTCCAGCCGAGGTTGACGGCGTCCTGCACGCCCGCGCTCATGCCCTGCCCGCCGATGGGCAGGTGGATGTGGGCGGCGTCGCCGGCGAGGAAGACCCGGCCGCTGCGGTAGGCGGCGGCCTGGCGGCTCTGGTCGGTGAAGCGGCCGATCCACCGGGGCGTGCCGGTGCGGATGTCCTCCCCGGTCAGCCGCTCCCAGGCGGCGGCGACCTCCTCGAAGGAGGGCGCCTCGTCGCCGGGGCGCGGCACGGCGCCGCGGTCGTAGTAGGTGACGCGGAAGGTCTCGGGGCCCTGCTGGAAGGCGAGGACCAGGCCGTCCGCGACCCGCTCGCCGTTGGGGCGCGGGCGCACCTGGCAGCCGACGACCTCGGCGAAGCACATCTCGATGCGCGCGTCGTGGCCGGGGAAGGCGATGCCGGCCCTCTTGCGCACGGTGCTGCGGCCGCCGTCGCAGCCCACCAGGTAGCGGGCGCGCAGCCGGTGCGCGCCGTCGGGGCCCTCGGCCTCGACCTCGACGCCGGTGTCGGTGGCGTCGAAGCCGGTGACCTCCCAGCCGCGCCGGATGTCGGCGCCCTCCTCGCCCGCCCACGCCTCCAGGACGGCGGTGGTCAGCGACTGGGGCACGCCCTTGGCGCCGTACGAACCGCCCTCGACCTCGCGGTAGTCGAGCGGCACCCCGCCGAAGTGGCCGATGGGGATGGTGTCGAAGCCGCCGAAGCGGGGCAGCAGCCCGCGCTGGTCGAACGTCTCGATGGTGCGCGCCGTGAAGCCGAGCGCGCGGGACTGGTCGGTCGGCTCCGTCGACTTCTCCAGGACGACGCAGTCCACGCCGGCCAGCCGGAGTTCGCCGGCGAGCATCAGGCCTACCGGGCCCGCTCCGACGATGACGACATCGGTGTCAGTGCTGCCCATCTTCGACCTCTGTGTGTGAGTGGGTGGGTGCGAGTGCCCGGTCGACCAGGGCGCCGGCCGCGCCCGTGTAGCCGGCCGGGTCGGTCAGCGAGGCGATCTGCTGCGGTGTCAGCACGCCGACCAGCGCCGCGTCCTCGGCGAGGACCGCGGTGAGGACCTCGGCGAGCGGGCGCGCCGTCCGCGCGGCCCGCGCCGAGACCTCGGTGAGCAGGTCCCGGGCGGCCGTGCGGCCGAGCCGGGGGGCGAGGACCGCGCTGACGCGCTCGGAGACGAGCCGGCCGCCGGTCGCTTCGAGGTTCGCCCGCATCCGCGGCGGGTGGACGCGCAGGCCGCCGACGAGTTCGCGGGCGGTGTGCGCCGCGCCGCCGGCCAGCCGCAGGCACTCGCGCAGCGGCTGCCACTCCGCGTGCCACAGCCCGGCCGAGCGTTCGTCCTCGGTGGCCAGGCACTGGGCGAGGACGGCGGCCTGGGCGGGCACCTGGAGCGCGGCCGAGCGGATCAGGGTGGCGAGGACGGGGTTGCGCTTGTGCGGCATCGCCGAGGAGACGCCCCGGCCGGCGCCGCCCGGCTCCGTCACCTCGCCGAGCTCGGTGCGGGTCAGGACCAGGACGTCGGCGGCGATCTTGCCGAGCGCGCCCGTGGTGTGCGCGAGGGCCGCGCCGAGGTCGGCGACCGGGGTGCGCAGCGCGTGCCAGGGCAGCGCGCCGGCGGCGAGTCCCGTCTCGGCGGCGAACGCCGCGGTGAGCGCGCCGGGGACGGCGCCTTCGGGGTCTTCGGGGTTCTCGGTCGCGTACTGGAGGTAGCCGGCGAGGGTGCCCGCCGCGCCGCCGAGCGAGACGGGCAGCGTGTCCGCGACCCGTTCCAGGCGCGTCACCGACTCCAGGACGAGCTGGCGCCAGCCCGCCGCCTTCAGCCCGAACGTGGTCGGCACCGCGTGCAGCGCGAGGGTGCGGCCCGCCATCACCGTGTCCCGGTGGGCGGCCGCGACCTGCGCCAGCGTCGCGGCGACGGCCCGCAGATCGGCGCCGAGCGGCAGCAGCGCCCGGCGCGCCACCAGCATCGCCGCGGTGTCGAAGACGTCCTGGCTGGTGGAGCCGCGGTGGACGTACTCGGCGGCGTCGGGGGCCCGGTCGGCCACCACCGCGGTCAGCGCCGCGACGAGCGCGACGACGGGGTTGGCCGTCTCCCGCGCGGCCACGGCGATCGCACGCAGGTCGAGCAGGTCCGCGCGGGCGAGCGCGGTGATCGTCGCGGCGGCGGCCGGCGGGACCGTGCCGCAGCGGGCCTGGGCGCGGACCAGGGCGGCCTCCGCGTCGAGCATGGCCTGGAGCCAGGCGAGGTCGCCGACGGCCTCCTCGGCGGGGGTGCCCGCGCGGACCGGGGCGAGCAGGCCGACGTCCGCGTACGGCGGCGGCGTGCTCACGCGCTCGCTCCCGCGTTCGTCCCGGCGGCCGTCGGGGCCTGCTCCGCCACGGGTGCGGGCAGGGCGAGCACCGCCGCCGCGATGGCGTCGGAGTCCTCCAGGGTCACCGAGCCGACGCCGGGTCTGATGCCGGCCGCCGTCACCCAGTGCACGGACTCGGTGGGCACCCCGTAGGCGAACCGGCGCGGGTGGGGGCGGCCCGCGGCGTCGCGCAGCCGGAACGGGCGCTCGGTGACGTCGAGTCCGCCGGTCTCGTAGTCGCCGCCCTCGTCCCCGGTGACCCGGAACGGGCGGCACTGGCCGGTGCGCTGCAACTGGCGCATCAGGGGGTCGCCGGTGCGGCGCAGGGTGATGTCGGGCAGCCGGCTCTCGATCAGCGTCGTCGCGGTCACCCGGGAGCCGGGGACGCGGGGCGAGTCGGCGGTGAAGCACGCGCCGTCCGGGCCGCTCTCCTCGGCGCTCACCCGCATGCCGGGCCCGACGACGTCCAGGACGCCCGCCTCGATCAGCGCGGCCATCTCCTCGATGCGGGAGGCGGGCGGACCGATCGACAGGTGTGCGTTGAGCCGCGTGTACCAGCCGTCGAGTTCGTCGCGGTGCGAGGCGGCGTCGAGGCCGCCGTGGTCGACGCCGAGCCGGATCTCGTTGCGCAGGTCGCGCAGGACGTCCAGGGCCGCCTTGAGGGGTCCTTCGACGTTGCCGGCCCGGGCCTCGCGCAGGTCGTCGCCCAGGTGGGCGAGGAGCCAGCCGCGGAAGGCGCCGGGACCGGCGAAGGTCAGGTCGCCGAGCGGGGCCCGCACCCGGTCCCAGTCCCAGCGCTCCGCGCGGCGCACGCCCGCCGCGTCCAGGAGCGCGTCCTCGGCGGGGCCCGGCTCGGCCCGCAGGAAGGCTTCGGTGAAGCGGGCCACGGCGGGCGGGGCGGCCCGCGCCGACAGCAGCGTCTCGTAGTAGACGCTCTGCACTTCCTTGGAGATCAGCGGCCACAGGTCGCGGCCGAAGCGGATGCGGCCCGGCGCCGCGCGCAGCCGTGCCAGGTGCGCGGCGGTCAGCAGCCGGGGCAGGTACCGGCCGTCGGCGCCCTTCTGGTTCTCGCCGCGCGCCTGGTAGGGCACGCCCCGGCGGGAGCCCGCGTACAGCCGCGGCTCGCGGCCCGAGGGGCGGTAGACGAGGCGCCCCTCGACGCGCTCGAAGACGCCACCGCGGGCGTGCGTGAACAGCGCCATGTAGTCGAAGAAGTTGAGGCCGAGGCCGCGCAGCAGCACGCGCTCGCCGGGCGCGACGCACGTCAGGTCGGTGTCGGCGGGGTTGGCGGGCTGGATGTACGTCAGGCCGTGCTCGGCCGCGAAGACGGCCAACTGCCGTACGGCGACGGTGGGGCGGGCCGGTACGTGGCCCTGGGCGAGGACCACGGCGCCGAGGCCGGTCAGCCGGGTGCCGTCCTCCAGGGTCACGCTCTGCGCGCCCTCGGTGGCCTCCGCGTCCAGGGCGACGGCCCGTACCGGGTGCACCTCGACCGTGACGTGTGCGGCGGCGTTCGCGACGACCTGCCGGAACACCCAGTTGAGGTACTGGCCGTACAGGGCGCGCGTCGGATAGGTGTCGGGGCCCAGGTCGCGGGCCTCGGCGAGCGTCTCGTCGTCGTAGGGCCGGCCCGAGTCCGCGGTCAGGGCGCTCGGGCCGAGGGCCTTGGCCCACTGGTACAGGCTCGGCCCCTCCTCCCGCGGGCCCGCGATGCGCACGCTGGCGTCGGTGTAGACGGTGACCTGGGAGGCGACGGTGTTCATCAGCAGGTGCCGGGACTGGTCGGCGCGCCACACCCGGCCCGAGCCCGGCGGTCCCGGGTCGACGAGGTGGATGACCAGGTGGGCCCAGCGCGGGGCCCGGCGTTCCTGCGCGCAGAGGCGTTCCAGTACGGACAGGCCACGCGGTCCGGCGCCGACGAGGCACACTTCGAGACGTCCGCTGCTCACAAGGACACTCCGCTCGGCAGATCGGGGACCGCGGCCGTCGAACGCCGCGCTCCGCCACCGTCGGACGGGGCGCTCGACCAGGGCTCGGATCCGGCTAGGGCGTGGCGCGGATGCGGGCGGGCGCGGGGCTGGGGCACCCCGGGACAACGCGAGCACCCCTTCTGCGGCGGGGGTCTCCGCAGAAGGGGTGCTGGTCGCGCGCGGGGTCTCCGCGCTCGTCGGCCGCCGGCGCCCGGGCGGCCCGCCGCGGCGCGGGGTCACCGCGCGTGCGGCCCGCGGGCGCCGGCCTGTCGGGACCGCGCGAGGTCGCCACGCGGTCCGGCCGTCTCCCGGCCGGGTCAGCCGAAGGAGATGTCGGTGCCGAGCTGTCCCCGCGTCTCGTTCCACGCCACCAGCTGGCACTGCGCGACCGCGCAGTCGACCGAGCTGACCGCGCCGGTACCGAAGTCCGTCGCCTGGAACGCCTTCTTGACGGTCTGGGTGACCTGGAAGGAACCATTGGCGTCGGCCGTGGCGACGACGTAGCCGTCGGCACACTTGGTGTTCTCGACGCACTCCGCGACGGCGACCTGCTCGCCCGCGGAGTAGCCACTGCCGCTGACGGTCACCGTCTGGCCGTCGGAGAGCCCGGAGGACGGCGACACGGACACCGCGGGGGCCGCGGACGCCGGGCCGACCGCGAGGGCCAGACCGGCGGCCACGCCGGCACCGATGACGCCGATCCGGGACAGACGCGAACGGGTGGTGAGCTGCATGGGGGAACTCCACATCGTGTATGGGGGGTGATCGGTCCGTGACGGGTGGTCACGCCCCATCAGATTCGGGGCGATCGGCGGAGGATCGCTCGAGAAATCCTGGACGTCCGGTGGAGGACGCGCTCCCACGGGGGCGGCGGCCCGCGGATGTCAGGCGGCGGTCAGCCGTGTGTCAGCGGCCGCGGGGAGGATGAGGGGCGGGCCGTCGCGCCCCGGCGCGCCCCTCGGGGCCGGCCGACCGAGTCCAGCGAGGAGCCGCCCCGATGGTTCAGCACGTCGCGCTCGCCCAGCACCACGACGCCAGCTCGGACACCCTGCTCGTCCCGCGCCACGAAGGCGGCTCGGACACCCTGCTCGCCCTGCGCGAGGCGGTCCGCGCCGCTGCGGTCTGCCGGGTGCGCACCGGCGATGTGGTGGTGTCGTTCACGCCCCGCTCCTGCGGGGTCGACGGCGACTGGGCGCTGGCCCTCGCCGAGCTGGGCACCGAGCTGCCGCCGATCCTCGTGCACCGCCCCACCATGACCGTCATCGACGGGGTGCACCGGCTGCGGGCCGCCCGCATCAAGGGCCGCGACCACATCGACGTCCGCTTCTTCGACGGCTCCCAGGAGGACGCGGCGCTGCTGGCGGTGGCCCTGAACGTGGTCAAGGGCCGCACGCTGCCGCAGGCCGACCGGGTCGCCGCCACCGAGCGCATCCTCGCGGCACGGCCGCACTGGTCGGACCGGGCCGTCGCGGCCGTGGTGGGGCTCTCCGCCAAGAAGGTCTCCGCGATCCGTACGGGGCTGCGGGGCGTGCCGCGCGTCGAGCGCCGGGTCGGGCTCGACGGGCGGGCCCGTCCGCTGAGCACCGCCCAGGGCCGGGAGCTGGCCGGGCGGTTGCTGCGCGCCGATCCCACGGCGTCGCTGCGCACGGTGGCCCGGCAGGCGGGGATCTCCCCGGCGACGGTGGCCGACGTGCGGGACCGGATCTCGCGCGGCGACGACCCGGTGCTGCCCGGGCAGCGCACCGCGGGAGCCGAGCGGGTCCGCGGGCCCGAGCCGCAGCAGGCGCCCGAATACGGTCCTGAGCGCGCCTTGGACCGCCCGGCCGAGCAGCGCTCCCCCGACGAACTGGCCGCGCTCTTCGAGGCGTTGCGCCGTGATCCGTCGCTGCGGCTGAACGAGATGGGCCGGGCCGTGCTGCGGATGCTGGACGCCTGCTCGCTGATCGCCCGCGACCGGGAACGGGTCATCGCCAACCTGCCGCCGCACTGCACGCGTCAGCTGGCCGAGCTGATGGACGGCCACTCGGAGCTGTGGCGCGTCTTCGCCGACGAGCTGCGCGCGAGCTGAACGAGGGCCCCGCCGCGGCCGTGTCCGGCGGCGACGGGGCCCGGGTCGCGGCGCGCGTCGGGCGCTGGACGTCAGGCGCCCCGGGCCTCGCCGAGTTTGAAGCCGACGCCGCGCACCGTCACGATCCAGCCGCCGTCGCCCAGCTTGCCGCGCAGGCTGCTGACGTGGGTGTCGACCGTGCGGCGCGACCAGGTCTCGCCCCACACCTGCTTGAGCAGCTGTTTGCGCGAGATGACCGTGCCGGGGTGCGCCGCGAGCAGGCTCAGCAGGTCGAACTCCTTGCGGGTCAGGGTGATGTGCGTGCCGTCCACGGTGACCTCGCGGGAGCCCACGTCGATGTGGAGCCGGCCGTGCCGGATCTCCGGGACGACGCTGGGCTGCCAGTGGGTGCGGCGCATGACCGCCTCGATGCGGGCCATGAGTTCGCGCAGCCCGTACGGCTTGGTGACGAAGTCGTCGGCGCCCGCCTGCAGCCCGAGGACGCAGTCCAGTTCGGAGCGGCGGGTGGTGACGATGATGACCGGCACCCGGCTGACCGCGCGGATGGCGCGGCAGACCTCCAGGCCGTCGAGGTCGGGCAGTTCGAGGTCGAGCAGGACCACGTCGGCGTCCTCGTGCGCCTGCAGGGCGCCCGCGCCGTGCCGCACGCACGTCGGCAGGTGTCCGTGCCGGCGCAGCTGGGCGGCGAGCGTGTCGGCGGGCCCCGCGTCGTGGTCCACCACCAGGACGCGCCGCCCGGCGGGCGCGGCGGGTGTCTCCTGCGGTGGGCGGGCGGGATGCGGTGAGCGGGGTTCAAGGAGCGCCGGTGACGCGTTCTGAGTCATGTCTCCCCCGGGAGCCTGCACCGCCCGGGGGGCGGTCGCCGACGGTTGAGCGGGCACGGTGCGCGCGGCGGCCATCGGCCTGCCGCGCCCGCGTCCGCCGACCACGCTAGTGCCGGGCGGTCGCCGGGCGGTCGAGCCCCGGTCCAGGCCCGCCCGGCCGCCGCGCCGGTCCGTGGAGTCACGGGTTGAGCACCCACGCCGAGTGGTGGGCGGTGAAGCCGATGTGCGGGTAGTACTCGGCGGCGGCGGGCGCCGACAGGAGCACGATCTTCGCCGTCGGCGCCTCCTTGCGGGTCGCGTCGATCAGCGCGCGGCCCACCCCCGAGCGCTGCTCGGTGCGGACGACGGCGATGTCCGACAGGTAGGTGACGTAGGAGAAGTCCGAGATGCTGCGGGCGATGCCGATGAGCGCGCCGTCCGCGTCGCGGGCGACCAGTACGAGGTTGGCGCGGCGGACCATCTCCGCCATGCGCGCGGTGTCCTCGACCGGACGGCGCTCGCCGAGGCCCGAGGCGTGGTAGACCCCGAGCACCTCGTCCAGATCGAGGCTGCTGCCCTCGACACGCTCAACTGTCCAGCTCACGGAGGGACTCCAATCGGTTCCGGATGACGTCGTGGTTGACGAGGAAGCGCTCGGGCGTCAGGGGCGGCAGGCTCAGCCCCTGCGCGGCGAGCGAGCCGGCGAAGTGCTCGCCGGTGGCGATCGTACGGTCGGCGGCGGCCTGCACCGACCGGTAGGCGTGCTCGCGTTCGACGCCCTCGGCGAGCAGGTCGGCGAGGACGGCGGAGCTGTGCACGAGGCCGTCGGTGGTGTCGATGTGGGCGCGCATCCGCTCGCCGTGCACGGTGAGCGTCTCCAGGAGCCGGGTCGCGGCCACCGCCTGGAAGTGGCCCACGGAGAGGCTGTCGGGCAGGATCACCCGCTCGACGGACTGGTGGGCGAGGTCGCGCTCGTGCCACATCGCGACGTTCTCCAGCGCCGTGTCCGCGTAGGACCGCAGCAGGCGAGCGAGGCCCACGAGGCGTTCGCTGGTCGTGGGGTTGCGCTTGTGCGGCATGGCGCTGGAGCCCTGGTAGGCGCTGCTGCGTGCCTCCTCGACCTCGCGCACCTCGGTGCGCTGCAACAGCCGCAGCTCCAGGGCGATCTGCTCGACGCAGGCCCCCGAGGTGGCGACGGCCTGGAGCAGCTGGGCGTGCCGGTCGCGGGCGACGACCTGGCTGGGCGCCGGCTCGATGCCCAGGCCGAGGCGGTCGCAGACGTGCCGCTCGACGAACGGGTCGATCAGCGCGTAGGTGCCGACGGAGCCGGAGACGGTGCCGACGGCGACCGCCGCGCGGGCCGCGGTCAGGCGGGCCAGGGAGCGGTCGACGGCGAAGGCGTAGCCGGCGAGCTTGTGCCCGAACGTGGTGGGTTCGGCGTGTACGCCGTGGGTGCGGCCCACCATCGCCGTGTCCCAGTGCTCGACGGCCTTGTCGACCAGGACGCCGCGCAGCCGCTGGGTGGCGGCGATGAGCAGGTCGCTCGCGCGGGCCAGGGTGTGGCCGAGCGCGGTGTCGACGAGGTCGTAGCTGGTCATGCCGAGGTGGACCCAGCGGGCCGAGTCCTCGGGGATGTTCTCGCAGTACGCGGCGAGGAAGGAGAGCACCTCGTGGTCGCGTTCCTTCTCGAACTCGGCGACCCGGGCGGCGAGCGGCACCGGTGCGGCGCGCATGTCCTCGACCGCCTCGCGCGGCACCCGGCCCAGCTGCGCCTGGGCCTCGGAGGCGAGGATCTCGACCCGCACCCAGGTGGCGTAGCGGCTCTGGTCGGCGAAGAGGTCCGCCATCTCGGGCAGTGTGTAGCGAGCAATCATGGAGCAGGCCTTCGTCCGTGGGCGGGTGGGGGCGGGGCGCGGATCGCGGGGGCGCTCAGAACACGCCGAAGTACTCGCGCTGCTCCCACTCCGTGACCCGGCCGGGGGCCGGGGCGGCCTGCACGCACCAGGCCTCGTAGCGGCGCAGTTCGCTCTCCTTGAGCTTGATGAGCGTCGCGGTGAGGGGCTCGCCGAGCAGCTGTGCGGCGCGGCCCGCGCGGAACGCGTCGAGGGAGGCGCGCAGCGACTGCGGCACCGTGTCGTCGCCCGCGTCGGGAGCGGCGGGTCCGGCGGCCCCGGTGAGGCCGTCGAGGCCGGCGAAGAGCTGGCCGGCGATGTTGAGGTAGGGGTTGGCGCAGGGTTCGCCGATGCGGTTCTCGATGTGGGCGCCCGCGCCGCTGCCGACGACGCGGAGCATCGCGGTGCGGTCCTCCACGCTCCAGCCGAGCCGGGTGGGGGCGAGCCCGTGCTCGGCGCCCAGGCGCCGGTAGCCGTTGACGGTGGGCACGGAGAGCAGGCACAGCTCCCGCGCCCAGCCGAGCAGCCCTTCCGCGTACGCCTTGCCGCTGGGCGAGACACCGCCGCTCAGTCCCTCGGCGGCGAACAGGGGGCGGCCGGTGGCGGTCTCCAGGAGCGACTGGTTGAGGTGCCAGCCGCTGGGGTCGGCGGCGTCCAGGCCCGGCTGCGACATGAAGGAGGCGTGGTGGCCCCGCGCGGCGCACCAGCGCTTGGTGACGGTGCGGAACAGCAGCATCGCGTCGGCGGTGTCCAGCGCGGACATCGGGCTGAACGTGGTCTCGATCTGCCCGGGTCCCGACTCGTGCTCCATCGACCGCACGGGCAGCCCGAGCCGGATCAGGTGCAGGGCGAGCGGGTCGGTGACGGGGGCCGCGGTGTCGTAGGCGGCGTCCAGGTTGAACTGGTAGCCGGCGTTGAGGGCGGCGACCCGCGGGGCCTGGCCCTGGAGGCCGAAGCCGTTGCCGGTGTTGCCCGGCGCGTCGTCGAGGCGCCGGGTCAGGTACCACTCGACCTCCAGGCCGAGGACCGGGGTGAGGCCGCGCCGCGCGTAGCGGGCCTCGGTGCGGCGCAGCAGGGCCCGCGCGGAGAGCGGGTGGGGGGTGCCGTCGCGCAGGTACTCGTCGCCGATGACCCAGGCGGTACGGGGTCCCTCGCCGGGCAGCCGCTGGAAGGTGAGCGGGTCGGGGACGAGCACGAAGTTGCCGGCGCCGGCGATCTCGTCGACGCCGATGCCGTGGTCGCCGGTGAAGTCGACGGCGACGGCGTGCCCGGTGTCGAAGACGAAGGGGCCGGGGCTGAAGTTCATCCCGTCGCGCAGCACGGAGCGGAAGGCGCGGCTGGTCAGCGTCTTGGAGCGGGCCAGTCCGTGCGGGTCGGCGAAGACCAGGCGGACGAGGTCGAGCTGGTCGAGGCCGGCCTCGATCTCCTCGGCGGCGCTGGTGCGGGCGTCGTCCCACAGCTGGTGGCGGGCGACGAAGGACGGAGCGCCGGCGCCGCTCTCGGCGACGGGGGACGACCATGACCGGGTGTACATGGCTCAGCTGGTCCTTTCGGCGAGGGAGAGCGCGGCGAGGGAGCGCAGTGCGGTGTCGGGGCGGGGGGCGGCGGCGAGGTCGGCCTCCAGGCGCCGGCCCACCGTGAGGACCAGGTCGTCCGCGCCGACCGGGCCGACGAGCTGGACGCCGGCCGGCAGTCCGGCGCGGGTCAGCCCGGCCGGCAGCGACAGGGCGGGCTGGCCCGTCATGTTGAACGGGTAGGAGGCGGGCGCCCAGTCGAGCCAGAGCAGATCGCGCGGGTCGGCGGCCCAGGACGGGCCGATGGCCGACGCCTCGAACGGCTCGATCGGCACGGTGGCCATGGCGAGCAGGTCGTAGCGGTCCATGACCGAGCGCAGGATGTTGCGCAGGTTCTGGCGCACCTCCTGGGCCCGCATCACGGTGGCGCCGCTGACGGTGCGCCCGTGCCGGACGATCTCCAGGCGGCCGGTGTCGATCCACTCCTCGTCCTCGGGCGCGGTGCCGGCCGCCTCGGTGGCGGCGACGATGTCGACCAGGGCGGGGTAGATGTCGTGGCAGCGCACCTCGATGTCCTCGACGAGGTGCCCCTGGGCGCTCAGGGCGGACCGGGCGCGGTCGGTGGTGCGGCGGATCTCGTCGTCGGTGCCCTCGTACTCGATCCAGCCGATCCGCAGCACCTCGTGGTCGCGCGGCGAGTCCAGGGAGCCGAGGGCGGAGTCCGCGTCGCTGCGGTGCGGGCCGACGATGGCGCGGGCCAGCAGGGCGGCGTCGTCGACGGTGCGGGCGATCGGCCCCTGGTGGGCGAGGCGTTCGGCGCCGTTGGGGAAGTAGGGCACCCGGCCGTACGACGGTTTGTAGCCGACGACGCCGCAGAACGCGGCCGGGATGCGGATCGAGCCGGCCCCGTCGGTGCCGAGCGAGCCGTCGCACAGCCCGGCCGCGACCGCCGCGGCGGCGCCGCCGCTGGAGCCGCCCGCGGTCAGCGCCGGGTCGTAGGGGTTGCGGGTGGGCGGGGCGACACGGCCGACGGTGGAGGCGCTCCAGCCGTACTCGGAGGTGGTGGTCTTGCCGACGACGACGGCGCCCGCGGCCCGCAGCCGGGCCACCGCGGGCGCGTCCTCGTCGGGCCGGTCGTTGGGCAGCAGCGAACCGCGGGTGGTCGGCAGGTCCCGGGTCTGGAGCAGGTCCTTGACGGAGACGGTGACGCCGAGGAGCGGGGTGTTGCGCCAGGCGTCGGCGCCCAGTTCGCGGATGCGCCGGTCGGCCTCCTCGGCGGCGCGCAGCGCCTCGTCACCGGCGACGGCGACGAACGCGCCGAGCACGTCGCGCTGTTCGATGTCCGCGAGGACGGACCGGACGTGCGCCACGACGGAGGTCTCGCCCCGCCGCAGCAGTTCCAGGGTGTGGTGGACGCCGCGGCTGGTCATCGCCGGTTCCCTGCCTTTCTTCTACGGGTCGCTGCGGGCGCCGGACTCAGGCCGCGAAGGGGGTCTCGCCGAGCCGGGCGCCGTCCGCCTGCGCGGGGGTGCCGGTGATGGACTCCCAGTGCCAGCCGGCGTCGAAGGCGGTCACCTCGACGCTCCGGCCGGCCGCGACCATGGCGGCGACCAGGCCGGTGGCGCCCGCGACGAACGCGGAGACCCGGTGCGCGGCGAGCAGGTCCTGCTCGTCGAAGGGGGTGCCCGCGCAGCGCAGCAGCCTGAGGTCCATGAAGCCGTTGAAGCGGCGTCCGTCGACCTCCACGGCCTGCGGGGAGCGGATGGAGAACCGCACCTTGTTGTTGACGTGGCCGTGGTGGTGCTGGTCCGAGTAGAACGCCACGTCGGGGATGGTCGGCGGCACGAAGTGGTCGCGGGCGATCACCTCGGGGACCTTCGGCACGTTCCCGGCGACGAAGTGCCAGGAGTTGTACTGCATCCGCGAGGACATCGCCCAGGCGGTGTCGGCGACGGCGGCGGCCGAGTCCGCGAAGTGCCGGCCGGCCGTGGGCCCGGGCACGACGCAGCAGAAGAAGCGGGTGATGTCCCAGTCGACCAGCTCCGCCCAGCGCTCCTCGCGCAGCGCGGCGATCAGCTCGGGCAGCGACCGCATGCCGCGGCTCATCGCGAAGTCCGCCTCGAAGGCGTGCGCGCAGGCGGCGACGGTCTCGTGGACGAGCGACTCCAGGCCGGTGCCGAACCGCCCGTGCGGCCGGGCGAGCCACTCCGGCGCGGCGGCGGCCGATCGGCCGAGCTCGGCCAGCGTGCTCCCGGTCAGCGGCAGCCGCTCGCGCAGCCGCCCGACCATCGCGTCCTCGCGGGCCCGCGCCCCGTCGCCGGGGGCCTGCGCCACCCGCTCGATCTTGTGCATCAGGGCGCCGTGGATCTCGCGGTACAGCTGGGCGTGCGCACCGGCCCGGGGGCGTACGTCACCGAGTGCGTCGGCCAGTTCGACCAGCGAGGCCAGCGACGGCGAGGCGGCGGCCGGCACGGTCCCGGCGCCGAGCACCCCGTCGTAGAGGCGGCGGACCCGCTCCAGCAGGTACGCGACGTGGTCCAGGGTCAGCTGGGTGCCGTTGGCCTCCTCGATCCGGCCGAACCCCGCGGAGCGGATCAGCAGGGTCAGGCAGACGAGCAGGTGCACGTCGTGGTCCGACCACAGGTCCAGCGGGAGCGACTCCAAGGTACTCAGGGCGCAGTCCGGGTGCCCGGGCCACAGCGTCTTGCCGGTGAGCGTGTTCTGGCCGCGGAAGTTCGTGTACAGCTTCTGGTCCTGGTAGAGCACGAACGGCGCGGTGCGCAGGGCGGCCTCCTTCGCCTGCGCCAGGAGCGCGGCGCGCCCCTCGGGGCCCTGGTCGGCGAGCCAGGCGCGGCAGTCGGCGGCGCTCTCGGCGAACCGGGCGGTGGCCGCGGCCAGTTCGCGCCGGTAGGTGTCGAGCACGGCCTGTGACCACGGCACGCGCAGCACGCCGCTGACCACCGCGCTGTCGGCGAGCGGCCCCTGGGAGGGGACGCGCAGCAGGATGCGACCGCTGTCGGACAGGGCGATCTCGCCGTGGAAGGCGGCCGGCGCACCGTCCTGGGCCGGGTCCTGCGCCGGGGCCTGCGCGGCCGGGGACAGGGTGTCGTCGGTGGGGCCGGTGCGCCAGGTCAGTCCGGCCAGCGCCTTGAGCGCGGCCTCCTCGCGCAGCCCGAGGGCGCGCAGCTGGATGTCGGCGGGCACGTGGCCGTCGAGGGTCAGCAGGGTGTGCAGCGTGGTGGGGAGGTCGTCGGCGGCGACGGCGCTCAGCCAGACCCGCTTGAGCAGGCCGGGGAAGCCGGCGTCCGGTTCGGCGGTGCGGTCCGGCTTGGCGGTGGTGCCGGCCCGGGTGCCGAGCCGGCTGGGCCGGCGGCTCTCGCGTTTGCGCGCGTTGGCGGCGCGGCGGGACTCGCGCCCGGCGGAGCTGGTCACGAGGGGCCTCCAGCGGTCAGTTCGACGTGGTTCCACAGGGCGGGGTCGGTGGGCGTCCAGTCCTCGTCGACGTAGATGCAGTCGACCGGGCACTCCAGGACACAGACGGGGCAGCCGGAGCAGAGTTCCGGGACGATCACGACGTCGAGACCGCGGTCGAAGATGGCGCCGAACTCGGCGGGGCAGCCGCGCAGACACGAGTCGCAGGTGATGCACTCGGACTTCTCGATGCGGCGCGGCGGCTTCTTCCAGGTGTCGGGGCGGCTGCGCTCGGCGATCCGCTGGGCCCGTGCGGACAGCACAGCCGGCGTAGCTTTGATTTCCACGGGCGTGACCTCTTTTGAGTCTGTGACGACCACAACCGGACCTGTCCCGTCGATGCTCGCGGGCGCGTCTCAATCGGCTGCGGAGCGCGGGTTCAGAACCGGTGGAGCCCCCGCGGCGACGGCGGTCCCGCGGCCGCTTTCGGCCAGGTCGAGCAGGAGGGGTTTGACGTCGGTGGCGGCGAGCGGCCCGGTGACGGCGCCGGGGCGCGAGCACAGCAGCAGGGGTCCGTCGTCGGGGCGGGCGGGCAGCAGGCCGTGACTGCCGCGCACCGGGGCCGGGTCGAGCGGCACGACGGCCATCCGGTAGCGCAGGCCGAGCTTCTTGCGGGCCACCGCCGTGGCGGCCCGCACCCGCACGTAGGGGTCCTCGGGGTCGAGGAAGAGCTCCGCCGGGTCGTAGCCGGGCTTGCGGTGGATCTCCACGTGCCGGGCGAAGTCGGGGGCGTCGGCGTCGTCGAGCCAGTAGTAGTACGTGAACCAGGCGTCGGGGTCGGCGAGCGCCACCAGGTCCCCGGCGCGCGGGTGGTCGAGCCCGTGGGCCCGCTTGCCGTCGGCGCCGAGCAGCGAGCCGAGCCCGGGCAGTCCGGCGAGGGCGGCGCGGGTGGCGTCGAGGTCGGCCGGGTCGTGCACGTAGACGTGGGCGATCTGGTGGTCGGCGACGGCGAAGGCGCGGGAGGTCAGCGGGTCGAGGTACTCCATGCCGTCCTGGGTGTGGACCTCCAGGAGTCCGGCGCGGCGCAGCGCCCGGTTGATGTCGACGGGCCGGTCGGCGCGGGTGATGCCGTACTCGGACAGCGCCACGACGGTGCGCCCCTGGGCCCGCGCCTCGTCGAGGAGCGGGGCGAGGGCCGCGTCGAGTGCGGTGGCGGCCCGGTGGGCGCGGGGGTCGTCGGGCCCGAAGCGCTGGAGGTCGTAGTCGAGGTGCGGCAGGTAGGCCAGGGTCAGGTCGGGGGCGCGGGTCGCCATGACGTGGCGGGTCGCGTCGATGATCCAGCGGGAGGAGGCGAGGCCGGCGCCGGGCCCCCAGTAGGAGAACAGCGGGAACGTGCCGAGTTTCTCGGTGAGTTCGTCGTGCAGGGCCGGGGGCCGGGTGTAGCAGTCGGGTTCCTTGCGGCCGTCGGCGTGGTAGACGGGGCGCGGGGTGACGGTCCACTGGACGTCGGCGCCCATCGCGTACCACCAGCAGATGTTGGCGACGGTGTAACCGGGGTGGGTGCGCCGGGCGGCGTCCCAGAGGCGTTCGCCGTCGATCAGCCGGTGGCTCTGGCGCCACAGCAGGACCTCGCCGAGGTCGCGGAAGTACCAGCCGTTGCCGACGACGCCGTGCTCGGCGGGGAGCGTGCCGGTCAGGAAGGTGGCCTGCGCGGAGCAGGTCACGGCGGGCAGTACGGGGGTGAGCGGGGCGCGGCTGCCCGTGCGGCCGAGAGCGGCCAGGTGCGGCATGTGGGCGAGGAGACGGGGGGTGAGGCCGACGACGTCCAGGACGAGGAGCGGGGTGGGGCGGGTGTCGTTCACGGCAGCTCCTTGAGCCCGTGGGCGGTCAACAGGGCGCGGGCGGTGGTGAGTTCGGCGGCGATGCCGTCGGCGAGCTGACCGGCGTCGCGGGGGCGCAGGGCGGGCGGCAGCGCCTGCCAGGTGTACGTCTCCACTTCCAGGTGCCGGGTCAGCGGCCGGGCACCGCCGACGAGGGCGCCGAGGGCCTCGTCGAGCACGGGCAGGGTGGCGGTCAGCGGCGGGCGGGGCGTGGTGTGCAGGGGGACGTGGAAGTGGGCGCGCCAGGGGGTGGTGTCGGGCAGGGGGGTGTCTCGCGGGGTGGCGTCCGGGAGAGCGGTGTCCCGCAGGGTGGCGTTCCGCAGGGCGGGGCCTAGGTCGTCGGTGCCGTGCAGGCCTTCGGCGGTGCGGGCGCGGGTCTGGTGGAGGAAGCGGGGTTCGTCGAAGGCGGCGAGCGCCTCGCGGACCTCGGGCAGGTGCGGGTGTTCGGCGTGCAGAGCCGCGGAGAGCTGCGCCTTGACGACACGCACCCCGGCGGCGTCGAGGGCGGTGAGCGCGGGCCCGGGCCGTTCGAAGGAGGTCGCCATGTGGCAGGTGTCGGCGCAGACGCCGATCCGCGGCTGCCCGAGCGCGGTGAGCGGGGCGAGGGCGTCGGCGGTGGTCTCGATCGTGCAGCCGGGTTCGGGTTCGAGACCGACACGGACGGACCGGCCGGTCAGCTCCTCCAGGGCGTCGAGACGTTCGGCGAGGGTGACGAGGGCGGCGCGGGCGGTGTCGGCGCGCTGCTCGTCGTAGGCGGTGCGCCAGGCGAGCGGCAGGGTCGAGATCGTGCCCTCGGTGACGTCGGCGGGCAGCAGCCGGGTCAGCACGCGGGCGAGGGCGAGGGTGTACGTGAGGCGTTCGGGGTCGGCCCAGTCGGGGCGGTAGACGCGGTACTTGACCTCGGTGGCGCCGAACCCTTCGTAGGGGAAGCCGTTGAGGGTGACGACTTCCAGGCCGCGCCGGTCCAGTACCGCGCGCAAGGACCGCAGTGCTTCTGGGTCGCGGTCCAGGGCGTACGCGACCGGCGCGGCGAGCCACAGCCCGACCCCGAGGCGGTCGACGCCGAGCCGGTGACGGACGGGTTCGCAGTGGTCGCGGAGTTGGGCGAGGACCCCGTCGAGGGTCTCGGCGGGATGCACGTTTGTGCAGTACACGAGGTGGACGGTGGACCCGTCCGGATGCCGGAACCGCACGCCTCACGCTCCCCCACGCAGGATGGAGTTGCCCTCGTGCGTCGCCTCCGGCGGGGCCACCGCGTCGAGCTGGAGACGGCCGCTCAGCCCGTAGAACGCCACCGGATTACGCCACAGCACCCCCTCGACGTCATCCTCCGAGAAACCGGCCGCCAGCATCGCGTCGGCGACCTTACGGGTCTTCAGCGGATCACTCTTGCCCCAGTCCGCGGCCGAGTTGACCAGCACCTTCTCCGGACCGTAGAGGCGAAGGATCTCCACCATCCGGTCCTCGTCCATCTTGGTGTCGGGATAGACGGAGAACCCCAGCCACGCCCCGGCGTCCTTGGCGTCCTTCACCGTCGTCTCGTTCAGGTGGTCGATCAGGACGTGCTCGACGGGCAGCGCCGACTCACGGACGACGTCCAGGGTGCGGCGCAGCCCGGCGAGCTTGTCGCGGTGCGGGGTGTGTACCAGCGCGGGCAGGCCGTGCTCGGCGGCCAGCTGCAGTTGTGTGGCCAGCGCGCTGTCCTCGGCCGGGGTCATCGAGTCGTAGCCGATCTCCCCCACCGCGACCACGTTGTCCTTGGCCAGGTAGCGGGGCAGGGCCTCCAGGACCGGGGTGCAGCGCGGATCGTTGGCCTCCTTCGGGTTCAGCGCGATCGTGCAGTGATGCGCGATGCCGTACTGCGCGGCACGGAACGGCTCCCAGCCCAGCAGCGCATCGAAATAGTCGAAGAAGGACGCGGGCGAGGTACGGGGCTGGCCCAGCCAGAACGCGGGCTCGACCAGGGCACGCACCCCGGCCGCGTACATCGCCTCGTAGTCATCGGTGGTACGCGACGTCATATGGATGTGCGGGTCGAAGATGCGCATCAGGCCTCCTTCTTCGCGGGTGCCGTCCGGGTCAGCACACGGTGCAGGTCCTCGGGGACGGGGCGGCCCGCGGCGGTACGTTCCTGGGCGAAGTCGCGCAACATGCGCGCGAGTTCGGCGTCCGCGTGCGCTCGGTGCTCCAGGTCGGCCACCGCACTTACGGGTACCCCGGTGAACAGGCACTTCAAGACCGCGTGCCGCCAGTCATGCGCCGGCAGATGCGCGGCCGCGTACGGGCCGACGGCCGCCGCCACCAGCGTCGTGTCGTTCGTACGCAGCGCGTCCTCGACCAGCGGCAGGCACTCCGCACCGGTGACCAGGTGCGGCAGCGCGGTCAGAACGGCCCGGCGCTCAGCGGCCGTGCCCTGCGCGTACAGGCGGGACAGGGTCGCCGGCTCGGCGCGAGCCGCGTGCAGCAGCACGACCCGGGTGGTGTCGGCGTGCTCCAGGCCCGCCCTGCGGCCCGCCTCCGCGAACCGCACCTCCCACATCTGCGCGCCCGCGGCCGCCTCGGCCAAGGCCTGGTCCAGCCAGGCGCGGGCGGCCGGGGTGAGCGTGGCGTCGAGGTGGGCGCGGAGTCCGGCGACGGTGGTGGGCCTGGTCATGCGCGCTCTCCTTCGCGTAGCGCCGCCCGCAGGAACTCCAGGGAACGAGCGGCCAGTTCGGGCCCGGCGTGGGAGTGCCGGGGCAGTTCCACCACGGTCAGCCCCCGGTAACCGGTGGCGGCCAGGGCGTCGAGCACCGGCGGGAAGTCGATCTCCCCCTCCCCGAACGGAAGGTGCTCGTGCACGCCCCGGCGCATGTCCTCGATCTGCACGTGCCGCAGCCAGGGCGCCGCCGCCCGCACACAGTCGGCCGGCGACTGCGGCTCCAGGCACTGGCAGTGCCCGATGTCGAGGGTCAGCCCGAGGACGCCGGGGTCGCCGCACAGGTCGCGCAGCCGGTGGAAGTCGGCGAGGCTGCCCACGAGGTGACCGGGCTCGGGTTCGATGGCGAGCGGTACGCCGAGGACGTCGGCGGCGTCCAGGACCGGCAGCAGCGAGACGGCCAGGCGCTTCCAGCCGGTCTCCGCGTCGACGCCGGGCGGCAGGACGCCGCTGAAACAGTGCACGGCGTGCGCGCCCAGGTCGGCGGCGACGCGGACCGCACGCACCAGCAGCCCGACGCGGGCCAGGCGGGCTTCCTCGTCGTCGTCGAGCAGCGTCGGGCCGTGTTTGCGGCGCGGGTCGAGGACGTAGCGGGCGCCGGTCTCCACGGTGGCCGTGAGGTGGTACCGGTCCAGGAGGTGGGCGACGTGCCGGGTGCGTTCCGCGAGGTCCGGGGCGAGGGGGTCGAGATGCATGTGGTCGAGGGTGAGACCGACGCCGTCGTAGCCGAGGTCGGCGAGGAGGGCGAGGGCGTCGTCGAGGCGGAGGTCGGTGAGGCCGTTGGTGCCGTAGCCCCAGCGGGGGGCGGTGGGCGCCGGTGCCGCGCTCATGTCGGGCTCACCTTCCGTTGCCGCGCCCACGTCGGGCTCACCTTCCGTTGCCGCGCCCACGTCGGGCTCACCTTCCGTTGCCGCGCCCACGTCGGGCTCCCCTCGCGGTGCCGCGCTCATGTCGTGCTCACCTTGCGCGCGAGGCGTCCGGCGAGCGGGGCGAGTACGGCGGTCAGCAGCGCGGCGCCCGGCGCACCTGCTCTGGCCAGCAGTGCGCCCTGGAGCGGCAGTACGGCCCGGATGCCGCCGCCGACCGCCCGCTGGGTGAGCGGGGGTGAGGGGTTGAGGGCGGCGTGCGCGAGAGGGCGGGCGAAGGTCGCCGCGTAGGTGGCGGCGAGGGTGGCCGTGAGTACGGGGGCGGGGCCGGTCGTGGCGGGGCCGGGGCGTGCAGCGAGGCCGGTGGTTGCGGGGCCGGTCGCGGCGGGGCCCGGCGTGGCGGAGTCGGCCGTGGTGGGCCGGGCCGGGGTGCGGGTCACGGCCGCCGTCACCGCGCCCGTCACCGCGAGGGCGAGCAGCGGGGCCGCGGTGGCGCCGCCCTCGGCCTCGCGGCGCGAGACCAGGGTGACGGCACAGGTGTGGCAGCCGAGCACGGCCGCCGGGAGCGCCGCGCCGCGCACCGGACCGGCGACGGCGGCGCCGAGCAGCAGGTCGAGGGCGCGGGCGCCCGCCATCGCGGCGGGGCCCGCCGCCGTGTGCTTCGCCTTGAGGTCGTAGGCCCACACCAGGGCGGCCAGCGGGGTGGCGACGGCGAGGGGGCGGCGGCCCGCGCGGGCGGCGAGGGCGAGGCCCGCCGCGGTCAGCGCGCCGGCCGCGGCGAGCGCCGCCCCGGGGCGGATGCGGCCGGAGGGGATCGGGCGGTGCGGGCGGGCCACGGCGTCCTCGTCGCGGTCCGCCCAGTCGTTGAGCGCCATGCCCGCCTCGTACAGGCACAGGGAGGCGCCGACGGCGAGCGCGGTGCGTGCCGTGGGGCGGCCGCCTGCGGCGGCGGCGCCCGCGAGGACGTCGCCGGGCACGGTCAACAGGGCGGGCAGGCGCAGCAGTTCGGCCCAGGCCGCCGCTGTGCCGCGGGGTCGGGCAGCGTTCACCGGTGCGCTCCGAGCCGGGCGCCGAAGGCGAGGAGCGCCTCGTACTGGGCGGCCAGGGCGGGGCTGCCGCCGTCCGGGTCCTTGAAGAAGAAGCCGAGTTCGGGGCGGGGTCCGGTCAGGCCGCGCTCCTGGGCCCGGCTCATCAGCCGCACCAGGTCCAGGACGAGCGGGGCGGCGAGCGCCGAGTCGCACCCCTGCCAGGTGGTCTGCAACGTCATCCGCGTCCCGAGGAACCCGTCGAAGACGATGTGGTCCCAGGCCGTCTTCCAGTCGCCGAGCGCCGGTACGTCGTCGATGTGCACCGTGCCCTCGGGCACCGCGCCCAGGCTGTCGGCGAGGACGCGTTCCTTGCCCGCGTTCTTCGCGGCGGCCGCGGCCGGGTCGGCGAGGGCGGCGCCGTCGCCGCCGCCGAGCAGGTTCGTCCCCGACCAGGCCCGCACCCGCAGCTCCCGCTGGGCGAACATCGGCGCCAGCACGGAACGCAGCAGCGTCTGCCCGGTCTTGCCGTCGCGGCCCGCGTACGGCACACCCGCGGCGCGGGCCTCCGCGGCGAGGCGCGGGTGGTGCAGGCCCGCCGACGGGGTGAAGTTGACGTACGCGCAGCCGGCGCGCAGGGCTGCCGCCGCGTACAGGGAGCTGGGCGGCAGCGTCTCCTCGGCGGGGGCGGGTTCGGTGGAGGCGACGTTGACGACGACGGTGCGGGCGGCGCCGGTGGCGCGGGCGAAGTCCGTGAGGTCCGCGGCGAGCGCGGCGATCGTCTCGTCGGGGGCGCGGTCGTCGTCCCGGGTGATACCGCCGGGCCTGATCCGCTCGTCGGCGGCGGCGAGTTCGGCGTGCGCGGCGGCGGGCAGCCAGTGCGGCAGGACGCCTTGCGCGACGAGTTCCTCGGCCCGCTTGGGCAGCGGGGTGGCGGCGGTGTCGTGGCCGCCGAAGACCAGGGAACCGAGCGGTGGCAGGGCGCCGCCGGCGAACGCGGGGGCCGACGTGACCAGCGCGGTCGGCGGGTGCAGGCCCGCGGCGAGCGCGGCACACCCCGCGACCGTCGTCGTGGCGACCGATCCTCGCGCCCCGATCAGCCACACCCCGGTCGGGGGGTGGGCGGCTGGCGGCTCGGTGGGGTGCGGCACGGGGGCCTCCATCGGTCGGGCGGATTGACGTCCGTCAGGATGCCGATGCGGGGGGCGGGGGCGGGGGGTTCTCCGGCCGGGCTCGATCGGGGGGCGAGCGGGCTCTGACCGGAAGCCCAGCGTCGCCCCTCCGGGGGGGGTGCGGGGCTGACTCGTCCGGCGACCTCACCGGTGACCCCGCCAGGGGCGCGGGGAACTGCGCGCCCAGCCCCCACGGCGCCGCACCCGCCCCCAGGGCCACGGGGCTCCGCCCCGGACCCCGCTCCTCAATCGCCGGAGGGGCTTGATTTGGCCCGAGCACCGGCAAGGCCCGCTTTTCAGGGGCGCGGGGAACTGCGCGACCAGCCACAACGGACCCGCACCCGACACCAATCGCCGGAAGGGCTTGATTTGGCCCGAGCGGTGGCACGCCGACGGCCCCACCGTCGGGGGAAGTCCGGTGGGGCCGCGGGTCAGGGGTGCCCCGGGTGACGCAGGGGCGCGGGGGTCAGGGGCGGACGCGGACCAGTTGGCCGTTGGAGCCCAGGGTGTTGTTGGTGACGTAGATCTGCCCGTGCGGGCCGACCGCGAGGCCCGTGGGGGCGTTCAGCAGCGTGCCGGTGGGGATCTCGGTGGTCTGGCCGGTCGTGACGTCGATCTTCGTCAGGGCGCCGGGCTGCAGCGGCGGCGCGGGCGTGCCCTTGGTGTAGGACAGGGCGAGGAGGTTGCCGTCCGGGGTGACGGCGAGGTCGGCGACGCCGTTCAGGCCGGTCGCCAGGACCTGCGGCGTGCCGCCCGGCGCCACCTTCCAGACGCGGGACAGACCGGGGACGATGGCGCCCAGGTCGCTGAAGTACACCGTGCCGTCGTGGGCCTTGACGATGCCGCTGGGCACGGCCTGGCGGACGACGCCGTTCGGCAGGGTGTTGGTGGGCAGCACGAACGCGGTGGACGTGGTGCCCGAGCCGGACACCCGCAGGACGGAGTTGCCGCCCGCGTCGGTGGCCAGGTAGCCGGAGCCGCTGCGCACGACGCCCCACGGGTTGGAGTTGACGTCGGCGCCGTCCGGGTTCTGGGTGGTCTCGTGGTCGGTGAGGTCGGCGAGGACCTTGCGGTCGCGGGTGCGCAGCAGCGTGCCGAGGTCCCGCGCGTCGGCGCCGAGCGAGGCGCGCAGCGTGTTGGTGCCGTCGCTGCCGAAGGCGTTGAGGACGACGTAGCCGCCGCGCGGGTCCGGCAGGACGTCGTTGGGGCCGGCGGCGACGGACGTCGGGCCCGCGGGGCCGACGGCGACGGACGGCAGGTCGGTGACGACGCGGCCCTTGAAACCGCCGCGGACCTTGTAGACGGACCCCGAGCGGCCGGCGCACAGGGTGCCCGCGGCGCAGGTCGCCGAGCCGTCGCCGGCCTCGGCGACCAGCAGGGTGCCGTCGCCGAGCGCGGTGACGCCGCGCGGGTTCTTCAGACCCGACGCGAGGACCTCCACGGTCGCCTCCGCGGCGGCGTGGGTCCGGGCCGGCGCGGCCTGGGCGGGCACGGCCGCCAGCGGCGCGGCGGCTATCGCGGCCAGACCAGCCGCGAGCGCGGCCTTCGTCCAGGCCTTACGCGAATTCGGCATCTCTCTCCTCCGTCGATCATTACCCCCGTGGTCCGGGGAGCAGATGTGAAATCTGGGTCACCATAAACGAGGAACCGAATGCCTCACGACCTGAGAATTCCGCAGTTGAACGCCTGTGAAAGACAATTGACGGAGCGTCGAGTTCGCCCCCAGGCGCCCTCCAGGGGGCGTCGAGCATTTTCTCTATCGTGGAAGCAATGGTCCCTTCCGGCGGTTGGGACGACCACGCACGCGCTACTGCCCTGGAGGAATCGCATGCCCGAAATGCCGCCCCCGCATGTCGTGAGGGCCCTGGAGAAGGAGCGGGCCGGGCTGCAGCAGAAGGCCCGCGAGCTCGCGCCGCCCCCGTTCGCGCTGCTGGAGCTCGCGATGGGCTCGATGGTGACGCAGGCGATCTACGTCGCCGCCGAACTCAAGTTCGCCGAGGCCCTGGTGGACGGCCCACTGACCCCCGCCGAGCTGGCCGGGAAGGTCGGCGCGCACGAGGAGGCCATCGCCCGCGTGCTGCGGCTCCTGGCGAGCCAGGGGGTGTTCGCGGGCCAGGAGGACGGCACGTACACGCTGACGCCGATGGCCGACGCGCTGCGCGCCGACCACCCGATGTCGATGCGGGACATCGCGGTCCTCATGGGCCACCCCATCCACTGGGAGGACTGGGGTCATTTCCTGGAGTCGGTCCGCACCGGAGAGCCCAGCCTGCCGAAACTGCGCGGCATGGGCGCCTTCGAATACCTGGAGCACAATCCGGAGTACGGCGCGGTGTTCATCAACGGCATGGGCAGCATGTCGAACACCGAGACCTATCCCGTGGCCGGCGCCTATGATTTCTCGCAGTTCGGCACCGTGGTCGACTTCTGCGGCGGCCAGGGCGCCCTGCTCGCCGGAATTCTGCAGAGCGCGCCGGACAGCAAGGGCATCCTCGCCGACCCCCGGGTCGCGAACAACGGCGCCGCCGACTTCCTCGCCGGGCAGGGCGTCGCCGACCGCGTCACCACGCACGACGGCGGCCTCTTCGACCCGGTGGTCACCGGCGGCGACGCGTACGTCCTCAAGCACATCGTGCACGACTGGCCCGAGGACAAGGCGCTGGAGATCCTGCGCAACGTCCGCGCGGCCATGCCGCCGCACGGCAAGCTGCTGCTCGTCGAGATGGTGCCGACCGAGGACAACGAACCGCACTCCGCCAAGCTGGTCGACCTGTGGCTGATGCTGCTCGTCGGCGGCAAGGAGCGCACCGAGTCCCAGTACGCCGACCTGCTCGCGCGGGCCGGCTTCAAGCTGGAGCGCGTCGTGCAGACGGCCGCGGCGGTCTCCGTCATCGAGGCCCTGCCCGTCTGACCCGTCCGCCGCCCCACTCCCCCCCCACTCCCCCCGTTCCCCTACTCCCCCGGCCCCGGCCGCACCCACCAGGTGCGACCGGGGCCCCGGCCTGCGCGCGGCACCATCGGCACGCGACAACCCCGGCCACGGGAAAGCCCCGCGCGGCACGAGCCCGGCACGAAAGACGCCACGGCACCGCGAGGAGCCCCGGGGCAGGCCGTGCCCCGGGGCTCCTTCGGTGGGCGGCGAGTTCAGTCCGCCGGGCCGAACCAGCGCTCCAGCGCCGCCGGCAGGTCCCCCGGCGCCGTACCGGCCGAGGCCGCCCAGGCCACGTGCCCGTCGGGGCGCACCAGCAGCGCCGCGGTGCCGGACAGCGGGTCGGGCTCGTCCCCGTCGGCCGGCTTGACCTGCGCGCTCACCACGTCGACCCGGCCCGCCCAGCCCGCCGCCGCGGACCGCAGCCCCGCGTCGTCGGCCAGGTCGAGCAGGACGCCGCGCCCGGCGTGCAGCAGTTCGGGGGTGCCGCGCTCGCCGGTCGCCTCCGCGAGGAGCCGCGGCGGCAGGCGCAGGCCGAGCAGCGGGTGCCCGGCGTCGCCGACCGCGCCCTCGAAGTCGTAGTGCACGTCGAGGTGGCTGACGATGCCCGCGAGGTGGCGGCGGACCACGTCGTGCTCGATCAGCTCGGTGAACAGCTCGCGCAGCGGCTCGGAGGCCTCCCCGCCGAGGAAGACCAGGCCCTGCGCGCGGGTGTTCATCAGCAGGCGGCGGCCGACCGGGTGGCGCTCGGCGTGGTAGCTGTCGAGGAGTTCGGGGCGGGCCGTGCCGCGGACCACGGAGGCCAGCTTCCAGCCGAGGTTGACCGCGTCCTGGACACCGGTGCTCAGGCCCTGGCCGCCCGCCGGGAGGTGGATGTGCGCGGCGTCGCCGGCCACGAAGACCCGGCCGCGCCGGTACTCGGCGGCCTGGCGGGTGGCGTCGGTGAAGGAGCTGACCCAGGTCGCGCCGCCGCCGTGGATGTCCTCGCCGGTGATGGCCTGCCAGGCGTCGGCGACCTCCGCGTAGTCGACGGTGGCGTCCCGGTCGCTGGCGGGGGTGCCGTGCGGGCAGGCGATGATGCGGCTCACGCCGTCGCCCAGCGGGCCCACCATCACCATGCCGCCCGGCAGCCGCTCCCCGAGGTAGCGCGGGCGCAGCTCGGCGCCGTACACGTCGGCCAGGTACATCTTGCGGGTGGCGGGGGTGCCGGGGAAGTCGAAGCCGGCCGCCTTGCGCACGGTGCTGCGGGAGCCGTCGCAGGCCACCAGGTAGGAGGCGCGCAGGCGTCGCGGCCCGTCGGCGGTGGCGAGCGTCACCTCGACGGCGTCGCCGTCGAGGAAGCCGTCGTCGATGCTCTCGAAGGCCCAGCCGCGCCGGATGTCCGCGCCGAGTTCGCCCGCCCACTCCTCCAGCACTTCCTCGGTACGCCACTGGAGCACGCCCCGGGCGCCGAAGTGGCCGTCGGGCAGCGCCGTGAAGTCGAACTGCACGCCGCCGAAGTGGCCGACCGGCATCGTCTCCAGGGAGCCCCACCGGGGCAGCAGCCCGCGCTGGTCGAAGACCTCCATGGTGCGGGCGGTGAAGCCCAGGCCGCGTGACTGGTGGGTGGGTTCGGTCAGCTTCTCGACGACCACGACGCGGGCGCCGCCCAGGCGCAGCTCGCCGGCGAGCATCAGGCCCGTCGGACCGGCGCCGACGACGATGACGTCGGTGTCCACCGCTGTGTCGGTCCCTTGCATGGGTTCACCTCTCTGAGAAATGGCTCGTCATGTTCCGCGGTGGGGGGCGGCGCGCCGGAGCGGGTCCGGCGATCAGTGGGAGGGGCCGAACCAGCGCTCCAGCGCGGCGTCGAGCCCGGTGTCGTCGGTGCCCGCCCAGGCCACGTGGCCGTCGGGGCGGACCAGCACGCGTCCCACGCCGTGCAGGGCGCTGTCCTCGTGCGGGGTCGCGGCGACGGTGGTCACCCGGTCCGCCCAGCCCTCGGCGCCGCCGGGGCGCGCGGCGCCCGCCCGCAGGTCGAGCAGCAGCCCGCGCCCGCCGCGCAGCAGCTGGGTGGTGGTGACGGTGCGGTCGTCGCCGAGCAGCACGGTGTCCGGCAGCCGCGGCCCCACCAGCGGGTGGACCGCCGCCTTGGCGCCGTCGCCGTCGCCGGTCATGGGGTAGCGCACGTCCAGGCCGCTGATCATGCCGGCGAGCCGGGCCCGCACGTCGTCCAGGGCGATCAGTTCGGCCAGCGCGGTGCGCAGAGGCTCCACGTCGGGGGCGCCGAGCAGCATCAGCGCCTGGGCCCGGATGTTGCCGAGCACCCGGCGGCCGACCGCGTGCCGCTCGTCGTGGTAGGTGTCCACCAGCGCGCGCGGGGCGGCGCCGCGGACGTGCAGGGCGAGCTTCCAGCCGAGGTTGAAGGCGTCCTGGAGCCCGAGGTTGAGGGCCTGGCCGCCGATCGGCATCTGCCGGTGCGCGGCGTCCCCGGCGAACAGGATGCGGCCGTGCCGGTACTGGGTCAGCTGCCGGGAGGCGTCCCCGAAGGAGTTGACCCACAGCGGGGTGCCGCCGCTGATGTCCTCGCCGGTCACCCGCTTCCAGACGGTCGCGATCTCCTCGAACTGCGCGCTGCCGCGGCGCGGTCCGGCCTGCGAGCCGAACTCGTGGACCATCACCCGGGTGACCCCGTCGGGGCGGCGCGCGGCGATCGCCAGACCGTGCTCCAGGCGCTGGAAACGGCGGTCGGGGATGTCGATGCCGTCCACGTCGGCCCGCAGCAGCTCGCGGCCGGCGTCCGTGCCGGGGAAGCGGGCCTCGGTCAGGGACCGTACGGTGCTGTCCTCGCCGTCGCACGCGACCAGGTAGCGGCTGCGCAGCCGCAGGACGCCGTCGCGGCCCAGGGCCACGACGTCGACGCCCTGGCCGGTGTCGGCGACCGCCGACACCTCGTGGCCGCACCGGATGTCGGTGCCCATGGCGATGGCCCACTCCTCCAGCACCGCCTCCGTCTTGACCTGCGGCACCTTCCACTGGCCCGGGTAGGGCCCCGGCAGGGTGAGGTCGAGGGGGATGCCGCCGAAATGGCCGCGCGGTTCGTTCGGCGGCGTGCCGAGGTCGGGCAGCAGCCCGCGGCTGTCCAGGATCTCCATGGTGCGGGCGTGCAGGGTGGAGGCCCGGGACTCGTTGGTGGGCGCCCGGCGCTTTTCCAGGACGACCACGTCGGCGCCGCCGAGGGCCAGTTCACCGGCGAGCATCAGCCCGACGGGACCGGCCCCGACGACGACGACGTCGGCCTCCACGCGGTCCGCTGTCATCGCCTCAGACCTTCAGCTGCTCGGCGTGGGCCTTGGCGTACGACAGGGTGGCGCTGCTGTTGGTGGACAGCGCGGTGTGCACGTAGGCGCGGGCGTCCGCCACGGTGGCGTCCTCGCCCAGGATGCGGGCGATGTTGGCGGTGTTGAGGGTGACGGTGTGCTGCGAGGAGGCGACGGTGGCGCCGTCGGTCTCCTCGAAGGTCCACTCGCCGGTGTGCAGCGTCATCAGCGCGGGCAGCGTGACCTGCTTGTAGGCGATCTTGTGGTCGGGGAAGACGACCCGGTAGGACTTGGTGGTGTGGGTGGAGCCGTCCTTGGCGCGGGTGTCCATCTCCAGTTCCTGGAGCCCGGGGGTGTCCTCGGTGAGGCGGACGGTCGCCACGTGCGGCAGCCGCTCGGCCCACAGGTCCGCCTGGTTGACGAAGTCGAAGGCGTCCTTGGCGCTGCCGGCGATGGTCACGCTGTCGACGAAGGAGAAGGTCAGCTCCTCGGCGTCGGAGGCGTGCACCCGCTCGACGTTCTCCTTGAGCGCGGCCAGCTCCGAGGTGCTGTTCTTGTCCACGGCCCGCTCGATCCACAGCAGGTCGTGCGGGTCGTCGCCGATGGCGCTGTAGTCGTGCAGCAGCCGGACCCGGGACTCGTCCGCGCCGAGCGGCTCGATGATCCAGGTGCCGCCCATGTGCTGCACGGGCGGCGCCGAGACCTCCTGGCGGAAGGTGATGCGCAGGCCCTCCTTGTCGAGGGTGCGCAGCGACGCCCAGTTCTTGGGCTCGCCGTTGGCGGTCGCCCAGATCCGGATGCGCTCGCGGTCGCCGTCCGCCTCGACCTGGTCGACGTGGATGGTGGGCGGGAAGATGCGCGGCCAGTTGGTCACGTCGGCGAGCAGTTCGTACACCGCGGCCGCGGGGGCGCCGATGGTGATCTCGTGCTCGACCTCACGGGTGGTCATGAGGTTCTCCTCCTGATGTCGGGTGCGGGCCACGGGTGTGGTGCGGGGGCGGGCTCAGAAGTTGCCGAGGCCGCCGCAGACGTTGAGGGCCTGCGAGGTGATCGAGGCGGCCGTGTCGGAGGCCAGGTAGCCGACGAGACCGGCCACCTCCTCGGGCGTGGAGTAGCGGCCGAGCGGGATCTTGGCCTGGAACTTCTCCAGGATGGCGTCCTGGGTGGTGTCGTAGGCGGCCGCGTAGCCGTCCCGCACCCGCTGCGCCATCGGCGTCTCGACGTAGCCCGGGCAGACCGCGTTGACGGTGATGCCGGTGGGCGCCAGCTCGTTGCCGAGGGCCTTGGTGAAGCCGACGACGCCGTGCTTGGAGGCGGAGTAGGGGGCGCCGAGCACGACGCCCTGCTTGCCCGCGGTCGAGGCGATGTTGATGATGCGCCCGCGGTCCTTGCCGCGCATGCCGCCGGTGGTGAGGGCGGCGCGGGTGACCCGGAAGACGCTGTTGAGGTTGGTCTCGACGACGTCCAGCCACAGCTCGTCGGTGATGTCGGCGGTGGGGCCGCCGCCGGACCGGCCGGCGTTGTTGACCAGGACGTCCACGGTGCCGAAGCGGTCGACGGCGCCCTGGACGAACGCCTCGATGGAGGCGGTGTCGCGCACGTCGAGGACGGTGCCGTCGACGTCGAGGCCCTCGTCCTGGAGCTGCTTGACGGTGGCCGCGACGTTCTCGGCGTTGCGGGCCCCGATGAAGACCTGGTGGCCGGTGGAGGCGAGCAGCCGGGCCGAGGCCAGGCCGATCCCGCTGGTGGCGCCGGTGACCAGCGCGACCCGGGGGGTGGTGTTCTGCGTCATGCCGGGCTCCTTCAGGCTGCGGTGGCGGGCACCAGCTGGGCGTTGACGACCTCGATGAAGGCGCGCGGGGTGGTGGCCTCGCCGACCGCCTCCTCGTCGAGGGATATGCCGTACTCGCGCTCGATGAGGCTGCCGGTCTCCAGCAGGGCCAGGGACTCGTAGCCGATGACGTCGAACTCGGTGTCGAGGATGTCGGCGTCGAGGTCCACGCCCTCGGCGACGCCGGCGGCCTCGCGCAGGGTGCGCTTGAGGTCATCGATGGTGAACAGCTTGGCGCTCATGGGTGGTTCCTTTCGTGGGTGAGGGTCGTCGGGGTCAGTGCGCGGCGCGCACGACCATGGCGGAGTTGAACCCGCCGTGGCCGCGGGCCAGGACCAGCGCGGTGCGCACGTCGGCCCGGCGGGGCTCGCCGAGGACGAGGTCCAGCGGGTAGTCGGTGCACGGTTCGACGTGCACGGTGGGCGGGATGACGCCGTCGCGCATCGACAGGAACGCCGCCGCGAGGTCGAGCGGCGCGGCGCCCGAGTAGAGCCGTCCCGTCATCGTCTTGGGCACGGTGACGGGCACCCCGTGGTCGCCGAAGACCGCGCCGATGGCGAGCGCCTCGGCGAGGTCGGCGGCCGGGTCGCCGGCGCCGTCGGCGAAGACGACGTCCACGTCGGCGGCGTCGGCCCCGGCGTCGGCGAGCGCGATCTCGATGGCCTTGCGCAGCCCGGGTTCGCGGCCGCTGCCCGGCCGCGGGTCGATGGTCGAGCCGTAGCCGGCGATCTCGCCGTAGACGCGGGCGCCGCGGGCGCGGGCCGCTCCGGCCTCCTCGGTGATGAGGATGGCGCCGCCCTCGCCGGGCACGTAGCCGCGGGCGTCGCGGTCGAAGGGCAGGTAGGCGCGGTCGGGTTCGTCGCTCGTGGAGAGCTTGCCGGTGGACAGCTGGGCGACCCAGCCCCAGGGGCAGACGGAGGCGTCGACGGCGCCGGTGACGATCAGCGGCGTGCCCTTGCGGATGGCGCGGCGGGCCTGCGCCACGGCGTCGAGACCGCCGGCGCCCTCGCTGACGACGACCCCGGAGGGGCCCTTCATGCCGTTGCGGATGGAGATCTGGCCGCTGTTGACGGCGTAGAACCAGGCGAAGGACTGGTACGCGCTGACGTACTGGCTGCCCCGGCTCCACAGGCTCTGCAACTCGCCCTGGCCGAACTCGAAGCCGCCCGCCGCCGACGCGGTGATGACGCCCATGTCGAACTCGGGCAGCTCCTTGGGATCGGCACCGGCGTCCGCGAGGGCCCAGTCGGTGGCCACGAGGGCGAGCCGGGTGACCCGGTCGGTCTGCGGCAGCAGCCGGCTGGGCAGGTGCTCCTCCGCTTCAAAGCCCGGCACCTCGCCCGCCAGGCGCGCGGGGTAGGAGGAGGGGTCGAAGCGGGTGATGCGGCCGATGCCGTGCTTGCCGCCGAGGGTCGCCGACCAGTAGGCGCCGGTCCCCAGTCCGTTGGGCGCGGTCACGCCCAGGCCCGTCACCACCACGGAGGCGGTCATACGAGGCTCCTCTCCGGTCGCGCCAGCACCATCGCGGACTGGAACCCGCCGAAGCCGCTGCCGACGGTCAGCACGACGTCGACCAGCTGGTCGCGGGCGTCGCGCGGTACGTAGTCCAGGTCGCACTCGGGGTCCGGCTCGGTCAGGTTGGCCGTCGGCGGGACCACGTCGTACTCCATGGCCAGCGCCGACGCGGCGATCTCGATGGAGCCGATGGCGCCGAGCGAGTGCCCGACCATCGACTTGATGGAGCTGACCGGCGTGCGGTACGCGTGGTCGCCGAGGCTCAGCTTGAAGGCGGCCGTCTCGTGCCGGTCGTTCTGCTTGGTGCCCGAACCGTGCGCGTTGACGTAGTCCACCGCGTCCGGGTTGAGCCGGGCCTCGTCCAGGGCGAGGTTGATCGCCTCGGACATCTCCGCGCCGTCGGGGCGCAGCCCCGTCATGTGGTACGCGTTGGAGCGCGTCGCGTATCCGGCGATCTCGGCGTAGATGTGCGCGCCGCGCTGCTTGGCGCTCTCGTACTCCTCCAGGACGAAGAAGGCGGCGCCCTCGCCGAGCACGAACCCGTTGCGGGTCTTGTCGAAGGGGCGGGAGGCGCACTGCGGGTCGTCGTGGCGCGGGGTCGTCGCCTTGATCGCGTCGAAGCAGGCCATGGTGATGGGCGAGATCGGCGCGTCGGAGGAGCCCGCGATGACGACGTCGGCCGAGCCCTCGCGGACCAGCTCGACGGCGTAACCGACCGAGTCGATGCCCGAGGTGCAGCCGGTGGAGACGACGCTGGAGGGGCCCTCGCCGCCGACCGCCCAGGCCACTTCGGCGGCGAAGGAGCTGGGCACCATGTAGTCGTAGAGGTGCGGGACGGCGTAGGCGTGGTTGACGAGGTCGAGCCGGCCGCCGTCGCTGACGACCCGGTACTCCTCGTCCAGGCCCATGGTGGCGCCGACCGCGGAGCCGACGGTGACGCCGACGCGGTGCGGGTCGATGGCGGAGATGTCGATGCCGCTGTCGGCGACGGCGGCCCGCGAGGCGACGACGGCGAACTGCGCGGCCCGGTCCAGGCGGCGCACCTCCTGAGGGCTGAGCCCGTGCGCGTACGGGTCGAAGTCGGCCTCGGCGGCCACCCGGGAGCGGAAGGGGCTGGGGTCGAAGAAGGTGATGCCGCGCGTCGCGGTGCGGCCGTTGCTGAGCAGGTCCCAGAAGTTCTCCCGGCCGACCCCGCCCGGAGCGATCACCTCGATGCCGGTGATGACGACACGTCGACGGCTCACGCCGAGGCCTCCCAGTCGTAGAAGCGCTTGGCCATGGCGTCGGCGGGCGAGCGCCAGGTCGCCGGGTCGTAGGCCTCGATGAACGGCTTGAGGTCCTGGCTGATGCCGACGAAGCGGGGGTCGGTCTTGGCCGACTCGATCAGCTCGCCGCCGTTGTCCTCGTCGAAGTCCTGGAGGTGGAAGTACAGGCCCCGGTAGGAGAAGAGCTGGCGGCGGCGGGTCCCCATGCGGTGGGGCATGTCGGTCGCGTCGAACTCCGTGAAGAGCTTGGCCACGTCGGTGCTCGATGCGGCTGCCATCCGGGCGACTATCAGCGTGCTGTGCATAGGTGTGACTCCTCGGCAGATGCGTGGGAGAGGTCGCGCGCCGGGCGGGGGCTGCGCGGCGGCCCTGCGGGGCCACCGCTGTCGACGGTGCGGCTTGTTCTTAGCGGCTCGCACGGGCGGCGCCTGAGTCCCGCCTGAGCGGCTGTCGTGACGGGCGGCCGGGCGGCTGGCAGCGCAGTTCCGTGGAAGCCCGGCCCGTACGAAGGGGCCGGGCTTCCACGGAACTCGGGTCGGGCGGTGGGACATGTGGGTGCGCCGGGGGGCGGCGCACCCGCGGCCTCACTCGTCGCCGGCGGCCCGCGTCAGCACGACCTCGTAGGTGTTGGAGTCGACGTCCAGGGCGACGGCGTCGATGCGGGCCTGGGCCTTCTTGCGGCCCTCCGGCCACTTCTCCTCGGCCAGCGCGACGTGGCCGTCGTAGATCTCCTTGTTCTCCCACTGCTGGTAGGAGACGACGAAGGAGCCGTCCAGGCCGCGGGCGCGCAGGCCCTTGAGGACGATGTGGCCGCGGAAGCCGGGGGCGTCCTGCATGCCGGCCTGGCCCGGGCCGAGCGCGTCGATCAGCTCGTCCTGGTTGCTCGCGTCGACCTTGTAGATGGTGATGACGGTGTAGTTGCCGCGCTTGGGGCAGATCGTCAGGTCGGTGTTGGGGCCCTCGCTGGTGAGGGTCCAGACGACCTCGTTCTGCAGCAGCCGGATCGAGGTGGTGATCTCGCCGAAGACCGGCAGCGTGCGGTGCTTGAACTCCTCGCCCGCGTACCGCTTCTCCAGGTCCTCGCCGCTGCGCCACTGGATGAAGTTGGCCGTGCCCGGGCTCTCGACGCCGGCGTGGACCGTGGAGGACATCCAGCCCTCGTAGGTCGCCGCGTTGACGATCTTCGTCATCTCCTGGATCAGGGAGTCCTGCTTCTCGGGCGCGTCGGTGGTGAAGAGGTTGAGGACGGTGAGGTGCTTGGCGTCGACGGAGACGGTGGGCATGGTTTTCCTTCGCTTCCTGTTTGAGGTACGGGGTGGGGCTGCGGCTCGCCTCAGGCGGCGGGGCCGAACCAGCGGGTGAGGGCGGCTCGCAGGCCGTCCGCGCCCGCGCCGGTGGGGGCGACCCAGGCGACGTAGCCGTCGGGGCGCACGAGGATGCCGTCGACGGGGACGTCGCAGTCGAACTCGGCGGCGACCACGTCGATCCGGTCGCGCCAGCCGGCGGCGCTCTCCCGCAGGCCGCCGCCCAGGTCGAGCAGGACGGCGCGGCCGGAGTGGAGCAGGCCGGTGCTGGAGACCTTCTCGCCGTCGACGACCAGCTCCCGCTCCGGCAGCCGCCGGCCGAGCAGCGGGTGGTCCTCGCCGCCGACGTCGTGGCGGATGTCGAGGCCGGTGACCATGCCCGCGAGGTGGCGGCGGACCGACTCGTGGCCCTGGACCAGTTCGCCGAAGAGCTCGCGCATCGGGGCGACCTCGTCGCCGCCCAGGTAGAGGGTGCGCTGGGCGAGGGTGTTCATCAGGATGCGGGCGCCGGCCGGGTGGCGCTCGGAGTGGTAGGTGTCGAGCAACCCCTCGGGCGCCTGCCCCTTGACCTCAAGGGCCAGCTTCCAGCCGAGGTTGACGGCGTCCTGCACGCCCGCGCTCATCCCCTGCGCGCCGATCGGCAGGTGGATGTGGGCGGCGTCGCCGGCCACCAGGACGCGGCCCGCGCGGTAGCTGACGGCCTGCCGGCTGACGTCGGTGGTGGACGACACCCACAGCGGCACCGCCCCGGTGAGGTCGTCGCCGGACAGCCGCTGGAACGCCTCGGCGACCTCCTCGAAGGTGATCGGGTCGGGGCTCTTGCGCAGCGGCTCGGCGCGGTCGTAGTAGATGATGCGGCTGCGGTCGGGACCGAGCGGCATCACCATGACCAGGCCGCCGGGGACGCTCTCGCCGCTGAAGCGCGGGCGCAGCCGGACCCCGGAGATGTCCGCGAAGCGCAGCTCGATGGTGGGCGCGGTGCCGGGGAAGTCGATGCCGGCGGCGGTGCGCACGACGCTGCGGCCGCCGTCGCAGCCCACCACGTACCGGGCGCGCAGCGGCGCGGCGGCGTCCTTGACCAGGACGCTCACCCCGTCGTCGTCCTGCTCCACCCCGGTGACCTCGGCGCCGCGGCGTATCTCGGCGCCCAGCTCCCGGGCCCAGCCGCCGAGGACGCCCTCGGTGCGGGCCTGCGGGATGCCGCGGGCGCCGAACGAGCCGCCCTCGATGATCTGGTAGTCGAGCGGCACGCCGCCGAAGTGCCCCACCGGAATGGTCCCGACCTCGCCGAACCGGCCGAGGAGGCCGCGCTGGTCGAATTCCTCGATGGTGCGCGCCGAGAAACCGAGGGCGCGGGACTGCTGAATGGGCTCGGCGAGCCTGTCAAGGACGAGCACCGAGACTCCGCCCAGCCTCAGTTCGCCCGCGAGCATCAGTCCGGTGGGACCGGCTCCCACCACGATGACGTCGGCGTCATAGATGTTCATATGCCCTCTTCCCACTGGTGTTCCGCCAGTATCGAGAGGGCGCCCGACCGCAGTAAATAGCATTCAGTACAGGTCTTCCGCACGGAATGGCAAGAATACGACGGCCATGTCAGATCTTTGTCAGAACTCTTGCCACGCGAAGCCCGGGGCGCGCCATTCTCAAGTATGACTTCCACTCATCTCGCGCCCGAATCCGGGACCGGAATCGAGAATTCTGCCGTGGTCCGTGCCGGCATCGCCGATCTGCTGTCGCGCTATTTCGTCACGCTCGACGACGAGGAGCTGGACGACGCCTGGGCGCGGAGCCTGTTCACGCGGGACGCGGCCGTCGTCTTCCCCATGAGTGAACACGTGGGCGCCGAGGGGATGGCGGAGTACCACGCGGCGGCGCTGTCGGCGTTCGCCGTCACGCAGCACCACGGCAGCCGGGCGGTCGTGGAGCAGGACGGGGGCCGGGCCACCCTGCGGGCCAACCTGATCTCCACGCACGTGCACCACGCGCACCACGCGCAGCCCGTGGGCGAGCTGCCGCCGCTCTTCACGACCGGCACGTTCGTGGACGGCGAGGCGCGTCACACCGAGGCCGGCTGGCGCCTGTCGCGGCTCTCGTTCCGCCTGCTGTGGGCGCAGGGTTCGCCGCCGCCGAAGGCCTGAGCCGCCCGGCGCGGCCGCGCCCGGCCGCCCTGCTCAGACGTTGAGGCTCAGCACCCGCTCGACCGCGATCTCGATGACGACGCGGTCGGCGGGGGCGGGCGGCGCCGACCAGTAGCGCTTGGCGTACAGCTGGGCGCCGAGGGCGACCCGGGCGGGGTCGGTGACGACGGTGGCGGTGCCTTCGAGGGTGGTCCAGGCGAAGCCGTCCACCTGGCACAGGGCGACCCGGCCGCCCGGCGCGGCCAGCAGGTTGCGGGCCTTGCGGGAGGCGGCGGTGGTCAGCACCCGCGCGAGCCCGGACGACGCCTGCCACGTGAAGCGCACCGGCGCCACGTGCAGGGTCCCGTCGGGCCTGACCGTGGTGAAGGCCGCGACGTGGTTCGCGTCGTTCAGAAAGGTCTCGACCGCGCCGGACACCGCCGGGGCGGCCTTCTTCTGCTGCGGCAGCGACATCGGTGTGCATCCTCACGTCCGGGGGCGCGACCCGGGCGGCAGCCGTACGGGCGCGGTCCCGGCAGCATCGCACCGCCTTCTCGCGGGGGCCTCGAGCCGGGCTCGGGACCCCCGCGAGCGGGCGGTGCGGGCGTGTGCGTACGGGTGCGGTTCTCCGGGTGCGGGCGTACGGGCCGGGCGCGGCGCTCAGTCGATGCCGCGCACGATGGCGGGCTCGTCCTCGTCGTCGTTCTCGTCGGCCCCGGCCAGGCGCAGCGGCGGCGCTCCCACCGGGACCAGCCCGAACACCGCCATGTCGATCTCCCGGAACCCGATCCGCCGCAAGATGTCCGCGCGTTCCTGCATGGGGCGCCCCCTCGTGGTCGATCCGTGGTTGATCTCTCCAGCGTGTCAACGAACGCTCGGGACCCGGTCGACGCGCTGTCGAGCCCGGGCGGAGGCGGCGGGCCCGGGGGCCGGGGCGCGGGCGGGCCTCATCCGCCGGGCGGTGGGCCGACGCGGGGTGCCGGGTCCGCGCCGAGCACGGCCAGCACCTCGGCGACGGTCTCCGTCCCGCCCAGGGAGGGCAGCCGGCGCAGCAGCCGGCAGCACTGGGCGAGCAGCAGCCGCGCGTCGTCGTCGGTGATCCGGGACCGGTCGTGCAGCGCGGCCAGCGTCAGCGAGCCGTCCCGGGCGTGCCGGGCCAGCAGGGCGACGGACAGCAGGGTGTGCGCGCCGGTGGAGTGCGGGGCGCCGAACCGGACCCCGGCCTCGGCGAGCGCGGCCCGCAGGTCCGGCCGGGGGCGGGCGCCAGCCTCCACCGAGACGACGCTGTCCGGCAGGACGGCGTCGGCGGCCTCGCTCCACTCGCTGATCTGCGCGGTGGACAGCCACTCGTAGGCGGCCAGGTCCAGGGCCTGGTCGCGCAGGGTCGCGAACAGGTGCGCCACCGGGTCCCCGGGGTCCACGCGCACGGCGGCGGGCAGACAGGTGCGCACCGGCCCCACCAGCCGCTCCGCCGCGTCCAGGGCGATGCCGCGCCCCGAGACGGTGACCCCGAAGCGGACGGCGGCGGCGCCGCTGACGTCCGCGGCGCGGTACAGCAGCAGCGCCCACACGGCGTGCAGCACGCTCGACTCGGGCAGCGCCTGGCCCGCGGCCCACTGCCGCAGCCGGTCGGCCTGCTGGGTGCTCAGCCGGGTCTCGGCCCGGCCGCAGCCGCCGTGCGCGGGGCGGGGTCCTGGCCGGCCGGGAAGGACTGCGGCCGGGCCCGCGGGCAGCGTCCGGCCGAAGAACTCGCGGGCCGCCGCGGTGTCCTGCTCGGTGCGCCAGCGGGTCCAGTCGCGCAGGTCGGGACGGCGTTCGCCGCCGGGCAGGGTGCCGTCGGCGAGGTAGGCGCGGCCGAACTCGTCGAGCAGGACGAAGACGCTCCAGGCGTCCAGGAGCCCGTGGTGGAAGGTGAGCAGGACCCGGCTGCTGACCGGTCCTTCGACGACGGTGACGCGCAGCGGGCAGGGCCGGGTCACGTCGAAGCCGCGCAGCCGGTCGGCGGCGAGCAGGTCGTCCCAGTCGACGGTGCCGGCGCGGTGCCGGACGACCTCGACGCGGGCCTGGGCGCTGAAGACGACGCGGGGCAGCGGCTCGCCCTCGAAGGCGGCGCGCAGCACGGACTCCCGGTCGGCGACGGAGTGCCACGCGGCGGTGAACCGCTCCAGGTCCAGGGCGCCGTGCCAGCTCCACCAGACCTGCTCGACGTGGCGCCCGCTGTGCCGGTCGCCCTGCGCGTCGAGCAGGACGGCGCGCTGCTGCGCGGGCACGGGCACCAGGGGCGGCGGGACGCGTGGGGACGTCGCGGGGCTCCGGCCGGCGCGGATCCGCGCACGGCGGCGGCTCTGCCTCGCCATGGCTCGGTCCCTCCTCGGAGTCGGGCCCGGGGAGCGGCGGACCCGGGGCGCGTGGCTCCCGGGCCCATCCTGCAGGGGCCCGCCGACACGGGACTGACACCGCCCTGACGCGGCTCGACGCCGCCTCGCGGGGGCGTGGGCGGCGGCCGGAGCGTCAGGTCGTGGGCTCGGGCGGGGAACCGGGGGCCGGCTGCGCGACCTGGGTCATCACCGACAGGAAGCCGGGGTCGAGCATGGTGCCCACCGAGGTGTCGCCCGCCGTGGAGAGCCCGGCGTCGTGGCAGGCGGCGCTGAGCAGGTAGCGGTCCAGGACCGAGTGGGTGGCGAAGCCCCATTCGCCGCGGCTGGCCGCGCTGCCGTCGGGGGCGAGCAGGGTGCCGCCGCGGCTGAAACCGAACTCCCGGAAGCCCAGGCGCAGCCCCTGGCCGAGCGCCTTGCTGTAGGCCTCCTTCAGCGTCCACAGCCGCAGGGTCCGCTCGGTGCGTTCCCGCGCGCCGAGCCCGGCCAGCTCCGCGGCCTCGGCGGGGGTGAGGATGCGGCTCTCCAGCAGGTCCAGGCGGACGAACCGGTCGGCGAACTCGATGTCCACGCCGATCCGGCCGGTGCGGCTGATCCCGACCGCGATCACGTCACCGGTGTGGGTCAGGCTCAGGTCGATCTGGTCGAGGCCGCGCAGGTAGGGCCGGCCGCCCAGCCGGTAGGCGAGGTCGAGGTGGTCGGGCGCGGTGTCCAGGGCCGCGCCCGCGGTGTGCTTGATGAGCAGCCGGGCCGCGGCGAACCGGTGCCGCACCGCCGGGTCGGGGGTGCGGCGGTAGCGGTCCCAGTCCTGGCCGAGCAGCTCGCGCAGCCGCGGGTGGGTGAGCACGCTGGGCAGCCATTCGCTCCAGGTCGTGTACACCAGCGCGTTGCCCAGGTGCGCCAGGTTCTCGCGGACCCCCTTCCAGGGCCCGGCCGGCCGTGGCACGTGCAGGGGTGGAGCACATCTCACCCGGTCCATGTCGTCGTCTCCCGCGTTCTCGTCCGTCCCGACCTGCGGGCGGCCGCCCAATGGCCGGCCGCCCCGCGCTCCCGGCGCCCCTCGTGTCCCTAACCCGCGACCGGCGTCCCGTACAGGTCGAGGCTGAGGCCCTCGCGGCAGCGGCCGAGCACCTCGTCCAGGACGGCTCCCTGTGCCTCGGCCGGGAGCTCCGGTACGGGGGCGCCGAGCCGGCGGGCGATCCGGCTCAGGGCCAGTACCGCCCAGGCCGGGTCCGCCAGGAAGGAGTCCGCGCCCGCCTGGCCCTCGTACACTCCGGCGCACGCGGCCGCCGCCATGACCAGGGCGTAGCGGTCGACGAGGGCGCAGGCCACCGGGTCGAAGGTGGTGCCGGGTGCGGTGGGCAGGGCGGCGCAGCGGGTGCGCAGGGTGCGCAGTTCCGCGACGAAGGTGTCGGTGAGCGCGGCGAGGGCGGCGTGCAGCGGCCCGGCGGAGCGCCGCTGCGCCAGCCGCTCCGCCGCGCCCACCAGCGTCGCCGTCAGCAGGTCGTCGGTGCCGGCGTGGGCGAGCCGGCGCGGGTCGAACGGCGGCAGCGGCCCGCCGGGCAGGAACAGCTCCGGGGGCGGTTCGGCGCCGCGGAACCAGGTGGTGCGGGCCAGGGCGGGCAGCTGCGGCACGAGCACGGCCTGGCAGACGGCCGTACCGGAGTGCCCGAGGCCGGCGACGGGCAGGTCCCGGGCCAGTTTCTGGAAGCTGCCGTAGAGCGGGCCGCGGTCGTAGCCGCGGGCGCCGAGGACGGTGCTCAGCTCCTCCAGGTCCTCGCGCAGCAGGTCCGGCATGGTGTACTTCACGGCCGCCGCGAGCAGGTAGGCCTGCTGGGGCAGCAGGCTCAGGGCGCGCAGGCCGGTGACGGCCATGGCGTCGCAGGCCAGCAGGTCCGCGAAGACCCCGGCCAGGGTCCGGTGCCAGCGCCGGGCGGGCCGCCCGCCCGCCCGGCCCTCGGTCGCCGCCCGCGCGGCCTGGCGCAGCACGCTGCCGACGGCGGCCAGCACCGTGCCCGGGATCAGGCAGTGGCTGATCTGGAAGCTGCGCAGGGCCAGCGAGACGCCCTCGCCCAGCCGCCCGACCAGGGCGTCGGCGCCCAGCGGCACCGCGTCGAACTCGATCCCGGTGAACCGGGCGCCGCGCATGCCGGGCGTCTCCACCCGCGCTCCCCTGCGCACCGTGCCGGCCGCGGCCGGCCCCGGGCCGAGCAGCAGCACCGAGTGGCTGTCCGGACCGGCCTGGGCGGACGTACGGGCGTAGGCGACGAAGGTGTCGGTGCGGTCGGCGTTGATGACGGCGTCCTTGCGGCCGTTCAGCAGGAAGCCGCCGCCGGGGGCGGGGGTGGCGCGCAGTTCGTTGCGCAGGATCGCGTTGGCGTGCGCGACCTCGCGGTGCACGATCGAGACGCGGCCGCCGGCGAGCAGTCCGCGGGCCAGGGTGCGGCGCTGCGCGTCGTCGCCCGCGGTCCACACCGAGGAGGCGGCGAAGAGCGAGGTGATGCCGAAGCCGTAGCCGAGGGCCAGGTCGCGGCGGAAGACGGGGCGCAGTACGCGGGCCAGGCGTTCCAGGTCGGTGAGGCCGCCGCCGAGGTCGTGCGGGACGAACTCGGCGGCGAGCCCGGCGTCCGCAAGCAGCGCCTCGGTGACCTCGGCGACGGCGCGGTCCTCGTCGGCCCGCAGCAGCGCCTGGTAGCCGTGCGGGTTGGCCGCCTCGAAGGGGTCGCCGAGGGCCGCCTCCAGCGCGGCGGCGCGGGCGGGCTCCGCGCCCGGGGGCGCCCCGGGCCCGGCGCCCGTCGCGCCCGCGAGGACGGCGGTCACAGGACCCGCACCGCGCGGGCGGCGAACCGCTCCGCGTGGGTCAGGACCAGCAGCGAGGCGCGGCCGAGTTCGTCGCGGACGTACTGGGCGGCGTCCTCCAGGGTGGCGCCCGGGCCCAGCACGTCGGTGACCCTGTCCTGGTGGAGCAGCACGTCGTGCCGGGCGCTGAGGGTGACGCCGCTCTCGTCGGGGACGACGGACCACTCGCCGGTGTGCGCCGTCATCAGGCCCGCGGCCCTGGTCTGCTTGTAGACGAGGCGGCCCGCGGCGGGGAAGCAGATCCGCACCGACTCGGTGCGGTGGGCGGTGCCGTCGGCGGTGAAGCTGTCCATCGTCATCGTCTGCACGCCCGGGGTGCTCTCCGTGACGTGCAGCCCGCGCACGTGCGGCAGCCGTACGGGCCAGTCCTCGGCCCGGTAGAGGAAGTCGAAGGCCACCTCGGCGGGGCCCTTGAACCGCACGCTGTTCTCGAAGGACAGCACCAGTTCGTCCAGGCCCGCCCACTGCTCGCCGAGCCAGGCGAGCCGCTCCAGCTGCGCCTTGCTGTTGGCGCGGGTGACCTGTTCGGCCCAGGCCACGTGGGCGGGCAGGTCGTCGGTGACGGTGAAGGTGTGCTCCAGCGTCACGCGGCAGCGGTCGCCCAGCGGCCGCACCGTCCACACGCCGGTCATCGACTCCACCGGCGCGGCGGTCAGTTCCTGGCGGAACTCCACGCGCCGCCGCCCCACGTCCAGGTCGCGGTGGGTGATCCAGGAGGTGATCCGGTCGCCCGCCATGGCCCACAGCCGCAGCCGCTCGTGGGTGCCGTCGAAGTCGAGCTGTTCGACGTGGAGGCAGGGCTGGACGAACAGCGGCCACCGGGTGGCGTCCGCGATGAGTCCGTACAGCACGCCGGCGGGGGCCGCCGCCGTCACCTCCGAAACCACGCGGTGCTCTCGCGTACGAGCCATGCTCACGCCCCTTCCTCGTCCGAAGCGGCACACAGCGCGGCCCGGTCCGTCCCGTTCGCAGGGTTGTGGCCGCTCTTGTCCGCCGGGCTGCCGATCGTGTCCGGAAACACTCGGGATCGGCACGGGCCGCGCTCGGGCGCCGCTGGAGCGCCCCGCCCCCGCTCCGGGCCCCAGCCGGGCTCCGCCGGTCCTCGTCCGTTCCTCCGGCGCGCGCTCGCACGGTCGTGGCGACGTGAGCACGCGGGAACGGAAAACGGGAGCGGGACGGGGTGACGGCGGTGTCGGTGACGGTGGACGACGGATTCATCCCGCAGTGGTGCGTGAGCAGCCTGTGGTCCGGGCTGACCGCGGCGGGGCTGCTGCCCGGGGTCGGGGGCCTGGGCACGGAGACGGGGGTTCCGGGGGACGCGGGCGCGGCGCGGGACACGGGCGCGGGCTCCGCGACCGGCCCGGGCTCCGTGACGACGACGAGGGTGCCGGCCGTGACCGACGCGCCCCAGGTCAGAACCCGGCGGCTGCCGGCGGCGTGAGCGGGTCGAGCGGGTCGGGCCGCTCCGGGCGGTCCCGCCGGTTCAGGCGGTCCGGGCAGTCGGGCTGCTCGGGCCGCGCCGGGCGGTCCCGCGCGGTGAGCCGGTCCAGGCGCCCGGCGCTGTCCTGCCGGTCGAGCCGGTCCAGGCTGTCCCGCATGGCCGACCGGTCCAAGCGCCCGGCGCTGTCCTGCCGGTCGAGCCGGTCCAGGCTGTCCCGCATGACCGGCCGGTCCAAGCGCCCGACGCTGTCCTGCCGGTCGAGCCGGTCCAGGCGGCCGCGTAGTTCCCGCTGCTCCTGGGTGAGCCGCTCCACCTCGCCGCGCAGCCGGCCGATCTCCTCCCGCAGCAGCCGCACCTCCCCACCCCCGTCCCGGGTCCCGGGCCCGGCACCGGCACCGGCACCCGCGCCGGACCCGGCGGGCTCCTGGCGGCCCAGGATCGCCTCGCGGGCGCGGCGCAGGGCGGGGCCGGGGCCGATGCCCAGGTCCTGGGCGAGCCGGTGCTCCGCGCGCTCGTACGTGGCCAGGGCCTCGGCCTGCCGCCCGCACCGGTACAGGGCGGTGACCAGCAACTCGTAGAACCGCTCCCGCAGGGGATGCGCGGCGGTCAGTTCGGCGAGTTCGGCGGCGATCCGGCGGTCCTCGCCCACGCTCAGGCACGCCTCGTACAGCGCCTCCAGCGCGCCGAGCCGGCCCTCCTCCAGCAGCGCGGCCTCGGCCGTGCACAGGGCGCCGCGCCCGGCGCCCTCCAGTGCGGCGCCGCGCCACAGGGCCAGGGCGCGACGCAGCACGTCGGCCGAGCGGGCCGGTTCGGCGGGGCCCAGGGCCCGCCCCTCGGCGGCCAGCTCCGCGAAGCGGCGGGCGTCCGTGCCGGCCCGGCCCAGGTGCAGGGCGTACCCGGTGGGCCGGGTCACGAGCCATTCGTGGTGCGCCTCGCCCGAGCCGGGCGCGGGGACCGGGAGCAGCCGGCGCAGCCGGGCGACATGGGCCTGGAGGGCGTTGGCGGCGTTGGCCGGGGGGTGCTCGCCCCACAGCTCGTCGACGAGGCGGTCCTGGGGCACGACGTGGCCCGCGCGCACCACGAGCGCGCCGAACAGGGCCCGCTGCTTGGCGCCCGTGGGGACGATGCGCAGATCGGCGGCGGCGTCGTAGATCTGCATCGGCCCCAGAATCCGGAACTCCATCTCGTCCTCGCCCCAGAGAAATTCGAAGATCTCGCGAATGTTAGTCGCCGCCCGCGAGGACTCCGCAATTCCCGAGCCGGCCCCCTCGTTCTCTCCAGCCGCGCTCCAGGGAAATACGGGCCGGGTGCGCGGGCCCCGAAGTCGTCGCGGGAGAACACTGGAGCCCCACTAGAACGCGGGTCGCATTTCCCTTAATGGAGCCAATAGTCCCTCTCGCAACCATCTCACCAGGGTGACATCACCGCGAAAGACAAGACAGTATCTGAACGCTCGACACCGCTCTGAACCGATGGCCTGAAAGAAACGGTACGGAGGAAACAATGATCATAAAACTGCTGGGTGCGCTGCATGCGGAAGTGAACGGAATCTCGATCGTTCCGACCGCGGGCAAGCCCCGCCAGATCCTCGCCCTGCTCTCCCTGTACCCGGGCCGGGTCGTCCCGGTACCGACGCTGATGGAAGAGGTCTGGGGCACCAATCTGCCGCAGAGTTCGCTGACCACCCTGCAGACCTACATCCTCCAACTGCGCCGCATGCTCGGCACCGCGATGGGCCCGGACGTCCCCGGCGCGGCCAAGGACGTGCTCGCCACCCGGTACGGCGGCTACCTCCTGCAGATCCCGGCCGAGGCCGTCGACGTGTTCCGCTACGAGCGGCTGGTGGCCGACGGGCGGCAGGCCTTCGAGGACGGCGAGGACCTGCGCGCGGCGTCGCTGCTGCGCGAGGCGCTCGACCTGTGGGAGGGCCCCGCCCTGGTGGACGTGCGGGTCGGGCCGATCCTGGACATCGAGGTGATGCGCCTGGAGCAGAGCCGGCTGGTCGCCCGGGAGCGCCGGATCGACGCGGACCTGCGCCTGGGCCGGCACGTCGAACTCATCGCGGAACTGACCGATCTGGTCGCCCGTCACCCGCAGCACGAGGGGCTGCACTCGCAGGCCATGGTCGCGCTCTACCGCTCGGGCCGGCAGGCGGGCGCCCTGGACGTCTACCGCCGGCTGCGCCAGCGCCTCATCGACGACCTCGGGGTCGAGCCGTCCCCGCAGCTCCAGCGCATGCACCAGGCGATGCTCGCCGTCGACCCGCGCCTGGACGTCACCGCGGGCCCGCGCCGGTCCTCGACCTTCGACCTGTACGCGGCATAAGAGCCGGCCGGGTCCTGAGGACTGAGCGGGACGGGGCTGTCCTGAGGATCCTGCCGTGGTCATGGGCGCCGGGCGCGGGCCCGGAGTCCGGGTCGAGCGGCGCACGAGCGGCGGCGGTCAGGCTCCGGGGAGCAGACGCGCATGCCAGGTGCGCCGCCGGGTCCCGCGGGGCCGCGGGCCGGTGCCCGGCGTGCCGCACCACCTACAGGAGGGTGTCGGATGGCTTCCCGGACGGAGGTCGTGAGCGCGGGGCCGGGGCGGATCACGCTGCACTGCCTGGCGCACGCGGGGGCGGGCGTCACGAGCTACCGGCGCTGGCCCGATCTGGTGGACCCGCGCGTCGACGTGCTCGCCCACCCGCTGCCGGGCCGGGACAGCCGGCGGCGCGAACCCCGGGTCACCGACCGCGAGCAGCTGCTCGCCGATCTGCTCCCGAAGCTGCTGGCCACCGCGGACCAGGGCCCGTACGCCCTGTACGGGCACAGCCTGGGCGCGCTCGTCGCCTATACGCTCACCCGCGCGCTGGCCGCCGCGGGCGCGCCGGCCCCGCTCTTCCTCGCGGTCGGCGCCTGCCTGCCGCCGCACGTGGCGACCGAGCTGGTCGCGGCCGCGGAGCTGCCCGAGGAGGAGCTGCTGCCCTACCTGGACCAGCTGGGTTCGGTGCCGCGCGGGCAGAGCGCCTCCCCCGGCGGACTGTGGCGGCGCAGCGTCCTGCCGGTGCTCCGGGACGACCTGCGGCTGGCCGCCTCCTTGCGCGCCGCCGCCCTCGACCCCGCGCTCGGCGGCCCGGTGCGCTGCCCGGTCCTGGTCTTCGGGGGCCGCGACGACCCGCTGGCCGCGCCGGAGGCGCTGCGGCACTGGCAGCAGTGGGCCGCGGGCCCGATCGTGCGGCACACCGTCGCCGGGGACCATTTCTTCGCGGGCTCGCGCGAACTGCCCGCCCTGGTCGGGCGCGCCTGCGTGGAGCACGCGGTGGCCGGGCCGGCGAGGAGCGCCCGGTGAAGCGCGTACTGATCACCGGCGTGGGCGTCGTGGCGCCCGGCGCCGTGGGCACCACCGCCTTCTGGGAGCTGCTGACGGCGGGCCGCACCGCGACGCGCCGCATCACCCTCTTCGACGCGACCCACCACCGCTCCCGGATCGCCGCCGAGGTCGACTTCGATCCGGCGGCGCACGGCTTCACCGCCGACGACACCGAACGCCTCGACAGGGCCGCCCAGTTCGCCCTGGTCGGCGCGCGCGAGGCGATCGCCGACAGCGGGTTCGCCGGCGCCGTCGATCCGCTGCGCCTGGGGGTGAGCCTGGGGACCGCGGTCGGCTGCACCACCAACCTGGCCACCCAGTACGCGCTGCTCAGCGACTGCGGCAAGGACTGGGCGGTGGACCACGCCCTCGCGTCCGCGTCCCTCTACGACTACCTGGTGCCCAGCTCGCTGGCGGCGACGGTGGCCCGGGACTGCGGCGCGCAGGGGTCGGTCGCGCTGGTCTCCAGCGGCTGCACGTCCGGCCTGGACGCCATCGGGCACGGCGCGGAGTTACTGCGGGAGGGCGGCGCCGACATCGTCGTCGCCGGGGCGACGGAGGCCCCGATCTCCCCGATCACCATGGCGAGCTTCGACCGGCTGCGCATCACCAGCCCCCGCAACGACGAACCGGGCACCGCCTCGCGCCCCTTCGACCGCACCCGCGACGGGTTCGTGCTCGGCGAGGGCGCGGCCTTCGTGGTCCTGGAGAAGTTCGAGCACGCGCGCCGCCGCGGCGCCCGCGCCTACGCGGAGCTCGCCGGTTTCGCCGGGCACAGCAGCGCCCACCACATGACGGGGCTGCGCCCGGGCGGCCCGGAGATGGCGCACGCGATCCGCGTCGCGCTGGACGCCGCCCGGCTGAACCCGGTCGACGTCGACTACATCAGCGCGCACGGCGCCGGGACCCGGCAGAACGACCGGCACGAGACCCACGCGTTCAAGGCGGGCCTGGGCGAGCACGCCCGCCGCGTCCCGATCAGCTCCATCAAGTCGATGATCGGGCACGCCCTGGGCGCGGCCGGGGCGCTGGACGTGGTGGCCGGGGCGCTGGCGATCCAGCACGACACGATCCCGCCGACCGCCAATCTGCACCAGCCCGACCCGACCTGCGACCTCGACTACACGCCGCTGTTCGCGCGCCCGCACCGCACCGGCACGGTCCTCACCGTCGCCAGCGGGTTCGGCGGCTTCCACAGCGCGACCGTGCTGGCCCGGCCCCGGCTGAAGGAGGCCGCGTGAGCCCCGCGGGCACCCCGGCGGGCCCGCGCCGCTCCGTCGTCACCGGCATCGGGGTCGCCGCGCCCAACGGGCTGGGCGCCGCGGCCTGGTGGCGGGCGACGCTGGCGGGCCGCGGCGGTCTCGGCCCGCTGACCCGGTTCGACGCGTCCGGCTATCCGGTGCGGATCGCGGGCGAGCTGCCCGGTTTTGTCGACGAGGAGCACGTGCCGAGCCGGCTGCTGCCCGCCACGGACCGGGTCGCGCGCATCGCGCTGGCCGTGGCGAAGGAGGCGCTGGGCGACTCGGGGGCCGATCCGGGCGCGCTGGCCGAGTACGGCGCCGGGGTGGTCACCGCGAGTTCGGCGGGCGGCACGGAGTTCGGCCAGCGGGGGCTCGCGGCGCTGTGGGCCGAGGGCGCCCAGCGCGTCAGCACGTACCACCCGGTGGCCTGCTTCCACGCGGCGGGCACCGCGCAGATCTCCATCCGGCACGCGCTGCGCGGACCGGGCTCGGCCGTCGTCAGCGAGCAGGCGGGCGGCATCGACGCGCTGGCCCGCTCCCGGCGGTGGATCCGCGAGGGCGCGGAGCTCGTGGTGACCGGCGGGGTCGACTCGACGCTGTCGCCGTGGGCCTGGGCGGCCCATCTGGCCGACGGGCGCCTGAGCACGGTCGCCGACCCCGAGCGGGCCTACCTCCCCTTCGACCGCGACGCGTGCGGGCACGCGGTCGGTGAGGGCGGGGCGCTGCTGGTGGTGGAGGAGGAGGCGGCGGCCGCGCGCCGCGGGGCCGTCGGCTACGGCCGGGTCGCGGGCTGCGCGGCGACGTTCGACGGGGCGGGGGTGCCCCGGCTGCGGGAGGCGGCCGAACTCGCGCTCGCGGACGCCGGGTTGGGGGCGGACCGGATCGGTGCGGTGTTCGCGGACGGCGCCGGTCTGCGGGCGGCCGACGACGCGGAGGCCGCCGCGCTGTGTGCGCTGTTCGGCCCGTACGGGGTGCCGGTCACGGCGCCCAAGTCGATGACGGGACGGCTGGGCGCGGGCGGTTCGTCGCTGGATCTGGCCGCGGCGCTGTTCTCGCTGCGGGACCGGGTCGTGCCGCCCACCACCGGCACCCGGCGGCTCCCGGCGGAGTACCGCCTCGACCTCGTCACCGGCGCGCCGCGTGAACTGCCGGACCTGCGGGCGGTGTTGGTACTGGCGCGCGGCCGGGGCGGCTTCAACTCGGCGGCGGTGGTGACGGCGGTGCCGAAACCCGCGTGAGGGCCCGCGCGGCGGGGCCGGGTGGGGGCATGTCCGGGCGGGTTCACGGCCGGGCGGGGTCACGGCCGGGCGGGGGCCCTTACTGGGCGGAGGCCCTTACTGGGCGGAGGCCCTTACTGGTCGGGGTCCTTGCCGGTCATGGCCGGTCCTTCGGTCCGGTTCGGGACACGGCGCGGCCGGGGCCCCCAAGGACCCCGGCCGCGCCGTGCGAAACTTTCTGGCTCAGCGCGCCCGCCCGACGAGCTGCTCGCTGCCGGGCGCGGCCGCGGCGGGCGCCGCGGGCGTCAGAGCGTCCGGGCGGGCCATCAGGATGGAGCGCTGGAGGCGGCTGAGCGGCGCCGAGGGTTCCAGGCCCAGCTCGGAGACGAGGGTGGCGCGCAGCCGCTGGTAGACGCTGAGGGCCTCGCCGCGCCGCCCGGAGCGGTGCAGGGCCAGCATGAACTGGCCGTGCAGGCTCTCGTGCATCTGGTGCCGGCTGACGAGGACGGTCAACTCCGGCAGCAGCTCGCGGTGGCGGCCGAGGGAGAGGTCGGCGTCGATGCGCTGGGCGAGCGCGCACAGCCGGGACTCCTCCAGGCGCCGGATCTCCATGTCGATCTGGTTCCCGGCGCGGATGTCGGTGAGGGCGGCGCCCTTCCACAGGGAGAGGGCGTCCGCGAGCCGGCGGGCCGCGCCGCTGTAGTCCTCGGCGTCCATGGCCCGGTAGCCGATGCCGGCGCGCCGCTCGAACTCCCGGTAGTCGACCGGGCCGCCGCGGGTCTCCAGGCGGTACCCGGCGGGGACGGTGGCGAGGATGTCCTTGGCGGTGCACCGCTCGCTCTCACCGGCGGCCAGCGCGATGCCGATCAGCTCGCGCAGCTGCAGGATGTACGTCTGCAACGTGGTGCGGGCGCTGCGCGGCGGGTTCTCGCCCCACAGTTCGTCGACCAGCGCGGCCACCGGGACCACCTGGTCCGCGTGGAGGGCCAGCAGCCCCAGGACCTGCCGCGGCTTGGGAGCCGTCGGTACGACCGATATCCCGTTCTCGCGCACGGACAGCGCGCCCAGCACTTCGACGTCCACGTTCGCCCCCATCTGTGGTGCCGGGCCAGAGCCGGTCCGACCGTCCAATAAAAAAACAGCGCGGTCGGTTTGTCAATCCTCGACTGGGTCCATAGCGTTCCCGATGCCGCCCTTCAGCCACGGCGACCGTGGGTCCGGCGGGATGCCGGTGCCGCGCGAACCGGGCGCTCCGGCGGTGTTGAGCTGGGATTTGGCGCGAGGAGCCGCCAGCACGGACGGTCGGATCTCCGCCACCGCGGGCGGTCCGGCCCGCAGGAAAAATCAGCTGTCCCTGTCGCCAGGAAGGCGACGGTGACATGAATCCCGGGCAAAAACAGACCGCAGGGTCGGTACGGATGCGGCGACCGGTGCCCGGGGCCGACGGCCACGCGGAAACCGGGCTGCTGGGCACGCGGTACGGGGCCCGACACCGTGGAGCGGCGCGACGCGGTACGGGGCCGGACCCCGTGGAGCGGCGCGACGCCGCACAGGGCCCGCCACCGTGAGGCGGCCCGACACCGTGAGGCGGCCCGACACGGGGAGGCGGCCCGACACCGTGAGGCGGCCCGACACGGGGAGGCGGCCCGACACCGTGAGGCGGCCCGACACGGGGAGGCGGCCCGACACCGTCGCACAGATCGACGCCATGAAGTCGCCCGGCGCCGTAAGGCGGCCCGGCGCCGTAAGGCGGCCCGGCGCCGCTGGGCAGCCCGGGCCCACGAGAGGGCCTCCGTGCGCGGGGTGTCACCCCGGCCCCGCCGAGCGCCTGCCCCGGCGGAGCCGCTAGTGGGGGACGGTGCACCCCGCGGCCTCGAGCGCGGCGCCCTGCGCCGACTCCGCGAGGTTGGGCAGCAGGAGCAGCCAGAACTGGGTGAGCGTGGCGCGCGAGAGCCAGGACAGGTCCGTCGAGCCCAGCGCCTCGAAGCCCACGGTCGCGGCGACCACCGCCGCCGTGGCCGCGGCCGGGGTGACCCCGGCCCGCAGCTCCCCGCCCGCCGCCGCCCGGCGCAGCGCGTCCTGCACCCAGGCGTGCCACAGGGCCCGTACGTCCGTGTGCGAGGTCCGGGAGACGTCGCTGCTGAGGCCGAACCCGGCGCGCAGCACCGCGCCCTCGCGCAGCCGCCCGCCGACGACGTGCGTCACGTCGACGAGGTGCTGCAACTCCCCCGCCCCGGCCCGGGCCTCCCGCGCCCCGATCTCGCGCAGTTCCTGTGCGGCCGACTCCTCCACCGCGTCCGCGAGCGCCGCCTTGCTGGCGAAGTGGAAGTGCAGCGCCCCGCTGCTCACGCCCGCCCGCGTGCTGATCGCCGCGAGCGACGCGCCGGTGAACCCGTCCCGGACGAAGACCTCCGCCGCCGACCGGATCAGTGTCTCCCGGGTCCGTGCCGCACGTTCCTGCTTGACCATCAACTACTCCGTCACTGCGGTGGATTGCCGTGCTTGCGCGACGGCACGTCGGCGTGCTTGGTGCGCAGCATGGCGAGCGAGCGGCTGAGCACCTCACGGGTCTCGGCGGGGTCGATCACGTCGTCGACCAGGCCGCGCTCGGCCGCGTAGTAGGGGTGCATCAGCTCGGCCTTGTACTCCTTGACCATCTGCTCCCGCATCGCCTCCGGGTCGTCCGCGGCGGCGATCTGGCGGCGGAAGATGACGTTGGCGGCGCCCTCGGCGCCCATCACGGCGATCTCGTTCGTGGGCCAGGCGTAGGTGAGGTCGGCGCCGATGGACTGCGAGTCCATGACGATGTAGGCGCCGCCGTAGGCCTTGCGCAGGATGAGCGAGATGCGCGGCACGGTGGCGTTGCAGTAGGCGTAGAGCAGCTTGGCGCCGTGGCGGATGATGCCGCCGTGCTCCTGGTCGACGCCCGGCAGGAAGCCCGGCACGTCCAGGAGGGTGAGCAGCGGGATGTTGAAGGCGTCGCAGAGCTGCACGAAGCGCGCGGCCTTCTCGCTCGCCTCGATGTCCAGGACGCCGGCGAGCGCCTGCGGCTGGTTGGCGACGATGCCGACGACCTGGCCGTTGACCCGGGCCAGGGCGCAGATGATGTTGCGCGCCCAGCGCTCGTGGACCTCCAGGAACTCCCCGTCGTCGACCAGTTCCTCGATGACCTTGGTCATGTCGTACGGGCGGTTGCCGTCGGCCGGGACCAGGTCGAGCAGGACGTCGGAGCGCCGGGTCTGCGGGTCCGTGCACGGGACGCAGGGCGGGTACTCGCGGTTGTTCTGCGGGAGCATCGACAGGAGGTAGCGGACCTCGGCGAGGCAGGTCTCCTCGTCGTCGTAAGCGAAGTGCGCGACGCCGCTGGTCTCGGCGTGCACGTCCGCGCCGCCCAGCCCGTTCTGCGTGATCTCCTCACCCGTGACCGCCTTGACGACGTCCGGACCGGTGATGAACATCTGCGAGGTGTCACGGACCATGAACACGAAGTCGGTCAGCGCCGGGCTGTAGGCCGCGCCGCCCGCGCACGGGCCCAGCATCACGCTGATCTGCGGGATGACACCCGAGGCCTTCGTGTTGCGCTGGAAGATGCCGCCGTACCCGGCCAGCGCCGAGACACCCTCCTGGATGCGGGCGCCCGCACCGTCGTTCAGCGACACCAGCGGCGCACCCGCCGCGATGGCCATGTCCATGATCTTGTGGATCTTCGTCGCGTGAGCCTCGCCCAGCGCGCCGCCGAAGATCCGGAAGTCGTGCGCGTAGACGAAGACCGTCCGGCCCTCCACCGTGCCCCAGCCGGTGATCACACCGTCCGTGTACGGCTTCTTCGCCTCCAGACCGAACCCGGTCGCCCGGTGCCGGCGCAACTGCTCGACCTCCTTGAACGACCCCCCGTCCAGGAGCAGTTCGATGCGCTCGCGCGCCGTCAGCTTGCCTTTGGCGTGCTGGGCCTCGGTCGCCTTGTCGCTGGGTCCGCGCAGGGCCTCGCCCCGCACCATCTCCAGCTCCGCCGCCCTCTCCCGGGCTCCGGACGCGTCCATGCGGACCCGGGGCATGTCATTCACAACGGTCACGGCGTATCCCTCCCTCGGGTGCGGCGAAAACGATGTTGCCCCACAGTAACAAACCGCCTGGATGGTTTGTATACGCAGGTCACGCCGCACGCTTTGAATCAGCCACGGACGAACGATCTGTCGGGTCAACGCCAGTGGTAGGGGGACCGGTAGGTCCCGGCCGGGCGCTCCGGACTCCACTGCGGGACCTGCGGCCGTCCGCTGTCCTCGCCGTCGGCGGCACGCGCCGCCAGAGCGGAGAGGAGCACGACGGTGACCGCGGCCAGCTCCTCGCGGCTCGCGCTGCCGCGCTCCACCCGCAGGACCGACTCTGCGCTGCTCATATCCGGACTCCCTCCGCTTCTGCGACGTGCCGCCACCGTCCGGCACGGCACTTGAGAACCGCTCCGGAGGGGCTGGAGGAACCGTCCTGGCCGGCTCCGGCGCGACGGGCCCCGCGCGAGGGTGTCGCCCCGGGGGCCCGAGCCGGGCTCGACGCGGCCGCGAGCGGCGGTGGAGCGCGCCGGGCGCGGGAACCGGCCAGTTCTTACGGAGTCCGAGCTTCCGAATCCCGTGCATACGGAGGCTCGGATACCGCTAGAAACAAAACCGGTTGGTAGGTATCTTCGGCAGCAAGCCGATGCGAATACCCTGCATCCCGCTTTTCAATCCAGGGGGAACCATGTCTGTGCACACGGTCAGCGGCACGTCATCCGCCCACACGACGACGCACACAGCGCCCCACACGATGCGCGCCGCGTCGCCGGCCCAGCTCGGCGCCTTCCTGAACCTCCCACTGACGACGACCGTTCCCAAGGAGTTCGTCCACCGGGTCAGCGTCGCCGAGGTGTTCCTCACCGGCTGGGCCCGCCAGGAGGACGACCGGTTCCTGGTGACCGGCCAATGGCCGCGCGTGCACTCCTTCTTCACCCCGGTGGACGGCCGGCACGACCCCCTGCTCGCCGCCGAGACCCTGCGCCAGGCGGGGATGCTCGTCGCCCACGCCGAGTTCGGCATACCGCTCGGCCACCGGTTCCTGATGTGGGACCTCGCGCTCTCGGTCGACCCGGCGCAGCTGACGGTCGGCGCCGCACCGGCCACCATCGAGATCGAGGTCAGCTGCCGGGACGTCAAGCGCCGCCGGGACGTGGTGACCGGGTTCCGGTGCGACGTCGTCATCCGGCGCGACGGGCGGACGGCGGCCACCGGGAGCAGCTCCTTCACCTCCATGACCCCGTCGGTCTACGGGCGGTTGCGCGGCGAGCGCGAGCGGGACCCGCGGATCCTGCCGCTCACCGCCCCCACGGCGCCGCAGACGGTCGGCCGCACCTCGCCGATGGACGTCGTCCTCTCCCCCGTCGGGCGCCCGGACGTCTGGCAGCTGCGCGTGGACACCCGCCACCCCGTCCTCTTCGAGCACCCCGTCGACCACGTGCCGGGCATGGCCCTGCTGGAGGCCGCCCGGCAGGCCGCCTCCGCGCACCTGGGACGCTCCTGCCAGCTGCTCGCCATCACCAGCGAGTTCGAGAACTACGCCGAGCTCGACGCGCCCTGCCTGATCGGGATCGAGCCGGCCCCGGGCCCGGCCACCCCCGGCCAGGAGAGGCTGCTGGTCACCTGCCGCCAGAACGACCGCTCCGTCTTCCGCGCCACCGTGACGGTGGCCGGGCCGGAGTCCTGAGGCCCCCCCTGCCGGGGACGCGGACCGGCCGCCAAGTGCCGGACGCCGGGCCCGTCCGGCCAGGACCGGCCGCCAAATGCCGGGCGCCGGACCCGTCCGGCCAGGACACGCCGCCAAGTGCCGGCCGCCAGGTGCCGGGCGCCGATCCTGGCCGCCAGGCGCCGGACGCCGGGCCCGTCCGGCCAGGACCGGGCGCCAGGTGCCCATCCCGTGCCGCCAAGTGCCGGACGCCGGACCCGTCCGGCCAGGACCGGGCGCCGCGGGCCGGTCGCCGGGCCGCCCGGAGCGGCGGGAACCGGTCAGGCGGGGGGCGGCGCGCTCGCGTCCGCCGCGAACTCCGCGAGGTGGTCGCGCGCCCAGTCCGTGAAGGGGCGCGGCTCGTGCCCGGTCAGTTCCCGGACCGCCCCGCTCACCCCCGTCTTGGCTCCCGCCTGCTGGCGCCGCGCGCTCGCCAGCAGGGCCTCCGCGACGGCCGCCGGGTAGCGGCGCCGCCAGGCCGCGCCGGCCGCGTCCAGGGTCAGCTCCTCGTGGCGCAACGGGCGGCGGAGCAGCCGCCCGAGGTCGGCGGTCTGCTCGACCGCGGTGACCGCCCGCGGTCCGGACAGCACGTACGACCGCCCGGCATGCCCCTCCTGCGTCAGGAGCCGCACCACGCACGCGGCCACGTCCCGCGGGTCGACGCAGGAGTTGGCGGAGGTCCCGAAGAGGGTGCGCACCACCCCTTCCGCGCGCACGGACGGCGCCCACGACAGCGCGTGCGACATGAACGAGCGCGGCCGCACCAGCGTCCACGCCAGCCCCGAGTCGCGCAGCAAGGCTTCCGTGCCGCGCTGCCACGCGGTGACGGCGTCGGCGGCCCCCGCGTCCAGGACGGCCGCGGCGGAGAGCTTCACGATGCGGCGCACCCCGGCGGTCCGGGCCGCCGCCACGAAGTTCGCGTCGTCGTCCGAGCCCGGCCGGACGGTCACCAGGAACGCCACGCGCACGCCGGTCAGGGGCCCCGCCAGCGAGGCCGGGTCGCCGTAGTCCCCCGCCACCACCTCACCGCCCCCGGGCAGCGGGCCCATCCGGGCGGGGTCGCGGACGAGCACCCGGACCGCGGCTCCCCGCGGAAGCCGGGCGACCACTTCGCGGCCGATCGTGCCGGTGGCTCCGGTGACGAGGATCATGGCGCGCTCCTATGCGTCCTGCCCCTGACTCGGGGCGGGGCGCTGGCCGAACGGCCGCAGCGGGCCGTAGAGTATACGAACTGGACGGTTTTTTTATCGGGGTCGCGGGTAGCCGGGCCATACGAAAAAAGGGGGGCTGAACGTGCCGGAGCCGAAGCAGGAGCGCGCGGTCCGCACTCGCCAGGCCATCCTCACGGCGGCGGCCGAGGTCTTCGAGGAGCGCGGATTCCGGGCGGCGACGATCAACGAGATCCTCACGTCCGCCAAGGTCACCAAGGGTGCCCTGTATTTCCACTTCAGCTCCAAGGAGGAGCTGGCCCAGGGCGTACTGGGCGGCCAGGACCTGCAGTCGGACGTGCCCGTGCGGGCGTGCAAGACGCAGGAGCTGGTCGACACGACGATGCTGCACGCCTACCGGCTGCAGACCGACCCCATGGTCCGGGCCGGGGTCCGTCTGACGCTCGACCAGCGGGCCTCGAGCCTGGACCGCACCGGCCCCTTCCGGCGCTGGGGCGAGATCGCGGGCGACCTGCTCGGCAAGGCGCAGGCGCAGGGCGAGCTGCTGCCGCACGTCGTGCCGGCCGAGACCGCCGAGGTGATGGTGGGCGCCTTCGCCGGCGTGCAGGCCATGTCGCAGGCCGTCTGCGACTACCAGGACCTCCAGCAGCGCGTCTCCGCGCTGCTGCGCCACCTGCTGCCGAGCGTGGTGCTCTCCTCGGTCCTCACCTCGGTCGACCTGACGGACCGGCGGGGCGAGAGGGTCTTCCGTGAGAGCCGGCAGCACGACGCGGTCCCGGCGTCCGTCAGCTGACGGACGCCGCGTGGACGCCGGGCGAGCGGCGCGCCGGCCGGCCCCCGAAGTACGTGGCCAGCGCCGCCTCCAGCCCGCCGCCTCCCGGCCCCCACGCGATGTACCCGTCGGGCCGCACCAGCAGCGCGCTCGGCAGGTCGGGCACCTGGGTGTGCACGACGCGGCGCAGCACCCCGTCCCACTCCCGGGCGCGCTTGAGGTGGCGGCTGCCGGAGCGGGTGCACAGCAGCAGGAGCCGGCCGTCGCGCAGCAGCGTGATCACGTCGGTGGCGCCCTGCGCGGTGATCAGGGACCTGTTCTGCAGGAACCGCCCCTCCCACGGTGAGGGCCGCCCGGTGCGGGCGGGCAGCACCGTGTCCTGGGCGCTGACCATCGCGCCGAGCAGCCCGCTCTCCGGGCTGCCGGGCAGCAGCTGGGCGAACAGGCGGCGCAGCGGGTCGAGTTCGGGCCCGGGCCGCATCAGGGTGAGCTGGGCGCGGGTGTTGTCGATGACGCCCCGGGCGGCGGGCCTGCGCTCCTGGTCGTAGGTGTCGAGCAGGTCGTCCCCGGCGCCGCCGCGGGCCACGAGCCCGAGCTTCCAGCCGAGGTTGAGGGCGTCCAGCAGGCCGGTGCTCAGGCCCTGGCCGCCGATCGGGAAGTGCACGTGGGCGGCGTCGCCGACCAGGAAGACGCGGCCCGAGCGGTAGGAGCGGGCCAGCCGGGAGAAGTCGCTGAAGCGGTCCAGCCAGCGCGGGGCGTCCATGGCGATGTCGCGCCCGGCGATCCAGGCCACCTCGCGGCGCAGCTCGGCCAGGGTCAGCGGGGTCCGCCGGTCGCCGTGCGGGCTCTCGCAGTTGAGGGTGCGCAGGTGGACGCCGCCGTCCGGGTCGGGCTTGAGCACGATCCAGCCGCGCGGGGTGCGGGTCCACCCCGCCTCCAGGGCGTCCGGACGTTCGAGCCGGACGTAGCCGGCCATCGCCGAGACGGTCGCCGGGTAGGTCCGGGAGGCGATGCCCGCCAGCTCCCGGACGGTGCTGCGGGCGCCGTCGGCGCCCACGAGGTAGTCGGCCTCGCAGTCGAAGGGGCCCGCAGGACCCTCGACGGTGACCCGCACCCGGGCGGGCCCGGTGCGCAGCCGCGTCATCCGGTGGCCGCGCAGCACCTCGGCCCCCGCGGCCCGCGCCCGCTGCTCGAAGACCCGCTCCAGTTCGGCCTGCGCGCACTTCAGGATCGGTTCGGGTTCGGTCGCGGGCGCGGTGATGGAAAGGCCCGGGATCCCGGCGAAGTGGAAGGGGGCCCGGGCCGTCGCGTGCTGGGCCGCCGGCTCGAAGGCCCGCTGGTCGAGATGGCCGCGCCGGACGAGCGACTGCACCGTCCTGGCGTGCAGCGTCGTCGCCTTGGGCCGCTGCTCCACGTCGGTGCGCGCCTCGACGAGCAGCGTGGCGACCCCCTGTTGTGCCAGGTCCGCCGCGAGCAGCAGTCCGACGGGCCCCCCGCCCACGATCACTACCTGCGCACGCCTCATCCAGGCCTCCCCCGACCTTGACCACAGCTTGGTAAGTCCCCTGCCACCTGCGGACCGTCCCCGGCGTGTCCGGCCTCGGGGCCGGCATGGGGTGGGGGGAGGGACGGTTCCGTGCAGGACGTGCGGCCCGACGCGGAGCGACCGGTCCGGCCTGAAATATACCGGGTGCCCGGTTCTTTGCAAGGGTCGCACCGTTCCTTCACACGGATCTGCACCAACAGACTTCGTGCGTCCACCGAGTGGCTCTCGAGCGCCCTGTGCTTCAGTCGGCTGGCCCTGTCCGAAAACAGCCCACGCCGTTCCGGGGCCGTCACCGAGGAGACTCTCATGCCCACGCGACGAACCGTGATCAGAACAGCCATCGCGGCAGCCGGCAGCAGCGCGTTCACCGCGGGAGCCCTCACGCCGGTGCTGCTGCGCCGCTCGGAACCGGCCACCGCCCAGGCGCTCGTCAGCACGGCCACCGCGGCCAAGTTCACCACGCCGATGCCGATCCCGCCGGTCCTCAGCCCGTACTCCACGGCCGGCGGGATCGACAAGTACCGCATCACGACCAAGGCCGCGCAGGCGGAGATCGTGCCCGGTCTGATGTCCGACGTGCTCACTTACGGCGGTCACTTCCCCGGCCCCGTCATCAAGGCCCGCTCCAACCGGCCGGTGCACGTGACGCACATCAACAAGAGCTCCATGGCCACCTCGGCCCACCTGCACGGCGCCTCGGTCACCCAGGCCAACGACGGCTCCCCGATGGACCCCGTCGAGCCCGGCACGTCGCGCACGTACAAGTACCCCAACAAGCAGTCGCACGCCTCGCTGTGGTTCCACGACCACGTGCACCACATGGAGTCCGAGCACGTCTACCGCGGCCTGTCGGGGCACTACCTGCTCACCGACGACGTCGAGCAGGCGCTGCCCCTGCCCAAGGGCGCGTACGACATACCCATATCGCTGCGCGACGCCGACATCGACGCGACCGGGCAGCTGATCTACACCATGCTCGACTTCCCGCACCGCACCACCCTGCTCGCCAACGGCAGGGCGTACCCGTACGTCCAGGTCGCGGCCCGCAAGTACCGCTTCCGGCTGCTGAACAGCTCCAACCTGCGCTTCCTGACGCTGCGGCTGGCCGACGGCGGGGAGATCGTGCAGATCGGCTCCGACGGCGGCCTGCTCCCCAAGCCCTTCCCGACCGACACCGTCTCGCTCTCCCCCGCCGAACGCGCCGACATCGTCATCGACTTCTCCCGCTACCCGGTCGGCACCCAGCTGGTCCTGGAGAACACCCTGCTCAACGGCGGCCCGGCCGACGGGCTCGGGCAGGTGCTGCGCTTCGACGTCGTGCGCACCGCAAGCGACCCCAGCTCCGTGCCCGCGACCCTGCGCACCCTGCCGCCGCTGCCCCAGCCCACCGCGGAGCGCACCGTGGTCCTGGAGCTGGAGGAGACCGGGCTGCCGGACGCCAAGGGGACGATCAACGGCAAGGTCTACGACCCCGACCGGATCGACACCCTGATCCGCCACGGCGCCAGCGAGGTCTGGACGGTCACCAACCCCAACCGGTTCTCGCCGCACAACCTCCACCTGCACCTCGTCCAGTTCCGTGTCCTGGAACGCGACGGGCAGCCGCCGAGCCCCGCGGAGTCGGGGCTGAAGGACACCGTCGCCGTGCTGCCGGGCGAGACGGTGAAGATCCAGGCCACGTTCGACACGTACAAGGGCGTGTACCTCTACCACTGCCATCTGCTCGACCACTCGGCGATGGGGATGATGGCCCAGTACAAGGTGGCCTGAGAGGCCGTGTCGCACCCCGCCCGCGAGCCGGCCGGGAGCGTTCCTGTCCTGGGACCCGAGCGACTCTCGAGCACGCTGCCGGACCGTGGCGGCCAGTGAGCTACCCAGGAGGGTCACGGTGATGGCGGTGCGACGCGTGCAGCTCTACGACACCACTTTGCGGGACGGCACCCAGCAGGAGGGCATGGTGCTGACGGTGCAGGACAAACTCGCCGTCGCGCGCCGGCTCGACGCCCTCGGCGTCGCCTTCATCGAGGGCGGCTGGCCGGGCGCCGTCCCCAAGGACACCGAGTTCTTCCAGCGCGCCCGTACCGAACTGGAGCTGGAGAACGCCCAGTTGGCGGCCTTCGGCGCGACCCGCAGGCCCGGCGGCGTGGCCGCCACCGACCCCCAGCTCCAGGCCCTGCTCGCGTCGGGCGCGCCGGTGATCACCGTCGTCGCCAAGACCGACGTCCGGCACGTGGAGCGGGCGCTGCGCACCTCGCTCGCCGAGAACCTGGCCATGATCTCCAGCACGGTGCGCCACCTCGTGCACGCGGGCCGGCGCGTGTTCGTCGACGCCGAGCACTACTTCGACGGCCACCGGGTCAACCGCGCCTACGCCCACGAATGCGTGCGCGCCGCGGCCGAGGCGGGCGCCGACGCCGTCGTGCTGTGCGACACCAACGGCGGCTCGCTCCCCGACCAGGTGCACGCGGTCGTCGCCGACACCCTCGCGCAGACCGGCGCCCCGCTCGGCATCCACTGCCACGACGACACCGGCTGCGCCGTCGCCAACAGCCTCGCCGCCGTCGACGCGGGCGCCGTGCACGTCCAGGGCACCGCCCACGGCTACGGGGAGCGGTGCGGCAACGCCAACCTGTTCACCCTCGCCGCCGACCTCGTCCTCAAGCGGGACGTCACGGTGCTGCCCGTCCCGCGGCTTGCCGGGATGGCCGACACGGCCCGCGCCATCAGCGAGCTGACCGGCCACCCCGTGCGCCGCGCCGACCCCTACGTCGGCACCTCCGCCTTCACCCACAAGGCGGGCCTGCACGCCTCCGCGCTGCGGGTGGACCCCGATCTGTACCAGCACATCGACCCGGCCGTCGTCGGCAACCGGATGCGCACCCTCGTCTCCGACATGGGCGGCCGTTCCTCCGTGGAGCTCAAGGCCCGCGAGCTCGGCTACACGGTGGCGGCCGGTTCGGAGTCCGTGGCCCGCGCCTCGGCGCGCGTCAAGGAACTGGAGAACAAGGGCTACAGCTTCGAGTCCGCCGACGCCTCCTTCGAACTGCTCCTGCGCGACGTGCTGTTCGGGGACGGCGCCGACCGGCAGCCGTTCACCGTCGAGTCCTGGCGCGTCACCGTCGAGCAGTGCTCGGGGGACGCCGTCACCGAGGCCTGCGTGCGGCTGCGGGTGCCCGGCGGCGCGCCGGTGGTCGCCGTCGGCGAGGGCAGCGGCCCGGTCAACGCCCTGGACCGGGCGCTGCACCAGGCCCTCGACACCCTCTTCCCGGCGCTGGCCGGACTGGAGCTGACGGACTACCAGGTCCGCATCCCCACCGGCGAGCGGGGCAGCGGCGCCCCCGCCCGGGTGCTGGCCACCTTCGTCGACGGCCGGCGGCGCTGGAGCACCGTCGGCGTCGACGAGAACCTGACCACCGCCTCCTGGCACGCGCTGCTCGACGCGTTCCGCTACACCCTGCGCGACAGCACGGGACCGGTCCTCTCCCCCGCCCAGGACCGCCGCGCCGAGCCCGCGCTCTTCCCCTCCGGCGGCTGACGCACCGGCGCCGGTCCACAGGGAGCCTCGAACTCCGCTCGACGAGGGCTCGGCCGCGCCCCCGCCCCGCGACGGCGCACCGCATGATGCAACGACAACGCACCGGAAGGGCGGACGGGTTGAGCGGGCAGAGACCGGACATGGGCCAGGCGGACGGCGCGGGCCACGCCGTGGTGATCGGCTCCGGCACCGCCGGGCTCACCGCGGCCCGGGCCCTGTCCCGCTCCCTGGACCGGGTCACCGTGATCGAGCGCGGCCGGCTGCCCCGCGGCACCGAACGCCGCCGCGACGTCCCCCAGGCCCGGCACACCCACACCCTCATGCCGGCCGCCGAGGCGGGCCTGGAGCGCCTCTTCCCCGGCATCGGCCGCGAGCTGACCGCCGCGGGCGCCGTCCGGGTGCGGATGGCCGCGGACATGCTGGTCCTCGGCCCCGCGGGCTGGCTGCCGCGCCAGGACGCGGGCACGTCGCTGCTGAGCGCCGGCCGCGACCTGATCGACGCGGCGCTGCGCGACCGGCTGCGCGCCGACCCCAAGGTGACCTTCCTGCACGAGCACGAGGTGGTGGCGCTGCGGCCCGGCCGCCACTCCACGGTGACCGGGGTGTGGGCCCGCGCCCGCTCCCGGCGGGAGCCCGGCGGCCTCGGGCCCCGGCGGCTGCTGCCCGCGGAGTTCGTGGTGGACGCCTCGGGCGCCGCCTCCGCCGCCCCGCGCTGGCTGGCCGAACTCGGCTACGACGCACCCGGCGAGACGGTCGTGGAGTCCGGCGCCTCCTACGCCTCGACGCTCCTCGCCCCGCCCGTCGGCCACGTCGCGACCTGGAAGAGCCTGCTGTTCCTCGCGGCCCCGGACACCCCGCTCCAGGGCCAGCTGCACCCCGTCGAGGGCGGCCGCTGGTCGGTGTCGCTGCGCTGCGGCCCCGGCGCCCGCCTCCCCACCGACCACGAGGGTCTCGTCCGCGCCACGGCCGCGCTGCGCCACCCCCTGCTGCACGACGTGCTCGCCACCGCGACCCCGCTCGGCCCCGTCTACACCTGCACCCGCACGCAGAACCGCTGGCGCCACTACGAGCGGCTGCGGCGCTGGCCCGACCAGTTCCTGGTGCTCGGCGACGCGCTCGCCACCCTCGACCCGGCGCACGGGCAGGGCATGACGCTCGCCGTCGAGAGCGCGCTCGTCCTGGACCACCTGCTGGGCAGCCACGGCACCGTGGTGGGCCTCAGCTACCGGCTGCGCCGCGCCCTGGCCCACCAGGTGGGAGCCACCTGGCGGCTGAGCACCCGCAACGTCCGCCTGACGGCCGGGGACGACCCGGACGCGGGCGGCCCGCCGGGGCTGCGCACCCGGCTCGCCCGGCGCTCCGCCGCCCGCATCGAGGCCGCGGCCACCTCCGACGCGGACGCGGCGACGATGCTGCTCGACCAGTTGCAGGCGCTCGCGCCGCGCGGGCCGCTGGGGCCCCGGGCACTGTGGGCGGCGGCCCGCGCCCGGGTCCGTACGCCGGTCCCGCAGCCGGTGCCCGTCACGCCGCTCACCGCGCGGAGCCGGCCTCGCTACGCTGCCAATTCGCTTGAGAACCAGTGGAGTTGGAGAGGCAATTCCGCTTGAGTGGTGTTGTCCGGCCCGCTTCCGCGCCGATAGCGTGCGCGACATGAGCATCACCGACGAAGCGCCGCCCAGCGAGCGCAGCGCCCCTCCGCGCGGCGAACGCATGGCGGACTGGGCGGACGGACGACTCGGGATATACAAATGGGGAGGGCTGGTCCGCAAGGTATTTCCCGAGCACTGGTCCTTCATGTTCGGGGAGATCGCGCTCTACAGCCTCATCATTCTGATCCTCACCGGGGTCTATCTCACGCTGTTCTTCAATCCGAGCATGGGCGAGACCGTCTACCACGGTCCGTACGAGCCCCTGCAGGGCGTGCAGATGTCGGAGGCCTACGCCTCCACGGTCAAGATCAGCTTCGAGGTACGCGGCGGCCTGTTCATCCGCCAGCTGCACCACTGGTCCGCGCTGATCATGATCGCGGCGACGATGGCGCACACGCTGCGGCACCTGCTGACCGGCTCGTTCCGCAAGCCGCGCGAGCTGAACTGGCTGGTCGGCGTCGTGATGCTGCTCCTGCTGACCCTGGAGGGCTTCCTCGGCTACTCCCTCCCCGACGACCTGCTGTCGGGCACCGGTCTGCGGATCGCCGAGGGGGTCACGCTGGCCATCCCGGTCGTCGGCACGTACCTGACGATGTTCCTGTTCGGCGGCGAGTTCCCCGGCACGGACGTCATCCCCCGCTTCTACGGCCTGCACATCCTGCTGATCCCGGGCATCCTGGTGGCCCTCGTCACCGTCCACCTGATCCTGGTCTTCTACCACAAGCACACCCAGTTCCGCGGTCCCGGCCGGACCGAGAAGAACGTGGTCGGCGAGCCCTTCGTACCGAACTACATGGCCAAGGCGGGCGGGTTCTTCTTCCTGGTCAGCGGGGTGCTGGCGCTGCTGGCCGGCCTCGCCCAGATCAACCCGGTGTGGGTGTTCGGCCCCTACCGGCCCGACCAGATCTCCCAGGGTTCCCAGCCCGACTGGTACATGGGCTTCCTGGAAGGCGCCCTGCGGGCCTTCCCCGCCTGGGAGTTCACGATCAGCGGCCACACCGTGAACATGGGGGTCCTGATACCGGCCCTGGTGCTGCCCATGCTGCTGCTGGGCGTGGTCGCGATGTGGCCGTTCCTGGAGTCCTGGCTCACCGGGGACACCCGCGAGCACCACCTGCTGGACCGGCCGCGCGAGCAGGCCACGCGCACCGCGTTCGTCTGCTCCCTGGTCGCCTTCTACCTCGTGCTCTTCTTCGGCGGCGCCAACGACATCCTGGCCGAACGCTTCCACCTGTCGCTGAACACGATCACCTGGGTGATCCGGATCGGGATCTTCCTCGTCCCGGCGCTGACCTACGCGGTCACCAAGCGGATCTGCCTGGGCCTGCAGCGGCGCGACCGCGACAAGCTGCTGCACGGCCGCGAGACGGGACGCATCAAGCGGCTGCCGCACGGCGAGTTCGTCGAGGTGCACGAACGCCTGGACCGCAAGCGGGAGTACACGCTGCTGTCCCGCGAGAGCGCGCGGCCGCTGCCGGGGCCCGAGCCGGACCACGACGGGGTGCCCGACCCCAGCGGCCGCGGCGCGGTGCTGCGCCACCGGCTCAGCCGCTGGCTGCACGCCGACCAGATCGCCCTGCCCACCCCGGACGAGCTGCGCGCGGCGCAGGAGCACCTCGCCCACGGCACCGACGGGCACGGCGCCGGCCCGGCCCTGTCCACCAACGGCCACGGCCCGCACGCCGTCTCCGCCAACGGCAACGGCGCGCGTCCGGCCGTCCCCGCCCAGGGACAGGCGGACACCGGCGACGACGCGCCGGACACGGGGGCCCGCTCCGGGCGTCCGCGCGCGTGACGGCGCGCGGCGACGGCTGACGGCGGGCGCCGGGGCGGCGCGCCGACGGACGGCCGGGCGGGGCACTTCCGGCGGCCCCGCCCGGCCCCGCTTGTCTCCGGCTCCCCGGCCGCCCCCGCCCGGCCCCTGGTGACCACCCGCTGCGTCCCTGCTGTCTCCTCTGTCTCCCCTGTCCCACCCGAGCCGTCGAAGGGACTCCACATGCCCGAGCACCCACGGCACCGGGACACGGCGGACGACGACGGCGACGGCGGCGGCGGCGGCGTGCCGGCCATCACCGCCGCCCGGCCCGGCCTCACCCAGAACGTCCGCGGCCGCCAGCGCCGTTACGTACAGGCGATGCTGGTGCGCACCGTCTGCTTCGTCGTCATGGTCGCCGTCTGGGACCGGTGGCCCGTACTCGGGCTGTGCGCCCTCGCCGGCGGGATCGGCATCCCCTACGTCGCCGTCGTCGCCGCCCAGGCCGAGTGGCGCCAGGGCCGCGGCCCCCGGCCCGCCCTCGCGCCGCTCCCCGCCGCGCCCGCGGCCGGAGCGGCGCTGGAGCCGACGCTGATCCTGCCGCCCGAACAGCGCACCACACGCTGAATTCCCGCGGGAACGCGCCCTTTTCCAGGACCGCCGCTGGGGCGCTCCTCGAGTGGCCCCTGAGCGCATTCGAAGGCCCTTGCATGCCCTTTCCCGCTGGTTCAGCATGGGCGGGCCTTCTCATTTTTTTCCGCGGAATTGTTTTCCGGCACCGGATTTCCCGAGCAAGGAACTGGAGCCATGACCGGCATACCCCCCATTCCCGCGTATCCCCTGCCCGCCGAGGCCGAACTGCCCGCGCCCGTGGCGCAGTGGACCGCCGATCCCGACCGCGCGGTCCTCCTCGTCCACGACATGCAGCGGTACTTCCTCGCCCCCTTCGCCGACCACATGCGCGGCCAACTGGTGCGCAACGCCGCCCTGTTGCGCGACCGCTGCGCTGCGCTGCGCGTCCCGGTCGCCTACACGGCGCAGCCCGGCGGCATGACCGCCGCCGAGCGCGGCCTGCTCCAGGACTTCTGGGGACCGGGGATGCGCACCGCGCCGGCCGACCGCGAGGTCGCCGACGAGCTGCGCCCGGCCGCCGACGACTGGCGGTTCACCAAGTGGCGCTACAGCGCCTTCTGCCGCACCGACCTGCTGAAGCGGATGCGGGACGCGGGCCGCGACCAGCTGATCCTGTGCGGCGTCTACGCGCACGTGGGCGTGGTCGCCACCGCCGTCGAGGCGTTCTCCCACGACATCGAGCCCTTCCTCGTCGCGGACGCCACCGCCGACTTCTCCCAGGAGCACCACCGCCGGGCCCTGGCGTACGCGGCAACGTGCTGCGCCCGCGTCGTCGCCGTCAAGGAAGTGTTCGCATGACGCGCCGCGCGGAGCACCCGCCCGCACCCGCGCCGGACGGCGACGACCTGCTGGCGCGGGCGCTGTCCGGCGCGTGCGGCCCCTACGCCCTGCTGCACCGGCCGCACGCGCCGGGCCCGGCCGCCGTGGAGGTCCTGACCGGCCCGGTGCTGCTCCCCGCGACCCTCGCCGACCTGCCGCTACCCCCAAATCAGGGACCCGGCGCCCGGCACGAGGTGCTGGTGGTGCTGCCCTACCGGCAGCTCGCCGAGCGCGGCTTCGCCTGCGCCGACGACGGCACACCCCTGGTGGCGATGACCGTCACCGGCCACCAGAGGCTCCCGCTGCGCGAGGCGCTGGCCCGCATCCCGGACGTGGCGACCCCGCTGGCGGGCGGCGCCTTCGACGTCGACGACGCCGCGTACGAGGCGGTGGTGGAGCGCGTCGTACGGGAGATGATCGGCACCGGGGAGGGCGCCAACCTCGTCGTCAAGCGCACCTTCGTCGCCGACATCACCGACTACGGCCCGGCCAGCGCCCCCGCCCTCTTCCGCCGCCTCCTGGAACGCGAGAGCGGCGCCCACTGGACGTTCCTGATCCACACCGGCACCCGCACCCTGGTGGGCGCCTCCCCCGAGCGGCACGTCAGCCTCCAGGGCGGCACCGCGGTGATGAACCCCATCAGCGGCACCTACCGCTATCCGCCCTCGGGGCCGACGCTGGCGGGCGTGATGGAGTTCCTCGGCGACCGCAAGGAGACCGAGGAGCTCTACATGGTCCTCGACGAGGAGCTGAAGATGATGGCCCGGATCTGCCCGCAGGGCGGCCGGGTGGTGGGCCCCCGCCTCAAGGAGATGGCGAAGGTCGCGCACACCGAGTACTTCATCGAGGGGCGCACCGACCGCGACGTCCGCGACGTCCTGCGCGAGACGATGTTCGCGCCGACCGTCACCGGCAGCCCGCTGGAGAGCGCCTGCCGGGCCATCCGGCGCTACGAGCCCGGGGGCCGCGGCTACTACAGCGGCGCCGCCGCCCTCATCGGCCGGGACGAGGCGGGCGCGCGGGTCATGGACTCCGCGATCCTCATCCGCACCGCCGACATCAGCCCGCGCGGGCGCCTGGGCATCGCCGTCGGCGCCACCGTCGTGCGCCACTCCGACCCCGCGGCCGAGGCGGCCGAGACCCGGGCCAAGGCGGCCGGCGTCGTCGCCGCCCTGGACGGCGGGGCCCCGGAGCGGTTCGCGCAGCATCCGAGCGTGCGCCGGGCGCTGCTGCGGCGCAACGACGCGCTGGCCGCGTTCTGGCTCTCCGGCACCGAGTCCCGGACCTCGCTGCTGTCGCCGCTGGCCGGGCGGAGCGTCCTGGTCGTGGACGCCGAGGACACCTTCACCTCGATGATCGACCAGCAGCTGCGCTCCCTGGGGCTGTGCGTGACGGTGCGCCGCTACGACGAGCCGTACGCCTTCGACCGCCACGACCTGGTCGTCCTCGGGCCGGGCCCCGGCGACCCGGGCGATGCCGGCCACCCCAAGATCCGCCGGCTGCGGACCGCGGTCGACACCCTGCTGGCCACCCGGCGGCCGTTCTTCGCGGTCTGCCTCAGCCACCAGGTCCTGGGGCTGCGGCTCGGCCTGCCGCTGCGCCGCAAGGAGGTGCCCAACCAGGGGGTGCAGCAGGCCGTCGACCTCTTCGGCACCCCCGAACGCGTCGGTTTCTACAACACGTTCGCCCTGCTCTGCGAGGACGACGCGTTCGTCGCCGACGGCGTGGGCCCGGTCCGGGTCAGCCGGGCCCCGGGCACCGGGGAGGTGCACGCGCTGCGCGGCCCCGGCTTCGCCTCGCAGCAGTTCCACGCCGAGTCCGTGCTGACCCAGGACGGCCCCCGCATCGTCGCGGAGGCCCTCACCGGTCTGCTCACCCCCGTCCGTGCCGCGGACCTGTCCCTGCGGTCCTAGGGAGAAGCGATGCACAAGTACGTCGTCGTCGACGCCTTCGCGCGGCGCCCCCTGACCGGCAACCCGGTGGCGGTGTTCTTCGGCGCCGACGACCTGGACGGGGACCGGATGCAGGCCGTCGCGGCGGAGCTGCACCTGTCGGAGAGCACCTTCCTGCTGCGGCCCCGCAGCCCGGACACCGACGCCTACGTGCGCATCTTCACGCCCGTCAACGAACTGCCCTTCGCCGGGCACCCGTTGCTCGGCACCGCCGTCGCGCTCGGCCTGCGCACCGGAGCGAGCGCGCTGCGCCTGGAGACCGCGATGGGCACCGTCCCCTTCACGCTGCGGGCCGGGGACGGCGCGCCCGGGGTCCTGTGGGCGGGCATGCGCCAGCCGGTGCCGGTGTGGGAGCCGTTCGACCGTACGGCGGAGCTGCTCGCGGCGCTCGGCATCGCCGGCTCCACCCTGCCGGTGGAGATCTACCGCAACGGGCCGCGGCACGTCCTCGTCGGCCTGGAGAGCGTGGCGGCGCTGGCGGGGCTCGCCCCCGACCACCGGGCGCTGGCCGCCTTCCCCGACATGGCGGTCAACTGCTATGCCGGGGCGGGCACGTCGTGGCGCAACCGGATGTTCTCCCCGGCGTACGGGGTCGTGGAGGACGCCGCCACCGGGTCCGCCGCCGGGCCCCTCGCCATCCACCTCGCCCGGCACGGCCCGGCCGCGTACGGGCGGCGGATCGAGATCGTGCAGGGCACGGAGATCGGCCGCCCCTCCCCCATGGCCGCCCTGGTCCACGGCGACGGCGACCGGGTCGACTCGGTCGAGGTGTCGGGCCACGGCGTCGTCGCGCTCGAAGGAGTCCTGCATGTCTGACATCGCTGACGCGCACCGCTCACCGCTGCCGCACGGCACCGCCCGGTCCGAGTCGCTGACCGGCACCGTCGACGTGGACTTCCCCGAGTTCCTCGCCCCGCCGCCGGAGCCGATGCCGCTGCTGACGGCGTGGCTCGCGGCCTGCGACGCGCAGGGGGTGCGGGAGCCGCGGGCGCTGGCCCTCGCCACGGCGGACGCCCGGGGCCGCACTTCCTCGCGCGTGGTGGTCCTCACGTCGGTGACGGTGGCGGGCCTGGTCTTCACCAGCCACGCCGACAGCCGCAAGGGCCGCGACCTGGCCGCCGTTCCGTGGGCCTCGGGGGTGCTGTACTGGCGCGAGACGAGCCGGCAGGTCACGGTGGCGGGCCCGGTGCGCCGGCTGCCCGACGCGGATGCCGGGGCCCTGTGGGACGCGCGGCCCGTCTTCACGCACGCCATGAGCACGCTCTCCCGGCAGAGCCGCCCGCTGCGCGACCTCACCCACGTCGACGAACTGCGCGCCCGGGCCCGCGCGTTGGGCGACGAGGCGCGCCCGCTGCCCCGCCCGTCCGCCTACACCGCCTACCGGCTGGAGCCCGCGGTCGTGGAGTTCTGGTCGAACGGCACGGACCGGCTGCACGAGCGCCTGCGGTACGAGCGGGCCGGCGACCCCGCCACGGGCCCGTGGACGGCGAGCCGGCTCCAGCCGTAGCGGGGGGCGGCCGGTACCAGGCGTGCCTACCGGCGTACCGGCCTACCGGCCTACCGGCCTACGAGCTGAAGCCGCGCGCCGGCGCCGCGGCCCCCGCCCGTGCCCCGCGCGGGCTGCTCACTCCGCGAGGACGGCCTCCATCACCGAGGCGTGCGGTGAGGGTTCCAGGACGCGTTCGACGCGGAAGCCCGCCTCGGTGAGGAGCGCCTCGTACTCGGCGCGGGTGCGGCCCCGGCCGTTGAGGACGGTCATCATCAGCATGTCGATCGTCTTGCCGGGGTGCGGCTCGTTGCCCGCCGGGATCATCGCGTTGACGGCGAGGAGCCGCCCGTGCGCGGGCATGGCCGCGCGGCACGTACGCAGGATGCGCACGCACCGCTCGTCCGGCCAGCTGGCCAGCACGTGCTTGACGAGGTAGACGTCGGCACCGGCCGGTACCGAGGTGAAGAAGTCGCCCGCCTCCACCGTCCAGCGGCCCGCGGTCCCGGGCTCGTCGAGGAGGTGCCCGGACACCACGCTCTCCAGGTCGAAGAGGGTGCCGGTGAGGTGCGGGTGGCGCCGCAGCACGGCGCGGAGCAGGCCGCCGCGGCCGCCGCCCACGTCGACGGCGGTCCTGGCCGAGGAGAGGTCGAGGGCGTCGACGACGTCGTTGCTCAGCGTCTCGGAGAACGCCGCCATGCTGGAGTTGAAGGCCCGGCCCAGCTCGGGGTCGGCGGCGACGTGGTCGTAGAACGGCAGCCCGTACAGGCTCTCGAAGGCCGTGGTGCCGGTGCGGACCGCGTCGTGCAGGTGGCCCGCCGAGTTCCAGAAGACGGCCTCGCCGCGCACCATGATGTAGTCGCGCAGCGACCGCTCGACCCCGGCGCACAGCGGGCGGGCGAGCGGCGTGAGGTGGAAGAGGTGCTCCTCGTCCTCGCGGAAGACGCCCTTCGTGGCGAGGAAGCGCAGCAGCCGGTACAGGTAGGGGCCGTCGGCGCCGACGTCCGCCGCGAGCTCGTCCGCGCCGCGGGGGCCGTCGAGCAGCCGGTCCGCGACGCCGAACCGGGCGGCGGTGTGCAGCGCCGCGGAGTACACGTAGCCCAGCGCGAGGTCGAGCAGCTCGCCCGTCGTCTCCTGGGTGGAATCCGTGGGTCCGGCCGGGGCCGGGGCGGCGGGGGCCGTGGGGCGGGCGGCTGCCATGGTGCGGTTCCCTTCCTCGTGGCCGCGGGCCGCGCGGCCCGCGGGAGCACGTCGGTGCCCGGGGCCCAGCATGCGGGCGCCGCGTCGGGTCCAGCTCGAGGACTGCGTGAGGGCGGCCCCACCCGGCCCCGAGGCGGCGCGGCGAGACTCGGACGGCCGGCCACGGCCCGGCCGGTCACGGCCCGGAACACGCTGCTGGGGGAGATCATGACCGACCGCACCGCCGAGCAAGGCTTCCGTGACGCCGCCGAGTTGCGGCGCAAGAACCGCGCGACCGTCGAGAAGTACCTGGCGGACACCAAGGGCCCGGCCCGGCTGCGCCGGCACGAGCTGTTCGTCGAGGAGGGCAGCGGCGGGCTGTGGACCAACGACACCGGGGCGCCGATCGTCATCCGGGGCCGGGACCGGCTGGGCGAGCACGGCGTCTGGTCGCTGGAGTGCTTCCCGGACTGGGAGTGGTACAACATCCAGGTCTTCGAGACGCAGGACCCGGACTTCTTCTGGGTCGAGTGCGACGGCCGCGGCACGATCCGCTTCCCGGGCTACCCCGAGGGCCCCTACGAGAACCACTTCCTGCACTCGTTCCAGCTCGACGACGGACGCATCGTGCAGAACCGCGAGTTCATGAACCCCTTCGAGCAGCTGCGCGCGCTCGGCATCGAGGTGCCGGCCGTCCGGCGCGAGGGCATCCCCACCTGACCGGCGCCCCCGCACGCGCCGCACCTGCCGCGCCGCTGCCCGCGCACCCCTCCCCCGTACCCCTGCCGTCCCGAGGAGAAGACCCCGATGGTCACCCGCCGCCATGCGCTCGCCGCAGGAATAGCCTCCGCGTCCGTGGGGGTGACCGGGGCGTCCCTGGTGCCCCTGCTCACCGCCCGCGGCGCCGAGGCGGCCGCCGCCGAGGCCCCGGCCGCCGCGGCGGCCGCCATCGAACTGTTCAAGGTGCCGCTGCCGCTGATCCCCGTGGCGCGCCCGCTGTCGACCGCCGGCGGCGTGGACACGTACGAGGTGACCACGCAGCGCTCAACGGCGGAGATCGTGCCGGGTGTCCGCACCGACGTGCTCACCTACGACGGCCGGTTCCCGGGCGCCACCATCAAGGCGCGGACGAACCGGCCCGTGGTCGTCATCCAGCGCAACGGGCTCGACGTGCCCATCTCCCGCCACCTGCACGGCGCCTCGGTCCCCGAGGACAGCGACGGCGGCCCCATGGACACGATCGAGCCGGGCGGCGTCCGCGTGTACCGCTACCCGAACCGGCAGCCGCACGCCTCCCTCTGGTACCACGACCACGCCCACCACGTGGAGTCGGAGAACGTCTACCGCGGGCTGCACGGCAGCTACCTGATCAGCGACCCCGTCGAGGACGCGCTGCCGCTGCCCAAGGGCGCGTACGACGTCCTGATCGAGCTGCGCGACGCGAACATCGACGCGTCCGGGCAGCTCGTCTACGCGATGGGCGACCGCACCCGCAACACCCTCCTGGCCAACGGCGTGCCCTACCCGTACCTGGAGGTGGCGGCCCGGAAGTACCGGTTCCGCTTCGCCAACACGTCGAACATGCGCTTCTTCGAGCTGCGGCTCGCCGACGGCGGCGAGCTGATCCAGATCGGTTCGGACGGCGGTCTGCTGCCGCGCCCGAACCCGACCCCGTCGGTCTACCTGTCCTCGGGCGAGCGGGCGGACGTCGTCATCGACTTCTCCCGGTATCCGGTCGGCACCCAGCTGGTCCTGGTGAACACCGGCGGGCGCGGGCCGGTCGAGCAGGTCGGGCAGGTGCTGCGGTTCGACGTGACGCGCACGGCCGACGATCCCAGCTCGGTGCCGTCCGTGCTGCGGGCGCTGCCGCCGCTACCCGCGCCCACCGCCACCCGCTCGGTGGTGATGCGGATGGACGAGGACGGCAGCGCCACCGCGCAGGCGTACCTGGACGAGAAGGTCTACGACCACGCCCGCGTCGACCAGGTCGTCCGCTACGGTGCCAGCGAGGTCTGGACCGTCACCAACGCCAATGTGAAGGCGGCCCACAACTTCCACATGCACCTGGTGCAGTTCCGGGTGCTGGAGCGCAACGGGCAGGCGCCCCCGGCCTCCGAGTCCGGCCTCAAGGACACGGTGGTACTCCAGCCCGGGGAGACGGTCAAGCTCCAGGCGACCTTCGACAGCTACCGCGGCGCGTACGTCTACCACTGTCACATGCTGGACCACTCGGCGATGGGCATGATGGCCACGATGAAGATCCGCTGACCACCACGCCCCTCCCCCGCTCCCCCGGCCTCCCGGCCTCCCGGCTAGGCGTCCCGGCGCCCCGGCAGGTACTGGTCGAGGACGACCGCGAGGAACTTGGTGTGGTCCGGCAGCCCGGACTCCCGCACCAGCCCGTCGATGATCGCCCGCTGCGCGCGGGTCGGCTTGTACTGCAGTTGTACGGGGCCGAGCCCGCGCAGGTCGGTGTCGTCGGGCTTGACCGTGACGGCGAACAGCTTGGACTGGAACTTGGGCGCCCGCCGGGCCTCCTCGACGACCTGCGGCAGCCCCTTCTCCGCGGCGGCCTCCACGGCCATCAGCACGATCTGGGTGTGCGTGATGTCGTGCTGCTTGCGGAACTTGCGAAAGCGCGTGGCGACGTTCTGCGACACGTAGAAGCCGACGGGCTTGGCGGTGTCCGCGTCGTCGAGCGGCTCGGGCTCCTGGGCGGCTTCGCGGGCCGGCTGCGGGATCACGGTCGCCGCGGCCGCCGGAGCGGGCATCGGGGTGACCGGGGCGACGGGCGCCGACTGCGCGGGGGCCGGGGTGGCCCAGCCGGCGAGCGCGCTCGTCGAGCGGCCCCCGCCGCCCGCGCCGCCGCTGAACAGATTGCCGACGCCTTCGTCGGACATGCTCTGCTCGGTGTCCTCGTCCGTCTGCTTCTTTCCCTTGGGCGGGGTCATGCGGCCGCGTCCTTCCTCAGTTCGAGCGCGCGAGCGAACATCTCTTCGGTGAATCCTTCGTAGTCGGCGGCCAGTCCGTCGACAGTCTCCGGCACGGACCGGTCACCGTCCCCCCGCCGGTCGGCCAACTCCTGCACCAGCAGCCCTCGTTTGCGCACGAGCCGGGCGACCGACTCGGTGTGCCCGATGAGGTGCTTGAACATGTGGGCGTCCTCGCCGAGCACCTTGTGCACCTGCCGCCGCACGTCGGCGTGGATACCGGTGTACGTGCGCCCGGTGTCGAAGAGCAGCACCCCCAGCAGCTCCAGGTGCGGATTGAGCTGGCTGACGAAACGCACGTAGGAGAACTCCAGGCCGATCTGGGCCAGGCCGTCCTCCGCTCCCCCGTCGCTCTTGACCGGGATGACCAGCCAGCGCGCGGCCGACAGGGCGAGCCGCTGCAGCGACGGGTTCTCCGGCGGGGTGTCGAGAATGATGATCTGGTACTCGTGCGCGATCGGCAGCAGGCACATCAGCAGCCGCAGGTACGCGTGCGGGCCTTCCTTGGCGAGCAGCGTGTGGAAGAAGATGCCGAACTCGTCACCGAGGGCCGGGCCGCCGATGACGACGTCCAGGTTCTCCCGGACGCCTCGCTGGGGCCGCAGGGCGGTGCCGGTGCGCAGCGCGTCGAGGAGCGCCGCTCCCCCGTCGTTCCACTCGGCCCGCTTGTAGCCGAGCTCGCGGGCGATGTTGCCCTGGGCGTTGCAGTCGATGATGAGGGTCCGCAGTCCGCTGCGTGCCGCCTTGCCCGCCGCGTTGGCCGAGACCGACGACTTGCCGACCCCGCCCTTGCCGTTGCCGAACATGAAGATGTGCGACAGCGAGGCCCAGGGGATCTGGGGTGGGTGCGACTGGCTGTCAGGTGCCGCGAAGGGACTGGACATGGATCCTCTCAGTCTGGTTCAGACCCGAAGACGGGTGGAGATATGCCCGTTTTGGGCGTGCTTGCCGGGCCAAAACTTCTCTCAGAACGATTCTGCGCTCCGAAGCGGCCGACCCTGATGCCGAGTACCCCCCGAAGCCCCCTTCCGGAGACCGCCGACCCCCTCGATGACCTCAATGTGGCAGGTCGACGAGGGTTTTGCTGTTTGCAGCCAAGCTTGCTGCTCTGCGTGAGTCTCCCCTTGCCCCCCTCTGGGTGAGCAAGCGTGAAGGACGGCTTCTGCCTATATGGAACTCCCGGTGACGACCTCACCTGACGCTCCCACAGAAACAGCCACCTCCGGCGAAGTTGCGACGCAAAGCGCTGCACACGCTACCAGGGTGATCACCGCACCGGTACAGCAACACGCGGGCGTATCGGCCTGCAGGTCAAGATGCGGGTGGGCTTGGAGGCCAGACGGCTTGCCTGGCGTTGAACCAACTACCGCTTTGGTCGCGTGGCTTGCGGGTCGATTGATGGGCTGACGGGCTGGTCGGCTATCACTGAGGGGTACGGGTGGGCGGATGTGCGGTTGCACGGACCGCTGTACGGACGGGGTGATGGCTGTGCCGACTTGTGGGCGTCCAGGGGGGTGGATGCGGGTGCCTGCCAGCTATTCGGTGTACCCGTCTACAACTCGGCTGATCAGCTGGGCTGTCGGCAGGCGGGTCGAGCGGCTTACTGGGCTGGGGGTCCGCTCCTGCACTCACCCTCAGGTCGCCAGTGGGGCTGACGGGCGGGTGGACGATCAGGGCAGCACACGGACTGGGAGGCCGCTGAGCAGAGCCGCTTGGTACGGGATGAGTATGCTGGTGCACCCACAGACAGACGTGCGAGCGTACGGGCTCATCCACTCGTGGACCTGGATGCCTGCTGACAATTCTAGTAGCGGTCGGGCGGGCATACGGGCCACCCACCTGACTACCACCTCTGTTGCAAGGCCTGCTGACTAGCCGCCAGGGAGGCTCACCGGCATGTTGATCTACACCCCTGTGACCGGAGCTGTAGCCGCCCCGACCGACGTGCTGATCCGTAGGTCCACCGGGTGACAGGCAGCCATACTCATAGGCGGACCGGCAAGCCAGCAGACCGCTGAACCGATCTCGTGACCAACAGGGAACTACACGCGCAGACAGCTTAAGCGGTGCGCATCGATATGCACCGGCATTCCCATCCACGTGCCTGTCAGTACCTCTGCCCACGAGCGGACGTGCTCGGTGACTGGCACCCGGACGTGCAACTTGACCGGCACTCAGGCAGTACCCGCTGCATGCATCTCCGTGCGCGCCCCAACCGGAACAGCAGTCGCAGTCACGCCCTGAACACCCATCAACTACCCGCCCTCGCTCACCGCAGGCCGCATCACCAACACGCGGGCACGTACCGAGGTGCAGCACAGCACCCGTACGCATGCTTGCGCGCAAGCTTGCTCCCATGTTTGCAGTGATGTTTGTTTCCCCAGGTCAGAGGGTGTTTTTCAGCGTCAGAACACCTTCACTGTACGCAGCACATCGGCGGATCGGAAACAGTCCCGGCCGGGGTTTCGTCGCCTCACGATCGGCGATCATGTCAGCTTGCCCGAGCACCCGCGAACCTCTCCGCTGTACTCCTGGTGTGGGGGAGTGGCAGCGCACTACACCTGCTCTCGGCTTGAGGGGCCACAAGAGCAGTTCGCGTGTTCCACAAACGCGCAGCTCAAGGAATCCATCCCGGCCCCCAACCGCCTGCCCGCAGGGGCCACCCCACCACCTCGTTCAGTCCGACCGCCTGTCACTGACGCGGAAGGCATCGCCCGTACAGTCCCACCCCGAGAATCCACGCCCTCCTCAGTCGACCTCCGCGAGGTCCAGGGGACCTCGCCCGCCACCTCCGCCCACTTCTTCCCTCTGCGAGGAACGGTCCTGGACAGAACCCAGCCGAGACGCACCGCCACCGGCACAGACTCAGGCGGCCCGCCCAACACCTCATCCCGCCGCTGCGGCTCCAGGGAGTGGGGGAATGGCGACCGCACTCACCTGACCCGGACCGGACCGAAACGCCCTCCGCCGCCCCCACTCCCGACCCACCCCGGCCGACATCCAGAAGCCACGACCTGCTCCACCCGAACGACCACCAGCAGCCAGGCTTCTTGGCCCACGCACCCACCCTTGATCACCGCCTCGACCGGCCCCGCTGCCTCCCCATGCACCCGCACCGCCCCTGAACTCGGCCACCCCGATCACTCATCACCCCGCCGACCCGCACCCCACTCGCACGCCGACCAGACACGACTACGAACCCACCCCGCCTCGCGCCGAGCCGCTCCAACCCGGCACACCACCGCCACCCGGCCACCCCCACGCCTCTCCACACAGCAGCACGACAACAGCCCGCCCCCGAACACCCTCCGCCCCCACCGAGGCCCCGCCTCACCCGGCCGCGCTCCCCCACCCAACTCTCCGTCGACGCAGCCGCACGGCCCCCCGCCCACGCCTCCGCCCCCGCACCACCCGGTCCCGTCACCCATCCCGGCCCCCACCACTCACCCCCGAACCCACCGCCCACACCGCACCGCCCCGGGCCTCTCCGCAGCACCCCCGCGGTCCCGAGCCCCCCGCACCTCCTCGCCGTCAGCAGACCGTCACACCGCCCCGCACACACCCCCCGGCCGCGCGACGACCCACCCCCACCCCACCGAATCCGCCAGGCGCCCACACCCGCACCTCACCCACCGACCCAGCACCCGACGCCCGCGGCCCCGCTCCACCCGAGCCCGTTCAAGACCGGCCGCCGGAATCTCGCGCGCACCCCGCCACGGCCCTCTGAGGCCCCCTCAGCCCTGCTTTCGGCAGCCATCACCACCACCGCCCCCACCTCGCCCCGGCCCAGCACCAGGCACCCGACTCCCCAGCCGCCCTACCGACTCATCCCCGCGGGGGAGCGGCCCCTCTCCAGCCCCACACCGCCACCGAAACGGCTGCCACCGCCACCGGCCCCCGTCAGGACCGCACCACCCAGAACCCCCAGGTCACACCCCGGAACCCGGCCGGCGGCCCCTCACCCCGGGTTCCGCCCCGCGCTCTCAGAGCCTCTGAGAGAAGTCATTGAGATTTCAACCACTAGGGCGCCCCCAGCTCATGGGCCCCCAAGGTCCGAGGGGCGGAGGGTCCCCGAGATCCAGATCCGCTCCCGGCCCGGACGAGCCCCACTCCGGCCTCCCTAGAACCGAGGCAGCCCGCTCGCACCCGCCCGCCCCTTCGGTCCCGTACGCCCCCACAGCCGCCCCACCACAAGAACGCCCAGCTCAGCGCCGCCCACCACCCACCGGCCCGGCCGCCGGCCTCGGGGGCACGGGACCGACGGGACCGAGCCCCCTTGTTCGTGCCGTGTGTGTGCGTGTATGTGCACGCGCGTACTTCTGGCACTACCCCTACGCGTACTGGACTCATAAGGAAGACCTTCAGTCCCGTCAGTCCCGTGCCGGACGCCGGCACCCGCCCTGACCTGCCCGTTTCCTACGGGACTGAGCACGGGACCGAAGCGGGACCGCCCCGAACCGGGCCCCGCCGGACCTCCCGCCCCAAGCGGGGAAGCCCGCCCTCCGACCCCGCCGCCCACCCCTGTCCCGGCCCCGGTTCCCGCGCTGCCAGAACCCCACTGCGGGACTGACGGGACTCAAGAACCTCGACAGAGCAAAAGCCCCCTCGCGTATCAGAACGTGTGCGCTAGTCTCAGGCCCGCAATATCCGATTCTCAGTCCCTTCAGTCCCGCAGTGCCGCGGGACGCCTCCGGCACCGGAGGTCCGTCGTGGACCGAACAGGTGGGGACGACCGACGCTGGATCTGGACAAGGACGATCAGTGGCGCGCCAGCTTGCCGCAAGCTCAAGCCCCCCGTCGGGGGCCGTGGATCCCGTCGCTGTCGCCCGCTGGTGCGCACGGGCCGGCTGGCCGGTCCATCCGCTCGCCCCGCGGCAGAAGACGCCCGCGGCCAACTGCGAGGAATGCAGGGGGAGCGCGCACGCCCCGGCCGGGTGTCCCTGCATCCCCGCGGGGCGCTGGTGCCACGGCTTCCACGCCGCGACGACCTCCCTGGAGCGGATCGACGCCTGGTGGGGGAGCCAGCCGCGGCTTGGCGTGGGGGTCTCGTGCGGCCCGGCCGACCTCGTCGTGATCGACGTCGACGCGCACGCCGCCGAAGTACCCGACCGCTCCCGCCTCCTGCCGGGCATCCCCATCGCCCCCCAGATCGACCTCAGCGGGCTCGCGACGGGCTTCGACACCCTCGCCCTCCTCGCGGCCCTGCGCGGGCGGCAGAGCCCCGCTGAGGACCAGGAGACGCTGCGCGTGCGGACCCCGTCGGGCGGCCTGCACGTCTGGTACCGCAATCCGCACCCCCGGGTGCGCTACCGCTCGTCCACCGGTTCCGGGGTGCGCACCGCGCTGGCCTGGCAGGTCGACGTACGGTCCGACAACGGCTACATCATCGCGCCCGCCACCCGCACCACCGCCGGGACCTACGAGCCGGTGGGCACGGTGCGCACCCCGGCCCCGCTGCCGCAGTGGCTCGCCGCCGAACTCGTGCGCACCGGACACGTCCCCGCGCCCGCCGCCCCGGCCGCCGCTCCGCCGCCGCTGCCCGCCGCCCGCCGCAGACGCGCTCCCAAGGCCGCCACCCGGGTCATCGAACCGCTCCTGGACGACGTGGCCCGGTGCGCGGCCGTCGCCGAGGGCGCGGGCTTCACCGAGAAGCTCAACCGGGCCGCCTACACCGCGGGCGGCCTCGTCCAGGGCGGGCACCTCGCCGTGGACGAGGTGAAGGAACTGCTGCTCGACACCGCCCGGCTGGCCCGCCCGCACCAGGAGCGACGCAACCTGAACATCATCGAATCCGCGCTGTCCGCAGGCGCGCAGCGCCCGTTCCACCCTCAAGGACGTTCATGAGCCGGGCCGGTCACCGTGGGTTCGACGCCGTCGCCGCCGCGGAGCAGATCCAGCAGCAGAGCCTCGACCTGGACCTGCCGGGCCGGCCCGCGCCGCTGCCCGCCCCGCGGCCGGGGGAGCGGCCCGCGCCCGGTGAGGAAACGTTCCGCTCGGGGCTGCTCCCCGAGGAGCTGACCGACCGCGCCAACGCTAAGCTCTTCGCCCGCCTCTACGGCGACCGGTTCCGGCACGTGGAGGGGCTCGGCTGGTACAGCTGGGAGCAGTACCGCTGGAAGCGCACCGGCGGCGAGAAGACGGCGCTGTGGGCCGCGGGCGACATGGCCGAGCAGATGCCCGGCACGGACCCGCGCGGCGTCTTCAGCTCCCGCGAACTGGCCCAGCACCGCAGGCGCACCCAGTCCACCGCCGGGATGAAGGCGCTGCTGCACCAGGCGAGGGCGGCGCCCAGCCTGAGCCTCGACCCGGACGTCCTGGACGGGGACATCTACGCCCTGTGCACCCCGGCCGGGGTCGTCGACCTGCGGACCGGCGGGCTGCACAAGCCGGACCCGCTCACCGACATGCACTCGCGCGCCACCACGGTGGCCCCGCAGCCGATGCCGATCCCGCGCTGGGAGAGCTTCCTGCGCGACACCTTCGGCGCCGACGAGAAGGGCCTGGAGACCACTCGCTTCCTGCACGTCCTGCTCGGCTACTCGATCACCGGTGACGTCGGCGCGCAGGTGCTGCCCTTCCTCTACGGCTCCGGCGCCAACGGCAAGTCCGTGCTGCTCGACGTGATGACCCAGATCCTCGGCGACTACGCCAACGCGGCCCCGCCCGGGTTCCTCATGGAGAAGGGCAAGTTCACCGAGCACTCCACCGAGCTGACCGAGCTGCACGGCCGCCGCATCGTGGTCTGCTCCGAGCTGAAGCCCAACGACAAGTTCAACGAGGCCCGCGTCAAGCTCCTGACCGGCGGCGACAAGATCACCGCCCGCCGGATGCGCCAGGACTTCTTCAGCTTCACCCCCACTCACAAGCTCTGGCTGCTGGGCAACCACCGCCCCGAAGTGGGCACCGGCGGCCACGCGTTCTGGCGCCGGATGCGGCTGATCCCCTTCGACCGGGTCGTGCCGAACGAGCGGAAGATCGACAACCTCGCGGTGGAGCTGGTCCGCGACGAGGGCCCCGGCATCCTGCACTGGCTCATCGAGGGCGCACGCCGCTATCTGACGACCCGGGACCCGCTCCAGGGCCCGGCGTCCGTCCGGCTCGCCACAGCCGCGTACGAGACCACCGAGGACCACATCGGACGCTTCATCGGCGAGTGCTGCACCAAGGGGGCGTCGGGCGCGCCCGACCCGGAACTGCGCGTCGAACAGAAGCTGCTGTACGAGACGTACTGCCGCTGGTGCGCCGACGAGAGCATCCGCGCCGCCTCCAGCCGCGCCTTCGCCAGCCGCATCCGCCAGGACCTCGGGCTCTCCTCTCCCGCCGAGATGATCAAGAACAACGACCGGAAGCTGTACCCGGGCCTCGCGCTGCTGCCCGAGGTCCGGCACGCGCCGGCCGCCGCCCCGGGCCAAAAGGAGCGCCGGTGAGGTCGCGGAAGTGTCATGGGCGGCGGGGACCGCTGCCCGTACGATGGCCACGGCGACCGCAGGGCACGCCGTTCACGGGGGCAGACAACCGCCGGTGTGACCGCCACTTGTGTGCGGCCGGAGCTGATCAGGAGGGTCTGCGGCCATGAGCTCGATGCTGCAGGACAGCCAACTCGCCCACGAAGAGGCCGTGGTGTGGCTGGAGAGCACGGAGCACCTCGACTACGTCCGCCAGGCCCTCGACAAGTCGACCCGGCGCCGCGGCAAGCCCCGCTACGAGCGCGACGGCCGCATGGTCGGCTACGCCAACCTGCTGGCCGACGCCGACAACGACCCGGACAGCGGCCTGTTCGAGCGCCGCACGTTCTTCCTGCTCCCGCACGACAGGCCAAACGATCCTGCAGGGCCCTACGAGGTGGGTGCCCCCGGGGAGGCCGTGGACCCGCGCACCGTCGCACCCGGCCGCGTGGGCCTGAAGACGCCGCGCTCGCAGCGGGGGAGCGCGGCCAAGGCCGTCGCGTCCTGACCGGAACAACCGTCGGCCGACCGGCCGTCGGCTCGCGTCCCGGCGGACGGGCGCAGGGACCGAAGCCCGAGGGACCGAGGGGGCAGGGTCTGAAGCCCTTTCGGTCCCTCTTCGGTCCCTGTTAAGAAACCCCAGGTCAGACCCCTTCTCGACCCCCGATCAGGGACTGAAGGGACTCAACTCGCTAATTATAACGCTTACTAGATATATGTGGTTCACACGCGCCCGCGTATGAACAGTCATATGAACACACATGTTTCTGTGTAGCTCATAATTAGCGAGTTCAGTCCCTTCAGTCCCTGATTCGCCGTCCGCACCGCTGTGACCTGGGCTTTTGTGGAGGGACTGAGAAAGGGACCGTCCCTGCTCCGTCCCTGCCTTTCAGTCCCTGACCCGGTCCGGTCACCCCCCTAAACTGCCCTCAACACCCGTGAAGCCGCGGCTAGTCGGGCAATCAGTGACACAAGTGCCCAAGAGGTGCGTATAGCGACAGGTGGGCGCCGAGGGACCCAAGGGACTGGGGAGCGGCTAGTGCGGCGCGCGCCCTCAGGGTGCAGCGCGCCCCCGCGGGGAACCCCTAGACTCTTTTCGAAACACAGTCCCTTCGGTCCCTGAGGAAGCGTCACGGGCCTGCCTGAGCAGGTCTTCCTCAGAGGCCGGCGCCGAAGAAAAGGACCCGCGTGCCGCGCTCCGGTGAGTTCCCCGCGCCCGCTCCGCAGGCCCGCCGTCAAGGACGTCCATGACCAGCGCCGAGAACCCGCCGCCGTTCGACGCGCACGCCGCCGCCCAGCAGATGCTCGACATGCAGCTGCCCGACGCGCCGGGAGCCCGTCCCGCGCCCGCGGGCGGCCTGCTGCCCGCCCAGGGCGGCACGGCGTCCGCCCAGAGCGCGCCGGGCGCCGCGGGCCTGCTCCCGCGCTCGCTCTCCGACCGCGGCAACGCCCGGCTCTTCGTGCAGCTCTACCGCGATCAGTTCCGGCACGTGGAGGGGCTCGGCTGGTTCGCCTGGGACGGCTACCGCTGGAAGCGCACCGGCGGCGAGAAGGCCGCCCTGTGGGCGGCAGGGGAAATGGCCGAGGACCTCGCCGACACCGACCCCAGCGGCCACTTCCAGGGGCGCGAACTGCGCCTGCACAAGCGGCGCACCCTGTCGACCACCGGCATGAAGGCGCTCCTCACCCAAGCCAAGGCCTCGCCCGACCTCTCCGTGGACCCCGACACGCTCGACGGCGACCCGTACGCGCTGTGCACCCCCGGCGGCATCGTCGACCTGCACACGGGCGCGCTGCGCAAACCGGACCCCACCCGCGACTTCCACTCCCGCGCCACCAGCGTCGCCCCGCAGGCCATGGAGACCCCGCGCTGGCACCGCTTCCTGGCCGACACCTTCGGCGAGGACGCCGAGGGCCGCGAGATGATCGACTTCCTGCACCTGCTGCTCGGGTACTCGATCACCGGTGACGTCGGCGCGCAGGTGCTGCCCTTCCTGCACGGGGAGGGCAAGAACGGCAAGTCCGTCCTGCTGGACACGATGATCCAGGTCCTCGGCGACTACGCGGACGCGGCGCCGCCCGGCTTCCTGATGGACCGCGGCGCCTTCTCCGAGCACTCCACCGAGCTGACCGAGCTGCACGGGCGCCGCCTGGTGGTGTGCAGCGAGCTGAAGCCCAACGACAAGTTCGACGAGGCCCGGGTGCGCCTGCTCACCGGCGGCGACAAGATCAAGGCCCGCCGGATGCGGCAGGACTACTTCAGCTTCACCCCCACCCACCACCTGTGGCTGCTGGGCAACCACCGCCCCGAGGTCTCCACCGGCGGCTTCGCCTTCTGGCGCCGTATCCGCCTGCTGCCCTTCGAGCGTGTGGTCCCCGACGAGCGGAAGATCGACAACCTCGCCTTCGAGCTGGTCCGCGACGAAGGCCCCGGCATCCTGCACTGGCTCATCGAGGGCGCACGCCGCTATCTGAGGACCCGGGACCCGCTGGAGGGCCCCGGACGCGTCCGGCTCGCCACGACGGCTTACGCGACCACTGAGGACCACATCGGGCGCTTCCTCACCGAGTGCTGCACCCGCACCTACGGGGCGGGCGACACCGACCTGCGCGTCGAGCAGGGCCTGCTGTACACGCAGTACAGCTCCTGGTGCCACGCCGGTGAGGGCATCCGGCCCGCCACCGCCCGCGTCTTCGCCACCCGCGTTCGTCAGGAACTCGGCCTGGCCTCACCGAACGACATGATCAAATCCAACGGCCGCAAGTACTACCCCAACCTCGCCCTGACGGTGGCCGAATGACCCCCGTCCGCGGCGGGGACCGGCCGCCGCTGCCCCCGCCCGCCGGGCCGTCCTACCATGGAGGGCGGGCGGCGCCGCCGGATCCGTCCACGGCGGCCGGGCCGCCGACGAACGTCCGCACCGAGCATCCGCGCCGGGACCGCCCGTGCCGGCCGACCAAGGAGGGGCCGCAGCCATGAGTTCGCTGCTGACCGAAGGCGACCTCGCCCACGAAGACACCGTGGTGTGGCTGGAGGACCCCGAGGGGCTCGACTACGTCCGCCAGACCCTCGACAAGACGAAGCGGCGGGGCACCAAGCCGCCCTACCTGCGCGACGGCCGCATGGTCGGCTACGTCCGGCTCGACGACACCGCCGAACCGGACCCCGACAGCGGCCTGTACAAGCGCCGCGTCTTCTTCCTGCTCCCGCACGACCGCGACAGCCTGCCGCACGGCCTCTACCAGGAGGGCGCCCCCGGCGAGGCCGTCGACCCGCGGACCATCGAGCCCAGGAAGCCCGGCAACAAGACCGACCGCTCCCAGCGCGGCCCCGGCGTGACCACCACCGCCTGAGCGCGGGCGGGAAGCAGCCCGCCCGAAAGGAACGGCAGCAGAAAATACCGGCGTCGGAAAAAGGAGACCGGTGAGGGCCGCGGGGCCGCAACAGGCGTTCCGGCCGCGGCCGTTGGGTTCCGCTCAGCGCTTCGAGGCCAGGTCCAGGGTCCACCAGGGGCCGCCGGAGCCGCCCGCCCTGCCGACCCCCGCGTGGGTGAAGCGGCAGGTGAGGATGAGCTCGCGGTGCGAGGGGCTGTCCATCCACAGCCGCACGACGCTCCCCGCCGAACCGACGCCGTCAGCGATGGCCTCGCCCGCGTAGGCGGGCCGGTACCCGGCGGCGCGCATCCGCTCCATCGGGCTGCTGCCGTCCCGCCCGGCATGCACCAGGCGGCCGCTGTCCGCCATCTCCGCGCTGTGCGCCTGCGCGGCCCGGTTGAGCGGGGACCGCAGCCGCACCGGATGGCAACCCGCCGCCGCGCGCTCCGCGTTGACCGCGGCGACGACATCGGCCGCGGTACCGCCCGCCCGGGCCGCGTGGGCCCCCGGCACGGCCGCCACCGACAGTGCGCACGCCGCGAAGAACGCCGCCAAGTACCTGCTCCGGAGCGATGAGAACACGGTCGTCCCACTTTCTCTGTCTCTGCGCGCGACGGGGCGGCATTTCCCGCCCCGGCCTGAGGGCAGGGCGAACAGGGTGAGCCATGCCCCCGTCCCTTTCGTCTCATTTCTTTCAGCCTGGAGGATTTTCATGCCGCCGCAACTCCGCCGACTCGCACTGGTCTCGCTTGCGGCCCTCGCCCTCCCGGTGCCGGCCCCGCATCCCCGGCGCCGCGGCGAAGGGGCGCAGGTGCACCAGCACCGTCGGGCCCGCGCAGATTGAGGCGGTCTGTGTCGCGGACTCCACTCGCGTCCGCAACTGCCGGTATTCCGCCGGGAATCCGAGGACCTGTACGTGATCGCCGGTGGACTGTGCGGCCCTGGGAGCTGCGGACCGTGACGTGCGACACGATGGGGTGGCTGCCGTGTGTCGCTTGCAGCCCGAAGGCGGTGACGGCGGCCGCTCAGGTCAACCGGTGTGCCGCTGCGGGCGCTGGCCGCCGAACACGTCGTCCGCGCACTGGAACGCGACGCCGAGGCGGCTGCCGAAGTCCCGCAGCACGGCGACCCGTTCGGCGTCCGCGCCCGCCAGTGCGCCGCCCAGCGCGAAGGCGCACCCCATCAGCGAGCCGGTCTTGCCCGCCACCAGCTGCCGCAGGGGCCGAGCGGCCGCCCCCGGAATGCGGGGCCCGATCCGTGTCAACGGGCGGCGACCGGGCATGGCGCGTACATCGGCACGGAGTTCATCCCCACAGCCGCGCCGCGGCCCCGCCCCGGCCCCGTCGCGAAGACGTACAGACGCAGGGCGAGGAAGCGGCCGGTGCCCGCGAGGCCGGAGGCGCCGAGGTAGACGAGCTGTTCGGTCAGGGCGGTGGGGGAGGCCTGCACCTGGTGCAGGACGAGGACGGCGGCGCTGGTCACCAGGTAGGCGGCGCTCGCCGAGCCCGCCGACTGCCAGTGCTGCCGCCACCCGGCGCGTCGGCCCGTGGCGAAGGTGAAGCGGGCGTGGAGCTCGGTGCACAGCAGAGTGGAGGCGACCGTGACGACCGCGTTGGCGATGGCCCAGGGCAGGGCCAGCGCCACCGCGGCCACGGCGAGTCCGGACAGGACGCCGACGCCGCCGCCGAAAAGGACGAAGCGCAGGAAGGAGGCGAGCGGCCCGGGACCGGCGGGCGCCGCCGGGGCGGTGGCCGGTGAGTGCGGCGACTTCATGGGGGCGTCCTTCCGGTCGATTCGAGGCGGCTCGTCCAGCCCATCGGAAACGGCTCGGAAACCGGTCGTGCCCGGGTGGTGCGCGGGTGGTGTGCGGCTGGTGCGCCACCGGGACCTCGTTCTTTCCGATGACGTGAACGCTACGTTGCGTTCATAAAATAGGCAACGTATTTATCGGCCTGCAGAGCCGAAATGCCAGCTCACAACGGTGAAATCATTGCAATGGCTCTCTGTCTAACGCAACGCACCGCCGCAATCGCTCATTGCAATGTCGCGCTCTCCGCGCCCACGGGCCGCCGCATCCTCGGCCCCGGGGGGCCTGCGGTGCGCCGACGGGGTCCTCGCCGCCGCGGGCGGCCGCGCGCCCGTCGGGGTGGAAAGGGACGGCGTGGCGGAGGCGAGTGGGGGCGGGCCGGGGCATACATGGCGGGTGATCGGTCGGCCGCGGCCGCGTCCTGGCGTGCTTTCGCGGGCTGAGGACAGGGGGGAGGGAGCAGGGGCGTGTGTCGAGCGGAAGAGACGGGCCGGGGCGGCGGACGCCCGGCGGGTGTCCGCGAGGCGTGGGTGCGCGGCAGGCGATCGGGGGCCGGGGCGTGGCGGGTGGGGCAGGAGGGCACAGCGTGTCCTCCTGCTAAAGAGGGCGCCGCCGCCATCTCCGCGCTGAGCTGCACAGACGGGTGCGGGCACCACGATCCGCCGAACTGGCACCCAGTTCGTACGAACTCCCACCACGTCCACAGGATCTGGGCACCCGGTTCCCAGGATCGTGGTACCCCGTTCCCAGGAACTGACTAGATTGACGTCACGTTCATGAGGAAAGGCCGTACCAGCGGGATCTCGGACCGGTCCGCTCATCGACGCCGGGTCGAGCGACACGCCCCCCAGGCGTACTTGATGGACTCAGTGCTCATGTACGTTAAGTTCATCTGGTCGGCCTCAGGGCCGGTACTCATGCACGCCGAGGCAACGCCCAGCCATGGAGGGCCTGTTGGGAGCAGCACGCAGACTGGTCGACGCCGACACCGGCGAGGCCGTGCCTTATGCGCCCTATGCCTTCTCCGGCGGCCACACCCAGGTGGACAAGGCCCGGGTGGAGGCGATCACCGAGAGCAAGGACTTCACCCCGAGCCAGAAGTTCCTGGTGCTGTGGTGGATCGGTGTCTCGCCCGAAGGCATGGCCCCGCTCCGGGCGACCGGCGCGGACATCGCGAAGCGGGTCGGGATGACCGCCGACGCGGTGGGAAAGATCAACCGAAAGCTGCTCAAGCGGCGGATCCTGATCGAGCGCGGACGGATCGGCAACTACAGGCTGTACCGGATCAGCCCGTACATTGCCTTTCACGGGACCGGGATCGAGCAGCGGGAGGCGATCAAGTCGTGCAACCCGCCGGAGATCCCCGGATTCCAGAACATGACCCCTGCGCGGTGGGAGGCCCAGTGAACAACGACGAGAAGCAGAAGCTCCTTGACGTCCTCCATCGCACCTCGGGCATGACCGCCAACCAGCGCCTGGTCGTCATGCTCTACGCGATGCACCCCACCGACCGGGCCGGGGCGGTGATCGAGACGGGTGCCAACCTCGCCAAGCTCGTCGGCATGTCCCCGACGGTCTTCTCGCGCACCCGCCGCCAGGTCGTCGAGGCCGGCTGGCTGGAGGAGTCCGAGCGCCTGGCCCACATCAGCTACTACCGGCTCAGCCCGAAGAGCACCGGCGCGCACGTCGTCGTGCCGCTGCGCCGGGCCACCTGAGGGCGGCCGCCGGGCGAGAGGCGGTTCCGCCGAGCGCGGCTCATGTACGTGAGGTCGATGAGGACGGTCCAGGAGGCCGTCCTCATCGACCTCACGTACATGAGGGAACGGTTCTGTAAGGGCGTCCGGGCGGACGCGGGAAGCCGGGCGCGGGGGCGCGCCCCTTAATTACAACCATCCAGTTGGATGTATCGCCGCTGCGATCGGGATCTCCGATAGCAGCGGCGTTCTGCTGTTGAGGCGCACGTGAGGCGCATCCGTGCGCCCCTAGAAAACCAACTAGATGGTTGCTATAGGACGCCAGGACAGCTACCTTCTCCGGCAGGAAGCCCGGTGGGCTCCGACAGCGCCACGGGTTCGCGCGCAGGCACACCACCACGTTCTTCGGTCGTCGTCGAGAGGGGTTACACCATGGGGGCTCCAGCGATCCTGGCGGAGCACGTCTACCGCGAGGAACTGGCGAGGCTCGGCGCCGAGGACGGCCGAGTGGTGTGCGTGGAGGCTCTGCCCAGTGGTGCCAGACACCCTTTCGAGACGGCTCACCCGGACCGCTTCTTCCAGCTGAACAGCGTCGAGAGCGCCATGGTCAGCATGGTCGAGGGGCTGCTCACCGCCGGGTTCCGGGTCTTCGTGTGCGGGCTGGGGGACGGCATCGGCGCCGCCCGGCCGCCCCGGCCGGCCCTCGCCCATCTGCGGGCGGGCGCCTCGGTCGTGGTGCCGGACGACCCGGTCGACCCGGCCCCGCTGTTACGTATGCCGCGCGTACGGATCGCGGCGCCCAGCGGCGTCGAGGAGATCAGGGCGGTGGTGCGCGGCGCGGCGCGCTCGGGGCGGCCCCACCACATCCGTATCGGCCGCGGAGCCCCCGTCGACGTGGCGGCCGGCTGGACCGACTCCGGCGACGGGGAGATCCCTTCGGTCCTGTGGGACCTCCCCGGGGGCACGGGACGGCACCCGGCGCCGGGGAGCTGTCTGATCTCGGTCGGCGAGGAGGGGACCCGGCTCGCGTGGGCGGCCCGGGCGCGCGGGGCGGGGCTCGCCCACGCCCATCTGGTCTACCTCGACGACGGGCATCTGGTCGCCGCGGCGGGTGAACTGGCCAGGCGCCACGACCGGTTCGTGGTGCTCGGCGGCTACCGGGGGCCCGCCGGAGTGGGCGAGCGGCTGCGCCGGCTGATGCCCGGCTGCCTCGTCCGCGAGGTGACGCCGGGCGGCGACCCGGCCGCCGACGCCGCTCTGGTGCTCCGGGCGGCCGAGGGGCCCTGGCGGTGAGCGGGCCGCACCGGCCGCGCCCGGCCGCCAGGTCAGCCGGCCGCCGGCGGCTCCAGGAGCTCGGAGCGGGCCAGGAGGTAGGCGAGATGGGCCCGGCTGCGGCTGCCCACCAGGTCCGAGGCCTTCTTGATGTGGTGGGAGACGGTCCGGCTGCTGATGCCGAGCCGCTTTCCTATCCCCGCGTCCGTGTGGCCCTCGACCATGAGCTGGAGGACGGCCCGGCGGGTCTCCTCCGTCAGCAGCGGGGGCCGGTGGTCCTGGCTCACGGTGACCGGCTCGGCGCGCCGCCAGGCGTGGTCGAAGGCCCGGACCAGGAAGTGGATGAGTGCCGGGTGCTCCACGGCGAGCGCGGTCGTCTGCGGGTCGTAGCGGGGATCGGGGACGAAGGCGATGGAGCGGTCGTAGACGATGAACCGGTCGGGGATCTCGTCCAGCGTCCGCACCTGGGCACCGGCGCTCGTCACCCGCTCGATGTAGGCGAGCGTCGGGCCGTGCGCGCGCACCGAGTGCTGGTACAGCGTGCGCTGCCGCACGCCCCGCTTGTTCAGGCGCAGCGTGCGGGGGAGGGTCTTGCTCAGGGCGTCGGGGTCGCGGGGGCCGCCGGGGTGGGCGGTCAGCAGCTCCTCGCGGCAGGCCTCCGAGGCCCGTTCGAGCGCCGCGTAGACGACGTCCGCACCGTGCAGCAGCCGCACCGACGCCGCGGAGGCGCGCTGCTGGGTGCGGTACACGTCCTCCGCCGCGGACAGCGCGTCGTAGATGCCCGCCACCGTGTGCTGCTGGGTGAGGATGGCCCGCTCCAGCGGCCGGGTCAGGTCATGGGAGGCGATGTCGGGCGGCACGGCGACCCAGTGGCTGCCGGGCTCGTCCTGGCGCCGCAGCAGGCCCAGCTCGATCAGGCACTCCGGGACGTCCTCGCCCTCCAGGCCCTCGGCGAGGGCCCGGCGGTAGGAATCCAGCCCGCGTTCGCACAGAGGTACGACGTTGGGTTGTGGCCTTATGTCCGGATCCCTGCACACTTTTCCCCCCTGCGGTTTCCTGCACTGCGCGATCCCGAGCCTACCTCTCCCCCGATTCCAGCCTTTTACGAGTCATGCTGTTTGAGGCGGAAGGGCGTGGCGCCCTTTCGGCCGAACGGGAGGCTTGGAAATGCAGAGGAAGTTGATGTCCGAAATACCGGATCGCCGGGCGTCGGCGGCCCGCGCGCAGTCCGAGGACGAGAACTGGGGCGTCCTTCCGGAATAGAGCGCCGAACGAGCGGATCAGCAACTGGAATACGACACATCATTCATATTCGCGGGGGGCAGTGGGCGTGAGTCGTGGCGAGGAAACAGTAGGCATCATTCTGGCCGGCGGCAGAGGCGAGCGGGCCAAGCCGATCACTCTCAAGTCCGCGGACTACATCCGGAGCAAGGCGCTCATCCCGTTCGTCGGACGGCGGCTCGTCGAGTGGATGACGGAGGCCTGCCGTGCGCAGGGGGTACGCCGGTTCTACGTGGTGACCCACGGCCTGGAGAACCGCAACCAGATCAAGCTCCTGCTGGGCCACGGCGAGCGCTTCGGCGTCGACGTCACCTACTCGCGCTCGCGGTTCGACCGGTACAACGTGGGCTCGGCCGGTGCCACGCTGCACAACCTGGAGCAGTGGGACCTGCAGGGCCGCGCGCTGGTACTGCCCGTCGACTCGCTCTTCGACTTCGACCTCGCGGCGATGGAGGCGACCCACCGCGCCGAGGGCGCCGTGGTCACGGTCGCCTCCGTGGCCCGCACCGCCTCCGAGATCGCCGGCAAGTACGGCGTCATGCGCACCGACGGACGCGGCCTGGTCCAGGGCTTCGTGGAGAAACCCGGCATCGGCGAACTGGCCACGCTCTTCCCGCGCACGGCCGACGACCCGGCGGCGACGCTCGCGACCAACGCCGGGATGTACCTGGTGGACTGCGCCCGCCTGCGCATGCTCGCCCGCGAGCCGGAGCTCTTCCGCCGCTCCCACCAGCGCCTCGACTGGGGCGGCGACCTCCTGCCCCACCTCGTCGCACGAGGCGTACCGGTGGCGACCCACACCATCGGACGCCTCGGCGACATGGGCAACGTGCCCGACTACCTGGAGACCGTCCAGCTCGTGCTCGACGGTGCGTACGAGCAGATGAACCGGCTGATGAGCGCCCCCGACCGGACCGACCCGCGCTGCTGGATCCACGCGAGCAGCCTGCAGACGAAGGACGACGTCACCGGCAGCACGCTGGCGCAGAAGATCGAGGACGGCTCGGTCGTCATCGGCCAGGGCGTGCGGATCGGCCGCGACGTCGAGATCGGGCCCGGAGTGCGCCTGGAGCACACGGACGTCGGCGACGGAGCCGAGATCCGTGAGGGTGCGAGCCTCGCCCGGTCCGCCGTGGGGGAGTCCGCGGTGGTCGGCGGCTGGGCCGAGATCACCGACACCTACATAGGCCCCATGGCCCAGGTGCTCTCCGAGCGCCTGCGGCCCCTGCGCCTCGAGCAGTTCTCGGCGATCGGCGACGGCGCCGTGCTCTGGCCGGGATCACGTTTCTGCGGGGTCACCGTCTACCCCCGCCTGCGGGTACCGGCGCTGGCCGGCGTCCCCGCCCAGACCGAGCTCAGGCACGCCGACGACATCCTGCGCTGGGTGTGACGGCGCCCTTCCCTGGAGGCCACCATGAACAGCCCCATTGCAGTCATCGGCGGGGCGGGCCGGACCGGCGTGCTCATCACGCGCCGGCTGATCGAGCAGGGCCACCGCGTCCGCGTGGTCAGCCGCGACCCGCAGCGGGCCGTGCTGCCGATCGGCGTGGACCGGCGCCGCGCCGACGTGCGCTACACCGACGCCCTGGGCCCGGCCCTCGGCGACTGCTCCGGCATCGTCTTCACCGTCGAGCCCGGCACCGCCGACACGGGCCCGCACAGCCCCGAGACCACGGTCTACGACGGCGTGCGCAACGTGCTCGCCGCCGCCGTCGACGGCGGCAGGCGCCCGCACATCGTCCTGGTCAGCCAGATCTACGTGACCCGCCGCGAGCACCCGATGAACTCCTACGGCCGGCTGCTCGACTGGCGGCTGCGCGGCGAGGAGGAGGTACGCGCCAGCGGCCTGCCCTACACCGTCGTACGGCCCAGCTGGCTGACGGACGGCGACGTCGCGGGGGCCCGGGTACGCCTGGAACAGCACGACCGCGGCGACGGCTGGGTGTCGCGGAAGGCGCTCGCGGAGGCGTGCGTGCAGTCCCTGCGCCAGCCGGCCGCGGGCGGCACGACCTTCGAGCTGTTCAACGAACCGGGCCAGGAGCCCACCGACTGGGCCCCGCTCTTCGGCCGGCTGGTCCCGGACCGCACCTTCGCGCATCCGGGAGCGCTCCACTGACGCACGCCTGAGCACCCCCCACGCCTGCCGGTACGCCCCCGGCACCGGCACCCACGCACCCCGGTTCCAGCCATCCCTGTGCAGCGCCGTCGCGGGCCCGCTTCCGGCACGCGGCCATGAGGTCTGCCCGAGAACGCGGCGGGCCCCGGTTCCCGCAGCCCGGATCCGTGCCCCACCGGAATGTGGCTCACGTAATTGACGGAGAGGGGAGAACAGTGTCCGCAGAAGACCGGCAGACGCTTCCCGAAAACATTTCACCGAACGAATTCGCTGAGGTTCTCTCTGCGCTGCGCTCCATTCCGCGAAGCGACCAGCGGCGCTGGGCCGAGGTGTATGTGCGCGGGCTTCTCGCGGTCACCGGGAAGAAGACGATGCGCGCCCTCGCCAATGGCGCGGGCAGCGGCGCCGAGCAGAGCCTGTACCAATTCATCAGCAAGTCGCCCTGGGACGCCGACCGGGTCCGCGGCGACCTGGCACGGCTGCTCACGGAACGCGCGCAGCCCCGCGCCTGGGTGGTCCAGCCGCTCGTCATCGCCAAGGTCGGCCGGCACTCCGTCGGCGTCGAGCGGCAGTGGGTCGCCCAGGCCGGACGGATCGTCAACTGCCAGCAGGCGATGAGCGTCTGGTTCGCCGGGGAGCGGGGGAGCTGCCCGGTGGAGTGGCAGCTGGCCCTGCCGGAGTGCTGGACCGACGAGGAGGACAGGCGCCGCCGCGCCTCCATCCCCACCGAGGTCGGCTCGTGCCCGCCCGAGCAGTGCGCCGTCGACTCGGTGGGCAGGATGGCCCGGGAGTGGGGGCTGCGCGGCCGGCCGGTCGTGATGGACCTGCGTCAGGCGCCGCCGCAGCCGATCTGCGCGGACCTGGTGGCCCGCCAGATCCCCTTCGTCGTCCGGGTCGACCCGGCCGGAATCACCCCGGTGCCGCCCGTCGCGAAGGCCGCACCGGGCGGGCCCGCCGACCGGGCCGGGGACTGGGTGGGCTCGGCCGGGCTGCTCTCCGCCCTGCACAAGCAGCGGATGCCGGTGGAGTGGTTCGACCACACGGCGGGCAGCATGCGCGCCACCTCGGTCGGCGCCGCCCGCATCGCCCTGCGCGGCAGCCCGCCCGCGCCCGGCCGGCCGGGCCGCCTGGACCTCGTCCTGCTGGCCGCCTGGGCGGACCCGGGCCGGCGCTCCCCGAGCGAGTTCTGGCTGACCAACCTCGCCCAGGCGCAGCTCGGCACCGTGTACCGCACCGCCATGCTCGCGCGGCGGGTGGAGCGCGATCTGGCGGAGGTCAGCGACGGCCTGGGCATCCGCGACTTCGAGGGCCGCTCGTACCGGGGCTGGCACCACCACATGACGATGGTGTCGCTGGCCCACGCGGCCACCCTGCTCTCGCCGCCCCCGGCGGCACAACCGCTCGCGCCGCCGGGCCGGGTCGTGCTCGTCCCCTCCCGCGACGAGGACGCCACGAAGGTGAGTGCCGCATGACCGGGACCGGAGGGCACACCGTCCTGCCCCGGCACGAAGGGCTGCGCGCCGGTGAACTGGACGCGGTGACCGGGCAGTTGTGTGCGCTGCTGCCGCGGTGGCTGCCCGGCAGGCGCTGGTACGCGGGCAAGGACCACACGCTGACCGAGGTCCGGCCCCTCCTCGCGGAGATCGTCGTCCCCGGCTCGCCCGCGCTGGTGCAGACCGTGATCCGCACCGACGACGACGCCTGCTACCAGCTCCTCGTCGGGGTCGCGCCCGGCCGCCCCGGGACCCGTCCCGGGGTGAGCGCCGACGCTGTCATCGGCACCGCCCGCACGGCGGACGGACAGCGGCTGACCCTCTACGAGGCGAGCGGCGACCCCGGGCTGCTCTCCGCGCTCCTGGAGCGCTTCGCCGCGGCCGAGCCGTGCGGGGCGCTCGCCTTCCACCGGGTCGGCGGGGCGGCGGTCCCGGCAGGGCTGCGCGCCCGGCCGCTCACCGGCGAGCAGTCCAACACGTCGGTGGCCTTCGGCGACCGGCTGATGCTCAAGGTGCTGCGCCGCATCATGCCGGGCGCCAACACCGAACTGGAGATGCTGACCGCGCTGGAGCGGGCCGGCGACGTGCCGAGCGCGGCGCCGCTGGCCTGGGCGCAGTGCGCAGGGTGGCAGGACGCGCAGCCGGCCACCCTGTGCATCCTCCAGGAGTTCGTGCCCGCACGTGGGGACGGCTGGTCGCTGGCCACCCAGGAGGCCGAGGCGTGCGTCCGCGGCACGTGCGACGCCGTCGCACCCCTCGGCGGGTTCTCGGCCGACGCGTTCGCCCTGGGGGAGGCGACGGCCCAGGTGCACCGGGCACTCGCCCAGCAGCTGGAGACCCGGCCGCTGACCGTGCCGGAAGCCGTGGAGCTGACCGACACCCTGCTGGCCCGGCTCGACGACGCGCTCGTCGAGGTGCCCGACCTCACTCCGTACGCGCGGGGACTGCAGAGCGCGTACCAGGACCTGCGCGAAGTGGTCCGGCGCGGCAACCCGCTGGTGATCCAGCGCATCCACGGCGACCTCCACCTGGGCCAGGTGCTGCGGGCACCGGACGGCTGGGTCCTGATCGACTTCGAGGGGGAGCCGGGGCACCCCTTCGCGGAACGCCGCCGTCCGCAGCCGGCGGTCCGCGACGTCGCCGCGATGCTGCGCTCCTTCGACTACGCGGCGCACCACGCCCTCGGCGAGATCCTCGGCGGTCCGCCCGGGGAGCGGACCCGCGACGACGCGCGCGCCACGCGCCTGTCACGCCGGGCCTCCGCGTGGGCCGTCCACAACAGGCGGGCGTTCTGCTCGGGTTACACCGCGGCCGGTGGCCACGACCCGCGCGCGAATCCTGTGCTGCTGCGCGCGTTCGAGGCCGACAAGGCGGTGTACGAGGCGCTCTACGAAGCCCGTAACCGGCCCGGCTGGCTGCCCATCCCGCTCGCCGCGGTGCGCCGTCTCGCGCACGGCAGCCGGTTCGTGGGCTGACGCGGTGGCCACCGGCACGCAGGCCGCGCAGGCCGTACCGGAAGCACAGGACGCGCACGACGCGCAGGACGAGCACGACGCGCAGGAGACGCAGGACGTGCGCGACGTGGACGCGGCGGTGGTCGGAGGCGGCCCGGCGGGTCTGTCCGCCGCTCTCCAACTGGCGCGCTACGGACGCCGGGTGCTGGTCCTGGACACCGGACGGGGCCGCTCGACCCACCACCAGACCAACCGCAACTACCTCGGGTTCCCCGACGGCATCGCCACCACGGAGCTGCGCGCCCTCGGCCGGCGCCAGCTCGCCCACTACCCGCACGTCCGCTTCGCGGCGCACCGCGTGACGGGGATCCTGGGCGACGCGCGCCGCGGCTTCACGGTGCAGGCACAGGGCCATGTCTGGTGGGCCAGGACGGTGGTCCTCGCCACCGGTGTGCTCGACCACTTCCCGCACTTCCCCGGCTGGCAGGAGTACGTGGGCCGGTCGATGTTCTGGTGCATCGCCTGCGACGGCTACGAGAACCGCGGGCGCCGCGTCCTCGTCGTGGGGCACACCGACGCGGCCGCGGGCGAGGCCATGCAGCTGCACGGCCTCACCGACCGGGTCCTGCTGCTCACCAACAGCCGCCGGGACGACATCAGCGAGCGCTACAGACGCCGGCTGGCCGCGGCCGGCGTACCGGTGGTGCACGACCGCATCAAGGCGGCCGAGGGCGCGGACGGCATGCTGTCGGCCATCGTGACGCGCGGCGGTGCGCGCCTGCCGCTGGACGCCCTGTTCTCCCTCCAGGGGGCCACCCCGGAGACGGCCGTGGCCCGTGCCCTGGGCGTCCGGCTCACCGCGCAGGGCTATGTCGAGGTCGACACCGAGCAGCACACGTCGGTGCCCGGCGTGTACGCGGCGGGAGATCTCACGGCGGTCCATTCCCATCAGGTCTCGGCGGCGGTGCAGGAAGGCGCACAAGCCGCCTCCGCCGCCAACTACTTCCTTTATCCGCCGGAGTTGCGGGCGGACTGACGGCCGGCCAGGAGCAACGGCGACAGTTCAGGAAGTCGATTTCCCTTCTTTGCCGCACGAGAGCGCCGCCGCACATGCTGTATGAGCCCGTCCAAAGGAGATTCAGATGATCCACCAGTTCATTCTGGCGGCACCCAAGCCGGGTATGACCGCACAGGAATTCCAGGACTACTGGGTAAATGTGCATGCGGTGCAGTACGCATCGAAGATTCCGCAGATCCGTAAGTACATGGTCGACACGGTGGTGGACATCGAGGGGAACCTCGGCGAGCCGGCCCTGCCCCATCAGGGCATCGCCGAGATCTTCCTGGCCAACGGCGAGGAGCAGCTGGCCTCGCTGCAGACCGAGGAGTTCCTCCAGGGCGCCCGCCTGGACGAGCCCAACTGGGCCGCGTTCTGGCAGACCATCGTCGTCGACACCACCGCGCACGAGATCGTCGCCGGCCCGCCGCTGGCCAAGGGGCAGGAGTGGGTCAAGCTCACCGTGCTGCAGAAGCGGCGCCCGGGCCTGGCCCTGGACGACTACCGCAAGCAGTCCCTCGACGCCTACGCCTCCGTCGTCACCGGCACGCCCGGGCTGCGCCGGTACCTGCACGCCCACACCGTGGACGGCGCCTACGTCTTCGGCGAGGCGGCCTTCGACAGCGTCGAGCAGCTGTGGTTCGACGACGTCGACGCCCTTCAGCAGGCGCTGCGCTCGCCCTACTTCACCGAGCAGGTGAAGGCCGCGCGCGACGAGATCGCCGACGAGAAGTACGTCTTCTCGCTCGCCGCCAAGGAGAACTGGATCATCGGCCCGCAGGCCCGCTGATCCCCCCGATCCGGTGGCTGAGGCGCCGCCCCCTTCCGTCGCGGCGCCCGGCCACCCGTCCCGAACCGATGACCGAAGGAGTCGGCGTGCCCAGGAAGAACGCCAAGAAGATCCTCGTGATCCTGTCCGAGTACGGCTACTGGGGCGAGGAGCTCGTCGGCCCCCTGCACCACTTCGACCAGCGGGGCTACGAGGTGCAGTTCGCCACCCCGACGGGCAGGCGCGCGCACGCGCTGCCGCCGTCGATGGACCCCGCCTACGTCGACCCGCCGCTCGGCCGCTCGGTCACCAGCGAGGAGGTCGCCAAGCTCACCCAGGAGGTCGACGCCTCCACCCGGCTCGACGACCCGATCGACATCTCCCGCTGGATCCCCGAGCGCCCCTACACGGCCGACGACGACTACCTGCGCAAGCTGGAGGCCTACCACCGGGCGGTCGACGTGGTGGCGCAGGAGCTCGACGACTACGACGCGCTGCTCATCGTCGGCGGCTCGGGCCCGGTCGTGGACCTCGCCAACAACGAGCGGGTGCACCAGCTCATCCTGTCCTTCCTGCGCGCCGACAAGCCGATCGCGGCCGAGTGCTACGGCGTCGCGCCGCTGGCCTTCGCCCGCGACTGGGAGGACCGCAGGTCGATCATCTGGGGCAAGCACGTCACGGGCCACTGCAAGGAGTACGACTACAAGGACGGCACCGGATTCCTCGGCACCGACTTCGTGATCGGCCCGCCGCCGTATCCGCTGGAGTACATCCTGCGTGACGCCACCGGACCCGAGGGCCGCTACATCGGGAACTTCGGCAAGGAGACCTCGGTGATCGTGGACTACCCGTTCATCACGGGGCGTTCGACACCGGACTCCTATCTGACCGGAGAAAAGGTCGTCGAGGTTCTCGAGGACGGCCTGCGTCGCTTCGGCTGGTAATTCCCGGCAACGAATCGAGAGATCGAGAGAAGGCAGACATGGCCAGGCAGGGCAATGCGGCGATCATCGAGCAGTTCATCGCCGACGGAATTCCCTTCATGTTCGGCAACCCAGGAACGGTCGAGCAGGGATTCCTGGACGCGCTGGAGGACTATGACGACCTCCGGTACATCCTGACCCTGCAGGAGACCGTCGCGGCCGGCATCGCGGACGGCTACGCCCGCGCCACCGGCCGGCCCGCGCTCCTGCAACTGCACAGCGGAGTCGGCCTGGGCAATGCCATCGGCATGCTGTACCAGGCCAAGCGCGGCCACTCGCCGATCCTGACGATCGCGGGTGAGTCGGGCGTGCGGTACGAGTCCATGGACGCCCAGATGGCGGCCGACCTGGTCGCCATGGCGAAGCCCGTGACCAAGTACGCGACGCGGGTGACCGATCCGCGCTCGGTGCTGCGGGTGCTGCGCCGGGCGATGAAGACGGCGATGACGCCTCCGATGGGCCCGGTCTTCGTGGCGCTTCCTCTCGATGTGCTCGACGCCCTCAACACCGAGCAGATCGTGCCGACCTCCGCTCCGGCCACCCGCAGCGTCCCCGCCGACGGTCTCGTGGCGCAGGCGGCGCGGCTGCTGACCGGAGCCGAGAGGCCGCTCGTCCTGGTGGGCGACGGCGTCTCGGCCTCCGGGGCCCAGGACGAACTGGTGCGGGTGGCCGAGCAGTTGGGGGCCGACGTCTACGGCGTCAACTACTCCGAGGTGAACCTGGACGCCACGCACCCGCTGTACCGCGGCGACCTCGGCCACATGTTCGGCGCCGTCAGCACGGCCGCGGTCAGGGACGCCGACGCGGTCCTGATCGTCGGCACGTACACCTTCCCCGAGGTCTTCCCCGACACCGGCGACCCGTTCCGCCCGGACGCCCGGATCGTCCACATCGACCTCGACGACTACGAGATCGCCAAGAACCACCCGGTCACGCTCGGCCTGGTCGCCGACCCCAGGGAGACGCTGGCCGCGCTCGCCACGCACCTGGAGAGCGCGCTGTCCGACCTCGACCGGGCCGCCGCGGCCGAGCGGCTGCGCACCCGGCGCGCGGAGCGGCCCGCCCCGGTCGCCGACGACGGCTCGCTGCTCCACGCCTTCCTGCGCGAGCTGGCCGGCCAGGTACCCGAGGACGTGATGGTCTTCGACGAGGCGCTGACCGCCTCCGGCGCGCTCGCCGCCCACCTCCCGGGCCGCCGGCCGGGCCACTGGTTCGCCACCCGCGGCGGCTCGCTCGGCGTCGGCATCCCCGGGGCGATGGGAATCAAGCTGGCCCACCCGGACAAGACCGTCATCGGCTTCACGGGCGACGGTGGCTCCATGTACACGTTCCAGGCGCTGTACACGGCCGTACGGCACGGCATCGGCGCCAAGTTCGTCGTCTGCAACAACCAGAGCTACAAGCTGCTCGACCACAACATCGAGCAGTACTGGCGGGAGCGGGACGTCACCCCGCACGCCTACCCGACGCCGTTCGACCTCTCCCGCCCCGAGCTGGGCTTCGCCCGGATCGCGGAGGGGTTCGGCGTCGAGGCGCTGCGGGTCGACGACCACAGCCAGGTCGTCGACGCGGTCAAGCGGATGCTCGCGGACGACAAGCCGTTTCTCATCGACCTGCGCACCACCGAAGGGGGAGACCGTGGCTGACGTACCGTCCCGGGACGGGGTGCTCAGCGGGCAGAAGATCGCGATCCTGACGGAGAGCGACTTCTACGAGCCCGAGATCGCCTACTACCAGCGCCGGTTCGCCGAGGAAGGGGCGCGGGTCGACTTCGTCACCCGGATGTGGGGCAGCAAGTCGATCACCTTCACCGGCCACGAGCACCGCGCCCCGCTGACCGTCACCCGCAGCCTGGAGGAGCTGGACGACCGCCGGCTGCGCGAGTACAGCGCCCTGATCGTGCCCTCCGGCATGGTCGCCGACCGGCTGCGCTACACCGAGGACATCGAGCGGCTCGCCCCCGCCACGGACCTGCTGCGCCGGGCCTTCGCCCGGTCGGGCGTGGTCAAGGGGATCATCTGCCACGGCATGTGGCTCGCCTCGTCGATCCCCTACGTCGTGCGCGGCCGCAAGGTGGTCTGCCACAACAACCTGCTGGGCGACGTGCGCAACATGGGCGCCAACTACGTCGACCAGGACGTCGTCGTCGACGGGGACCTGGTGACGGCCCGCACCGGCGACCACTGCCACCTGTTCGCCCGGACCATCATCGACGAACTCGTACTGCGAGGGGTGTGACCGCGATGTCAGACATGCCAGCACGTCCCAGGACCGTCGACTTCACCTTCTCGGACACCGTCGCGGGACGGGTGTCGGGCTTCGACCGCCAGGCCCGCGTGTTCACGCTGGTCACCGCCGACGGCCGGTCCTTCGACATCGCCCTCGACGGCGATCCCAGCGCGGAACTGCTGCACAACCTGGGCGAGCCCTACCAGGACGCCTCGGGCCACGTCGACGAACTCCTCACGCCGGGCGCGTTCGTCCTCGCCCACGGCATCTTCTACCCGCACCGCGAGAGCCTGCGCTTCGAGGCCAAGCGGCTGATCTTCGTGGGGCGCGACCCGCAGGACTTCCGCTTCGAGGAGGCCGGCTGGTGGGTCCGGCAGATCGAGGAGATAGCCGGCTTCTACCGCAAGGCGCAGTTCGGCGACGGCCCCGTCGACTTCGCGGAGTACCGCACCGAGATCCGGCTCGGCGGCGACAAGACCGCCAGCCACGTCCAGGAGACGGACACCATCTCGCGGCTGGTCTACGGCATGGCCTCCGCCTTCCTGCTCACCGGCGAGGACGAGTACCTGGAGGTCGCCGAGCGCGGCACCGAGTACCTGCGCGAGCACATGCGGTTCGTCGACACCGACGAGAACGTCGTGTACTGGTACCACGGCCTCAAGGTCGACGGGGACGTCGAGACGAAGCTGTTCACGTCCGAGTTCTCCGACGACTACGACGCGCTGCCCGCCTACGAGCAGATCTACGCGCTGGCCGGCCCCGTGCAGACCTACCGGATCACCGGCGACCCGCGGATCAAGGCGGACGCCGACGCCACCATCCGGCTCTTCGACCGGTTCTACCTGGACCCGCAGGAGGGCGGCTACTTCTCGCACATCGACCCGATCCTGCTCAGCCCCGACCACGCCTCGCTCGGCCCCAACCGGGCCCGCAAGAACTGGAACTCGGTGGGCGACCACGCGCCCGCCTACCTGATCAACCTGTACCTGGCGACCGGCGAGCGGCGCTACGCCGACATGCTGGAGTACACGTTCGACACGATCGTCGAGCGCTTCCCGGACGACAAGCACAGCCCCTTCGTGCAGGAACGTTTCCACCGGGACTGGTCGCACGACACCACGCACGGGTGGCAGCAGGACCGCGCGGTCGTCGGGCACAACCTGAAGATCGCCTGGAACCTGATGCGGATGAACGCCCTGCGCCCCAAGGACGCCTATCTGCAGACGGCGCTCTCGCTCGGCGAGAGCATGCCCGAGATCGGCAGCGACCGGCAGCGGGGCGGCTGGTACGACGTGGTGGAACGGGTCAAGGCGGACGGCGAGGAGCGGTTCCGCTTCGCCTGGCACGACCGCAAGGCGTGGTGGCAGCAGGAGCAGGCGATCCTCGCCTATCTGATCCTGCACGGCTCCACCGGGCGCGCGGACTTCCGCACCGAGGCGCGGGACGCCCAGTCCTTCTACAACGCGTTCTTCCTCGATCACGACGAGGGCGCCGTCTACTTCAACACCATGGCCAACGGCCTGCCCTACCTGCTCGGCGTGGAACGCCTCAAGGGCAGCCACTCGATGTCGATGTACCACTCGGCCGAGCTGTGCTACCTGGCGGCGGTCTACAACAACCTGCTGGTCAACCGCAAGCCGATGGACTTCTGGTTCAAGCCGGAGCCCGCCCGGCTCCCGGACCGCATCCTGCGCGTCTCCCCCGACCTGCTGCCGGCCGGCTCGGTGCGCATCGCGGCCGTGGAGATCGACGGCGAGGAGCACACCGACTTCCAGGCCCAGGCCCTGACCGTACGGCTGCCCGACACCCAGGGCCGGGTCAAGGTCAAGGTCCGCCTGGAGCCCAACTCCCGTACGGAGGTGACGGGATGACCGTCAAAGTCAGTGCCCGCACGGTCGCGGGAGCCACGGTCGTCGCCCTGGAGGGCGAGATCAACTCCACCACCTCCGGCGGCCTGCAGTCACAGCTGCTGCCGCTGATCGGGCAGGGCGCCGTGGTCCTGATCGACCTCACGGGGATCTCCTACATCTCCAGTGCCGGGCTGCGCACCCTGCTGATCGTGCACCGCCACGCCCAGCAGCTGGCCGCCGAGATCACCCTGGTCGGTCTCTCCGAGGAGGTCTCGTTCGTCATGTCCGCCACGGGCTTCCTGGACTTCTTCAAGATCGCCGAGGATCTCGCCGCCGAGCTGGAACGGGCGGGCTGATGACCACCCAGGACGTCCGCGAGCGCATCGACGCCTTCCCCACGCACCGGATCGGCCCCTACCGCGTCCGGGCGGGCCGGCCCCTGCCCTACGGCGCCACCCCGGTGCCCGGCGGGATCAACTTCTCCGTCTACTCCGACGGCGCCACCGCGATGAGCCTCGTGCTCTTCGAGCGCGGCGCCGCCCGGCCCGCCGCCGAACTGGAGTTCCCCCCGGAGTTCCGCACCGGCAGCGTGTACGCCATGACGGTCTTCGGGCTCGACGCGGAGAACCTGGAGTACGGGTTCCGCGCGCAGGGCCCCTTCGACCCGGGACGCGGCGACCGCTTCGACGCGGGCAAGGTGCTCAGCGACCCCTACGCGCGGCTGATCTCCGGCCGCGAGGTGTGGGGGCGCGAGCCGGACTGGGAGAACGTCTACCACTACCGCGCCCAGGTGCTGGAGGACGACTTCGACTGGGGCGGCGACCGGCCGCTGAACATCCCCGCCGAGGACCTCGTGATCTACGAGACCCACGTGCGCGGCTTCACCCGGCACGCCTCGTCGAAGGTGTCGGCGCCGGGCACCTACGCGGGCCTGCGGGAGAAGATCCCCTACCTGCGCGAGCTGGGCGTCAACTGCCTGGAGCTGCTGCCCGTCTTCGAGTTCGACGAGCTGGACAACCCGCGCACCGACCCGGCGACCGGCGAGCGGCTGTACAACTACTGGGGCTACAACACCGTCTCGTTCTTCGCCCCCAAGGCCGGCTACGCCGCCACCGGCGCGTTCGGCATGCAGGCCGACGAGTTCAAGACGCTGGTCAGGGACGTCCACAAGGCCGGGATCGAGGTCGTCCTCGACGTGGTCTTCAACCACACGGCCGAGGGCAACGAACAGGGCCCGACCATCTCCTTCCGCGGCCTGGACAACGCCACGTACTACATGCTCACGCCGGGCGGGGAGTACTACAACTTCAGCGGCACCGGCAACACCGTCAACTGCAACCACCCCGTGGTCCGCGACTTCGTCCTGTCCTGCCTGCGGCACTGGGTCTCCGAGTACCACATCGACGGCTTCCGCTTCGACCTCGCGGCCATCCTCGACCGCGCCCCGGACGGCACCCCGCTGCCCAACCCGCCGCTGCTCGAACAGCTCGCGCACGACCCGATCCTGCGGCACACGAAGCTGATCGCCGAGGCGTGGGACGCCGCCGGGCTCTACCAGGTCGGCAACTTCCCCAACTACGGCCGCTGGTCGGAGTGGAACGGCAAGTACCGCGACACCGTCCGTCGCTTCGTCAAGGGCGAGCCCGGCCTGGTCGGTGAACTGGCGACCCGGATGGCCGGCTCGCCCGACCTCTACCAGGGCCGCACCTCCTCCGCGTCGGTCAACTTCATCACCGCCCACGACGGATTCACCCTGGCCGACCTCGTCTCGTACAACGACAAGCACAACGAGGCCAACGGCGAGGGCAACAACGACGGCGCCAACGACAACAACAGCTGGAACTGCGGCGAGGAGGGTCCCAGCGACTCCCCGCACGTGCGTGAGCTGCGGACCCGGCAGATGAAGAACCTGCTGACCATCCTGCTCACCAGCCAGGGCATCCCGATGATGCTGGCGGGCGACGAGGTCGGCCGCACCCAGCACGGCAACAACAACACCTACTGCCAGGACAACGAACTCTCCTGGTTCGACTGGTCCCTCGTCGAGACCAACGCCGACCTGCTGCGCTTCACCCGGGCGCTGATCGCCTTCCGGCACGCCCACCCGGTGCTGCGCTCCAGCGACCACCCGACCGGCACGGACCGGGTCGGCAGCGGCTTCCCCGACGTCAGCTGGCACGGGGTGCGGGCCTGGGCCCCGGACTGGGCCGACCACGGCCGGGTGCTCGCGATGATGCGGTGCGGCAGCCACGCCAAGGGCGGCAGCGTCCACGACGAGCACGTGTACGTCGCGGTGAACGCCCACTGGGAGGGGCACGACCTGGAGCTGCCCGCCCTGCCCGACGGGCAGCGCTGGCACCTCTTCGCCGACACGGGCACCGCCGTCCACCCGCTCGGCGCCGAGCCGCAGCTCCAGCACCCCGGGCGCTACCACCTGGGGTCCCACTCCGCGGTCGTCCTCGTGGGGCGTGCCGCCCCGCGACCCACCGCATGACGCAGAAGGAGAACCACCATGGCTTTCGACGTGCGGCTCAGGATGAACGACAAGGTCGCCACCATCGAGCTGGAGGGCGAGCTGGACGCCTCGACGGCGGGTGAGTTCCACGCCACGGTCGGCCGGGCGGCCGGCGCCGGCGCCGTCGAACTGGTCATCCGCGCCGAGCAGCTGGGCTACCTCTCCAGCGCGGGCCTGCGCTCCCTGGTCTTCGCCCGCCAGAAGATGGGCGACGGGGTGCGCATCGCCGTCGTCGGCGCCTCCGACCCGGTGGCGCGGACCATCCGGCTCGCCGGGTTCGACCACAGCATCGATCTCGTGGACGCCTGAAGGGACCGACCGAGATGACGTTCGACTTCGAGACCGGCACGGCCGGCGGGGCCGCGGGCGTCGCGCAGGCGCCCGGGTGCGGTGACGCGCGGGCCCTGTGTGTGCCCGCGACGATCGAATCGCTGGAGCCGGTGGCGGGCTTCGTCCTCGGTCTGGGCGAGCGGGCCCGGCTGCCGGAGAGCTCGCTGTACCGGCTGCGCCTGGCCGCCGACGAGCTGGCCACCAACATCGTCCTGCACGGCTACCACGGCGAGCCGGGCTCGATCACCGTCGACGGCGGCATCGACCCCGGCCAGGTCTGGGTCCGCTTCCAGGACGACGCCCCGGCCTTCGACCCCCGCCAGGGCATGCGCGAGCCCGCGCGCGACGTGCCGCTCGAAGAACGGCAGATCGGTGGCCTGGGCGTTTTCCTGGCGTTCACAGCGGTGGACGTCTTCGAGTACGAGCTGGTCGCGGGGCGCAACGTGAGCACCCTGGTGATGCGCCGGCCGGCGGCGGAGTAGACGAGGCGGAGATGGCGCAGACGAGAGTGCTGATACTCGATGAGCGGCGGGCCGTGCCGGCGGGGCTCTCCAGGGCGCTGGACGCCGTGGGGGCCGAGGCACACATCTGTACCCCGGGCGAGGTCCTGGCCGCCTCGCCCGGCCGGATGCCCGCCGTGACCGCCCTGCTCGCCAGCGCGACGCTGTCGCCGCACACCGTCAAGTCGGTGGCCAGGCGGCTGGCGGACGAGGGCCAGCAGCCCGCCGTGGTGGCGTACGCGGAGCGCGATCTGCACCTCCTCGACGGCCATGTGCGCGCGGGCTCGGACTACCTGCTCCCGCCGTTCCACCCCGTCCTGGTGGAGGCGCGGCTGCGGGACTGCCATCAGCACGCCGAACTCAACCGGAACATGGAGGAGGTCGCCGCCCACGCCGAACTCCTCAGCTACGAGCGGGAACTGGAGATAGGGCGGGAGATCCAGCTGGGCTTCCTGCCGGACTCGCTGCCCAGCCCGGACGGCTGGGACATCCGGGTGCGCTTCCGTCCCGCGCGGACCGTCGCCGGGGACTTCTACGACGTCTTCGAACTGGTCAACCGGCGCCGCCTCGCCCTCGTCGTCGCCGACGTGTGCGACAAGGGCGTCGGCGCCGCCCTGTTCATGGCGCTCATCCGCTCCCTGCTGCGGCACACCGCGGAACAGAGCGGCCTGCAGAACCTCATCGCGGCGGACCTCATGGGCGAGGCCGAGCACACCAGGGCCATCCCCGTCGTCGGCGCGACGCCGCTGCTCAACGCGGTCGTCGGCACCAACAGCTACCTGACCCGCAACCACATCAAGCAGGGCTACTTCGCCACCATGTTCTTCGGCGTCCTGGACCCGCTGACCGGCAACCTCGTCTACATCAACGGCGGGCACAACCCGCCGGTCCTGGTGAGCGGCAGCGGCGCCGAGCCGGTGCTGCTCCAGCCGACCGGGCCGGTCGTCGGCGTCATGCCCGACTGCACCTTCTCCCTGGGCTACACGCAGATCAGTCCCGGGGACACGCTCTTCATCTACACGGACGGGGTCACCGAGGCCCGGTCGCAGAGCGGCCGCTTCTTCGGCGAGGACCTCCTCGTCGAGCAGCTGACCGAGGCCTCCGTGCGCGGCGAGGAACTGCTCGACCACATGGACGGCGCGCTCAGCGCCTTCGTCGGCCAGGCCGAACAGTCCGACGACATCACGATGCTGGCCGTGCACTGGCAGGCGCCGGCCGGAGCCGCCGACTGAGCGCGCACCGGCCGGACCGCCGTCCCCCACAGACCGTCAGGTGGAGAACATGTCGCAGATCATCACCGTGCACTCCTACCGGGGAGGCACCGGCAAATCCAGCACGACCGCCAACCTCGGGCTGCTGCTGGCCTCCTCGGACCTGCGGGTCGCTCTGGTGGACACCGACATCCAGACGCCGGCGCTGGACGTGATGTTCGGCGACGTGACGCTCCCCGCGCGGCACTCGCTCACCGACTACCTCATCGGCCGCTGCGAGATCGAGGACGCGGCGTACGCCGTCGACCAGAGCGTCGGCCACGACGGCTTCTTCCTGGTCCCGGCGAGGAGCCAGGGCACCGGGGTCAACGAGATCATGGGCCGCGGCTACGACGTCGGGCTGCTGCGCGAGGGCTTCGACCGGCTCATCGACACCCTCGCCCTCGACGTGCTGCTCCTGGACACCCACGCCGGGTTCAACAACGAGACCGTGACCGCGATGGCGAGTTCGGACGCGCTCGTCGTCGTGACCCGGGCCGACCGCCTCGACCTGGCCGGTGCCCGGGAGACCACGGCCCTGGCGAGCCGGCTCGGGTTCGGCGCCCTGAGCATCGCCGTGAACATGGCCCCCGACGGCGCCGTCGACGAGCGGCTGCTCGGCGAGGTGGAGAGCGCCTACGACACCCGCGTCACCACGGTCCTGCCGTACGCACCCGAGATGGTGCGGCTCGCCGGGGAGCGGGTCTTCTCCACCGCCTACCCGCACCACCCGCTGGTCTCCGGCTACCGCCGGATCATCTCCGAGGTCAGCAACGGCACCACCGCGATCCGACGCTGATCCGGCCGCCGGCCGGCCAGCAGCCCGCACCACGTCAGGAGTGACGAACCCCATGGAGGGCAAGCCCATGCAGCGCGACGCGACGCGCCCGGCCGCCGAAGCACGTGTGGGCCGCATCCCCATCGTGGACGTGGCGCCACAGATCGACGACGGAGCCGGCGGACGCACCCCTGCCCGCGCCGTCCCCGGCGAGGAGTTCGCCGTCTCGGCCACCGTCTTCCGCGAGGGGCACGACGTGGTCGGCGCGGGAGTCGTGCTCACCGACCCCCGCGGCCGGGAGAGCGCCCTCGTCCCGATGCGCCTGCTCGCCCCGGGCACGGACCGCTACACCGCGTGGGTCGGCGCCACCGCGGAGGGCGACTGGACCTACCGGGTGGAGGCCTGGACCGACCCCTGGGCGACCTGGCGGCACACCGCCGAGATCAAGGTGCCGGCCGGGATCGACACCGAACTGGTGCTGGCGGAGGGTGCGTTGCTCCTCCAGGAGGCCGCGGGCACGGTCCCGGCGGGCGAGGCGGCGCGGCTCACCGAAGCGGCCGGGCTGCTCACCGACCGGCGCCTCGACGCGCACGAGCGGCTCGCCGCCGCGACCGCGGGCGCCGTGACCGACCTGCTCACCACGCACCCGCCGCGCAGACTGCTCACCCGCTCGCCGGAGCTGCCGCTGCGCGTGGACCGGGAACGAGCCCTGTACGGCGCGTGGTACGAGTTCTTCCCCCGGTCCGAGGGCGCCGAGCCCGCCCGCCTGCGCGACGGTGTCCTCGAGCCCCCGCGGCCGGGCACCCTGCGCACCGCGGCCAAGCGCCTGGAGGCCGTCGCGGACATGGGCTTCGACGTGGTCTACCTCCCGCCGGTCCACCCGATCGGCACCACCCACCGCAAGGGAGCGGGCAACACGCTCGAAGCGGGCCCGCACGACCCCGGCTCCCCCTGGGCGATCGGCTCGGCCGACGGCGGCCACGACGCCGTCCACCCCGAGCTGGGCACGATCGAGGACTTCGACCACTTCGTGGCGCGCGCCGGCGAACTGGGCCTCGAGGTCGCCCTCGACCTCGCCCTGCAGTGCTCGCCGGACCACCCCTGGGTCACCGAGCACCCCGAGTGGTTCGCCCACCGCCCCGACGGCTCGATCGCCTACGCCGAGAACCCGCCGAAGAAGTACCAGGACATCTACCCCCTCGACTTCGACACCGACCCGGACGGACTGCACACCGAGGTCCTGCGCGTGCTGCGGCACTGGATGGACCACGGCGTACGGATCTTCCGCGTCGACAACCCGCACACCAAGCCCGTCGCCTTCTGGGAGCGGCTGATCGGCGCGGTGCGCGAGAGCGACCCCGACGTGCTCTTCCTCGCCGAGGCCTTCACCCGCCCGGCCATGCTGCACGCCCTGGCACGGGTGGGCTTCCACCAGTCGTACACCTACTTCACCTGGCGCAACTCCAAGGAGGAGGTGGAGGGCTACCTCGCCGAACTGGCCGGTCTCGGCGGCGAGGAGAGCGCCGCCTACCTGCGGCCCAACCTCTTCGTGAACACCCCGGACATCCTCAACGCCTACCTCCAGTACGGCGGGCGGGCGGCCTTCGCCGTGCGGGCCGTGCTCGCGGCGACGGCCGGCCCCGCGTGGGGGATGTACGCCGGGTACGAGCTGTACGAGAACGTGCCGATGGGGCCCGGCAGCGAGGAGTACCTGGACTCCGAGAAGTACCAGCTGCGCCCCCGCGACTGGGCCGGCGCGCTGAGCGCAGGCGACTCCCTGGCCCCGCTGATCCGGGCGCTCAACGACGTCCGGCGGGCCCACCCGGCCCTGCGCCGGCTGCGCAACCTGCGCTTCCACCGCACCGACAACGACGCGGTGACCTGCTTCTCCAAACGGTCCGCGACGGGCGACTGGGTCCTGGTGGTGCTCAACCTCGATCCGCACGAGACGCGCGAGGCGACGGTCACCCTCGACCTGCCGGCCCTCGGCGTCGAACGCTCGGAGACCTTCACGGTGCGCGACGCCCTGTCGGGCGAGACCTACCGCTGGGGCCGCGACAACTACGTACGCCTCGACCCCCGGCACCGGGTGGCCCACATACTCACGGACGGGACCTCGCAGTCGTGACCACCGCACAGCGCCCCTCGGCCCTGCCCGCCACCCAGCTCAAGCGGCTCACCACGGGTGAGCTCAGCGATCCGCACGCGCTGCTCGGTCCGCACCCCACCGCCGAGGGGGTGACCGTGCGGGTGCTGCGGCCGCTCGCCGACCAGGTGTGGCTGACCGCACCCGCCGGCGAGCCGCTGACGGAGCTCGCGCACGAGGGCGAGGGCGTCTTCGTGGGCCGCCTGCCGGGCACGGCCGTGCCCGACTACCGGGTCCGCGTCCGCTACGGGAGCACCCTGCACGACCAGGACGACCCCTACCGCTTCCTGCCGACCCTCGGCGAACTCGACCTGCACCTGATCCGCGAGGGCCGGCACGAGCAGCTGTGGCGGGTGCTCGGGGCCCGGGTGTGCGCGCACGAGTCGGGCTGGGGCCCGGTGGCCGGTGTGGCCTTCGCGGTCTGGGCGCCGAACGCCCGCGCCGTGCGCCTGGTCGGCGACTTCAACCACTGGGACGGCCGGGCCCACCCGATGCGCTCGCTCGGCGCCTGCGGGGTGTGGGAGCTGTTCGTCCCCGGCGTCGGGGAAGGCTGCCGGTACAAGTACGAGATCGCCACCCCGGACGGCCGCTGGATCCAGAAGGCGGACCCCCTGGCCACCTCGGCGGAGGTGGCGCCCGGCACGGCCTCCCGCGTCTTCCGCTCCCGCCACACCTGGAGCGACGACGCCTGGATGGCCCGGCGCGGCGAACGCCCCGTGGACCGCTCCGCCATGAGCGTCTACGAGGTGCACCCGGCGTCCTGGCGGCCCGGCCTCGACTACCGCGGTCTCGCCGCCGAACTGCCCGCCTACGTCAAGGCGCTGGGCTTCACCCACGTCGAGTTCATGCCGGTGGCGCAGCACCCCTTCGGCGGCTCGTGGGGCTACCAGGTCTCCTCCTACTACGCCCCGGCGGCGGGCCTGGGCACCCCCGACGACTTCCGGGCCCTGGTCGACGCGCTGCACCGGGCCGGGATCGGCGTCATCGTCGACTGGGTCCCGGCCCACTTCCCCAAGGACGACTGGGCCCTGGCCCGCTTCGACGGCACCGCGCTGTACGAGCACCCGGACCCGCGGCGCGGCGAACACCCCGACTGGGGGACCCTCGTCTTCGACCACGGCCGGGCCGAGGTGCGCAACTTCCTCGTCGCCAACGCGGTGTACTGGTGCGAGGAGTTCCACGTCGACGGCCTGCGCGTCGACGCGGTGGCCTCCATGCTCTACCTGGACTACTCGCGCCCCGAGGGCGGCTGGCTGCCGAACGTGTACGGCGGCCGCGAGAACCTGGAGGCGGTGGAGTTCCTCCAGGAGGTGAACGCCACGGTGCCCCGGCGCTGCCCCGGAGCGGTGACCATCGCCGAGGAGTCCACGGCCTGGGACGGCGTCACCCGCCGCACCGACCTCGGCGGTCTCGGCTTCGCCCTGAAGTGGAACATGGGCTGGATGCACGACTCGCTGTCGTACATGGCCCAGGACCCGGTGCACCGCCAGTACCACCACCACGCCATGACGTTCCCGATGGTGTACGCCTACGCGGAGCACCACACCCTGCCGATCAGCCACGACGAGGTGGTGCACGGCAAGGGGTCGCTGCTGACGAAGATGCCCGGCGACCGCTGGCAGCAGCTCGCCAACCTCCGTGCCTACCTCGCCTTCATGTGGGCCTTCCCCGGCAAGCAACTCCTTTTCATGGGACAGGAGTTCGCCCAGGACACCGAGTGGTCCCACGAACGCGGCCCGGACTGGTCCCTGCTGCGGCACGGCGCCCACGCGGCCGTGCGCGACCTGGTGCGCGACCTCAACCGCGGCTATCTCGCCGATCCCGCGCTGTGGAGCCTCGACAGTGACCCGGCGGGCTTCTGCTGGATCGACGCGGACGCCGCCGAGGAGAACGTCTACTCCTTCGTGCGCCGTGGCGAGGGCGGCGAGTCACTGGTCTGCGTCTTCAACTTCCAGCCCACGGTCCGCCGGGACTTCTGCCTGGCCATGCCCGAGGCCGGCGACTACAGCGAGGTGCTCACCACGGACGCGGCACGCTACGGCGGCTCCGGGGTCACCAACCCCGGGCCCGTGCGCGCCGTCCCCGAACCCCACCAGGGCCTGCCGGCCCGCGCGCGGGTGACCCTGCCGCCGCTGGGCGGCGTGTGGTTCCGCAAGCAATGACGCGGCTCACCCAAGGAGACACGATGCCCGCTCCCCGCCTGAGGACCACCCCGTTGCCCGGTATCGGGGTGCAGTACGAGCTCACGACCCGCCGGCACGACACCCTGTCGGTGATCGCCCACCGGGACACCAAACGCACGCTGAACGTGCACCACGACGACGACCCGGACTCCTGCGGCCTGTCCCTGCAACTGACCGGCGCCGAGGCACTCTCCCTCGCCGACGCCCTGCTGCCCGGCCGCAACAGCCCGAACCTGCTGCACACCAGCGACTTCGGGCTGCTGGCCGAGCAGATCACCATCACCGGCACCTCGTACTGGAACGGGCGCACCCTGGGGGAGACGCGGATGCGCACCGACACCGGCGCCTCCATCGTCGCCGTCATGCGCCGCTCCCACGCCGTCCCCTCGCCCGGCCCCGAGTTCCGGCTGCACGGAGGCGACGTCGTGATCGTCATCGGCACCCGGGAGGGCGTGGACGGCGCCCACGAGATCCTCGAACGGGGCTGATCACGTGCACTCCGCGGTCTTCCTGATCGAGTTCGGCGCCATCGTCCTGGCCCTCGGCCTGCTCGGCCGGTTCGCCGTGCGCTGCCGCTTCTCGCCGATCCCGCTCTACCTGATGGCAGGGCTGCTGTTCGGCGCGGGCGGCATCGTCCCGCTGGGCGGCAGCGAGGAGTTCATCGAGGTCGGCGCCGAGATCGGGGTCGTGCTGCTGCTCCTGATGCTGGGCCTGGAGTACACGGCCGCCGACCTGGTCGGCCACCTCAAGACCCACGCCCCGGCGGGCGGGGTCGACTTCCTGCTCAACGCGGTCCCCGGCGCCGCCGCGGCGCTGCTGCTCGGCTGGGGCCCGGTGGCCGCCGTGGTCCTCGCCGGCGTCACCTGGGTCTCCTCCTCCGGGGTCATCGCGAAGGTCCTCGGCGACCTGGGACGGCTCGGCAACCGGGAGAGCCCGGTCATCCTCAGCATCCTCGTGCTCGAGGACCTGGCGATGGCCCTGTACCTGCCGATCCTGACCGCGGTGCTGGCCGGCTCCGGCCTGCTGGCGGGCAGCCTCACGCTGGCCGTCGCCCTGGCCGCCGTCGGTCTCGTGCTGCTCGCCGCGGTGCGCTACGGGCGGGTCATCTCCCGTTTCCTTGCCAGCGACGACCCCGAGAAGCTGCTGCTCGTGGTCCTCGGCACCACGCTCCTCGTGGCGGGGATCGCCCAGCGTCTGCAGGTCTCGGCGGCGGTGGGCGCCTTTCTGGTCGGCATCGCGCTGTCCGGCGAGGTCGCCGAGCACACCCACCACGTGCTGATGCCGCTACGGGATCTGTTCGCCGCCGTGTTCTTCGTCTTCTTCGGCCTGAACACCGACCCCGCCACCATCCCGCCCGTGTTGTTGCCGGCCCTCGTGCTGGTTGTGGTGACGGCGGCGACCAAGGTGGCCACGGGCTACTGGGCGGCGCGGCGGGCCGGGATCGGTACGCGGGGCAGGTGGCGGGCCGGCGGTGCGCTGGTCGCACGCGGCGAGTTCTCCATCGTGATCGCGGGGCTCGCGGTCTCCTCCGGAATGGACCCCGCCCTCGGCTCTTTCGCCACGGCCTACGTGCTCCTGCTGGTCGTCCTCGGACCGCCGGCGGCCCGGTTCATGGAACCGCTGGCGCAGCGGTTGACGGCGCTGTCCGGCAGCCGGCGCGCCGCACCGATGCCCCTGGAACCGCAGGTCCGCATCGCTGAGGAGAGCGCGCCGCGCCGGTGAGTCCCGTCATCGGGCAGCGGGCAGGCCACCCGGTCCGGGTGGCCTGCCCGCCGACGGTGCCGCGTCAGCCGTGCAGCGCCGTCCCGTCCTCCGCGCCGTCCTGCGCCGCCTCCGGGAAACGCAGGGCGAGCACGAGCAGCGCCGTCAGCACACAGACGGCGGCGGCGGCCAGATAACCGGCGTGAAAGCCGGCGAGCCGCCCCCCTGTCCCGTCACCGCTGTCGGCAGCCGTGGCGACGGCGACCAGGACCGCCACGCCGACGCTGCTGCCCACCTGCTGCGCGGTCACGTTCACCGCACCCGCGACACCGTGCCGGTGCGCGGGCAGGCCTTCCAGGGTGGCGGACGTCATCGCCCCGAACCCGATGCCCTGGCCCACGCTCATGACCGCGATCCCGGGCAGCATGTTCACCCCGTACGAGCCGTCCTGCGGCGTCAGCGCCCACAGGGCGACCCCGGCGCCGATCAGTACGAGACTCGCCGCCATGAGCCGCTTGTAGTGGGCGGGGGTGATGAACCGCCCCGTGACATGCGAGCTGACGATCACGATGAGCCCCATGGGGACCACCGCGAGGGACGACTGGAACGGTGAGTAGCCAAGCACGTCCTGCATGTACAGCGGCGCGAAGAAGAGCAGCCCGCTCACGCCCGTGTAGTACGCCGCGCCCGTCATCGTCGCGGCCTTGACCGGGTTGCTGCGGAAGATCTGCAACGGCAGCAGCGGGTCTCGCGCCCGCAGTTCACGCAGAACGAAACCGGCCAGCGCGGTGAGCGCCAGGACCAGGGCCAGCACCGTCTGCGCCTGTGCCCAGCCGTGATCGCTGCCGCTGGTGACGCCGTACACGAGGAACGCCAGGCCCACGGTGACCAGGAGCGCCCCGGGCAGGTCCAGCGAGCTGCGCTGCGGGGTGCTTGCGGGCAGCAACAGCCGTACCGGAACGAGCACCAGCGCGCTCGCCACGACACTGACGACGAAGACCGAGCGCCACCCGAACAGATCGGTGAGCACGCCACCGGCGATGAGACCGGCGCTGAAACTGCTCGCCCCCGTCGCCGCGTACACCGCCAGGGCCCGGTTGCGCCGGGGGCCCGCCGGGAAGATCTGGCTGAGCATGGCCAGCGACGCCGGGCCGGACAGCGCGGCTCCCACACCCTGCAGCGCGCGGGCGGCGATCAGCACGGGCAGGGCCGGCGCGAGGGCGGCCGCCAACGACGCCACGGCGAACAGTGCCACCCCCAGCGCGAAGATCCGGCGGCGTCCGATGATGTCGGCCGCCCGGCCACCGAGCAGCAGGACACCTGCGAAGGTGATGGCGTACGCGGTCATGGCCCACTGGAGCGTGCTGCCCGAGGCGTCGAAGCGTGCGCCGATCGCCGGCAGCGCGGAGTTGATGACGGCCACACCGCTCACGTCGAGCGCGAGGGCGGCGGAGAGCAGGACCAGCGCGCCTCGGTGCCGACCTTCGCGGTTGTCCGGTGGCACGGCGTCAGGGTCCGCGGACGCCGCACCGGGAGACGAGGGTCCGGTGCGGGCGGATGGGTCAAGTGCCATGGGGTTCCTCGGCTTTCTGTGTCCATGTCGAGGGGGAGGACACGGTGGGGCGGTCGAGCGGCGTCACTGAGTCAACGGCGCGACCACGAGTGAGGGCATTGCGAGATGGCCCGGCCGCGCGGCGACGTAGGCGATCACATCGGCGACCTCCGCGGGGCGCAGGGCCCGGTGCTCGGTGTGCAGACGGTCGACCACGTCCTGCGGCAGGTGTCGGCCGACGTCGGTGGAGGCCAGTCCCGGCCGCAGGTCGGTGACCCTGATGCGGTGCTCCAGCAGTTCCGCGCGGAGCGTCGTGGAGATCGCGCTCACAGCGGCTTTGGAGGCGTTGTACACGGCATAGCCAGGGGCGAACATCGTGGTGCCCGCGATGGACGACACGTTGACGATGTCCGTCGTGCGTCCGGCGGCGGAGGCCGAGACCAGCGCCGGGAGAAACGCCGCGGTGGTGTTCAGGACACCGAGGACGTTGGTGTCCAGCATGTCCCGCCACTGGTCGAACCGGCGGTCCGCCAGTGGTGAGGCGTGCATGACCCCCGCGTTGTTGACCAACAGATCGGGGGTGCCCAGCTCCTGGCCGGTGCGGCGGGCGGCGTCGGCGAGGTCCTCGGCGGCCGTCACATCGCCGACCAGGGCCAGCGCGACGCCGCCCGCGGCGGTGATCTCCTTGGCGACGGCCTCGACCGCACTCTGTCGGCGGGCCAGCAGGGCGACCGCGGCGCCGTCTTGCGCCAGGCGGTGGGCGACCGCGGCGCCGATGCCGCCGGAGGCGCCGGTGATGACGGCGACCCGGCCGTCGAGCGGCGCCGAACGCCCCTCGCTGTCCGGGACTGCCGATGAGGGGTGAGAGGACATGGTGCTCCGATCTGGGGTCGGCCGTAGGGAGGGACGGAAACGGGTGGCCGAAGGACCCGTATGAGCGGGTCCTTCGGCCACCCGGGTCAGCGGTGGGCGGAGACGGTGCGTCAGCTCTCCCGGGCGAGCTCCAGGGCCAAGGGGTGCCCGGCACCGAAGGTCGCGACGGCGATGTCGTGGGGCGACTTGCCGTCGTGGCCGCGCAGATCGGTGCGGGCACCGGCGGCTATCAGCACGCGTGCGCAATCCTCGTAGCCGTGCCACAGCGCGTCGTGCAGGGGCGCGTAGCCGTTGGTCGCGCCCTGGTGGTCCAGGTCGATCCCCGGGGCCCGGACGAGCAGGCCGGTGATGTCGGCGTGGCCGTTGTAGACCGCCTTGTGCAGCGGTACCGCACCGAAGGTCGGTTCGACGGCGTTCACGTCGGCGCCGGCCGCGAGCAACTCGCTCACGATGTCCGTGTGGCCGTCCCGGCTGGCGACCAGCAGGGGGGTATGGGCGTCGTTGAATCCGTTGACGACCGGGAAGCGACGGTCCACCTGCGCCCCGCCGCGCAACTCCGCCCGGACGGCGGTGAGATCGCCCCGCGTGACCGCGGCCATGAGCCGCTGCTCGGCCGCTTCCGACTCGTCGTGCGCGGTCCGTTCTTTCAGCAGCCGCTCGGCTTCCAGCAACTGCTCCTTGCCGCGCGTGTTGACGTTCAGCTCGTACTCGAAGTGCTCGCGCATCGAGAAGCCGTAGTGGGTGGAGAGCCCCAGGCCCGCCCCCGCGTCGAGCAGATGGCCCACGACAGCGGGCCACTTGTACCAGAGCGCGTCCATCAGCGGGGTGTGTCCGGTGGTCGCGGCGACCGCGTCCACGAACGCACCCGCCTCCACCAGCACCCGTACGGTTTCCAGGTCACCACCCTGGACAGCCTTGTGGAGGGCGGTGGCGCCCGCGCGGCTGTCGGTGGTGAACACGTCGGCGCCGGCCGCGATCAGCTCGCGCACGATCCCGGAGGCACCGATCCCGGCGGCCGCCTGCAAGGTCGTCAGACCCGAGCCGGGGTCCCGGCGGTCGGGGTCGGCCCCGTCGCCGAGGAGCCGCCGCACCGCGGGACCGTCCTGGCGCTCGACCGCCGACAGCAGCCGCTCGTCGAGGTCCGCCTTGAACGCGGCGACCTCACCTGCGGGATCGAAGTAGACCTTCCAGCGAACGATCTGCCCCTGCTCGTCGAGTTCGAGACGGTGGCTGTCCTCGATCTCGAAGGGCACCTTCGTCCGCGTGTGGAAGGCCTTCGTGAAGACGCGCGCGTACGCCACCGCCCCCTCGGCCACGAGCTCGCGCAGCTCGTACTCGACGACCTGCGTCGTCTCGCCCCGGACGCGGAACGCTTCGGCGACCGCGTCGCGGCCGACATGCTCGCCCAGGTAGTCGATGACCGAGTTCCATTCGTCCTTCGGCAGTTCGAAGACGACGGCGGGCGAGAGCGTGGTCAGGACGTGGTCGAAGTCGCCCCGGCCGATCGCCGCGAACCACTCCTCCAGCACCTTACGGGTGCGCTGTGTGTCCATGTCTGCGGTGCCTCCGTGATGTGTGGGTGCCTCAGGCCAGGCGCTGCGACACGGGCGCCAGGCGGAAGGCGTGGTGGAAGAAGGTGTCGGCGCCCGCCTGGTCCTGGGCGAAGTTGGTGGCTTCGACGACTCGGCCGTCCGCGATGCGCCAGAGCAGGACCCAGGTCATGTCGATGTCGTGGCCGTCGCCGAGTTCGCTCCACCCCCGGTGCACGTCGACCACGTGGTGGTCGTCGGCACCGAAGTAGATGCGGTCCGCCTTGAAGCCGGCGCTGCCGAGCCGGTCGAAGAAGGCGATCACCTCGTCGACGCCCTCATGGGTGCCGGCCAGCGGGTGCCTGCCCGGGATGTGCCACCGCACGTCGGGCGCGAGGATCTCCTTGCGCATGGTCTCCAGGTCGTACGCGGCGTAGGTCTCGAAGAACCGGTCGACCAGGGCCATGTTCTGCTCTGCCGCCGACGGGGAAGCCTCAGTGGTCATCAGTGCTCTCGCTTTCGCGGGGAGAAGGGAGAAGAAACGGGAGGAGAAGGGGGCTGGTCAGGGGTCGCGGGGGAGGGGGAGACAGGAGGGGCCGGGCGCGGCGCCCGAGGGGGCCGTCAGCGGGTCGTGCCGATGAGTCCGCCCGAGGGGTGCGCCCGCTCCGGCTCCTGCGGCGGCGTCCGCGCAGCGGAGCCGGCCGGGGGCGGTACGGTCAGGAAGCGTGTGGCCCATACCACCGGGAGCGCGACGACCAGGGCGATCATGGCGACCAGGGGTACGTCGTCCGCGCCGTGCGCGGAGAGCGCCCAGCCGCCCAGCGCGGCTCCCAGCGCGATGCCGGCATTGGCCGCCGACGCCCCCAGCGTGGCCGCGAGGTCCCGGCCCTCACCGGCCAGGGAGATCACCCGCAGTTGGAGGGAGGGCGTCACGCCGAAGCCCACCAGACCCCAGACGGCGAGGATGAGACCGGCCAGGACGGCGTTGTCGCCGAACACATAGAGGGCACCCAGCGCGGCGATCAGCACAAGGTTGCCGATCAGCAGGGTGCGGGAGGCGTTCCGGTCGGCGAACCGGCCGCCGCCGAAGGTGCCGACGGCACTGCAGACACCGAAGATCAACAGGAAGGCGCTGACGGCCCCGGCCGGAATGCCGGTGACGTCCTCCACGTACGGCGTCAGATAGGTGAAGGCGACGAACTGGGACCCCATCAGCAGCAGATAGGCCGCCAGCATGGCCAGCACACGGGGTGCGAAGGCGTGGCGGGCCTGGGCACTCAGGTTCTCGGTGCTCGGACCGCTCGCACGGGGAACGGTGAGCACCACGGTCGCCAGGGCGAGCACGCCCAGCCCGATGACACAGAGGAACGTCACCTGCCAGCCGAGGCTCTGCCCGACCAGGGTCCCGACCGGGACACCGAGCACGGTGGCCACGGAGATGCCGCCGAAGACCAGGCTCACGGCTTGGCCGCGGCGGTCCGCCGGAACCAGGCCGGTGGCCACGGAGGTGGCGGCGCCGACGAACAGTCCGTGCAGCGCGCCGCAGAGGGCCCGCGCGGCGAACAACAACCCGAAGACGCCGCTGAGGACGGCGACGACGTTGCCCGCGACGAAAACGGTGAGCGCCAGCAGGAGGACGGTGCGCCGTGACAGTCGCATGGTCAGCGCGGTCAGGAGCGGCCCGCCCACGGCGATGCCGAGCGCGTAGGCGGTGACGAGGAGACCGGCAGTCCCGGCGGAGACCTCGAGGTCGTCGGCGATCAGGTTCAGCACGCCGACGACGACGAGCTCGGCGGTCCCGACGACGAAGGAGCCGAGGCCGAGGGCGGCGAGTGCGAACCGGCTGCCGGGCCGGCCGCCCGGCGTTGCGAGGTCACTCATGGTAGGCGTCCTTGGTTGGGAGGAGGGGCGGGCGGTTCATCAGGCGTATGCGAGGTCGAGCTGCCCGATGAGACCGGCCCGCTCGGTGAACTCGTAGGTGGCCCGGAAGCCGTCGCCGCTCTCCCCCTTGTGTGCGAAGCGCAGGAGCAGCGTGGTGCCGCCCCGCTTCGGGGTGGTGTCCAGCACCGTCAGCCGGCCGCCGATGACTTCGTCGGCGGCCCACGCCCGGATCGCGTCGCGGCCGCGGAATGTCCGGCCGGGCTCATGGAGGACGGCGTCCTCGTGGAAGGCGGCGGCGAGAGCGTCGACGTCCTCGGCTGCCACGGCGTCGACGTAGCGCTGTGCCACCGGGTTCTTCGCGGAGCTGCCCGGTTCGCCCACGGCCCGCTGCACCGTCGCGGCCGGTGCCGTGACCGACGCCCGCGAGGACGCGGGCTCGTTGTCGGCCCCCGAGCAGCCGGTGAGCAGCAGGGCCGCCGACGCCAGCGAAAGGATGATGCGGCGCATGTGTCTTCTCCCGGAGGTGTGGGGATACGCGAACGGGTGGCGTCGGGCCTCAGACCTTGTAGCGCTGCTTGACGTCGTCGGCGAAACCGACGTAATCGCGCAGGGGCCAGACCTTTTCGAATTCCAGGTACTCGCGCATCGGCAGCCGGCCGAGAGCGGTTCGGTCGAGTTCCTCGGCATCCGGAGAGTCGATGATGGCTATGACGCGCTTTTGTGCCGCGACTTTCCAGATGCCGACGCAGAAGCCCGAGTCGACGGTTTCCTGCGCGTGCTCGGCCTCGTCCTGCTCCAGCTCCCACAGCTCGTCGAGCGAAATGCGGCCCTCGTGGTTCCACTTCATCTGGACGTAGAAAAGCACGGGAACTCCCTGGGGTCGGTGGAAGGTTCGCCGGGATCGGTCCGATGCGGCGATTACCGAACATCATGAGAGAAGGCCGCAAGCGGTACCAAAAAGGAGCCCTCTACTATCTGAACTCCGAGGACAGGCTCACCAGTCGATCCGGCGGCGGTTGCGGAAGAAGCCGCCCGTGGGTCCGGAGTCGGGCAGCCGCGCGAGCCAGGCCACGGTGTCGGCGCCGTCCTCGACGCTGGTCGGGGCGGCGCTCCCGCCCATGTCGGTGCGGACCCAGCCGGGACAGACGGCGTTGACCTTGACCGTGTCGGGCACTGCGGCGGCGACCACCAGGGTCAGGGCGTTGAGCGCCGCTTTCGAGATCCCGTAGGCGGCGGGTGAGGGCACGCTGTCGGTGAGGGCGCCGCCCCCCGAGGAGACGTTCACGACGCGGCCGAAGCCGCGCCGCACCATCGCGGGCACGAAGGCCTGACACAGGTGGAAGGCGCCCATCAGGTGGACGTCGAGGGCCTCGCGCAGCGTTTTCTCGTCGAGGGAGAAGAACCCGGTGGTCGGGTAGATGCCGGCGTTGTTGACCAGGACGTCGACCTCGACCCCGTCGGATGTCAGCCGCTGCGCGCAGCGACGGACGCTGTCGGCATCGGTGACGTCGAGCTCCACCGCCCGTGTCCGGGCACCACTCAGCGCCTTGGCGGCCGCGGTGCCGCGGGTGAGGTCACGGGCGCCCAGGACGACGTCGAGGCCGGCGCGGTCCAGCTGACGGCAGGTCTCCAGACCGATTCCGCGGTTCGCGCCGGTGACCAGCGCGGTCCGGGGGCGTACCGGATTCACTGTGCGAACTCCTCTGTGGGCAACAAGTGTGAAGGGAGTGTCCCTGGACGTCAGAGGACGTCAGACGGCCACGTGCCCGGATTGCAGGGCACTGTCGTCGCGCAGGGCACGGATGATGGGAGACGGGTCCGTGTAGGACTTCCAGCGGACGATCCGGCCGTCGCGGACCGTGAGCCATTGGACGAATTCGATCTCGAACGTGGCGCCGGTGGCCCGCACGCTGGACAGTTCATGGACGACGCCCGCGGCCTCACACCCGTCGACCACCAGGTTCACCAGTTTCTCGCCCCGCACGTCCACCGCGTCGTGGAATATCTTCAGCGTGGCGAGGACGGCGTCCCGGCCGCGGTGGGTGCCTATCCACTTCATGTCGTCGTTGTAACTGGGGACAGGAATGTAATTGATCCACTCGACGTCCTCGGCGAGCGTGTCGACGGCGGTGTCGAAGTCGCCCGATGTCAGTGCGTCGAACCACCGTTGAGCGACTTTCCTGGTCTCTTCCGTGGCGTTGCTCATGGACTCTCCTCGAAGTCGCCGCTCAGGAATTGTCGGACTGAGCCTGCGCGGCGCGGGCGAACAGATGCTGGTTGCCGTCGGCCCAGGTGGCCGTCATCACGATGCCGTCGATGCGCCAGCCTTCCGCCGTCCGCTCCAGGCCGATGCGGTACGTGCCGGCGAGCGTCCACAGCGGTCCGCCGTGCTCGTTGGGCATGCGGTGCGTGGCCTGGAACATCGCGGTCGCCACCGCGCGGTCGCCGTCCACGTCGACCAGGAAGTTGCTGAGCAGGTGCTGGGTGGCGGCGAACTGGCCGAGCAGCCCCGACCAGGCGCTGATCAGGTCCTTCCTGGACACGGGGCCCGGCTCACCGCCGTTGAGGCTGGTGTAGTCGAGCATGATCTCGTCGCTGAAGACACCGTCCAGCGACCCCCATTCGCGCTGGTCGATGTACCAGCCCATGCGGGTACACGTCTCGACGATGTCCAGGCGGTCGGCCACGGAACTCACGGCGTGTACTTCCTTTTCAGTGGTAGAGATGTGCCATTTTCTTGGTCCAGCGATGATCGCTGAGCAGGGCGGCGCCGATGAGGACACCGAGCAGGACGACTTCGGCCACCGCGGATTTCATATGGCCCACCGGAATGGCCAGTACGGCGAGGAACGCGGCGGTGAAGTGGAAACGTTGCGGGCCGATCTTCAGAATTCCGTGGAACCAGGCGATGCCGCCGAGATACAGCGCGACACCGCCGGCCAGCGCGACGGAAGGGGCCAGGCCCAGCGGATCGTAGGGGTGCACGATGGTCTTCTTGACGGCCGCGGCGATGAGGATCAGCCCCAGCAGCATCGGGACGTGCGCGTAGAAGAAGGCGGCCAGCGCCAAGCGCGAACGGGGCACCGCCTCTTGGCGCTCCAACGCGAGTTCGGCACGGTAGGCCTTCTCCGACTCGTCGAAGTACACCCACCACAGACCGGCCGGGATGACGAAGATGAGTACGGCGGTGGTCACCACGGACGGCGGGGTCTGGCCACCGTCGGTGCCGATGCCGAGCGCGAGGAACGAGTCGCCGAGCGCGATGATCATCAGCAGTCCGTGCCGCTCCACGAAGTGGCCCGGCTTGAGCTCGAAGCCCGATACGCCGGTCACCACGGGCGCGATGACCTCGAGTCCGACGGCCGTGATCCACAGGGCGTAGACGATCCAGCCGTCGAGAAAGCCCGCGCAGATGATGAGGGCGGCGCCCACCGTGTGGAACGGGGCGATCCGCAGCATGTTGCGGGCGGCTCCCGGGCCGCCGAAGGCGAAGAGGGCGGCGTGCACGGAGACGATCACCAGGTAGCCGATGCCGAACGCCACGCCGTTGCCGTGGAAGGCGTTGGGCGTGGCCAGACCGATGACCAGGAACGACGCCATGCCCAGCAGCAGCAGCACCCGGTGGTGACGGCGGTGCGGCGGAAGGTGGTTGGTCAGCCACGCGTACCCGCCGTACATCCACCACAGGAGCCAGAAGATCAGCAGTACCTGGCCGACGCCGCGCGGCGTCATGTCCCGGCTGAGCACCCGGGCGAGTTGTGTGAAGTTGAAGACGAAGGCCAGGTCGAAGAAGAGCTCCAGAGTCGTGACCCGGGCTCCGCTTTTCGGGGAGGGTTCCGCGGACGAGACAGCGAACTTCGCGGGTTCTTCTGCCCTGCCCTCGGAATGCGGGGCCGGCATCGATTCCGAACCAACCGGGACGCCTTCTACATCTCGTACGGAAGTCGTGTGAGACATGTCTGCGAAGGTAATGGCGGCAGTGGTGGTGCGGTCAACGCGATCACACAGACATCAAGAGGTCGGGGCGCGGGCCGTCGCCGCGACGCTCCAGCACGGAGTCGTAGACGGCCTGTGTCCGCTGCGCCGCGACGTCCCAGCCGAACTCCGTGCGCGCCCGCGCGAGACCGGCCGCGCCGAGCCGGGCGGCGTGGTCCGGGTCGGCGAGGAGCCGGTTCACCGCGGCCGCGAGGTCGGCGGCGAAGTGCCGGGGGTCCAGGGGCGTGCCGCTGCCGTCCTGTTCCTGCTCGACGGGGACCAGCAGCCCCGTCCCGCCGTCCGCCACCACCTCCGGGATGCCGCCCGTCGCGGTGGCCACCACCGCCGTCCCGCAGGCCATGGCCTCCAGATTGACGATGCCCATCGGTTCGTAGAGGGACGGGCAGACGAAGACGGACGCATGGGTGAGGAACTGCAGCAGGGAGGTCCGGTCGAGCATGCCGTCGATCCGTACGACCCCGTCCCGCACCCGGCGCAGCTCGTCGACGAGCGCCGCGGTCTCGGCCGCGATCTCGGGGGTGTCCGGCTGCCCGCAGCAGAGCACGAGCTGGGCGCGGGGGTCGAACGCGAAGGCGGCGCGCAGCAGTTGGGGCAGCCCCTTCTGGCGGGTGACGCGGCCGACGAACAGGACGAGGGGCCGGTCGGGGTCGACCCCGTACCGCTCCAGTGCCGCGGTGCCGTGGTCGGGCCGGTACGCCCGGGTGTCGATGCCGTTGTGCACCACGTGCACCCGGTGGGGATCCACCTCGGGGTACACGCGCAGGATGTCCTCGCGCATGCCGTGCGACACGGCGATCAGCGCGTCCGCGCTCTCCAGCGCCGACCGCTCCACCAGGGACGACAACGCGTAGCCGCCGCCCAGCTGTTCGGCCTTCCAGGGGCGCAGCGGCTCCAGGCTGTGGGCGGTGGCGACATGGGGGATGCCGTACAGCGTCTGCGCGAGCCGGCCCGCCGCGTTGGCGTACCAGGTGTGGCTGTGGACCAGGTCCGCCCCGGCGCAGGCCGCGGCCATCTCGACGTTCACGCCGAGGGTGCGCAGAGCGGGGTTCTGCTCTCCCGGCAGCTCGCGCTCCGCGTAGGCGCTCACGTGCCGTTCGTCGCGCGGCGCACCGAAGCAGCGCACCCGCAGATCGACCAGGGCGCGCAGCTCCTTCGCGAGTTCCGCGACGTGCACACCGGCGCCTCCGTAGATGTACGGAGGGAACTCCTTGGTGAGCAGGTCGACACGGAGGCGCGGCGAAGGGGCGGCGGGCGGCTGCACATACATGACGACTTCCCTTGGTCCGTGGGTCGGTGGCGGGCGGTGGCGCGCGGCTCGTGCGGACCGATGGCATCCGGGCCCGGCGCTACACGGCGGACGGCGGCGCGATGACGGGCCAGCCCCGCTCCTGGGCGAGCCTGCTGCTGTCCGCGCTGCAGGCGATGACGCGCGGGTTCCCGACGACACTGAGCAGCCCGGTCCCGGCGCACGGGTCCCCGTAGCCGAAACAGCTGGCCGGATCGATGCACAGCCGGGTCATCGCCTCGACGACCGACGTGCACGTGTCCAGGTCGCGGGTGGCGGAGGGGGGCAGCCGCAGCAGGGTCCCCCCGGCGGACAGCTGCTCCGGTACCGGCCGGCCGGCCTCCACGACCAGGACGACGAGGTCGCCCTCGGCCCGGTGGCCCGCCAGCGCGTCCCGCAGCGCCATGTCCTCATGTGCCGAGCGCCGCGGATGGGTCAGGTCGAAGAAGGCCGCACGCCCATTCGGTCGGAACATGCCCCACTCCTGTCTCGCACCCGCAGGCAGTCGTCCCGCTGCCGTCACTCGGCGTGACCATAGTCAAGGCCGGAAGAGATCGCGACAAGCGGAGTCGGACAACCTGAAGTCGCCGTGGCCCGGCGGCGGGAGCACCGAAGATGTGACTTCCTTCACCCGAGATGGAGACAATTGTCAAACTTCCTGTAAAATCTCGCCGACCCGGTACCACCCAGCAGCAGCACCCAGCGGCAGCACCCGCCGACGGTACGCGGCAGGCACCCGCAGCAGGCCCCGAGGAGACATTGTGGACAGCACCGCCGAAGACGGTGAAGGCACCGGCCGACGGCTGCGCGAGCTGCGTCGCGCTCGCGGTCTGAAACAGCAGGACCTCGCCAGCGACGACGTCTCGGTGAGCTACGTCTCGCTGATCGAGTCCGGCAAGCGGACACCCTCCGCGGCGGTCGTGGCCCTGCTCGCCGAGCGCCTCGGCTGCACCCCCGGTTATCTGCTCACCGGTCAGGACGACACCCGCACCCGCGAGCTGGAGCTCAAGGCCGCCTTCGCCGACCTCTCCTTGCACAACGGCGCCCACGGCGAGGCGCTCCAGGCCTTCAGCGAGGTCCTCGCCTCCGCGCCCGTCCTGCCGGACGCCCTGGTGCGCCGGGTCCGCCTGGGCCAGGCGCTCGCGCTGGAGCGGCTCGGCCGCCTCGAAGCCGCCGTCCAGGCCTTCACCCTGCTGTACGAGGACCCCTCGTGCGTGGCCGGATCGGCGGAGTGGAGCCTGCTGGCCACGGCCCTGTGCCGCTGCCACCACGCGCTCGGCGACCAGGTCCTGAGCGTCGAGACCGGCGAGCGCGCACTGCGCCGGCTCGACCGGCTCGGCCTGGACGCCACCGACGACCACCTCCAGCTCGGGGCCGCCCTGGTCGACTGCTACCGCACCCGCGGCGACCTGGCCAGGGCGCGCCTCCTGGCCGACCGCCTCACCAGGATCGCCGACGACCGAGGCGGCCGGACGGCCCAGCGGGACATCTACTGGAACGCCGCGCTCGTGGCCCGGTCCCAGGGCCGGACCGACGAGGCCCTCGCCCTGGCCGAGCGGGCCCGCGCGCTGCTCGCCGAGAGCGACCACGTACGCCACCACGCCCTGCTGCGCCAGGTGCACGGCACGCTCCTGCTCGACGCCGCGCCCGCCGACCCCGAGCGAGCCCACCGGCTGCTGGAGCACGCCCATGCGCAGCTGGTGGAGGTGGGCACCGCGCTCGAACAGGCCACGGCGCAGACCGCGCTGGCCTCGGCGTGCCTGCGGCTGGAGCGGGCCGGTGACGCACAGGTGCACGCGGCCAAGGCGCTCGGCCTGCTGGGCGAGGAGCCGCGCGCGGAAGCGGCGCTCGCCCGGGCCGTACTGGCCCGGGCCCAGTTCGACGCGGGGGAGGACGCCCAGGGCGAGAAGACGCTGCGGACCGCCGCCCAGCACCTGCGCGAGCTGCCCCCGGCCCGCTCGTCCGCCGCGGCCTGGCGCCGGATCGCGGACATCTGGCAGCAGCGGGGGCAGGCCGCCGAGGCCGCGGCCGCGTATCAGCAGGCGCTGGCCGACGCCGGTCTGCCCGGCCTGGTCAGCGAGCCCGCACACCCATGAAGACACTGGCCATGACGGCCGGTTCGGCGCTGCGGTTGACCCAGGAGTGCCGGTTGCCGCGCAGGACGACGCAGCTGCCGGGGGCCGGCCGGGTCTCGGAGCCGTCCTCCAGGACCACCCACAGCTCGCCCTCCAGGATGATCGACATGTCGGCGGGATCGGCGTCGGGACCGACGATGCGCGGATCGAAGGTGAAGTCGAGGAAGACCTCGGTGGCTCCGGCGTCGTGCATCTGCTCGATGTCCGACCGGATCTGACCGAGCGAACCGTTGCACGGGGCGCGACCGGAGGCCGCTTCGGAGCCGAGGAAGACGGTGGCCCGCACGACGATGCGCAGCTCGTCGGGGGAGCGCCCGGCGCGTTCGGCGGCGGCCCGGGCCCCGGTCGCGGCATCGGCGACCTCCGCCACGGTGACGAAGCCCGGACTGACCCAGCCCTGACCCAGCCCTGGGCCAGGCGTCCGGCCCGCGTCCAGGCCTTCTCGGTGGAGCCGCCGAGCAGCAGCGGGAAGACCGGCCGGACGGGCCCCGGCCGCACCAGGGTGCGGGGCAGTTCGGTGAACTCGCCGCGCCTCGGCCCCTTACAGCCGGGTCGGGCTGCCCGGCGGGGCGATCTGACCTTGCGTCATAGTCGACTCCTTGTTCGGTGACCGACCGAGATTGACTTTTTGATGGCTTGAATGTCAACGAGGTAGTCATACTCGGTGCACGTGAAATGACTCGCTACTTGACAAGTAGTCAAAGCGCTCGCTTACCATGCATCACGGAGCGCAATGAGCGCTGGCAGGACCCTGGAAGGGAGACCCATGACCCCCAACGGTGATGTGCGTGTCGAGGGGGTGACCCTCCCCAGTGCCGGGGTCGACCTGCGCGGCGATCTCTACCTGCCGACGTCGCAGTCGGCGGGGCAGGCGGCCCCGGCCGTGCTCGTGGTCGGCTCGTGGCTCACGGTCAAGGAGCAGATGGCGGGCCGGTACGCCGCCGGTCTCGCCCGGCGCGGACTGACCGCGCTCGCCTTCGACTTCCGCGGATACGGGGAGTCCAAGGGCGATCCGCGGGACTTCGAGTCGCCGGAGCGCAAGATCGAGGACATCGTGAGCGCCGTCGCCCACCTGCGCTCCCGGGCCGACGTGGACGCGTCCCGGATCGGCGCGCTCGGCATCTGCGCCGGCGCCGGGTACGTCGCGGTGGCCGGCTCCCGCGAGCCGCAGCTGCGCTCCGTCGCCATGGTCGCCCCCTGGCTGCACGACGCGACCCTGGTCGAGGCGATCTACGGCGGCCCGGACGGCGTCCGCGAGCGGATGGCCCAGGGCGAGGCGGCCCGCGCGACGTACGAGTCGACGGGCGAGGTCGAGTACATCCCGGCGGCCAGCGCCACCGACGAACGGGCCGCCATGTACGGGCCGTTCGACTACTACCTGCAGGCCGACCGCGGAGCCGTCCCGCAGTGGGGCAACCGGTTCGCCGTGATGAGCTGGCCGCAGTGGCTGACCTTCGACCCCATCGCGGTCGCCCCCCACTGCACGGCCCCCACCTTCATGCTGCACAGCCCGGACGCCGCCGTCCCGGACGGCGCCCGCCGCTTCCACGAGGCGCTGCCGGCCTCCAAGGAACTGCGGTGGACGACGGGCAGCCAGTTCGACTTCTACGACCAGGAGCCGACGGTGGAACCGGCCCTGGACTCCGTGCGGGACCATTTCGAAAGGACGCTGTGACCAGGCGAACCGCCGCCGCTCCCGGCTCCGGCCCGACGGCCGGGCCGCGGCCGGTGCTCAGCCCCGACGCCACCGTCCTCGTCGCCTGCCTCGCCTTCTTCGTGATCACGCTGGACACGACGGTGGTGAACGTCGCGCTGCCGAGCATCGGCGCCCAGTGGGACGGCCAGGTCTCCGCGCTGCAATGGGTGGTGACGGCGTACACCCTGCTCTTCGCCGCGCTGCTGCTGTCGGCGGGCGCGATCTCCGACCGCATCGGAGCGAGCCGGGCCTTCACGATCGGCCTGTCCGTCTTCACGCTGATGTCCGCGCTGTGCGGCCTCGCGCCCAACCTCGACGTGCTCATCGTCGCGCGGGCGATCCAGGGCGCGGGCGCGGCAGTGATGATGCCGGCCTCGCTCGCCCTGGTCCGGCAGGCCTATGACGACCCGGAGCTGCGCGCCCGCGGGATCGCCTGGTGGACGGCGGGCGGTGGGGCGGCCGTCGCCGCGGGCCCGGTCGTCGGCGGCGCCCTGACCTCGGGGCTCGGCTGGCGGTGGATCTTCTTCATCAACCTGCCCGTCGGCATCGTCGCCCTCGTCGGCATGGTGCGCGCCCCGCGCTCCCCGCGCGGGCGGGCCCCGATGGACCCGGCCGGCCAGATCACCGCCGTGCCGGCCCTCGCGGCCCTGGTCTTCGCCGTGATCAACGGCGGCTCCGGCGGCTGGACGGCGCCGGCCACCCTGGCCGGCTTCGGGGTCGCGATCGTCGCCGGGGCGGCCTTCCTGACCGCCGAGTCCCGGCAGAGCGACCCGGCGGTGCCGCTGACCTTGTTCCGCAACCCCGCGGTGGCCGTGTGCACCAGCGCGGGCCTGGCCCTCAACCTGGGCTACTACGGACTGGTCTTCGTCTTCACGATCTTCTTCCAGGAGCACCGCGGCGCCTCGGCCCTGGTGGCCGGACTCATGTTCGTCCCGATGACGGCCTTCACCACGATGGTCAACCTGCTCGCGGGCAGGCTCACCAACCGCCGCGGGCCGCGCTTCCCGCTGATCCTCGGCCAGATCATCCAGACCGTGGGCATCCTCGGGCTGCTCGCCGTCGACGAGAACACCCCGACGCCGCTGCTGTTGGTGCTGCTCGTCCCGCTGGGCATCGGCGGCGGCCTGGCGATCCCGCCCCTGACGACGGCGATGCTGGAATCGGTCCCGCACGAGCGGGCGGGCCTTGCCTCCGGCGTGCTCAGCGCCGCCCGCCAGTTCGGCGGCGCCATCGGCGTGGCCCTGCTGGGGGCGCTGATCGCCGACTCGGCCCACTTCATGACCGGGATGCGCATCAGCCTCGTCATCGCGGCCGCCGTCCTGGTGGCCACGACGCTGGGGGTGTTCCGCTTCCTGCCCGCCGGCCACCAGCACGCGGACTCCGCGGAGCCCGCACCGGCCGGGGCCCGGAGCTGACACGTCCGGTCCCGCCGCCTTCCTCGCCCCCCCCGGGGGGCGACAGGGGGTCATGACGCGGGCGCCCGGTACCGCCCCCGGCACGGGGTGGACGACCTCCGTGCCGTTCCGCGGAACCGGTGCTCGTCAAGCACTTCGCCTGACCGTGCCGCCCGCGGAGACCTAGGCGGCCCCCGCCACCCCCGGCAGCACCGTCGCCAGGATCTCCTCGACGCGCTCGGTGATGTCCTGGCGGTCGTGCAGGACACCCGAGATGTGCTGTGCGCCGAAGAAGGCGGCGACGATGACGCGGGCGAGCATCTCGGGATCGGTCGACGCCGGCATCTCGCCCGCCTCCACCGCCTCGCGCAGCGCCGTGGCGACCATCGCCTGGTACCCGCGGTAGGGGACCGGCAGGTCGATGCCGATGTACGCGCGCTCGATCTGCAGCCGGGCGCCGGCCTGGATGGTCATGTTGTCGCGGAAGGCGCGCGCGGTGCGCAGCAGCAGCTGCTGGACCCGCGCCACCGGCGGCAGGGCCTCCGCCCTGACCGCCGTGGCGATCGAGTCGAGGTAGGCGTAGAAGTCGTTCGCCACCGCCTGGGCCAGGGCTTCCTTGTTGGCGAAGTGGAAGTAGACCGCGCCCTTGGTCATGCCGGCCAGCTCGGCGACGTCCTGCACGGTCACCGGCGGGAAGCCCCGGGCGGCGAAGGCCTGGGCGGCGGCGGCCAGCACCGTCTTGCGGGTGCGGACGGCCCGCTCCTGCTTCAGCTCCTTGACCGGGCGGGCACGGGTGCCGGCCGACGCCGTGGCTGACGTCCTTGTCGGCTGGGCAGAGTCCATCGGGCTTCCTCGCTCTTGTGGGGCCGTACATCCAGGTGCCGGACCGGCCACCCTCTTGAAATATACCTGCGTGAAGGTATTGTACGCGGCCTGTAGCTGATTGGAGTCAGTCATGCAGTTGGAAGTGCCGGGGGACGCCTCCGAGATGACGTCTGAACCACAGGTACGACCCTTGTCCCACGACCAGCCGGTCCCGCGCCACCTGGTCCACCGGGCGGCCGTCGCGGAGGTGTTCGTCACCGACGCCGTACGGACCGGTGAACACACCTTCCGCGTCGCGGCCCAGTGGCCCCGCGACCACGCGCTCTACGGCCCGGGGGCCGGCGCCGTCAGCGATCCGCTGCTGTTCGCCGAGACGCTGCGCCAGGCGATGGTCTACCTGGCGCACGTGCACCGCGGCATCCCGCCCACCCACCAGTTCCTCGGCAACGCGAGTTCGTTCGAGATAACCGACCTGGAGGGCCTGCGCGCCGGCGGCGCCCCCCTTGACGTGGAGTTGGAGGTGACCTGGCGCTGGACCCCGGAGTGCCGGGCGCCGCAGCGCTTCGGGTTCCACGTCGAGGCCCTGCTGCTGATCGACGGCCTGGTCCGCGGGCGCGGCTCGCTCGGTGTCGTCACGATGGACCGGCGCCTGTACGCGCGGCTGCGCGGCCAGGACACGGCGACGAGCCGCCTTCAGCCGGACGCGACCCTGCGCCGGCTGTCCGCGGCGACCGTGGGCCGGCAGCGCGCGTGGGACAGCGTCCTGGGGGTCGGCCGGGACGGCCGGTGGCAGGTGCGTGCGGAGCCGCGGCACGCCGTCTACTTCGACCACCCCACCGACCACCTGCCGATGATGGTGATGCTGGAGTCGGTGCGGCAGGTCGGTCACGCGGTGCAGCGCACCTCCGGCGACGGCGCCCGGGACGGTTTCCTGATGGTCGGCGCGGCCGGCACGTTCCACGCGTTCGCCGAGTTCGACGCGCCCCTGTACGTCGTGCCCCGCAGGTCCCTGGTGCCCACCGGCACGCAGCGGCGGTTCGACGCACGCGTCGACCTGGTCCAGAACGAGGCCGTCGTCGCGGAGTTCACCGCCACCTGGGAGCGCGCCCCGCACGCGGTGCGCAGCCGTCCTCTCGTGCCCGCTCAGGCCTCCGCCCCCCAGGCCGGCAGTCTGCTGGGGGCCGGCGCCAGGAAGGCGTCCCACAGGCCGCGCACGCTCGCCGGCACGCCCTCACGGCCCGTCGGCGCGATGTAGTAGGAGCCCACCAGCAGGATCAGGACGAAGTCGGTCAGCAGCGGCGCCGCTGACCGGGGCACATCGTCGTGCCCGCTGCGCCGCAGCGCGTCCTCGACGAACGCCCGCAGGGCCACGAAGGCCGGTGGTTCCTGCGGGCGGGAGAGCGACTGCTCCACCGTCAGGCGCAGCGCCGCGCCACTGCGCACGTCGGAGGCGAGCAGGTCGGCGAGGACCAGGGAGATCTCGCGTACGGAGGACACCCCCACGGCGGGGGCCGAGCCCGAGCGCACCCGGGCGATCAGCCCCTGCACCCCCGTCTCCAGGTGGGCGACCAGGGCCTGCGCCAGGGCGTCCTTGGAGCCGAAGTGCCCGTACACCGCCCCTTTGGTCAGACCCGTGTGCTCGGCCACCCGCTGGATGTTGGCGCCGAGGTAGCCGTGTGCGGCGAACTCCACCGCCGCGGCGTCGAGCACCAGCTCACGGGTGCGTCTTGACCTTTCCTGCTTCACCGATGACTCCTCGCGGCCCGACGGAATCCGACATCCCGACATCCCGACAGCTCATTCATACGTTCTCGAATGCATTTTTCTTACCAGAACTCAGGAGACTCGTTGTGTCCTCCACCGTTCTTCGAGCCGACGACGGCGTCCCCGCTGCCGGCACAGCCCGTCCACCCCTGTCGCACCCGCCTGCTCCGCCCGGCGCCGCTGCCCTGCGGGACACGGCCCTCCTGGCCCGCGCGGACGCCCCCCGGGCCGACGCCGAACAGCGGCTGGCCCCCGCCACGGTCGAGGCCCTCGGCCGCTCCGGCCTGCCCGCGCACTTCGTCCCCGCGCGCTGGGGCGGCGGCGACGCGACCTTCACCCGGCTGCTGGAGGAGGTGTCCCTGCTGGCCGAGCACTGTCCGTCCACCGCCTGGTGCGGGGCCCTGTTCGCCGCCCACGGCAGGTTCTGCGCCTACCTGCCCGAAGCGGGGCAGCGGGCGATCTGGCGGGACACGCCGCACACCCGGATCGCCGCGGCGATCGCACCGCCCGCCGGCACGGCGCGCGCCGGCGCCGACGGCTGGACGCTCAGCGGGACCTGGCGGCCCGTCAGCGCGGTCAGCCACGTGCAGTGGGTGCTGCTGGCCGCACCCGTGACGGACCCCGCGGGCGCGGCGGGCTCCGCCGTACGGGTGTTCGCCGTCCCCGCCGGCCGGCTCGTCGTCGAGGAGTCCTGGGACGCCGTCGGCCTGCGGGCGACCGCCGGGCACACGGTCCACGCCCGCGCCGTGCACGTCCCCGCACACCTGACCTTCGACCTGGCCGAGATGCTCGCGGGCCGCGCCGGACCCGGGCGCTCGCGCACCCACGCCGCCCCCGCCCAGCTGGCCGGCGGCCTGATGTTCTGCGCCACCGCGTACGGTGCGGCCCGCCGCGCCCTGCACCTGTGGACGCAGTGGGCCACGACCCCCGCGAAGACCGGCGCCGTACGCACCACCGCACCGGCCGTCGCCACCACGCTCGCGACCGCCTCCGCGCGGATCGAGGCGGCGGGCCTGCTGCTGGAGCGCGCGGCGCACCGCGCCGACACCGAGCCGGTCACCGGGAGCCTGGTCGCGACGAACCAGCGGGACGCCGCCGTCGCGGCGCAGATGCTGGCCGACGCGGTGGGGGAGCTGGTGCGCGGCGGGTCCCACATGCTCGACGCACGCGGGGAGTTGCAGCGGATGTGGCGCGACGTGCACACGGTCGCCGCCCACGCGGTCCTGCGCGTCGAGGCGACGGCCACCGCCTTCGCCGCGGCCGTGGGCGGCGCCGGGCACGGGGCGGGATCGCTGCGCGCGCCCGCGGGGGACGCCCCCCGCTGAGTGAGGACGCCCCGGCAGGGCCGGCGGCGATGACGCTCGGAGGTGCGCCATGACGGTCACCTCCGGGCGGGCTCCGCGGGACGGGACGCCCGCCGCTCCGCCGCCGGGCGGGCGCTCATGGCCCGCTCGCGCTCGAGGTAGAAGCTGATCTTCCAGTCGAGTTGGCGCAGGATCGCCGTCACCCCCTCCACCTGGGCGCTCGCGCGCGAGCGGTGCACCTCCAGCAGGTGGCGCCGCTCGGCGACCGTGGCGTCCCCGCCGCGGGTCAGCTCCATGTACCGGCTCATCTCCGCGAGCGGCATCCCGGTGCTGCGCAGCTGGTTGAGGAACTCCAGCCAGCGCAGGTGGGCCGGGTGGTAGGCCCGCTCCCCGGCGGCCGGCGCGGGGTCGGTGCCGAGGTCGATCAGCCCCTCGTCCTCGAACCAGCGCAGGACGTCCGGGGTGAGTCCGGTGAGGCGGGCCAGCTCGTCCCGCGTGTAGGTGATGGACCGCGACGAGGAGGGCATTCGGACGTCCTTTGCTCGGAAGGTGCGTGCTCTGGGGCGGGTGGGGGCCACTGCTGCCGGCGGCCGGGCCCGGGGAGCGGGGCACGGTGCGCGCCGCGGCCGGTCGAGGACGCGTACGAGCGGACGGTCCACCGATCGCCCGTGTGCGAGCCGTGGGGTCCGGGCCGAGAGGTCCGGGCATTTTTGATTCCTTCGTAAAGGTATTTTATGGCGTCGCCAAGCGCAACTGTCCGTCGCGACCGGCGATCGGCGCGGGGGAGTGAGCGGCGGGGGCGGCGTCGCACGGTGCGAGGTCGGTACGCCGCTCCGCGCACGGGACTCCAACCATCTGGTTGGTTGATGCGGCGTGCGTCAGCGACGCGCCTCCGGAGGCCCGGGTGCCCGCGGGCGGCTCGCGCCGGCTCACACGGCGCTGCGCTCCCCGATGACGCTGTCGATGATGGCCTCGCCGTGCCGGACGATGCTGGTCCGCAGCAGGCTCCAGCTCGCCTCGGTGTCGTGGCCGGGGCCGAGCATCAGGCGCCGCTGCTGCGGCACGATGAAGGGCCAGGACGACAGGCCGACGAGTTCGAGCAGGATGCGCGCCGCCTCGGTGGGGTCCTCGATGCCCAGCGCCATGCTCAGGGCGACGGTCTTGCGGACGTAATAGGTCTCGCGTTCCTTCTCGTCCGGGATCGGGCGGTCGCGGTAGTGCAGCCCCTCCCAGGCCAGCAGGGAGACCAGGTCGCCATGGGTGCGGTGGTAGTCGAAGACGTCGCCCACGTAGGAGCGCAGCCCCTCCTCGGTCGTCGGGATCGGCACCAGGGACCCCATGTGCTGGTACACCTTGCTCATCACGGCGGAGAAGAGCATCTCCTTGTTGCCGAAGTAGGCGTAGATGCGCTGCTTGTTCACGCCGGAGCGTTCGGCGATCCGGTCCACGCGGGCGCCGGCGAGGCCGAACTCGGAGAACTCCGCCTGCGCGGCCTCCAAGAGCTTCTCGCGGGTCTGCTGACTCTTGGCCGTGGGTGTCATGGAGGAAGGGTAGCGCAGGGGCCAACCAACTGGATAGTTGGCTCCGCCGAGGCCAACCGCCGAGCCGCCTGGACCTCAGATAAAAACCAACTGGATGGTTGTATTGGGGGCGGCGCCGCTCTAGCCTGGGGCCACCGGAACCGCCGCCGAGAGCGAGGCGGGCCCCGAGCTCTACGACATTTCGCCATCACCGCAGGCCCCGCCCCGCCCGGGCACGTCCTTCCGAGGAGATCCAAAATGCCGAGCGCGACCGAGCCCCTCCTGCTCGTCGGCGACCGATTCGCCGGATTCACCGCCCAGGACGGCGTCCAGACCGTCACGCAGCTCATCGACGGCCTGCGCCAGGGCCGCTACGACCACGGCCACGGGCCGATCCGCATACGGGCCGGCCAGGGCGTCACCGCGGAGGACCACCGGGCGGTCCGGGACGCGTTCGTCCGGCGCGGCCGCGCGGGCGACCTCGACTTCCCCTACGCCGAGCCGGCGCTCGCGAACCGCGGCGAGGCCCACAAGCACCGCGCGGCCAACACCCTCGTCGCCGACCTGCGCCGCGCCGACGAACTCACCTTCACCGCCGCCCTGCGCCTGCACGACGACAACGAGATCCTGCTCGACCACCAGACCGGCGAGCACGTCCAGGGGATGGTCGCCGTCGAGGCCGCCCGGCAGATGTTCCTCGCCGTCAGCGAGCGCTACTTCGCCTCCCGCCACCCGCAGCGGCGCTACTCCTACGTCATCGAGTCGATGCACACCGACTTCGAGAACTTCCTCTTCCCCCTCGACGCCACCGTCGAGTACCGGCTCACCCGCGCCGACACCGCGGACCCGGCCCGCCTGGCGTTCGCCGCCGACATCAGCATCCTGCAGGCCGGGCGCCGTTCCTCGGTCACCGCGGTCGCCTTCACCGCCTTCGAGACACACGTCCTGCAGGCCAAGGAGCACCGTCGCGCGCGGCACGCCGTCGCCCACCAGGCCCGGGAGGCGGGCACCGCGGTCCCGGCGGCCGCCTCCGCGCCCCTGCCGCAGCCGGCTCTCGCCGCCGTCTGACCGGCCCGGTGTCCGCGGTGCGCCGGGCGGCAGGCCGCCGCTCACCTCCCGTGCGCCGAGCAGCGGACCGCCGCCCCCGGAACGCCGGCCGGTGATGTGCGCACCCATCAGCTCCCCCGCTGCGCGCCATCGCCGGCCGGCTCACCACCCACGTCCCGCATCGGAGCGACCATGCCCCTCCCCGAGGCGACCTTCGCCACCGCCCGCACCCGCAGCTACGACCTGAGCGTCACCACCCAGGGCCCGCTCCACCCGCCCAGCGAGATCGTCGACGAGAACGGCGACTCCGTCGTCATCGGCATGACCGACCGCGCGGCGCCGGACGGCAGCGCGGTGGTCTCGTCCGACAGTGCGCCGCCCGTGCGCCATGGGGACGGCACCGCGGTCCGCGAACCGCTCCGGCTCGCCCAATGGGCCAGGGCGCGCGGTCAGTTGACCGTGCACGTCCCAGGGGACCGCCGCACGGCCGACTTCTCCTTCACCTTCACCGGCCTCATCCCCGACAGCCTCTACGCCGTCATGTCGCTGCGCGAACACGGCCTGGACCCCGCGGGCCCCGCCCGTCCCGGCCCCCTGGGCATCCCCGGCGCCTTCCTCAGCGACCGGCACGGCACGGCCCACTACCAGGCCACCCTGCTCAACCCCTTCCCCGGGCGAGCCGCCGGCTCCTCCCGCATCACGAACGTCGTCGTGCTGTGGATGAGCAACCAGCTGACCTCCTGCGGAGCCACCGGCTCCCGCGGCCCGGGCGGCGACCTCCATGCCCAGCTCACGCTCCGGGGCCCCGCCTTCCAGGAGTTCACGACCGTCTCCGGGGGCTGAGAGCCCGGGGGGTGCGGGCCGGGCGTCGGGGCGCGGACGGAGTTCACAGGCAGGCTCTCAGCCCCCGCACCGCCCGGTCGGCGTCCGCGACGGCCTGGAGGATCCGGTCGGTGCGCGCGAGCAACGCGGCCCCCGCCGGGGTGAGTTCGACCGGCAGCCGCCCGCGGCGACGGAACAGCTCGGTTCCCAGTGCCCGCTCCAGCCCCCGGATCTGACCCGTGAGCGTGGACTGGGCGCAGTACAGGTTGCCGGCCGCCTTCGTGAAGCTGCGCGCCCGCGCCACCTCGCGAAACGCCCGGAGCTGGTGCAGTTCCATCCTCAGTTCCCCTTCCTGGCCGGAGCCCGTCACCCGACCGGTTCGCCGCGTGCTGTCCAAGATACCTCCGCGAATGTATTTTATTGACCAGCACGTCCCTGCGATGCGCGAAGGCCCGCAAGGGGAGTGTGGAGCGCCGAACCAGAAATCCCTGGCGGCTCCGTCTGGACATAAGATACCTTCGCGAAGGAATACGTACGGCACGGAGACTCAAGGGGTGGGGACCACATGAGCAGCACGGCCACACGGACCGAACCGGCATACCTCGTGTTCAGCGACGTCGACGAGACGCTCATCGACTGCAAGAGCGTCTTCGACTTCCTGCACTTCGCCCTCGTACGCCTGCACGGCGCCGAAGGGGAGACGCTCTACCGGACGACCCGTAGCCGCTTCGAGACGATGGCCGCCGCAGGCGTGGCCCGCGCCGAGCTCAACCGGGCCTACTACCGGACGGCCTGGGCCGGCTACCGCGCGCAGCGGCTCACCGAGCTGGGACGGGCCTGGTTCGCCCAGCGCGGCGCGCAGTCCGGCTTCTTCATCGAGGAGACCCTCGACGCGCTCCGCCGCCACCAGGCGCAGGGTGCCGCGGTCGTCCTGGTCAGCGGCTCCTTCGGGGCCTGCGTCAACCCGATCGGCGAGGCGGTGGGGGCCGCGCGCGTCCTGAGCACCGTACCCGTCGTTCACCAGGGCGTCCTGACGGGCGAGGTCGACCAGTCCATGATCGGTGAAGGCAAGCGCGCCGCGGTGCTCCGCGTCCTGGCCGAGCACCCCTCCCTCGACCCGCAGGCCTGCTACGCCTACGGCGACCACCCCTCCGACGCCCCGATGATGGACTGCGTCGGCAACGCGCGCGCCGTCGGCGACGACCCCGGGCTCCACACCTACCTCGCGCAGCGCGCGTCGACCGCGGCGCGGGACCGCATCCGCGGGGCAGCGGCGTTCACCTGCTGGTCGACGGGGCGCGCCGAGCACCTGGTGGCCGGCCCGGGCGTCTGCGCCCGGGCCTGCTGACCGCCGCCTCCCCGTGAGGTCTTCGCGCCCCGGGTGCCGGTACCTGCCGGCGCCCGGGGCGCGAAGGCCGGTGGCGGGGGCGGGCCGGAGCCCTACTTCCCGGCCGTCCCCTTCTTGGCCGGGCGGGGCAGGAGCAGCCCCGTGCCCGCGGCCGTCACGAGCAGCATCACCACGCTGATGACGAAGCTGGTGTGCATGCCGCGCTGGAAGTGCGCGGTGTCGGCGATGAGCGCGCCGAAGGCCGCGACGGCAATGCAACTGCCCACCTGACGGAAGGTGTTGAGCATGGCCGCCGCCGTGCCCGCCCGCTCGCCGTCGATGTTCTCCATGATGGCGGCGGTCAGCGACGGCACCGCGAAGCCGCCGCCCAGACCGATCGGGACCAGCAGGAGCACCGGGATCAGGTAGGACGTGGAGGAGGTCACGGTCAGCATGAGCAGGCTGCCCGCCGTCATGATCAGCTGCCCGATGGTCATCGGCAGCCAGGCACCCTTGCGCCCGGCCAGCTTCACACTGGCCATGTTCACCACGGAGATCAGCGCGCACATCGGGATGAACATGGCGCCCGTGCTGATCGGGGAGGCGCCGCGCACCTGCTGGAAGTACATGCCGAGCAGGAAGATCGCGCCGTAGAAGACCGCGTTGACGGAGAAGCCGGCCGCCAGGCAGACGACGACGATGCGGGACTTGAAGATGCTCAGCGGCACCATCGGGTGGCCCAGGCGCGTCTGTCGGCCGGCGAAGACGACCGCGGCCACGACGGTCAGGACCAGGGAGCCCAGGACGGTGGCGCTGCTCCACCCCTCGCGGCCGCCCTCGATGACGGCGTAGGTGAGGCTGGACAGGGACGCGACGACGGAAAGCTGGCTGAAGAAGTCGATGGGCGCCCGGCGGCGCGTCGAGGCGGGGATGCGGGTCAGCAGGGCGAGACCGACGGCCCCGACGGGGATGTTGAGGTAGAAGACGGCGCGCCAGCTCAGACCGCTGGTGAGCATGCCCCCGATGACCGGCCCGAGGGCGACGGCGACGGAACCGGCCGCGGTCCAGATGGCGATGGCGCGGGCCCGCTTGCCGGGGTCGGAGCAGGTCTGCCGGATCAGCGCCAGGGAGGCGGGGACCATGAGCGCGGCGGCGCCGCCCTGGACCATGCGGGCACCGATCAGCGTGCCGAGGTTCGGGGCGACGCCACAGGCCAGGGAGGCGACGGTGAACAGGCCGAGCCCCCAGGCGTAGGCGCGGCTCGCGCCGATGCGGTCCGAGAACGTGCCGGCGGTCAGCATGAACGCGGCGAACATCAGCGTGTATCCGTCGACGATCCACTGCAGGTCGGCCATCGAGCCGCTGAGGCTGTCGGAGATGGCCGGCAGGGCCACGTTGACGACGGACCCGTCGAGGCTGATGACGAAGAAGGCGAGCAGGGACGCGGCGAGGACGATGCCCTGGGACGAACTACGGCGCTTCGTGGGCGGGTTGGGTACGCGGACCGGTTCGGACAGGGGATGGTCGGCGCGGGGCGGCCGGGTCTGTACGGGGGCGGGCGTGCGCACAGGGTTCCTCTCTTCACCGGGGACTTCCGGTGGGGGTGGGGCGGGGCCGGACATGGCGAGGCGGGGGCGAACCTCAGGCGGGCCGGCGAGGAGTGACAGGCATGAAGCTAGCCGGTTACGGATCCTTCCTGCAACCATCTAGTTGGTTTTAAAAGGGGAGCACGCGCGGAAACCGTTGCCGCGACGCCGTGCGGTGGAATCGCCCCTTCGCTTGGATGTCCCACGTGGGGGGCGGCGGGAGGGTGCTCGGGGGCGGACCGCGAGCGACTCCGCGGCCACCGATAAAACCAACCGGATGGTTGTAATCATGCGACTGCACCCGCTACCGTCCGCGTCGGCGCCCCCCGGGGCCCCGGCGGCGTCTCCCGCACTTCCTCCGCTCATACTTCTTCCGGCGGACCCGCCCCTGACCGCCCCCCGAGGAGAGTTCCCGATGCCCACCACCACCGCGCGACCGCGGGCCTGGCTCACCGACCTGCCCGTCCTGCTCGTCGCCGTCGTCTGGGGCTCCAGCTACCTCGCCACCAAGGGCATCGCCCGCCCGGACGCCGTACTGAGCCTGCTGCTGCTCCGCTTCCTCATCGCGATCCCGCTGCTGGCGTTCGCCGCCCGCCGGGCCCTGCGCGCCCTCACCCGGCCCGAACTGCGCGGCGGCCTGCTCCTCGGCGCCATCCTGGCCGCGGTGTTCCTGCTGGAGACCTACGGCGTCGTCCACACCTCCGCCACCAACGCCGGGCTCATCATCAGCCTCACCATGATCTTCACGCCGTTCGCGGAGGCCGCGGTCGCCCGCAGGCCCCCGGCGCCCCGCCTCGCCGGCGCCGCGGCCCTGTCCATCGGCGGTGTCGCGCTGCTGACCCAGGGCGCCGGGTTCACCGCTCCGTCCCCCGGCGACCTGCTCATGCTGCTCGCCGCGCTCGCCCGCACCGCGAACGTGCTGGCCACGCACCGCCTTCACGCGGTGCGCACCACCGACGACGCCGCACTGACCTGCCTGCAACTCACCACCGCGGTCGCCGTGTTCGCCGTCCTCACCCCCCTGGACGGTACGACGCCCTGGAGCCTGGCCGCGCACTACAGCGCGGTGCAGTGGCTGGACCTCCTCTACCTCGCCCTGATGTGCACTCTCCTCGCCTTCTTCGTGCAGCTGTGGGCCGTACGCCGCACCAGCCCCTCCCGCGTCAGCCTGCTCCAGGGCACCGAACCCCTGTGGGCGGCCGTCATCGGGATCGCGCTCGGCGGCGACCGCCTCGGCTGGGCCGGTCTGCTGGGCGCGGCACTCGTCCTGGCCGGCACGTTCTGGGGCCGCCGCGTCACCGAGGCCCCCGCCCCGCCCCCGGACGTGCCCCCCGTGCACCCGGCCGACCGCCGGGTCCGATCTGCGACAATCGAACGATGAACGCCGCATCCACCGCCCTCGAACCCGTCCTGTCGATCCAGGCCCGGGACGAGTACCGCGCCCTCAACGACGAGCAGGCCAGCATCGTCGACCGCGCCATCGGGATGCTCGCGCGCAACCCGGAAGCCCGCGGCACGGTCGAGGAGGGCCAGGGAGCCCGCCGCGCCTTCGTCTCGCAGGACCTCCAGATCCGCTACGGCACCCACGAGAACTACCTCGTGATCGCCGAGATCATCGTCACCGGCGGCGGCTTCCTCCTGGGCGCGGGCTCCTGACCCTGGCAGCCGCGGCCGGGTACTAGACCCGCGCCGACTCCCCGGGCAGCACACCGGACACCCGCAGCAGCTTGCCCTGCCGGTTGCTGACGTAGACACAGCCCTGGTCGTGGTCCGGCACGACACCGCACACGGTGCCGAGTCCGTCGGCCACCACCCGCCGGCGCCCCTTGCCCTCGCCGTCCGCGATGTCGACCTCGTACAGCCATCCGTCGGCCGAGTCCGCCACGTACGCGTGCGCGGCCCCGCCCGCCGCCACCCGGACGCTGTACCCGAGACGGGTCGCCAGCCTCTTCGGCGCGCGGGCGGCCGCCTCGTCCGCCGCCAGCTCGACCTCGTACAACTCCCCGCGGTCGTACTGCCCGACGTACGCCCTTCCCCCGCTCAGCGCCACGCCCGCGGCCCGCGGTACGTCCCAGGTGCGTTCCTTCACCGCCCGCTCACCGCTCACGTCGTACTCGATCAGCTTCCCGGCGGAGAGATCGCTGACGTAGACCCTGCTGCCCGGCAGGTCCAGCGCCACCCCGTACGCGTACATGCCCTCGGCGACCACGACCGGCCGCGCGGCACCGGAGCCGGACAGGTCCACGGTGCACAGGCGCCGGCCGCTGTAGTCGGCGTAGTAGGCCTTGCCGCGCGGCAGGTCCAGCGCGACGTCATTGATGTCGCCCAGCCCTTCCAGGACCGACTCGGTGCGCCCGTCGGCTAGACCGACCGTACGGAGCCTGCCGCCGCCGCGGTCGGTGACGTACGCCTTCTGCTGCTGCGGGTCCACCGCGAGTCCGTCACCCGAACCCAGCCCGGAGGCGAGCTCGACGGGCCGCTCCCTCTCGCTCTCCTTCTCCTTGCCGGAGACTTTGTGCAGCGGGTGCAGCTTCTCGACGAAGTCGATGTTCTCCAGCTCGAAGACCTCGTGCACCCCGGCCAGCGTGGAGACGACTTCGGCCTGCCCTTTCTGGAAGAACGGCTTCTCCTCGTCGTTCAGGTCGAACGTCGCCTTGTCCGAGCCGGTCTCCCCGAGCTTCCAGGCGATCACCCGGGCGAACTCCGGATGCCGGTCCTGCGGCCCCTGCGGGCGGACCTCCTTCACCTTGACGGGCTCGGGATAGTACAGAGCCACCCAGCCGCCGAAGGAGACGGGGAACTCGTAGTCGAACCGGCGCACCTGGCGCCGCTGCGTGGCCAGGACGTCGACGCGGCTGGCCACGTCACCGCTCACCGTGGACGTGGTCTTGAACGCGGTGCTCAGCGAGCCGCTGACCGAACCGGTGATGCCCAGCATCAGCTGCGCTGACAGCTCCCCGGTCCCCGTGGCGGTCCCGGTCGCCGTCGCCGTGTTCGTCGACTGCGACTGGGACTCCTTGTCCATCCCGATGTTGTCCTTGCTGTTCTTCACGGTGGTCTTCTCGGACTGGTTGGCCGCCATGCTCTGCTGGAGCTGCTGCTGAAGGGCCGCGGTGACCTTCGCCCCGAAAGTGAGCTGCACCTGCCCCTGAAGGGACCAGCTGATCGTGTTCGTGATGGAGAACTCGACCGAGTGCGACCAGTGTTTGGCGACGGGGTCGGTGCGGTTCACGTACGTCTGCTTGGAGATCACGTCAGGAGGCGGCTGCGCGATGTCCCCGCGCTCCTCGATGAGCGGCACCCCCACGGTCATGTAGGCGTACCACCCCCGCTCGTGCGCCGTGGCCTGCTCCTCGGGGAAGCCCTCGAACCGCCCGCGGTTCAAGGAGAAGCCGACGGGGGAGACGTACCGCTCCGCGCCGTCCGGATCCTTCTTCTCGGCCGGCCTCTCCAGCTTCTTCTTGTCCCGCTCCAGGATGGCGGCCGCCCGCTCGGCGACACCGAGCTCCTTCAGGTTCCGCCCGGTCAGCGGGTGGCGGACGAACCGTTCACCGAGGTGCGCGGTACTCACGTTGTTCTTGGTGGCTTCACCCATGCTTCTGCGGCCTCCTTGTACAGACGGGACGCGACGACCGTCACTGCTCGGTGCCGGAGGGCTTGTTGGTCTCCGGCGGAGTGACAGGAGGCTCCTGCTCGGACTTCCCCTGCAACGTCTCCCGCTCCTCGGCCCCCACCTTCGGCCGGTCCCGCTCCGCGATCTCCACCTGCACCTTCTTGAAGGAGGTGTCCTTGGACGACGAGGCCATATCGGAGGTCGATCCCGGGCTCTCGCTGGCCGCCCGCTGCGTCTCGCCGGCGCTCTGCGTGTTCTTGAACAGAGGGGCGAGGAAGGTGTTCACGAGGGTGAGCGCCTCGGGCGAGGTCTCCCGCATGATCTTCGGATCACGCACCGCATCCGGAATTCCCTCGTAGAGTTCCGGATCCACGCCTTCCCGTTCGGGCCGGGCGCCGGGAATTCGCCCGGCGGCGCTCCGCGCGGCGTCCTCGGCGGACTTCGCCTCACTTCCGCCGCTGTCGAAGATGTTCTTGAACGTCATGGATCTCTCTCCGCCTTCCGTGAGTTCGCGCGGCCTGGCGGTCGGGCCCGATCGAGTGACTCACCCCCTGGTACGGCGCCGCCCCGGCCACCCCTGGCCTCCGCGCCACGCCAGCTTCCCCGCACCCCCCTCCGCGCACACAAGGCGCAGGCACCCCGCGCTTTCCCGGACGCACTGTCGTCCGCGTGCGCCGCGAAGCCAGGCACGACACACCTGCGCCCGACACGGCGCGCACCAGGCCGGGCGCCCGGAAGGCGCCTCCACACACCCCTGCGAAAACGTTTGACCGAAGGAGATGTGCCAGAACAGCGCCCGGACCAGGCGTTGGTGACAGAGAGACACTCTGCGCCGCCTGTGACAGAACGAAGACGTGGCGGGGAGCCGCCTGTGACTCGGTGCGCGGTACAAATACTTTCGACCGCAGCACAGCGCAGACTCTGGGGGAACACCGTGAAGTACACCCGCGCCACCGCTCTCGCCGCCATCGCCGTCGCCACCACCCTGTCGCTCACGGCCTGCGGCGGCGGAGCTACGGGCAAGGACACGTCCGCGAAGGGCTCCTCCGCCTCCGGGTCGTCCGCCGCGTCGAAGCAGTCCCCGTCGGCGGACGCGTCCGCCCCCGCGTCCGCGTCCGCGGGCAACGACGCGAAGGCGCAGGGCGACACGACGTCCGGTGACGCAGCGGCGGGCAGTGCCCGGGCGGGCTCCGGCAAGGACACCGAGGCCGGTGCGGCGAACGGCTCGACCGGGACCAGCAGCAAGATCACGTTCTGCAGGACCGCGGACCTGGCCATCGACGCCGTGGACGCCGCGCCCGGCGGAGGCGAGGGCCGGATCGACATCACCATGGTCAACCGCGGGTCGAGGACCTGCTCGGCGACGGGCTTCCCGGGCGTCGACATCACGGACGCGGACCACACCTCCAGCCCGATCGAACGCGGCCCGGCCCAGCCCCGCGTCACCACCCTGAAGCCCGGCGACGCCGCGATCTTCGACCTCGCGTACACCGTCGACCCCAGCGGCGACGGCCTCACGACCCCGACGGCCATCATCGTGACGCCCCCGAACGAGACCCACCCGGTCACCCTCAAGTGGCCCGCGGGCGCCGGAGCCATCAAGGGCGCCTACACGGACGTCCAGGTCTACCCCACGCACACGACGAAGTGACGCGGCGCCCGCACCCCTCGGCAGCGACCGAAGCGACTGAGTCTCCATCTATGACTCACATGTGCACCACTGGTTCGCGCTGATAGTTCGGAACTCGCGTCGCTAGAGTCGCTGTCACAGGGATCTTACGGCTCTGACCTGGTGTTTCCATCAGCTTCTGACGGCAGCTACCGAAGCGTCCCCGTCGCTGGACCGCCGGTCTCCACACCCGCAGCCTCCGCACCACCCGGCAGAGCGAACCAGCGTGACGCCGTTCGGTCGCTGCCCGGTGGCCGTCAGCTCTTGGGCAGCTCGATGCCGAGTTCGCGCATGGCGTCGGACGGGGGCCCGCCCTCGGACCGCTCGGTCTTGTACCCCTTGGTGCCCGCACCGAGGGTGCGGGGGTCGACCGCCTCGGAGGGGGCCGCCGACGCGTACAGCCCGTCCGGCCGCTGGTCGCGGTCGTGCGGGAGGAGCCAGAAGACCCGGCGCAGGAAGGTGCCCGAGGCGCGGGACGCGCGGGCGTCGGCGGAGAGGGTCGCGTAGCCGACCATGCGGCCGTCGCGGTGGTAGGCCGGCCGGCCGCGGCGGGTGGGCAGCCGGTCCAGGCTCTGGCGGACGTAGTCGAGGGCGTCGATGTCCTCGAGCCAGATCAGGTCCTGTTCGTGGGCGATCTGGCTGGGGTCGATCAGGGAGCTCATGCTGTTGCTTCCTCCGCCTCAGCGTTCAGCCCGATACCCGGATAGTACTTCCGCTGGTTCGACAAGATCATTTCTCTGGGGGAGGAGAGGCCGACGGTCTCCCGTACCCGGGCCGCGAAGGCCCTGGACGAGACGGGGTTGGCACCCTCCAGGGAGCACCACTGTTTGTAGGACGTGTACAGCTGGGCCTGTTCCGCCCGCATGGCGGGATCCAGCGTGCAGCGCTCCGTGAGGAACCGGCCGGTGTGGTCCTCGGTCTCCGCGTACGCGGTGGTCGCGGTCCGCACCTGCTGGGGACCGGTGAGGTCCCGCTCTCCGGTGAGGTAGCGCCGGGCTCCGGTGATGAGCCAGTGCAGGATGGCGGGGCCCTCCTCGGTGACCAGGACGTCGGCGAGGTTGTCGACCTTGCGGTGGTCGGCGACGACCCGCTCGAAGGGGATCAGCTTCATCCTGCGCCAGAACGCGTATCCGCCGGTGTTCACCTCGGGGCGGTGGTTGCCCAGCAGCCACAGCTTGTGCGTGGGCGTGAAGGAGAAGAAGTCCTGGCGCATCCGGCGGGCCTTGATGCGGTCGCCGCCGGTGAGGAGCTTGACGCGGGCCTCGTCGAAGCGGTCACCGGGCTTGAGCTCGGAGCAGACGATGATCCGCCGCCCGTGCAGCTCCGCCAGGTCGGTGGGGTGCCCCTCGAACGGTTTGGCCATCAGGAAGCCGGGAGGCGCCGCGTCCGCGTAGTCGCCGAGCAGCTTCACCATGACGTCGAGCAGCACGCTCTTGCCGTTCTTTCCCTGTCCGTACAAGAAAGGCATGATCTGCCCGCCGACGTCCCCGGTGATGGAGTAACCCAGCAGCAGGTGCAGGAAGTCGATCATTTCCTTTCCGTCGGTGTCCTCGCCGAACGTGTCCAGGAGGAAGCGCTGCCAGCGCGGGGCCTCCATGGCGCGCGGGGCGAGCGCGGTGGAGCGCGCGTGCAGGTGCTTGTCCGGGTCGGGGCTCTGCAGGACGCCGGTGCGCAGGTCGACGACGCCGTCGGGGGTGCACAGGGCATAGGGGTCGGCGTCGAGCAGCGCCGCGTTGAGCACCATGCCGGGGGCCGCTTTCGCCTGCATGAGCATGGCCTTCATGCCGGACGTCGACAGTGCGCGGCGGCGGTGCCGGCGCAGCACGGTGGGGGAGTGGCGCCCGCTCGGGTCCTCCTCGGCGAGGGACTCGGCCATCTCGCCGGCCGCCCACAGGACCGCGTCGTCCTCGTCCGTCTCCCAGCGGAACCCCGACCAGCGATACCAGCCGAGCCCGGGGACGTGCCGGAAGTCCCGGCCGTAGAGGTGCACGAACAGCTTGGCGTTGCCGCGGTCGCTCAGCGAGTCGGGCAGCAGTCCGTAGGAGGTGACTCCGGTGGCGGGTGCGGGTGCGGGCCGGTTCTGGGCGGGCAGCGCGGGCGGGCCGAGAATCTGCTGGGCGATGGCCACCGGGTCGAACTGCCCCTCGCCGGGGTGGTTGTGGTTCACGGGCGGCCGTCTTTCAGGGCGAGGGGACGTCGTACGCCCAGCTCAACCAGCATGTAACGCTCCCCCCAGCGACCAAAGCGACGCACCATCGGAATATGTTGCGCGCACAGGTTAACTCTTCGGGGAGACCGCAGCCGGGGGCATGACCGCGACGGAAGAGCACAGCGTTCGGGTAGGTACGGCTGTGCGTCGCTTCGGTCGCTGGCAGCACGTGCCCGCCGCGCCCGCACGGGCCGGCAGCGACCGAAGCGACTGAATCCGCGCAGGGGTGAAGCGCCGCGGCGGACCGAACGGCGCCCCCGTCGGGGGCGCTGCTCGCGGGCCGCCGGGCGGCGCATCGCGCGGGGGGCTTCTCGCGGTCTAGAGGGGTACGACGGTGGCCAGCGCGGAGAAGGCGGGGCGCTCGTACTGGTGCGCCTCGACCGACACCGTCGTACTGGTCCGGCCCGCGGCGGCTCCCACGGAACTGCGCACACGGCAGGGGGAGTCGAACTCCACGTACTGGTTGAACGTGACGTCCATACCGCTCACGACCGCGGGTTCGGTCCGGCTCAGCGCCGCGTGGGCGCACTGCCGGACCGCCTCCAGGAGCAGCATGCCGGGGGCGTGGTCGAGCGGGTGGTCGAACAGGATGGGGTGGGCCGTGTCCATCCGCAACAGCCATTCCCGCGGCGCGTCGGTCACGGCCAGGACGACATCGCGGGGCCGGGCCCGTCCGGCCTGTGCGGGCGGGACCGTGTCGGGGAGCAGCGAGACCGCAGCGGCCTGCATGAGCGACGCTGCCTCCGTGCGGCCGCGCCGCAGGCGTTCGTAGACAGCGGGGGCGTGGCACCCGAATCCGGTCTCGGCGACGGCCATCAGCTGGCCGTCGCGGAAGACCTCGATGGCCATCGACATACGCGTGGGGACGGCGCGCTGCCGCTTGATGTCGTGACAGCGCACACGCAGTTCGAGCTCGGCCGGGCGCTGGCGTATGTCCATCTCCTGCGGGTTGACCGAGTACTGGAAGCGGCTCCAGCTCAAAAAGTGCCCCATCGGCATCCCGTAGGCCGCGTGCGCGAGCAGGGGGAAGGTCTGGCGGATCGTCTCGCACAGCAGCATCGGGTCGTACAGACCGGTCTCGTCCGCGTAGAAGCTGTGGAAGCGGGGCCACTGGGCGGTGACGCGGAAGGTGTCGGCAGCCGTCTCCTGCCAGCCCGTGAGGAAGACCTCCGCCAGTGCTGCCCGGTGTACGTACTCTCTGGCCACTGTGGTGGTCAGGGCGAGCCCAGGTTGTTCAGAACGCGCAGCTGTAGCCAGCATGTTCACTTGTACCCCCTGTGGTGAGGCCGCCCCGAACGTGGGCTGGCCGCGTTGATCTGTAAAATAAGGGTTGTTCGTTTTCTTTGTCGAGGGAGTGATGGACCCGTGAAGTCAAAGGTTCGTCAAGAACGCGCGGTCCGGACTCGTGAGGTGATCCTCCAGGCGGCGGCCGAGGTTTTCGACGAGGTCGGTTACGCCAAGGCCAGCATCCGCATGATCATGGAGCGGGCCCAGGTCACCCAGGGGGGCATGTACTTCCACTTCAAGTCCAAGCAGGGCATCGCCGAGGCCGTTGTCGCCAGCCAGCAGCAGTTCGTCCAACTGCCCGACGGCACGGACGGACTGCAGCGGCTCGTCGACATCACCTTCCACCTGGCCGGTGAGCTGCAGACCAACGCCCGGTTCCGCGCCAGTGTCCGACTGGCGGTGGAGCAGGAGGAGTTCGGCGGCGGCCGCGACGCCACGGCCTACGTCGAGTGGGCGGAGCAGTTCCACCGCCAGCTCCTGGCCGCGCGGGCCCAGAACGAGCTCCGCTTCGGCGTGGACGAGCAGGAGTTCGCCACGCTGCTGATGGCCGCCTACACCGGGGTGCAGATCTTCTCCAACATCTCCACCGGACGCGACGACCTGGTCGAGCGGGTGGCCTCGCTGTGGCGGTACTTCCTGCCCGCCCTCGCCCAGGACGACGTCATCAACCGGCTGCGCATCTCGCCGCCCGTCTCGCTCCACACCGTCTCGCTCCCCGTCACGGAGAAGGCATGAGGCCGCGATGCGCATAGTGATGACGGGGGCCACCGGATTCATCGGCTCGGCCGTGCTGCACAGCCTGGCCCGGGTCCGCGACGCGCAGCCGGGCGGCCTCCACCTCACGGCGCTGGGACGCGAGGCCAGACACACGGGGGCGGCGGCCCCCTGGGACGCCTGGCACCCCGCGGACCTGTCCGCGCCCGCGTCGCTGGCCCGCTCCTGCCAGGACGCCGACGTCCTGCTGCACCTGGGCGGCACGCTGAGCCCGGACGCGCGCACGTGCCACACCGTCAACGTGGCAGGGACCGCGGCCCTGATGGCGGAGGCGCGGCGGGCGCGGGTCCCGCGGATCATCCACCTGTCCACCGCCGCCGTGTACGGCAGAGGGCCGCACCACGGACTGGACGTCGACGAGATCGAGCCCGCTCCCGTCTCGCCGGCCAGCGCCTCCCGTCTGGAAGCCGAGCGCCACACGCTCGCGGCGGGCGCGACCGTGCTCCGCCCCGGCCTGGTCCTTGGCCCCGGTGACCGCTGGGTCGTCCCCGCGCTCAGGGAACTCGCCGAGCGGGTGCCGGCCCTGTGGGACGGCGGCCGGTCCCGGCACTCGGCCGTCACCGTCGCCCGCCTCGCCGACCTCATCACCGCCCTGACGCTGCGCGCCGAGCCGCTGCCGGCCGGCGTCCTGCACGCCAGTCATCCGCGTCCCGTCACCACGAGGGAGCTGCTCACGTCCCTCGCCGAGCTCGGTGTGCTGGGCCCTCTCACCGCGTCATGGTCCTGGGACCGGTGCCTCGCCGCCTTCCGCGCCGCCGACGGAAGGATCAGTGAACGCCAGTTCCATCTCCTCGCCCAGGACCACTGGTACCTCAGCGAAGCCGCCTGGCGCCGGGCCGGTGTCGACCCCGGGCCCCCGCCCCACCTGGAGCTCGTCCGGGCCGCCGACTGGTACCGCGGCCTCGTCACCGCCTAGAGCACCCCGCTCGGCGCGGCACCGCCGGGCTGCGCCCCCCGGAAGGCCAGCTCGCACACTTCCTTCAGCGGCCGGCTGTCACGCGGCGCGGCCGCGGAGGAGCGGCGCCGCGCCTCGGCGCCGCGGGCCAGGTACTCGGCGAGATCCACCACGTGCTGGGCCAGTACGTCGGCCCCCAGCAGGCCGTCGGCATCGGCCCGCCGGACCAGTTCGGCGACCGTGGGCAGCCAGACGGCCGTCAGCAGGTCCACCGCCGACCGCTCGTGCGCCAGCCGCAGCGCCGCACGCACCATGACGTCCTGCTCCAACAGGTCGGCGAACGCGACGACGAGTTCGGTCACCGCCCGGACCAGGGCGTTCGCGGACTCGGCAGCCTTCAGCACCGTCGCCGCGCGCTCCCGGCCCTCCCGCTCCACCGCATCGGCGAGATCCGCCTTGCTCGCGAAGTGGAAGGTGATGGCGCCGACCGACATCTGCGCGGTGTCGCACACCTGGGCCAGGGACGTGGAGTTGTAGCCGGCGTGGTCGAAGTGGTGCGCGGCGGCTTCCAGCAGGATCGCCCGCGTCTTGGTCGCACGCACCTGTCGCTTGGCCATGTTGTCTCCGGCGTCGAGTCATGACGGGTGGGGACCGCCGTCGGCTGTCTTGGGCGGGGGCCCCGCCTTCACTCCCGCTGCCTGCGGGGACTGCAGTGTGTAGCGCCGTCCGAGCACACAGCAACACAGAGTTGCCGAAGCTGAAGGATCTTTCCGCGCGCCTGCGGTCCGTGGGGGACGAAGGGGTACCGGGTAGCGGCCAAACTAGCCCAACTGTCGCGATAGTGCGCCGACTTCCTGAAGTTGCGTCGGAGGGCACCCCGCCACTGGAAAAAAAAGGGTCGATCGTTATTCTTTTCGTGTGCCGGTGGAACGCCGGCGCACAGAAGGGGGAGGATCTCGTGGACGGACTCACGCCGCAGAGACAGCAGCAGCTTCGCGCGTTCACCGCCGAGCTGTTCGTCGGACTTCCGCGTGCGGACCAGCGCCGGTGGGCCAGCACGTACTTGGAGGGGCTGCTGACCACGCCGGGCAAGAAGACGCTGCGCCGCATGGCCGAGGCGCTCGGCGCCTCGGCCAGCGCCTCCCAGAGCCTGCACCAGTTCGTCAACGCGAGCCCCTGGGACTGGGGCCCGGTCCGTGACCACCTCGCACGCTGGATCCTGCGGCACCACACCGCGGACAGCCTCGTCATCGACATGGCCTACCTGCCCAAGCGGGGCAGCCAGTCCTGCGGCGTCCACGCCCGCTACATCCCCGGCCAGGGCGTCGGCTCCTGCCAGCTCGGCATCGCCGCCATGCTCGCGGGCCGCCACCACATCGCCCCCGCCGACTGGGCCCTGCACCTGCCCGCCGCGTGGACCGAGAACGAAGCCGGCCGCGCGCGCACACGTGTCCCCGCCGAGGTGTCCGCGAGGACAGCCGCCCAGCAAGCTCTCGACCTGGTCGACGCACAGGACCGCGCGGCCACCGCGGGGCTGCCGGTCGTGGGCAACTTCGTCGACGCGGACGAGATCGGCTCCCTGGTCAAGGGACTCACCCTGCGCGGCAGGGAATTCGTCCTGGCCGTACCCGCGACGGTGCGGCTGCGGACCGAACGCGGGGCCACGGTGCGGGCGGGCCAGCTCTGGGAGGCCGGCCAGCGGGCACGCGAGGAGTCGCCCGATCCCGCGGCCGACTGGCTCACGCCCCCGGCCATGGCGACCGCCACAGTCCGGCTCATGCCCTACCCGGGCACGAGCCCCTCGCTCCAGCTCATGACCGTCAGGCCGGCCGGTGGCAGCCGCAGGCCGCAGCTGTGGCTCAGCAACATCCGCGACCGCCGGCGCATGTACCTGCTGGCCGGGCGCCTCGACGACTCGGCGCGGCTCATCAGAGGTCTCGAGGCGGACTTCGGTCTTGCGGACTTTGAAGGCAGGTCCTACCCGGGGTGGCACCACTACATGACCCTGGTCTCCGCGGCCTGCGCGTGGAGCCAGGTGAGCCGCGCCTACGAAACCGTGTGAGCCGTGCTCCGCGGCCTGCGGGGCCCCTTCACAGACCGGCTCTCAGGGCGTCGAGGCGCGCACGGACGTCGCGCACGAGCCGGTCGCGCTGGCCCACCAGATAGAAGTGGTCGCCGGGCAGGACCGTGAGGGAGAAGTCCACCGAGGAGGCTCTGGACCACCCCCGCATGAGCTCCGCCCCCACGTCGGGGTCGGCGTCGCCGAGATAGGCGACGACCGGGGACGGCAGGGCCACGCACTCCCGGGGCGGGTAGCCGTGCACGACCTTGAAGTCGGCGAGCAGCGCGGGCAGGACGAGCTCGCGCAGGTCGGGATCGTCCAGGAGCCCGGCATCGGTCCCGCCCAGCCGGCGGACCTCGGCCAGCACCGCGTCCACGTCGTCCGGATCGGGCAGGGTGTCGTCGGCCACGTCCGGCGGAGTGCGTCCGGAGACCAGCAGAGCGCTCACCCGGACGCCGTACCGCCGCCACAGCCGCAGCGCCGTCTCGTATCCGAGCGAGGCGCCCATGCTGTGCCCGAAGATCGCCAGCGGGAGATCGGTGAAGCCCCGCAGCGCGGCGCAGAGCTGGTCGGCGAGACCGTCCATGGTGGTGACCACCGGGTCGCCGATCCGGTCATGGCGGCCCGGGTAGCGCGCGACGAGCACCTCGACGTCGTCGCCGAACTGCCGCCCCCATGAGTGGAAGAAGGCCGCCGAGCCTCCCGCGTGGGGCAGGCACAACAGACGCAGCCGCGGCGCGACGGCACTGGGATGCCGCTTCACCCATTCACTGGCGCACAGATCGAGCATGACAGAGCCGCCCTTCGCTGCCGGACACATCAATTCCCAACCCGCAGACCTTAGCGGCGCATTCGGAAATCACCCGCATTGTGTTCCGTCCCGGTGGATCCCGTGCGTCCTGTCGACGGGACATCTGCACCGGTGGGGCTCGCCCTTGCACTGCCGGGCCGGGCGTCCTTAGCGTGGGGAAGGGTGTGCTGCAGACGGTGGGAGAGGAATCTCCGGGTGAGGCATGGTCATTGGCCTGGTGCGGACACCAGAGATCTGCACGAGAATTGCGGCATTCCTGACTCGATACGCCATCGAGCCACCAACATGACCGGAGTGATGTGTGGCGTTCTCACGTCATCGAATCGGGAGAATTTTCCATGGATGCAACTTCGGCGGACACCTTCGATGTAGTGGGTATCGGATTCGGCCCCTCCAACCTCTCTCTCGCCGTCGCGCTCGAGGAGCTGGGCCAGGGCTCGTCCGGCAACCCGGTCTCCGCGCTCTTCTTCGAGCGGCAGGACGACTTCGGCTGGCACCGCAACATGCTGCTCCCGTCCGCGACGATGCAGATCTCCTTCCTGAAGGACCTGGCGACGTTCCGCAACCCCACCTCGAAGTACAGCTTCGTCTCCTTCCTCCATGGCGCCGGCCGCCTGGCCCGCTTCGTCAACAACCAGGACTTCTTCCCCACCCGCCGGGAGTTCCACCAGTACCTGGAGTGGGTGGCCGCCGGCTTCCGCCACCAGGTCCGCTACTCCCACGAGGTCACCGCGATCCGCCCGGTCACCGACCCGGCCGGACCGCACGGGTGCCTGGAGGTCGAGGTACGGCACACCGGTGACCGGTCGGTACGCGTGGTGCGCGCCCGCAACGTGGTCGTCTCCACCGGCCTGGCCCCCCGGCTGCCCGAGAACGTCGCACGGGACGAGCGGGTGTGGCACAGCTCCGAGTTCCTCACCAAGTACCGCGCCGCGGACCCCGCGCGCCTCAACTCCGTCGCCGTCGTCGGAGCCGGGCAGAGCGCGGCGGAGATCACCCGCTTCTTCCACGACGAACTGCCGCACGCGCAGGTGTACTCCGTCATCCCCTCGTACGGCTACGCGCTCGCCGACGACACCCCCTTCGCCAACCAGGTCTTCGATCCCACCGCGGTCGACGACTACTACTTCGGCACCGACTCCGCCCGGCAGGCCTTCTGGGACTACCACAAGAACACCAACTACTCCGTCGTCGACGACGACGTCATCCGGGACCTCTTCCGCCGCTCGTACGACGAGGCCGTCAGCGGGGACCAGCGGCTGCACTTCCTCAACCTGACGCGGGTCGGCGCGGTGGAGCGGGTCGGCGAGCACACCCGCCTGACCCTCACCCGGGGAGAGGCGAGGGAACTGGACGTGGACGCCGTCGTGTTCGCCACCGGCTACCACGCCATGGACCCGGCGCGGCTGCTCGGCGACTACGACGCGCACTTCCTGCGCGACGCGCAGGGCAAGCACCAGATCGCCCGGGACTACCGTCTGGTCACGGCCTCCGGCGAGCCCCACGGCCGGGTCTACCTCCAGGGCGGCACCGAGCACACCCACGGCCTGACGTCGTCGCTCCTGTCGAACCTCGCCACCCGCAGCGGCGAGATAGCCGACTCGATCCTCGGCTTCCGCCTCATCGAGCAGGAGCTGGAGCTGCCGGCGGACGAACGGGTCGCCACCGCCGGCTGAGCCGCGCACGCGGGAGGGGCCGGGCACCCATCGGTGCCCGGCCCCTTCTGCTGTGACGCCCTAGGAGGCGCTGGTGACCATCGTGACGTCGCTCTCCATGGCGATCCGCAGGCTCTTGGGACGCAGATCCAGCCAGTTCTCCTCCACGTACGTCAGGCACTCCTGGCGGCCGCTCTCACCGAACACCACGCGCCAGCCCGCGGGGACATCCGCGAACGTCGGCCAGATGGAATGCTGTTCCTCGTCGTTCACGAGGACGAAGAACCGTCCCTCATCGTTGTCGAAAGGGTTGCTGCTCATAGTCCCTCCAGGACGTAGACAGAGATGGGAACTGTGCGAGACGCCGCTATGTCACCAGGTGTTGTGCCGCACAAATGCCGCCTCCGGAAACCTGGTTCAGACGTCAGCTTGGCAGTCGCCCGGCCGGGCGTGCAATAGACGTGTGTCCTGTGGACAGGACAGGGCATCATTCGGCGCCCATGCTTTCCGGAATGCCTGCCATAGGGTGTTGTATTTCGGTGCACATGCAATGCGCGTCATGCCTACCGTGAATTCTTAGACCGCTGTCCGCCCGACGGACGGCGGGAGGGGGACGAATGACCCTGCGAGTGGCAGTGGCTGGAGCCAGTGGCTACGCGGGAGGTGAGATCCTGCGGCTTCTGCTCCATCACCCCGAGGTACGCATCGGGGCGCTCACCGCGGCCGCGAGCGCCGGTCAGCGGCTGGGAAGCATCCACGCGCACCTGCCCCAACTCGCCGAGCGGACGCTGGAAGCCACCACTCGCCAGACCCTCCAGGGCCACGACGTGGTGTTCCTGGCACTGCCGCACGGCGGTTCCGCCGCACTCGGCAAGGACCTCGACGACATCCCCCTGGTCATCGACTGCGGCGCGGACTTCCGGCTGAAGGACGCCGCCGCGTGGACCCGCTACTACGGCAGTGAGCATGCCGGGACCTGGCCCTACGGCCTGCCCGAACTGCCCGGCCAGCGCGAGCTTTTGCGGACGGCCCGCCGCATCGCCCTGCCGGGTTGCTTCCCGACGGCCGTCACCCTCGCCCTGGCCCCCCTCTTCCGCGCCGGCCTGGCGCAGCCGGCCGTGGACATCGTCGCCGTCACGGGAACCTCCGGAGCGGGCAAGGCCCTCAAGCCGCATCTGCTGGGCAGCGAGGTCATGGGCTCGGCCACCGCGTACGGCACGGCGGGTACCCATCGGCACACCCCGGAACTGCGGCAGAACCTGGCGGCCGTGGCGGGCGCGCCGGTCGAGGTGTCCTTCACGCCGGTGCTCGCGCCGATGACCCGCGGCATCCTCGCCCTGTGCGGCGTCCAGGTCCGCGACCACGCCACCGCCGAGGGCATCCGCGCGGCCTACACGGAGCACACCGCGGACGAACCCTTCGTGCGGCTCCTGCCCGAGGGCCAGTGGCCGAGCACGGCCTCCGTGCTCGGTTCGAACGCCCTGCACCTGCAGATCGGGCTCGATGCGGACCTGCGGCGCCTCACCGCCGTCGGTGCCATCGACAACCTCACCAAGGGAACCGCCGGAAACGCCGTTCAGTGCATGAACATCGTCCACCGATTTCCCGAAGCCACCGGGCTCACCACCACAGGAGTCGCACCATGAGCATCACGATGCCGCAAGGCTTTGTCGCGGCCGGCGTCGCCGCCGGCATCAAGGAGACCGGCGCCCCCGACCTCGCGCTGATCGTCAACCAGGGGCCCAGCAGGGCGGCCGCCGGCGTCTTCACCTCCAACCGCGTCGTGGCCGCCCCCGTCACCTGGTCGCGACAGGCCCTGGCGGACGGCCGGATATCGGCCGTGATCCTCAACTCCGGTGGTGCGAACGCCTGCACCGGCCCGGCCGGACGGGCGGACACCGAGCGGACCGCCGCCGAGGTGAGCGCCCTCCTCGACATCCCCGCCGACGAGGTGGCGGTCTGCTCGACCGGCCTCATCGGCACCCGGCTGCCCATGGAGCACGTGCTCGCCGGAGCGGAACGCGCCGCCGCGGCGCTGTCCACCGCCGGCGGCGAGGACGCCGCGATCGCCATCATGACCACCGACGCCGTGCACAAGACGGCCGTCGTCCAGGCGGACGGCTGGAGCGTCGTGGGCATGGCGAAGGGCGCCGGCATGCTGGCACCCGGGCTCGCCACCATGCTCGTCGTCCTCACGACCGACGCCGACGTACCCGCCGCCACCCTGGACGCCGTGCTCCGTGACGCCGTCGCCGTGACCTTCGACCGCATCGACTCCGACGGCTGCATGTCGACCAACGACACCGTGCTCCTGCTGTCGTCCGGTGCGAGCACCGTCCGCCCCGCGGACCGGGTCTTCGCGCAAGCCGTGCGAGAGGTCTGCGCCGACCTGGCCCGCCGGCTGATCGCGGACGCCGAAGGCGCCACCAAGGAGATCCGCATCGACGTCGTCGGCGCCGCGAGCGAACAGGACGCCGTCGACGTCGGCCGGTCCATCGCCCGCAACAACCTGTTCAAGTGCGCCCTCTACGGCGAGGACCCCAACTGGGGCCGGGTCCTGTCCGCCATCGGCACCACGCAGGCCCAATTCGACCCCGACCTGTTGAACGTGGCCATCAACGACGTATGGGTCTGCAAGGGCGGCACGATCGGCGAGGACCGGTCCGGCGTCGACCTCACCGGACGGGACGTCGTCGTCACCGCCGACCTGTCCGCCGGGTCCGCCCGCGCCACGATCTGGACCAACGACCTCAGCGTGACCTACGTGCACGAGAACAGCGCCTACGCCTCATGAGCACTCTTCCCCTCACCTCCGCCACCGGCCGGCGCGTCGACACCCTGGGCGAGATCGCCGTGATCAAGCTCGGTGGGAGCACCATGGTGGACACCGGCCTGCGCCGTGACTTCGCCCGCGACGTGGTGCACCTGCACGAAGCCGGCCTCAGACCGGTCGTCGTCCACGGCGGCGGCCCGCAGATCAGCGGCGAACTGCGCCGCAGGAACATCGGATCCGAGTTCAGGAACGGCCTGCGCGTCACCTCCGAGGACGCCATGGACGTCGTACGCATGGTGCTCGCCGGCGTCGTCCAGCGTGAACTCGTCGGCCTGATCAACGAGCACCGCCCGCTCGCCGTGGGCATCACGGGAGAAGACGCCGACATGCTCGTCGCGTCCCGTCTGCGGCCCGAGATCGACGGTGAACTCGTCGACATCGGCAGAGTGGGAGCCATCACCGACGTCGCGCCGCAGCTCCTGGAGAGTCTGCTCGCCGACGGCCTGATCCCCATCGTGTCGTCCATCGCCCGCAGCGCGGAGGACGCACGGGTCTACAACGTCAACGCCGACACCGTGGCCGCGGCCCTCGCCACCGCCCTGCGCGCCTCGAAGCTGCTCCTGGTCACCGACGTCGCCGGACTGTACGCCGACTGGCCGCACACCGAGGACGTCCACGAGCGGCTCAGCGCGAAGGAACTGGAGGACCTGCTGCCCGGCCTCTCCTCCGGCATGGTCCCCAAGATGCGCGGGTGCCTCGACGCGGTCCGGGGCGGCGTCCGCAGCGCACACGTCATCGACGGACGCGACCCCGGGGCGATCCTCACCGCCATGCTGACCGACCGCCCCGTCGGGACCACGGTCCTGCCCGATGACTCAGGAGCCACGTCGTGACGACCAACGCCACCCTGCGCCGGCGCTGGACCGACGCCATGATGCCCACCTACGGGACGCCGCGCACCGCACTCACCCGCGGGTCCGGCACGCGGTACTGGGACGCGGACGGCAACACCTACCTCGACTTCGTGGGCGGCATCGCCGTCAACGCCCTGGGCAGCGCCCACCCCGCGGTGGTCGACGCCGTCACACGGCAGATCGCGCGGCTCGGCCACGTGTCGAACCTCTACATCAGTGAGCCCGCCCTGCACCTGGCCGAGGCCCTGCAACGGCTCACCGGCCGCGAGGCACGCACCTTCCTGTGCAACTCCGGGGCCGAGGCCAACGAGACCGCGTTCAAGATGGCCCGGCTCACCGGCCGCCCCGAGATCGTCGCCGCCGCCGGATCGTTCCACGGCCGCACCCTGGGCGCCCTCGCCCTGACAGGACAGCCCGCCAAACGCGCGCCCTTCGAACCGCTGCCGGGCGGCGTCCGCCACGTCCCCTTCGGTGACGTGGAAGCCCTGGCGGCTGCGGTCGGCCGGCGCACCGCCATGGTCATCCTGGAACCCATCCAGGGTGAAGGCGGCGTCATCGTGCCCCCGGACGGCTATCTGCGGGCCGCCCGCGAGATCACCCGGGCCGCCGGTGCCCTGCTCGCACTCGACGAGGTGCAGACCGGCATCGGGCGCACCGGGCACTGGTTCGCCCACCAGGCCGACGCCGACCCCGACATCCTCACGCTGGGCAAGGCGCTGGGCGGTGGCCTCCCCCTCGGAGCGGCCCTCGCCTTCGGCCGCGCGGCGGAGCTGCTCGGCCCCGGCAGTCACGGCTCCACCTTCGGCGGGAACCCCGTCGCGTGCGCGGCCGCCCTCGCCGTACTGGACACCATCGAGCGGGACGGCCTCCTGCGGGCGGCGCGGGAACAGGGTGACCGCCTGCGCACCGGGATCGAGGCGCTGCGCCACCCGTGGGTCGCGCAGGTCCGCGGCCGGGGACTGCTGCTGGCCGTCGCGCTCACCGGCCCTCACGCCAAGGCCGTCGAGGACGCTCTGGCGGCCGAAGGAATCCTGGTGAACGCCATCGGCCCGGACGTGCTGCGGATCGCCCCGCCGCTGACCGTCTCCGACACCGAGGTGCGGACCTTTCTCCGGGCCGTGTCCGCCGTCCTCCACGACATGACCGGCACACGGGCCGCGTAGCCCGCCCGAGACCGGACCTGCCTGCCCAGACTCGCCGAAGGAACATGATGACGCAGTACCGCCAGGTGCCCGCCCAGGTCGATCTGCCCGCCCTCGAGCACGCGGTGCTCGACTTCTGGCGCGAGCAGAAGATCTTCGCCAAGACCCTGGAGCAGTCCGAGGGGCGCCCCGAGTGGGTGTTCTACGAGGGCCCGCCGACCGCGAACGGGATGCCGGGCGCCCACCACATCGAGGCCCGCGTCTTCAAGGACGTCTTCCCGCGTTTCCGTACCATGCGCGGTTACCACGTGGCTCGTAAGGCGGGCTGGGACTGCCACGGCCTGCCGGTGGAGCTGGCGGTCGAGAAGGAGCTCGGCTTCAGCGGCAAGAAGGACATCGAGGCGTACGGCATCGCCGCGTTCAACGACAGGTGCCGCGAGTCCGTGACCCGGCACACCGACGCCTTCGCCGACCTGACGACCCGCATGGGCTACTGGGTCGACCTCGACGACGCGTACGTCACGATGGACCCGCAGTACATCGAGTCGGTGTGGTGGTCGCTGAAGGAGATCTTCGGCAAGGGCCTGCTCGTCCAGGACCACCGTGTCGCCCCGTGGTGCCCGCGCTGCGGCACCGGCCTCTCGGACCACGAGCTGGCGCAGGGCTACGAGACCGTCGTCGACCCCTCGGTCTACGTCCGTTTCCCCCTCACCTCCGGCCCGCTGGCCGGCCAGGCCTCCCTGATCGCGTGGACCACCACGCCCTGGACCCTGATCACCAACACCGCCGTCACCGCCGGCGCCGACATCACCTACGTCGTCGCCACCGACGGACAGGAGAAGGTGGTCGTCGCCGAGGCGCTCCTGGCCACCGCGCTCGGCGAGGGCTGGGAGACGACCGGCGAGTCGTTCACCGGCGCCGAGATGGAGCGCTGGAGCTACCGTCCTCCCTTCCGGGCCGTACCGATGGAGGGCGCCCACATCGTCCTGAACGGCTCGCACGTCACGACCGAGGCCGGAACGGGACTCGTCCACACCAACCCGGCCTTCGGCGAGGACGACTACAAGGTCTGCAAGGCCTACGGTCTGCCCCTGGTCAACCCGGTCCGCACCGACGGCACCTTCGAGGAGGACGTCCCGCTCGTCGGCGGCCAGTTCTTCAAGGACGCCGACGCCACCGTCCTCAAGGACCTCCAGGCCCGCGGCCTGCTCTTCCGCCACGCGGACTTCGAGCACAGTTATCCGCACTGCTGGCGCTGCCACACGGCGTTGCTCTACTACGCGCAGCCGTCCTGGTACATCCGCACCACGGCCGTCAAGGACCGTCTCCTTGAGGAGAACGAGAAGACCAACTGGTTCCCCGACACCGTCAAGAACGGCCGCTTCGGCGACTGGCTGCACAACAACATCGACTGGGCCCTGTCCCGCAACCGCTACTGGGGCACCCCCCTGCCGATCTGGCGCTGCGAGGACGACCACCTCACCTGCGTCGGCTCCCGCGCGGAACTGACCGAACTGACCGGCACCGACCAGTCCCGGCTCGAACCCCACCGCCCCTACATCGACGCTGTCACCTTCCCCTGCACCCACGACGGCTGCACACACATCGCCACCCGCGTCCCCGAGGTCATCGACGCCTGGTACGACTCGGGTTCGATGCCCTTCGCGCAGTGGGGCTACCCCTACAAGAACAAGGAACTCTTCGAGTCCCGCTACCCCGCCCAGTTCATCTCCGAAGCCATCGACCAGACCCGCGGCTGGTTCTACACCCTGATGGCCATCGGCACCCTCGTCTTCGACAAGTCCTCCTACGAGAACGTGGTCTGCCTGGGCCACATCCTCGCCGAGGACGGCCGCAAAATGTCCAAACACCTCGGCAACACCCTCGACCCCGTCCCACTGATGGACCGCCACGGCGCCGACGCCGTCCGCTGGTTCATGGCCGCCGGCGGCTCCCCCTGGGCAGCCCGCCGCGTCGGCCACGGCACCATCCAGGAAGTCGTCCGCAAGACGCTCCTCACCTACTGGAACACGGTCGCCTTCCAGGCCCTGTACGCCCGCACCGCGGGCTGGGCGCCCAGCGCGGCGGACCCGGCCCCGGCCCAGCGCACCGTCCTGGACCGCTGGCTCCTGTCCGAACTCCACCAGCTCACCACCGACGTCACCCAGGCCCTGGAGGCGTACGACACCCAGCGCGTCGGCAAACTCCTGTCCACCTTCGTCGACGACCTCTCCAACTGGTACGTCCGCCGCTCCCGCCGCCGCTTCTGGCAAGGCGACAAAGCCGCCCTGCGCACCCTGCACGACGTAGTGGTGACCATCACCCAGCTGATGGCCCCCCTCACCCCCTTCATCACCGAACGCGTCTGGCAGGACCTCGTCACCCCCGTCACCCCCGACGCCCCCGAATCGGTCCACCTGTCCTCGTGGCCCCAGCCCGACCCGTCGGCGATCGACCCGACCCTGTCCACCCAGATGGACCTCGTACGCCGCCTGGTGGAACTGGGCCGCGCCACCCGCGCGGAATCCGGCGTCAAAACCCGCCAGCCCCTCTCCCGCGCCCTGATCGCCGCAACAGGCTTCGAAACGCTCTCCCCCGAACTGCGCGCCCAGATCACCGAGGAACTCAACGTCACCTCGCTGGCCACCCTCGCCGAAGTCGGCGGCTCCCTGGTCGACACCACCGCGAAAGCCAACTTCCGGGCGCTCGGCAAACGCTTCGGCAAGCGCGTCCAGGACGTCGCGAAAGCCGTCGCCGCGGCGGACGCGGCGGCGCTCTCCCTCGCCCTGCGCGAGGGCACCGCGTCGGTCGAGATCGACGGCGAGACCCTCACCCTCGCCCCCGACGAGGTCATCATCACCGAAACCCCCCGCGAAGGCTGGTCGGTCGCCTCCGACTCCGGCGCCACCGTCGCCCTCGACCTCGAACTGACCGAAGAACTGCGCCAGGCAGGACTGGCCCGCGACGCGATCCGCCTGATCCAGGAAGCCCGCAAGAACAGCGGCCTGGACGTCGCCGACCGCATCACCCTGCGCTGGACCTCCACCGACCCCGCAGTGATCTCCGCCCTCTCCGAACACTCCCGCCTCATCGCCGACGAGGTCCTGGCGACGGACTTCGCCCAGGGCGAGGCGGACGACACCTACGGCGAACCCTTCACCGACGAAGGCCTGCACCTCACCTTCCGCCTCCGCAAGGCATAGTCCCCACGACCAAGGGGGTGGCCCCGCCGGGAACTCCGGCGGGGCCACCCCCTTCATGTCCGCGGATCAGGCCCTAGGCCGGCGCGAGCACCAGCTTCGCCGCGACCACGTCGGCGACTCTCTCGGCCTGGTCCTCCAGATAGAAGTGGCCCCCGGGAAAACGGTGGATCTCCGCACCCGAGGTCGAGTTCAGCCGCCACTGCTCCAGTTGGTCCGCGCTGAAGACGTCGTCGGCCCCGCAGCACACCACGATCTCCGCCTCGGTGACGCAGCGGCGCTGCTTGTTGAGGAAGGACTGGGAGAGGGCGAAGTCCGCGCGCAGCAGCCGGGCGGCACGCTCGCGCAGCTGGGCGTGGCCCCTGACCCGCTCGTCGACGACGCCTCCGGACGCCTCGGCGATCCGGAAGATCTCCTCGTCGTCGGTGGCCAGCGCGGAACCCTCGAAGGGCAGGACGGCACCGACGGGACCGGAGTTCGCCGAGGCGAACAGCGTCGGGCAGCGCACGCCCCCCTCCTGCTGCTCCAGGCGGGCCACCAGGCCGAGCCCGAGGTAGGCGCCCAGGCTGTGCCCGAACACCGCGAACGCTCCGTCGACGTGCGCGGTCCGCTCCACCAGCCAGTCGACGGCCTCCTCAGCCGTGGTGGCCGGCTGCTCCCGCCAGGACCGGCCGCGCCCCGGCAGATCGAGCAGGACCGGTTCGATGTGGGCGGGCAGAGCGGCGACCAGTGCGTCGAACACCCTGGCCGAACCGCCCGCATGATGCAGCAGGAGCAGTGGGAAACGGGTCACGGGAGGTGCCTCCTGGTCGATCGGCGGGGGTAGGCGGGTGCGACGGCCCGGTCGGGGCGGGGCCGGCGGCTCGCGCTTCCGGCCCCGCCACCGCGTCAGCCCTGCTGGTGCGGGACGAACCGGAATCCGCGCCGGCTCTCCTCGGCGACACGGTTGTGCCCGTACTCGTCGACGCCCGAGACCAGGACGGTCCCGTAGTTGTCGAGCGTGATCCCGCCCCCGTACTCGTTGACCTCGTCGGTGCCCGGGTAGACCTGCACCTGCGTGGGCACGAACCGTGCGGCGTACCCCATGCGGTAGTCCTTCTTGCCGCCGGTGTGCGGCAGGGACGCGTGCATGAGCGTCGACCAGAAGATCACGCACTCGCCGGGCTTCATGACCAGCGGGAAGGCCTGTGACTCGTCCGGCGTCCAGTCCGGGTCCTTCTGCAGCTGCCGGTAGTCGTAGCCGAAGAAGCCGCGCTTGACGCCGTCCTTCTCCCGGGCGTTGAACGCGTCCGCGTCGTAGGCCATGCCCTTGGACTCGTCGTAGTTCATGTGCTTGTGCGTGCCCGGCATCAGCTGCAGGCAGCCGTTCTCCCGGGTGGAGTGCGTGAACGCGGTCCACACGGTGATCGTGCCGCCAAAGGCGGGCAGCCCGTCCTTCGAGGGCCACACGATCTGCGGACTCCCGCTGGCGTGGGCGAAGTTCGCCGCCTGGTGCCAGTCGGTCCCCTCGTCGCCCTGGAACTTGGGGAAGAACTCCGAGCGCCAGCACAGCAGGTCCGGGCCCAGGATCGAGGCGACGCGGTCGACTATCTCCCGTTTCATGATGTGCTCGGACAGCGCGTCGATGTCCAGGTGCCGGTCGTAGTTGGAGATGCTGCTGGCCTTGCCCGACCCTTCCGGATAGATCGCGTGCGAGCGGTCGCGCAGCTCGCGCTGGATCGTCTTCCAGCGCTCCTCCATCTCCTCGACCTCATAGATCTTGATCGGGCCGAGGAACCCGTCGCGCTCGAACTGCTCCAGCTCCTGCCGGGACAGGGGGAACGTCTTCTGCTCGGTGGTGATCGTCATCGTCCGTCAGCCGTTCTTCGTCCGCGAATTGAGGTCTTCCATGACAGACGCCGCCGTGGCGCCGAGGCTCTTCTCGAAGAGGACCTGCAGGTCGAGTTCGACGCCGTAGGCGTCACTGACCCGCTGGTTCAGCTCGATCGCCAGCAAGGAATGGCCGCCCAGGTCGAGGAAGTTGTCGGCTGCGGTCGCCGGCTCCTCCAGGACCTCCGCCGCCCATTCGACGACCGAGCGTTCCACGGCCACGGGGTCGCTTACTTCCTCTGATGTCAACTGACTCATGCGCGTGCTGTCTCCTCTGTCCAGACCTGGGCGACGGCCGCCCGGTCGACCTTTCCGTTGACCGTGCGCGGCATCTCCGCGAGGGACAGATAACGCGCAGGCTGCATGTACGACGGCAGCAGTTGCTTGATGTGCCGGCGCAGGTCGTGCGCGGCCACCGCCGGCAGGTCCGCACGCGAGGTGTAGGCGCAGACCAGCCGGGCGTCGGAGGCCTTGAACTCGTGGACGCAGACCACCGCGTCCACGATCGCGTCGTGCCGGCGCACGGCGGTCTCGATGTCGCTCAGCTCGATCCGGTAGCCGCGCAGTTTCACCTGCAGATCGGCTCGGCCGTCATAGACCAGACTGCCGTCGGCGGACCGGCTGACGAGATCACCGGAGCGGTAGAAGCGCACCGGAGCACCGCCGGCACCGTCGGCCACGACGGGAAACTTCTGTGCGGTCAGGGCCGGGCGGTTGAGGTACCCCTCGGCCACCTGGGGGCCGGCGAGCCACAGTTCGCCGATCTGTCCCGGTGCCACCTCCTGCCCGGCGTCGTCCACGACCCGCGCCACGAAGCCGCGCAGCGGCTCACCGATGACGGACACGTCGCCGGCGAGATCCTCCTCGGTGACCTCGTGGAAGGTGGTGAACACCGTGGTCTCGGTGATGCCGTACCCGTTGACCAGGCGCGGCCGGGCCAGTCCGTACCGCTTGGCCCAGGCCCGCAGGCTCGGCGGTGACAGCTTCTCGCCCCCGAAGACGACGTAGCGCAGCTCCGGCAGGTCGGTGTCGGCGCGGCCCGCGGCCTCGGCCAGCGCGGTGAAGGCCGTCGGGGTCTGGTTGAGCACGGTGATGCCCCGGCCGCGGATCAGCTCCAGGCTCCGCTCGGGGGAGCGCGTGGCCCACTGCGGCATCACCACCAGCTCACCGCCCGTGCCCAGCGCCCCCCACATCTCCCAGACGGAGAAGTCGAAGGCGAGCGAGTGGAAGAGCAGCCAGCGGTCCCGGGGGGTGAAGCGGAAGACCTGCGCGGCGCTGTCCAGCAGCGCCAGCACGTGCCGGTGCCTGATCGGCACGCCCTTGGGCCGGCCGGTCGTCCCCGACGTGTAGATGACGTACGCGCTCTCCCCGGCCCCAGGCCCTGACGGTGTCCGCGCCGGCTCCGCGCGGACGTTCCGCGCGGCCGCGACGTCCGCCGCACCGACCACGGCGCCGATCCCGGGCGGCGGCGGCTCCTCGCCCCACGAGCCGACCAGGACCCCCGCTTCGCTGTCGCGCGCGATGAACTCGCGCCGGGACAGCGGATGCCGCACGTCCACCGGTACGTACGCGGCACCGCACTTGAGGATGCCCAGCACCGCCGCCACCGCGTCGACGTCCGGTTCCATCCGCAGGACCACGCGGTCGCCCCGCCGTACGCCCCGCGCGCGCAGCAGCGCGGCCACGGCGTCCGACCACCGGTCCAGCGCGGCGTACGTGAATGTCTCGTCGGTGCCCGACAACGCGATCCGGCCGGGCCAGTCATGGACCGATCGCGCGAATCTGCCGACCAGATCGTCGGCGGGGTCGGGCCCCGGCCGCTCTTCGCCCCTGGGTTGCAACATTCATCCCCTCAAGTCACGGCACGCGCAGTGGACGCACGGCGCACCGACGGTGTCAGCGGAACGTGATGGCACCCGCAGGGCACAGCTGGACGGCTTCGCGCACCGCGTCGCCCGCCTCCCGTGAGGGGGCAGGGGAAAGCAAAGTCACGATGCCGTCCTCATCGCGTTGGTCAAAAACTCCGGGAGCGGCCAGAACGCACTGGCCCGCCCCGACACAAACCTCGGTGTCGACCTCGACATTCGATTCCACGGAAAACCTCTCGCCCACTCGGTTCTCGGATGAAGGGGCGTCCAGCGGCATGGTCCTGGGCGCGCGCTATTTCGGGAAGGCGCCGACGGGAGATGCGCCGCACATCGGGCCTGCGCCGCACCGTACCAATGCCGGGACTCCCGGCACCTGAAAGGGCGGCTGTCCTGTCGACCGGACAGCTTCGAATGCGGCCGCTCAGGTGGAGCCGGCAATCCGCGTGATACAACCGAAAACCGTCTGCCGGACGCGGTGCAATTGAACCGGAGAGCTGCCCGAGAGGCACAGAAAAAGGAGAAGGCGCGCATGTCCGCAGCGTCGGTCACGCAACGCAGATCGTGGCTCGTCCACCGTCATGGCGACGATGCGTCCCAGGGAAACTTCGCGGCCGGACTCGGTATGACGGGAACGCTCGACGTCGGCGCGCTCGAAGCGGCCCTGGCCGACGTGGCCGACCGGCACCCCGGGCTGCGCACCCACTACCCGGCGGACCCGGACGGTCGGCCCGCCCCCCGCACGGCACCCGCCGGCCGGCGTGTCCGCCTGCCTCCGCAGCCGGCCGGGCGGACGGACCTGGCCGACGTCGTGGCGGACGAGCAGCGCCGCCCCTTCGACCTCGCCGTCGAAGCCCCGCTGCGTGCCCGGCTGCTCCGCCACGGACCGCACCGGCACTCTCTCGTCCTGACCTCCCATCAGATCGCTTACAGCTCGCGGTTCCTGCCCCGGCTGCTCGGCGACCTCGGCCACGCCTACAGCGCGCGCCGCCGGGGCACCCCGCCCCGCTGGACGGCGCCCGCCGCCGACCTCACCGCGCCCCTGACCGAGAGCGGGACCCCCGACCCCTTCTGGCAGCGTGAACTGGCCGGCCTGCACGGCCCGATGCCGCTGCCCGCCGCCCGGCTGCGCACCCCGCACACCAGCCCCGCCGCGCACACGGTGACCCAGGCGCTGGCGGCGGCACCCCTCACCGGCCTCGCCCGCACCCTGGGCGTCCCGCCCGACCACGTCCTGCACGCCGCCGTCGCGGTCCTGCTGCACCAGACCGGCAGCGGGGACGACGTCATCCTGGCCACCGTCAGACCCGCGGCGTCCCGCACCGGTTCACCGGACGACCTGGCGCCGCTCCGCCTCGAACTGGCCGGCCACCCGACCTTCGCCCACCTCGTGCGGCAGACGACGACGCGACTGCACCGCGCCCGCCGCCACGACGTCCCCTTCGCCCGGCTGCTCGGCGCACCCCAGGGGCGAGACGCCTCGACGCCGCTGCTGCAAGTGGTGTCCGAGACCCGGCCCGGTTCCGTGCCGGTACGGCTGCCGGGCCTGACCACCGCCGTGCACCTGAGCAGCCCGCACAGCACCCCGCACGACCTCCACTTCACCCTGCACCTGCCGGACGACGAGCACCGCGGCACGGCACACCTCTCCCTCACCTGCGCCCGCGACCGCTTCCACCCCGCCACCGCCCGGGCCCTGGCCGAGGCCCTCGCCGCCGTCCTCGCCGCCGCGGCCGCCGACCCGGCCGCGCGCACCGGCCGGCTTCCCCTGCTGCCCGCGGCGCGACCGTGGCCCCCCGCCCCCGCGAACCCGCCCCGGCCGCTGCCGGCCAGGACCGTGCCCGGCCTGCTCGGCCGCCAGGCCGAGGCGACACCGGACGCCGTCGCCGTGACGGACGCGGACACCGCACTGACCTACCGCGAACTCGACACCGCCGCCTCGGCCCTGGCCCACCGGCTGCGGCAGGCCGGCGCCCGCCCCGAGAAGATCGTGGCCCTGGCGGTGTCACGCACCACCGACCTGGTCGTCGCCACCCTGGCGATCCTCAAGTCCGGTGCCGCCTACCTCCCGCTCGACCCGCGCTACCCCGCGGCACGCCTCGAACTGATGCTGTCCGCGGCGGCCCCCTGCCTGGTGCTGACGGACCGTGCCACCAGCTCCCTCCTCCCGGACCACGCCCTGCCCGAACTCTTCGTCGACGCCGTCGCCCAGGACCCCGACGACGGGCCTCGGGACCACGGACCGGCCACCCGCGGCGACAACCTGGCCTACGTGATGTACACGTCAGGGTCGACCGGTGTCCCCAAAGGTGTGGCCGTCACCCACGCCGGCGTCGTCAACGGCGTCTCCCAGCTGACGCCGCTGGTGGGTATGGGCCCCGGGGCGGTGATGCTCGCGTGCACGTCGATGAACTTCGACGTCTCGGTGTTCGAGATCGTCACCGCGCTCAGTACCGGCGCCCGCGTCGACATCGTCCGTGACGTGCTCTCCGTCGTGGAGCGCGGCGGCTGGCGCGGCGACGTGCTGCACACGGTCCCCTCCGCGTTCGGCGAGATCCTCGACCAGGTCAGTGACAGCCTGCACGTGCGGACCATCATCTGCGCGGGCGAGCGCCTGCCGGCCGAACTCGTGGCCCGTATCCGGCAGGAGCTGCCCGCCACGACCGTGATCAACGCGTACGGGCAGACCGAGAGCTTCTACGCCACGGCCCACACGCTGCCCGCCGCCCCCGCGCCCGAGGGCCCCGTGCCCATCGGGACCCCCCTGGGCAACATGCGGGCCTACGTGCTCGGGCCGGGCCTCGTCCCCGTGCCGCCGACCGTCGCCGGCGAGCTGTACGTCGGCGGCGAGGTGGGCCGCGGCTACCACGACAGGCCCGCACTGACCGCCGAACGCTTCGTCGCCGACCCGTACGCCCCCGGGCGGCGCATGTACCGCACCGGCGACCTGGCCCGCTGGAACACACGGGGCGAGCTGGAACTCGTGGGCCGGGCCGACGCGCAGGCGAAGGTCCGCGGGATACGTGTCGAACCGGCGGAGATCGAGGCGGTGCTCACCACCCACCCCGGCATCGCCCAGGCCGCGGTGACCGTACGCACCCGCGAGGGCGACCGGCACGGCACCGTGATCGCCCACATCGTCCCCGCACCCCCGCAGGACGCCCCCGGCGACCTGACCACGCGCGCCCTGCGGCGCTACGTGGCCGACCGCCTGCCCGCCGTCATGATCCCCCGCGTCTTCGTCACGCTGGAGCGGCTGCCGCTGACCCCCAACGGGAAGCTCGACCGCTCCCGGCTCCCGGACCCCGCACCGCGGGCGCCCCGGCCGCAGAAGTCACTCAGCTCTTGACAGGGTTCACGACGCCCCCCTGAATTCCGGCGGGCCGGCCGTGACTCCGCGAAACCGAATCGCTGTCCTGTTGCCAGGACACCACGCATTTGGCGAAGTGGCGGCGACCGGGACCCCCGGGCCATGGCCTCTATTGCCAACCAGTTCGGCTCCTAGTTGTCTGGTGGTCGGCCCCGGCGCGCGACACCTTCCAGCTCTCCAGGTGAATTCGAAAGCGCCGACGAAAGACCTCAGTTCCCTTCGGAGCATGGCCACCGTCCATGACGCTCCGTCCCATCACGAGCCGGGAGTGCAGCGTGAGCACCGTGTCCATACAGAGAGCCGTCGACGAGAAGATGCGACGTGCGCGTGCGGCCCAGTCCGTCGTCGCGAACTGGTCGCAGGAGCGCATCGACGATCTCGTGGCAGCTGTCGGCTGGCACTGCCACCGCGAGGACAACGCGCGCCGGCTCGCCGAACTCAGCTTTCTCGAAACCGGTCTGGGCGACCGGGAACACCTTTACGAACTGCAGCGCAAACGAATCCTCGGACAACTCCTCGAACTGCACGGGCAGTCCACGGTCGGCACCGTGGAGGAAATTCCCGAACGAGGACTGCGCAGACTCGCCAAGCCCGTCGGGGTGATCGCCGCCGCCAGCCCCGCCACCGCCCCGAGCCCCGGCATCATCTGCAACGCACTGCCGATGCTGAAGACCCGCAACGCGGTCGTCTTCACCCCCAACCCCCGCGCGCGGGCCAGCGCCGCCGAAACCCTGGAAGTGATCCGGCAGGCCCTCACCGAGGTCGGCGCCCCGCCGGACCTGGTGCAATGCCTGCCCGTAGGAGGCCGGGAAGCCACCGAGCAGCTGATGGCGGCCGCCGACCTCGTCGTCGCCGTGGGAGGCCCGGGCACCGTACGCCGCGCCTACCGCAGCGGCACACCGGCCATCGGCGCCGGAGTCGGCAACTCCACCGTCCTCGTCGACGAGAGCGCCGACATCGCGCTCGCCGCCCGCTGCATCGACAGCGGAGGCGGCTACAACAACGGCACCTCCTGCTCGTCCGAGAGCAACGTCCTGGTCCACCGCTCCGTCGCCGCCGAACTGCGCGCCGCCCTGCGCTCCGCACACGCGCACGTGTGCACACGCGAGGAGACCCGGCGCGTCCGCCGCACGCTGTGGAACGACGACCACACACTCAACCGCGACCTCATCGGCAAGTCCGCGCACGTCCTGGCGCAGGCCTGCGGCATCACCCTCACCGCCCCCGGCCCCGTCACACTGGTCCTGGACGGCGACGACCCGCAGGCCCCCGGACCGATCCTGCAGGAGAAGCTCTCCCCCGTCGTCACCCTCCTCACCTACGACCACTTCAACGCCGCCGTCCGCCAGGTCGACGACATCCTGGACCACTGCGGGCGCGGCCACAGCGCCGGCATCCACTCCCGGCTGCCGGCCCGCGTCGACCAGTTCGCCCAGGCCCTTCCCACCTGCCGGATCGTCGTCAACCAGTCGACCATGACCAACAGCGGCAGCCTCACCAGCGGCGTGCCCTTCACCTCCACGCTCTCCAGCGGGACCTGGGGCGGAACCAGCGTGTCCGGAAACGTCACCTGGCACTCGTACGTCAATCTCACCACCGTCACGGAACCCATCCCCGAGCGCGTCGCGGACCCCGTTCTCCTCTTCGGCCGGCACGGAACACAGGCCGGCCAGGAAGAAACCGCCGAGCGGACCCACGAGCGGACGCTCGAGAAGGCCTCCTGAACGACGGCGCGGCTGACCGTCACCTACCGGGCCGTGCCGAGGCATGCCCGGAAACAGTAAGAAACCCATTCAAATCCCGTCGTGCTGGGGGAGTGCCGAGTTATGTCTGCCCGTCGCCGTGTGCCGTTGACCGCTCCCCAGCACGGACTGTGGCTGCTCCATCAGATGGCCCCGGACTCCCCCGTCCTCACCGTCGGCGAAGTGCTCGACATCAAGGGCCCCCTCTCCCCGGACCTCTACCGCGACGCGATGCGGCAGCTGATCGACGAGGCACAGACCCTGCGCATCCGGATCGGCACCGCCGACGACGAGGTCTTCCAGTACCTCCTCGACGCGCGCACCGTGCCGATCGGGTTCCACGACTTCAGCGACGCCGCCGACCCGCGCGCGGCCGCCGAAAGCCACCTGCGCACCGTGTTCACCCGGCCCATCGACCCCACCCGCGAGCCGCTGTTCACCCCCGAACTGCTCAAACTGGCCGACGACCACTACCTCTCCAGCCACCGCTTCCACCACCTGGCCATCGACGGCTGGAGCATGGGCCTCACCGCCCGCCGGCTCGCCGAGATCTACACGCTGCTCGCCGCGGACACCCCGCTGACCGCCACGCCCTTCGCCCCGCTCCAGGACCTCCTCGACGAGCACGCGGCCTACCGCGACAGCGACGCCTACCGGCAGGACGGCGAGTTCTGGCGGCACTACCTCACCGACGTACCCGAAGCGGCCCGGCTCACCAACGCCACCCCCCACCTGCCGACGGGCCTGCTGCGCCGCTCCGTCGAACTGAGCCCGCGGGCCACCGGCCGGCTGCGCGACCTCGCCCGCGGCCACGGCCTGCGCCGCTCCACGCTCGCCATCGCCGCTGCCGCCGCCTACATCCACCGCATGACCGGCGCCGCCGAACTGGTCCTCGGCCTGCCGGTCGCCGCACGGACCAACGCCCACGTCCGCTCCGTGCCCGGCGTCGCCTCCAACGTCGTCCCCCTGCGCATCGCGATCACCCCCGAGGTGAGCATCGACGACTTCCTGCGGCAGGTCGCCGACACCATCGCCGGCGTCCTGCGCCACCAGATGTACCGCTACGAGGACCTGAGCCGCGACCTCAACCTCGTCGGCACCCGCGCCCAGCTCGAAGGCCCGGTCGTCAACGTCATGAACTTCGACTACGACCTGCGCTTCGCCGCCGCCCCGGCCAGTGGCACGTACTACGGCGTCGGCCCGACCCAGGATCTCGCCTTCCAGTTCCTCGACCGCGCCGACCGCGACGGCTGGGAGATCGAACTCAAGGCCAACGACGCCCTGTACACCGTCGCCGAACTCGACACCCACAACGAGCGTTTCGCCGCCTACCTCACCGCCCTGGCCGACGCACCCACGCACACGCGCCTCGGTGACCTCGACGTCCTCCTCCCCGCCGAGCGCGCCGCGCTCACCACCTGGAACGACACCGGCACCGCGACCCCGTCCGCGACTCTGCCGGACCTCTTCGCGGCGCAGGTGGAGCGGACTCCTGACGCGGTTGCGCTGATCAGTGGGGACGAGCGGCTCTCGTATGCGGAGCTGGACGGGCGGGCCAGTCGTCTGGCGCGTCATCTGATGGCGCACGGTGTGGGTCCGGAGGATTTCGTGGCGGTCTATCTGCCGCGGACCGCCGATCTGGTGGTGGCGTTGCTGGCCGTCTCGAAGGCGGGTGCGGCGTATGTGGGGCTGGATCCGGCGTATCCCTCGGAGCGGGGTGCGTTCATGCTCGCGGATTCGCGGGCGGGTCTGGTGGTGACGGCGGCCGGGGTGGCGGACTCGCTGCCGGTCTCCGGTGTCCCGACGGTCGTGATCGACGATCCGGAGACCCGGCGGGTGGTGGCCGCTCGGCCCGCGCACCCCGTCGCGGACGCGGAACGTACGCGTCCGCTGACTTCTGACCGGCCTGCCTATGTCTTCTACACGTCGGGTTCCACGGGTCGGCCCAAGGGTGTGGTCGGTACGCACATCGGTATGGTCAACCGGCTCGACTGCGGGCACCGGGAGTTCCCGTGGGGGCCGGGTGAGGTGGGGTGCGCGAAGGCGTCGCTGGCGTTCGGGGAGTCGACCAGTGAGATCTTCGGTCCGCTGTTGCACGGGGCGGCCGTCGTCCTCGCCGACCAGGACCAGATGCGTACGGGCCATGCCCTGGCCGCGCTGATCGAACAGCACGGGATCACCCGCGTCACCCTGGTGCCCAGTCTGCTCAACACGCTCCTGGAGGAGGGCCTCCTCGGCCCCCGGGCCGGGGAAGCGATGTGGACCAGCAGCGGCGAGGCCCTCTCACCCGCCACCGCACGCCGCTTCCTACAGGCGTTCCCGGACGGGTACCTGCTGAATTCCTACGGGTTCTCCGAAGCCAGTGCCGACAGCGTGTGGACCCGGGTCACCGCGCACGATCTGGAACAGGGCGCTCTGCCCATCGGCCGCCCTCTGGCGAACACGCAGGCGTATGTACTGGACTCCGCGCTGCGCATGGTCCCGCCGGGCGCTGTCGGTGAGCTGTACGTCGCGGGAGCCGGCCTGGCCCGCGGCTATGTCAACCAGCCCGCTCTGAGTGCCGAGCGTTTCGTGGCGAATCCCTTTGCGGTGGGGGAGCGGCTGTACCGGACGGGTGACCTGGCGTGCTGGGGTGCGGACGGGCGGTTGTCGTACGCGGGCCGGGCGGACGACCAGGTCAAGGTGCGCGGTATCCGTGTCGAGCTGGGCGAGGTGCAGGCGGCCCTCGCCGCCCACCCCGACGTCAGCCAGGCCGCCGTCGTCGCCCGTGCCGACCAGAACGGCGACCGTCAGCTCGTCGCCTATGCGGTGCCGGTCTCGGCTGATGTGGTGCTGGACGGTGGGGTGTTGCGGGGGTTCGTGGCGGAGCGGTTGCCGGAGTACATGGTGCCGTCGGCGGTGGTGGTGCTGGAGCGGCTGCCGTTGAACGCGAACGGGAAGCTGGACCGGGGTGCGTTGCCGGATCCGGTGTTCGTGGGCGGGGTGTACCGGGCGCCGAGGACCGCGCGGGAGGAGGTCCTGTGCGGGCTGTTCGGGCAGTTGCTGGGTGCGGACGTGGTCGGCGTGGACGACTCCTTCTTCGATCTGGGGGGTCATTCGCTGCTGGCGACGCGGCTGGTGTCGCGGGTGCGTGCGGTCTTCGGAGTGGAACTGACGGTACGCACGGTGTTCGACGCGCCCACGGTCGCCGAACTCGCCTCGCGCCTGGACGGCGTCCAGGTCCAGCGGCCGGCCTTGCGCCCACGTGAAAGCGCCGGGCCGGTCGAGCTGGCCTACGCCCAGCAGCGGTTGTGGTTCCTGGACCAGATCGAGGGGGCCGGCGCCGCGTACAACATGCCCTACGCCGTCCGCCTCACCGGAGCGGTCGACACGGTCGCGCTCGAAGAAGCGCTGAACGACGTCGTCGCCCGCCACGAGGTGCTGCGCACCACCATCACCGTCACCGACGGCGAACCGGCCCAGCGGATCAGCGCGCGAGCCCGCGTCGGACTCGACATCGTCCCCGCCGACGAGGACGGCCTCGCGGAGCAGCTCACGGCCGCGTCGGCACTCCCGTTCGATCTGGCGGTGCAGGTTCCGGTGCGGGCGTATCTGTTCCGTACGGGGGTGGAGTCGCAGGTTCTGTTGTTGGTGTTGCATCACATCGCGGCGGACGGGTGGTCGATGGCGCCGTTGCTCGGGGATCTGTCGCGGGCGTATGGGGTGCGGTGTGCGGGTGGTGTGCCGCAGTGGGATGCGTTGCCGGTGCAGTACGCGGATTACGCGGTGTGGCAGCGGGCGGTGCTGGGGTCCGAGGAGGATCCGGCGAGCGTGATGAGTGCTCAGCTGGAGTATTGGCGTGGGGTGTTGGCTGGTGCTCCGGCGGAGTTGGTGTTGCCGTTCGACCGGGCGCGGTCGGCGGTGGCGTCGCAGCGCGGGGGCAGTGTGCCGTTCGCGGTGGATGCGGAGGTGCACGGGCGCCTGACGCGGCTGGCGCGTGAGCACGGGGTGTCGTTGTTCATGGTGTTGCATGCGGCGTTGGTGGTGACGTTGTCGCGGGTGGGTGCGGGTGAGGACGTGCCGGTGGGTGCGGCGCTGGCGGGTCGTGCGGATGAGGGTCTGGACGATTTGGTCGGGTTCTTCGTGAACACGGTGGTGCTGCGGACGGATCTGTCGGGTGATCCGACGTTCGTGGAGTTGTTGGGGCGGGTGCGGGAGGTGCATCTGGGTGCGCATGCGCATGGGGATGTGCCGTTCGACCGGTTGGTGGACGCGTTGGGTGTGGAGCGTTCGGCGGCGCGTCAGCCGTTGTTCCAGGTGATGCTCGTCCTGCAGAACAACGCGCGCGGACGCCTCGACCTCCCCGGTGTGACCGCCACCAACGTCCCCGTGAGCACCGGGGCCACCAAGTTCGACCTCACCCTCCACCTCACCCCCGGCACGGACGCCGGCGCGCCGGAGCTGGCGGGTTCCTTCGAGTTCAGCGCCGACCTGTTCGACCAGCACACCGTCGAGCGGCTCCAGCGGCGCTTCGCGCAGCTGCTCGACGCCATGGCGTCCGACCCCGACGGCAAGCTCTCCCGGCTGGAGGCGCTGCTGCCGGACGAGCGTGCCGCTGTGGAGGGACGGAACGCCACGGGCGTCGAACCGCGGGTGGCGTCGATCCCGGAGGTGTTCGCGGAGCAGGTGGCGCGGGCGCCGCAGGCGCTGGCCGTGGAGTTCGGGGACATCCGACTGTCCTACGCCCAACTGGATACGCGGGCGCGGCAGTTGGCGTGCTGGCTTCGCGAGCGGGGTGTGGGTGCGGAGTCGTTGGTGGCGCTCCGGATGAAGCGGTGCGCGGAGCTGGTGATCGCGGAGCTGGGCGTCGCGATGGCGGGTGGCGCGTATGTGCCGTTGTTCCCGGACTGGTCGCAGGAGCACTGCGCGCGGCTGTGCGAGCAGGCCGGGGTGGTTCTGACGCTGACCGCGGAGGACGTCACCGCTTCGGCCGGGGGGCCGGCCACGGGCCTTGGTGTGGTGGTGCGTCCTGATCAGCTGGCGTATGTGATGTTCACGTCGGGGTCGACGGGTGTGGCGAAGGGGGTGGCGGTCCGGCAGCGGGATGTGGTGGCGCTGGCGGCTGATGGTGTGTTTGCGGGTGGGGCGCATGGGCGGGTGTTGGTGCATTCGCCGCATTCGTTCGACGCGTCGACGTATGAGGTGTGGGTGCCGTTGCTCAATGGCGGTGCGGTGGTGGTGGCGCCTCCGGGTCGGGTGGATGCGGGTGAGCTGGCGGCTCTGGTCCGTTCCAGCGGGGTGAGCGCCCTGTGGCTGACGGCTGGTTTGTTCGGGGTGATGGCGCAGGAGTTCCCGGAGTGTTTCGCCTCGGTGGTGCAGGTGTGGGCCGGTGGTGATGTGGTGTCGGCGGCGGCGGTGCGCCGGGTGCAGGAGGTGTGCCCGGGGCTTGTGGTCGTCAATGGTTATGGGCCGACGGAGACGACGACGTTCGCGGCCTGTCACCGTATGGACGCCCTGGGCGTGGACGTGTCGGACGTACCGATCGGGCGCCCGCTCGACGGAATGCAGGCGTATGTCCTGGACGGCCGGCTGCGGCAGGTGCCGCCGGGCACGGCGGGGGAGCTGTATGTGGCCGGTGCCGGGCTGGCCCGCGGCTACCAGAACCGTGCGGCCCTGACCGCGGAACGTTTCGTGGCCAGTGCTTTCCGTCCCGGTGAGCGGCTGTACCGCACGGGCGATCTGGTGCGCTGGAGCGGCGCGGGCGACCTGGAGTATCTGGGCCGGGCGGATGACCAGGTGAAGGTGCGGGGTTTCCGGATCGAGCTGGGCGAGATCGAGGCCGCGTTGGCGGCTCACCCGCAGGTCGACCGGGCCCTCGTGATCGCCCGGACCACGACCACCGGCACCAAGCAGCTCATCGGCTACGTATCGCCGGACCGCCCTGGGCTGCTGCCCGCTGCTCGGGAGTTGCGCGAGTTCGTGGCGGAGCGGTTGCCGGAGTACATGGTCCCGGCGGCTGTCGTGGTTCTGGACGCGTTCCCGCTGACGGTGAACGGCAAGATCGATCGGAGGGTTCTTCCGGAGCCGGTGTTCTCGGTGGTGGAGCCGGGGCGTGTGCCGGGGACGCCGGCCGAGGTGGCGTTGAGTGGCTTGTTCGCCGAGGTGCTGGGCCTGGAGTCGGTGGGCGTGGAGGAGTCGTTCTTCGACCTCGGTGGCGATTCGATCGTGGCGATCCAGTTGGTGGCGCGGGCGCGTGCCGCGGGGCTGGTGTTGTCGGCGCGGGACGTGTTCCGGTGGCGGACGGTCGA
>NZ_JBITLI010000010.1:218021-301751 GCF_044465085.1 Streptomyces sp. NPDC049813 | reverse complement strand
CCGATACGACAAACGCCCCGACCGCTACCTCGCCGCCGTCACCCTCGCCAGCACACTCATCTGGCTCGACACATGATCGACAAGACGCCCCCTAGGGACAACGGCACCTGCTGGAGCGGGGGCGGCGAGCCCGGCCTGTGTCAGCCGTCCGTGCCGGGTGGCCCCTTCAGGACGGTGGGCTCGTACTCGAGGAGCTGGAGCCCGCCGTCGAAGGTGCGGCTCTCGACGAGGTCGAGGCGGACGTCCGGATACGCGTCGAAGATCCGCTCCCTGCCGGTGGCGCCGGTGATGACCGGGAAGACGACGACGCGGAAGCGGTCCACGAGCCCCGCCACGAGCAGCGACCGGCACAGCGTGAGACTGCCCAGGGTGCGCAGCGGCCGCTCGGCGTCCTTCTTCAGGTCCCGCACGGCCGCCACGGGGTCCCCGGCCACCAGTTCGGTGTTCGGCCAGTCCAGGGGCGTGCGCAGCGTCGACGAGAAGATCACCTTCGGCATGGCGCTCAGTTCGGCGAAGGCCGAGTCGTCGGGTGCCTGGGCGGCGAACCCCGCCATCAGCCGGTAGGTCGTGGCGCCCATCAGGGTGGTGTGCTGCTTCTCGGCGTCGCTGTCGATCCACGCGAGGTACTCGGGGCCACCCATGCCCCACAGCCCCGGCCAGCCGTCCGCGGCCGCGTATCCGTCGAGCGAGATGATGAAGTCCACCATGAGACGTGGCATCGGAGCGTCCCTCCACAGTGAGGTGTGTGTCGTAGGGGTGACTGCTCCCCGCCCTCGAAATCATCGCGCGCTTTCCCGCCCAGTGCCGTGCCGGGCCGGGCGGGAGGGGCCGTTCAAGGAGGAACAGGTTCTGATGTCGTCTTCGAAGCGCGTGCCGTCGGCCGAGGGCTCGCGGCTGCCGATCTGCGCCACCTGCGGCGTGCAGTACGGGGCGCCCCGCGCCGACTGCCCGATCTGTCTGGACGAGCGCCAGTACGTGGGGTGGGACGGTCAGCGGTGGACCTCGCTGGCCGAGCTGCGCGCCTGCGGCCACCGGGGCCGGCTGAAGGAGGAGGGGCCCGGCGTGGTCGGGCTCGACGCGGTGCCGTCGGTGGGCATCGGCCAGCGCGCGCTGCTGGTCCGGTCGCCGTCCGGCAACGTGCTGTGGGACTGCGTCGGCTACCTCGACGACGACCTCGCCGCCCGGATCGAGGAGCTGGGCGGGATCAGCGCGATCGCCGTGAGCCATCCGCACTTCTACGGGGTGATGGCCGAGTGGGGGCGGGCGTTCGACGCGCCGGTGTACGTCCATGCGGCCGACCGCCGCTGGGTGGCGCGGCCGGACCCGGCGATCGAGTACTGGAGCGGCGACACCCACCGGATCGCGCCCGGTATGACGCTGATCAACGCCGGCACGCACTTCGCCGGAGGCACCGTGCTGCACTGGGCCGACGACCCCGAGGGGCACGGCGCGCTGTTCAGCGGCGACATCTTCATGGTGGTGATGGACCGGCGGTGGGTCAGCTTCATGTACAGCATCCCCAACTTCATCCCGGAGCGGCCGGGCACCGTCCGCCGGGCACTGAACCTGGTCGAACCGTTCGCCTTCGAGCGCATCTACGGGGGGTTCTGGGGGCGGGTGGTCAGCGCCGACGGGGCGGCCGCGGTGCGGCGTTCCGCGGACCGCTACCTGCGGTTCGCCGAGGGGGACGGGGCGTAGCGGCGCCGCGGTCCTGTGGCGGCCCGCGCCGCCCCTGTTCCTCGCCGCGGACGCTCGGCCCGTACGGGGCGGCAGCCTTCAGCCCGTGCGGGGCGGCAGCCTGTGCAGCTCCACCTCGGTCAGCTGCCCCGCGTCCACCACGGCCGTCATGTACGTGCAGTACGGCTGACGGCGGCGGTCGGTCGGCGATCCCGGGTTCAGCAACCGCAGCCCGCCGGGGGCCGTGGTGTCCCAGGGGATGTGGCTGTGCCCGAAGACCAGGAGGTCGAGTTCGGGGAAGCGCTCGGCGCAGCGGCGCTCCCGTCCCTGGGCCGCGCCCGTCTCGTGGACGACACCGACGCGCACCCCGTCCAGCTCCGCGCGGGCCACTTCGGGCAGCCGGTCGCGCAGCTCCGGGCCGTCGTTGTTGCCGTGGACCGCGAGGAGGCGGCGGGAGCGGCTCTCCAGTAGGTCCAGGGTGGCGGTGTCCACCCAGTCGCCGGCGTGGACGACCACGTCGGCGCGCGGTACCCGGGCGAGGAGTTCCGCGGGCAGCGCCTTCGCACGCTTCGGCAGATGCGTGTCCGAGATCAGCAGCAGAAGCATGTCCCCACTATCGCGCACCGCCGCCCGGGCCTCCGCGTCCCTCACGGTACGGTGCGCCCGCCCCGGGTGTCCGTGATCGTTCCGCGGGGAAAGGCACACCCGTGCGCGAAGCGACTGATCCACTTCTCAACCTCGTCAGACGCGGCAAGGAACCCGCCGTGGTGCAGACGGTGCGCTCCACCGCCGCGGCCGTCATCTCCTACGTCGTCGCGGTCCGGCTGAGCAGCGAACCCGTCCCCCTCACGGCGCCCCTGACGGCGCTGCTCGTCGTCCAGGTCACGCTCTTCGCGACGATCCGCACCGCCATCAGCCGGGTGAACGCGGTCGTGGCGGGGGTGCTGATCGCGATCGGGTTCAGTGCGCTGGTCGGGCTCACGTGGTGGAGCCTCGGCCTGATCATTCTGGCCGCGCTGACCATCGGCCGGTTCGTCAAGGCGGGTGACTTCCTCGTCGAGGTCGCGATCAGCGCGATGCTCGTCCTCGGTGTCACCCAGGCGGCGGGCGCGGCCTGGGACCGCGTCCTGGAGACCCTGATCGGGGCGGTCGTCGGCTTCCTCTTCAACACCCTGTTCGTCCCGCCGGTGTGGGTGTCGTCGGCGAGCGAGTCGCTGCTCGACCTCTCCCGGCGGATGGCCCACCTGACGAGCAGGATGCACGAGCAGCTCTCTGGCCCCGTGTCGGTCGAGGAAGCGGCGTCGCGGCTGTACGAGGCACGCCGTCTCGACAACGACATCGCCGATGTCGACGCGGCGCTGCGGCAGGCCGAGGACAGCCTGCGGCTCAACCCGCGCGTCAAGGAGGGCCTGCTCTCCCGGGTCGTCCTGCGCACGGGCCTCGACACGCTGGAGATCTGCTCGGTCGTCCTGCGCGTCTCCACCAGGACGCTGACCGACCTCGCCAAGGCGCGCGCGGGCGAGCCGCTCTTCCCGCCGCACGTCTCGGCCGCGATCAGGGAGATGTACGACCATCTGGGCGGCGCCTTCCAGGCGTTCGCCGTCCTGATCACCTCGCAGGTCAGTGCCAACGCGGAGGATGCCGAGTCCCGGCTCACCAAGGAGCTCGCGGCGGGGCGCGAGAGCCGCGACCGGCTCGCCGCCATGCTGCTCGACCTGGTGCGCGACCACCCCGGCCAGTGGCAGCTGCACGGGGCGCTGCTGGCCGAGGCGGACCGGATCCTGGACGAGATGGACGTCGACAAGCGCTCCGCGCGGCTGGTGGAGGAACTTGATCTGCGGGCGCGTGAGATGCAGGACAAGCATCCGCGGCTGACCGCGCTGCGGCGTTCGCTGCGCGGGTTCGCCCGCCGGCTGCGCCGCCGTTGACCCGCTGGACGCCGGCTGCCGGGGCCGGCGTCCTGGGCCCCGGGTCATGGGCCCAGGTCACGGCCGTACGCTGAGGGTGCTTGCCGCCGCGCCACACTCCAGGAGAACCGCCATGAACACCACCCCGCTCCCGTCACTCCTGGAGGAGTTCCCGGTCGTCGCCAGCATCAAGGACGAGGACGACCTGGACGCCGTGCTGCGCTCCGAGTGCCGCGTCGTCTTCCTGCTCTACGGCACGGTCCTCGACCTGCCCGCGGTCGTGCAGCGGCTCAAGGACGACGGCCGGGTGGTGCTCGTCAACGTGGATCTGCTCGAAGGGTTCGCGACCAAGGAGATCGTGGTCCGGTACGTCAAGGAGCGGACGGCGGCCGACGGCATCCTCAGCTCCAAGGGGTTCCTGCTGCGCGCGGCCCGCGAGCTGGGGCTCTACGCGGTGCACCGCTTCTTCCTCATCGACTCGATGTCGTACCGCAACCTCGCGCCGCAGCTGCGCATGTCGAAGGCGGACTGCGTGGAGATCCTGCCCGGCTGCATGCCGCGGGTCATCTCCTGGGTCGTCGCGGACATCGACGTACCGCTCATCGCGGGCGGTCTGGTCTGCGACCGGGACGACGTGTTCGCCGCGCTGAAGGCCGGGGCGAGCGCGATCGCGTCGTCGAACCGGGAGGTCTGGGCGATGTGAAATCGGGGGTTGACACTGTCGTCACCCGCGATTTACTTTTGCGGAGCGGTCCGCCACAGGCACCGCACCGGACTGCACGACAATCGCATAACGGCTTCCGGGACAAGGGTCGACGCACCCTCGTGCCGAAGCAGTTACTAGAGACCAGAGAACAGTAACTCCACCCGATACCGGGAGAGTTGCTGTTCTTTTTTTGTGCCCTTTCGGGCGCCCCGTCCTGCCCTGCATTTCCACGAAGAGGTGATGAGCGCCGTGACCAGGTCCCAGCGCTGGGTCAGCTTTCTGATCCTGTCGATGACCTGCGGAATCATCTATCAGGTCGCGTACATACGGTTCGTGTTCCTGGGCCCCACGGCGCAGGCCCTCGCTCTCTCGTCGCAGGACTACGCCAACATCGTCTCGGTCTTCGGCGTCGTCGCGATGGTGATGTACTTCTTCGGCGGCTGGTTCGCCGACAAGTTCCGTCCCAAAGCCCTTGTGGTGACGGCCTTGGTGGGAACGGGCCTCGCCGATCTCTATCTCGGGACCGTCCCCGGATACTGGGGAATTCTCGCCGCGCACGTCCTGATGGCCGTCATGGGAATGGGCCTTTACTGGGCCGCCCTGGTGAAAGCCATCGGAATGCTGGGCGATTCCTCCGAGCAGGGCCGTCTCTTCGGTTTCCTGGAGGGCGTGCGGGGTGTCACGTCGACGATCGTCGGCTTCGTGGGGACGGCCGTCGTCGCGGCGAGCGTCGCCGAGGCGGCGGGCGTGCTCTGGCTGATCCGGATCTACGGCATCCTGTGCTTCGTCTACGCCGCGCTCGTGTGGCTGTTCGTCAGGGGTGACGAGAAGCGGCTGGCGCACCTCGGCTCCAGCACCCTCACCCTGCGCCAGCTGGGGCGCGCCGCGCGGAACAAGTACACGTGGCTGATCGGCGGCACGGTCATGCTGATGTACTGCTTCTACACGACGCTCGGCTACTTCTCGCCGCTGCTGGAGCACCAGTACGGGATGGCCGCCGCGCTCATCGGTGTCATCGGCGTCGTGCGCACCTACGTCTTCCAGTTCGTCGCCGGTCCGGCCGGTGGGGTCGTCGTGGACAAGGTCACCCGGTCCACACCTCGCTTCCTGCGCTGGATGTTCGCGGGTTGCGCGGCCGTCGCCCTCGTCTTCCTGGTCCTGCCGCGCGACTCCGCCTTCACCTGGGTGGCGCTGGGGCTGATGTTCGCGCTCTGCCTGCTGGTGTTCGCCAGCCGGGGCGTCTACTGGGCGCAGGTCGGCGAGGTCGAGGTCCCGGAGGGCGAGCGCGGCGGTGTCATCGGCCTCGCCTCGGGGCTCGCCTACCTGCCCGACGCGTTCCTGCCGACGGTGTGCGCCTGGTGGATCGGCGATCCGGCCGCCACGCCCGCCGTTCCCGAGCACGGCGGCGGCTACACCACTCTCTTCCTGTTCCTCCTGGCCATGGCGGTGCTCGGCCTGTGGCTGACCACCCTGACCGTCCGGGTCCGGCGCCGGGAACTGGCCGCGGCCGCCGCGCCGGACACCCCTCGGGTGGTGCCCGCGACCGCCTGAACCGCCCCGCCAGGAACCCTGCCCGCAGCGCACCACGAAAGAGCGATCCCCCTCATGGACATCACCGAGTTCCACCGCGACTTCTTCTCCCTCGACGGCAAGAACGCCATCGTCACCGGCGGCAACACCGGCCTGGGTCAGGCCTTCTCGCTGGCCCTGGCCAAGGCGGGGGCGAACGTCTTCGTGCCGTCGGTCACCGACGACGACGGCGCCACCCGCACGCTCATCGAGGCCGAGGGCCGCCGCATGGAGTTCCTGGCGGCCGACCTCACCCGGCCCGGGGTGCCGCGGCAGATCGTCGAGGGGTGTGTCGACGCCTTCGGGTCGGTCGACATCGTGGTGAACTCGGCCGGCATCTGCAACCTGGCCGAGGTGGAGAAGTTCGGCCGGTCCGAGTGGGACCCGATGATCAGCGTGAACCTCACGGCCCCGTTCGAGCTGAGCCACGAGGCGATCCGGTTCATGATCCCGCAGCGCTCCGGGAAGATCATCAACATCGCGTCGATGTTCTCCTTCCTCGGCGGCCAGTGGTCCCCCGCCTACGCGGCCACCAAGCACGGCATCGCCGGCTTCACCAAGGCGTACTGCGACGAGGTCGCGCAGCACAACATCCAGGTCAACGCGATCGCGCCCGGGTACTTCGCCACGAAGATCACCGAAGCGACCCGTGCGGACCCGACGACCGACCAGCGGGTCCTTGACCACATCCCGGCCGGCCGCTGGGGCGACGTCGCCGACCTGATGGGAACGACGGTCTTCCTCGCCTCCCGCGCGTCGGACTACGTCAACGGCCACGTGCTCCCGGTCGACGGAGGCTACTTGGTCCGCTGAGCCCGACCCCGGCGCCCCCCCGCCGACGGGACGTGCGCGACGCACCCGTCACCCCGGACACGTAAGACACCCAAGACACGTACGGCACGCCCTCACACCCCCCTCACACCGCACCGAACGAGGTAGATCACCATGGCCCAGTCGCTCTCCAAGCTGTCCCGCGCGGACATCGTCGCCCGCCTGACGGACCTGCTCGCCGCCGGGCAGATCGTCACGGACGAGGAGCAGCTCAAGCTCGCGAGCGTCGACCGGTTCAAGAAGTACCAGTCCGTGCACGGCATCTTCGACGGCCCGCTGCCCGCCGCGATCGTCAACGCGCGCTCCACCGAGGACGTCGCGAAGGTCCTGGCCTTCGCCGACGAGAACAAGATCAACGTCGTGGCCCGCACCGGCCGCACCGGCACCGAGGGCGGTCTGGAGACGGCGGTCGAGGACACGATCGTGCTGGACGGCTCCGGCCTCGACGAGATCATCTTGATCGATCCCGAGAACATGCAGGTCACCGTCGGCTGCGGCGTCCCGCTGCAGGTCCTGGAGGACAAGCTGCGCGAGCAGGGCCTGACCACCGGCCACTCCCCGCAGTCCAAGCCGCTCGCCCAGTACGGCGGTCTCGTCTCCACCCGCTCCATCGGCCAGTTCTCCACGCTGTACGGCGCGATCGAGGACATGGTCGTCGGCCTGGAGGCGGTCTTCCCCGACGGCACGGTGACCCGCATCAAGAACGTGCCGCGCCGCTCGGCGGGCCCGGACATCCGGCACATCGTCATCGGCAACGAGGGCGCCCTGTGCTACATCACCGAGGTCACGGTCAAGATCTTCAAGTACCAGCCGGAGAACAACGAGTTCCACGGCTTCCTCGTCGACGACCTCGCCACCGGCGTCAAGGTCATCCGCGAGGTCGTGACGAACGGCTTCAAGCCCTCGGTGGTCCGGGTCTACTCGCCGGAGGACGCCCGCCAGCACTTCGCGCACTTCTACGACGGCAAGGTCGTCGTCGTCTTCGTCGCCGAGGGCCCCCGGGGCATCGTGCGGGCGACGAGCGAGGAGATCGAGCGCGTCATCGGCCAGTACCCGCACGAGAAGGTCGACCCGGCCCTCATCGAGGACTGGTTCGACCACCTCAACTGGGGCGTCGACAAGATCGAGGCCGAGAAGCAGGTCATGCTCCAGAAGGCCGAACTCGGCTACACCACCGAGGTGTCGGTCGACTGGTCGCGCACCGTCGAGCTGTACGACAACGTCATGCGCCGCATCCGCACCGAGTTCCCCGCGGCGGACGACCTCGTGATGCTGGGCGCCCACTCCTCGCACAGCTACCAGACGGGTACGAACCTCTACTTCGTCTACGACTACAAGATCAACTGCGAGCCGCGCGAAGAGATCCACAAGTACCACGTCCCGCTGAACGCGATCATCGTCGAGGAGTCCCTGAAGGTCGGCGGCTCGATCGTCCACCACCACGGCATCGGCAAGTACCGCGCGCCCTGGACCACGCAGGAGCACGGCAGCGCGTACGCGATCCTCGCCAAGCTCAAGGAGACGTTCGACCCGAACGGGATCATGAACAAGGGCACCATCTTCCCGATGGACGCCTGACGTCCCGGAAGGGGCCCTGGAGTTCGGCCGCGAACTCCAGGGCCCCGTCCCCCGCGTCCTCCTGAGTCCTCACGCGCTCTTCTCACCCGTACGACCTGACCGGAGTGGGCATGTCCAGCACCCGTCCCCGCTACTTCATCGGCATCGACAACGGCTCCCAGTCGTCCAAGGTGACCGTCTACGACGCCCACGGCCGTGCCGTCAGCGAGGGCCACGCCGCGCTGCGGCCCTACGACACCCCGCGCCCCGGGGTCGTCGAGCACCCGGACGACGACCTGTGGACGTCGATCGGGGCGGCGAGCCGCGCGGCCATGGCGGCGTTCGACGGCGACCCGGCGGACATCGCGGGTGTGGGCCTGTGCACGATCCGCTTCTGCCGCGCGATCCTCACGGCGGACGGCACGCTCGCCCAGCCGGTGATGAGCTGGATGGACGAGCGGGTCGCCCTGCCGTACACGCGGACGAACCCGGACGCGGCGTACGTCACCACGTCGTCCGGTTACATCAGCCACCGTATGACCGGGGCCTTCCGCGACACCGCGGCCAACTACGCCGGCATGTGGCCGCTGGACCCGGACACCTGGCAGTGGACGGAGGACGACGCGGAACTCGCCAAGTACGGCATTCCGCGCGACATGCTCGTCGAGCTGGTCCTGCCCGGCGAGACGCTCGGCACCGTGACCCCCGCCGCGGCGGCCCACACCGGCATCCCGGCCGGTCTCCCCGTGGTCGCCACCGCCAACGACAAGGCCGTCGAGGCCCTCGGCTGCGGGCTGCGCTCCCCCGACACCCTCCTCATCTCCCTCGGCACCTACGTCGCGGGCATGACGACCGGCCCACGCAACGTCCCCGACGCGACCGACTTCTGGACCAACTACGCCTGCGCGCCGCACTCCTATCTCTACGAGTCGCACGGCGTCCGGCGCGGGATGTGGACGGTGAGCTGGTACCGCGACCTGCTGGGCGAGGAGGCCGCCGCGCACGCGCGGGAGGCGGGGCTGTCCGTGGAGGACCACCTCAACGCCGAGGCGGCGAAGGTGCCGCCGGGCTCCGACGGCCTGATGACGGTCCTGGACTGGCTGGCGCCCGGCGACGCCCCCTACCGCAAGGGCTCCCTGCTCGGCTTCGACGGCCGCCAGGGCCGGTTCCACATCTACCGCTCGATGCTGGAGGGGCTCGCGCTGACCGTCCACGACACGGGCGCCCGGATGGCGGCGGAGCTGGGCGCGGAGTACCGCGAGGTCATCGTCTCCGGCGGCGGGTCCCGCTCCGACCTCATGATGCAGATCCAGGCCGACGTCCACGGCCTGCCCGCCCGCCGCGCCGAGGCCGCCAGCGCGGCGGGGCTCGGCTCCGCCATCTGCGCGGCGGTCGGCCTCGGCGCGTACGCGGACTTCGACGAAGCGGTGGCCGCGATGGTGCGCCCGGGCGCGACCTTCCTGCCGAGCCAGGACCACCATGAGGTCTACCGGCGCCTGGAGAGCGTGTACCGGGAGATCCGCGGTCACACGGACGCGGTCTACCGGCGGAGCTTCGACCTCTTCGGGTAGTCGGTCCGCGGGCCGGGCCGGGCCGGGCGGGGCGGGGCGGGGCGGGGACCGGCGCGGCCGAGGTTCAGGCCAGTCCGCCGCTCGCGCGCAGGTTCTGGCCGGTGATCCAGCGGCCGTCCGGGCCGGTCAGGAACGCGACGACGTCGGCGACGTCGGAGGGTCGTCCCAGGCGGCCGAGCGGTGTCCTGCCGATGACCGCGTCGAGAGCCTCCGGCGGGTTGGTTCCGCGCAGCAGATCGGTGTCGGTCGCCCCCGGTGAGACGGTGTTGACCGTGATGCCGCGCGGCCCGAGCTCCCGCGCGGCGACCGCGGTCAGCTGCTCGATGGCCCCCTTGCTGGCGGCGTACGGCGCGATGCCGGGGACGGGCCGGGTGGTGTTCAGGGTCGAGATGTTCACGATCCGCCCGCCGTCGCGCATGTGCCGGGCCGCGTGACGCATCGTCAGGAACACCGATCTGGTGTTGCCGGCCATCAGCCGGTCGAACACCTCCGCGTCGGTCTCGGCGAGCGGAGCGGGTGTGAAGGACATCGCCGCGTTGTTCACCAGGATGTCCAGGGCGCCGAGGTGCGCGTCGGCGGCTTCCATCAACCGCTCCGCGGCATCCGGTTCCCCCAGGTCCAGGCGTATGGCCCGGACCTTCCCGCCGTCCGCCCGCACGGCGCGGACGACGTCGGCCGCGGCGTCCTCGCTGGCCGCGTAGTTGAAGACGACGTCCACGCCGTCGCGGCAGAGGCGTTCGACGATGGCCCGGCCGATGCCGCGGGAGCCGCCGGTGACGACGGCCGTTCTGTCTGTGGGCACTGTTCCTCCAGGGTCGGTCGCGGACGGGTGATCCGGAACGTGAACGTTCGAAGGACGGTACTGGGACGCGCGACAGGCGACAGACGCCGGGCGCGGCCGTTGGACGGCGCCCCGGACCCCCTCCTCGCGCGGGACGGAAGCGGACGCCCTTGCTCCGGTGCACCGCCTTCCGTAACCTGTAGCAGGTGAATAGCATTAGTGACCCTTACATGCTGCACGAGGGGGCACCCTCTGTGCAGACGTACCTGCGACTGCGCTCGGTGTCCGGGCTGAGTGCGAAGACCGTACAGGCCGCGGAAGCCGGTCTGCCGCACACCTGGTACGGCGTGACGGTGCTGCACGGTGACGACCGGCGTCCGGTCGGCATGGGCCGCGTCATCGGCGACGGTGGCTGCTTCTTCCAGATCGTCGACATCTGTGTCACGCCGGAGCACCAGGGCCGGGGGCTCGGCAAGCGGATCATGGCGGAGCTTGTCCGCGAGTTGGAGTCGCGGGCACCGGAGGGCGCCTATGTCTCCTTGATCGCGGACGGCGACGCACGGTTCCTGTATGAGAAGTTCGGGTTTCGGGAGACGGCTCCGGCGTCGGTGGGCATGCACCGCATGGTGCGCTCCGGCTGACTTCGGGGCGGCGCCGCCTCCCAGGCTCGCGGCTACGGCGCGCAGACGGGCCGGCTTCGCGCGGGCGCGGAGGCAGGGCGCCCGGCGCCCAGCGGCGGCGTCCGTTTGACGGCATGGCTCACGATCGCCGTCTCGACCTGCGTGATGCCGAGGCCGGTCAGGTCGGCGGAGAGGAAGCCGTAGAGCGCCGCCAGGTCGGGGAAGTAGGCGGCCGCGTGCAGGTTCGAGGGGCCGGAGGTCGCGAACGCGCCGTGTACGGCCGGGTGGTCGGCCAGCGCCCGGCCCGCGGCGGCCAGGTGGTCGGGGGCGACGTGCAGCAGCAGCTTGGCCTCGATGGGCAGCCCGATCCGGCGGGGGTCGACCAGGACCTGTGTCACCAGCCGTCCCTGGGATGCCAGTTGGGCGATCCGGCGGCGCACCGTCGTCTCCGGACGGCCGGTGCGGGCGGCCAGGGCGGCGGCGGAGAGCCGGGCGTCGGGCGTGAGCGCGGTGATGAGCGACTGCTCGACGGGGTCGGTGTCGACGCCGTACGGCCCCGCGGAGCGGGCGGGTGCCGGGGAGTGGACGGTCTTCGGGGCCGGACCCGGGTCGGGCCATGTCAGAGCCGTCCGCTCGGCCGGGGTCAGCACGGCGTGCCGCCACTCGGACGTGAGCCGGAAGACGTGCAGGATCGTGGCGCTCTCCAGGGAGGTGACCGCCTGCGTGGAGGGCAGTTGGCGGAACACCAGCGGGTCGCGGGAACCGGGTTCGGTGCGGGCCACCGCGAAGATCTCGTCACCCGCGGTGGTGACGTCGACGAACGGGATGTCGTCCCGCGCCGCGAGCGCGGCCACGATCGTGTCGAGCTTTCCCCGTAGCACTCTGATGCGGAGGAACAGTGCGCCCGCCGAGCCGCCGTCGCGCGGGCGCGCGACCGGGGAGATCACCACCCGCACGGTGCCGTCCGCGGTGAGCGCGTGCAGGCGGCGGCGCACGGTGGCGGGGCTGCGGTCCAGGGCTTGCGCCGCCCGCTCGGCGGTGAGCCGCCCGTCGCACTGGAGGGCGGCCACCAGCCGTTGGTCCGTGGAGTCGAGCACGGAATCCGCCGAAACGTTGGCCATGCAGGCGAGTTTCGCTCATCGCGGTGCCGCTGGCGGCCTCTTTCGCCGGACCCCGTTCCAGCATGAGGACACGTAGTCGGGCCGTCCGACAAAGACCCGAGCCCGAACCCCGAGCCCGAGCCCGAGCCCCGAGCCCCGAGCCCCGAGCCCCGAGCCCCGAGCCCCGAGCCCCGAAGGGAACCTTCCCGTGCCCCTCCCCGACCTCCGCGAGAAAGTCCGTTTCACCAGCGGTGACACGACATGCGCCGCCTGGCATTATCCCGGCACCAACGGCGGGTGCGTGGTCATGGCGGGCGGCACCGCTGTGACCAAGGAACCCGCCACGGACCGCTTCGCCCGGCGCTTCAACGACGCCGGTTTCGCCGTCCTGGCCTTCGACCACCGCCGCTTCGGCGAGAGCGGCGGCGCCCCGCGCCAGGTCGTCCGGTTCGCCGAGCAGCGCGCCGACTGGCGGGCGGCGATCGCCTGCGCGCGGGAGCTGCCCGGCGTCGACCCGGGAGGAGTCTGCCTCTGGGGCTTCTCCCTCGGAGCCGGTCACCTCCTCCAGGTGGCGGCGGACGATCCGGGCCTGGCCGCGGCGATCGCGCAGTCGCCGGTCACCGACGGCCGCGCGCTCGCTCCGCACGCGGCGCGCGCCATGACGCCCCTCGCCCTGTTGCGGCTCATGGCCCTGGCGGTCGCGGACGGACTCGGCGGTCTCGTGGGCCTGCGTCCGCTGCTGGTCCCGACGGCAGGCGTCCGTGGTGACGTCGCCTCACTCACCACGGCCGACGCGATGGACGGCGACCGCGCCCTGGACCCCGACCGCCGCTACCCGGACTGGGACCAGAGGGTCGCCGCACGGATCGCGCTCCGCATGGGCGGCTACCGGCCCGGGCTGCACGCCTCCCGCATCCGGTGTCCTCTGCTCATGGTGGTCTGCGACCAGGACCGCAGTGCGCTGGCGGGCCCCGCTCTGCGGGCGGCGGCCGCGGCCCCCGACGCGGAGGTGCTCCGCCTCGAAGGGCGGCACTACGCCCCCTTCCTTGAGGCCCATGAGGAGACGGTCGAGGCCGAGATCGCCTTTCTGCAGAAGCACCTGACCCGCCGGCACGGGCTCGCTTGACCCCAGTGGCGGGGCCCGCCCTCGACCGCGGGTGGCGAGGGGTCGCGCTCGACCGCGGGTGGCGCGGGCCGCCGGGGCCGGGGTGGCGAGGGCCGCCGCGGCCGAACTGGACACCGTCGGCGGAGAGTCGCAGCGCCAGCGTCCGTCTCACCGCTCTGCAACAGCACTTGGTCTAGACCTTGACAGGTCCATACCATTCAGTTTGAGTCTGGAGCGACTGTCACACTCACCCCCGCAAGGAGTGATCCATGTCCAGACAGCGCCTCCTCGCGTTCCTCACCGCCCTCGCCGTCGCGGTGGGGATCGCCCTCCTGGGACCGATGACGTCCACCGCCTCGGCCGCTACCTGCGCCACGGGCTGGAACGCGACCGCCGTCTACACCGGCGGCTCGACCGCCTCCTACAACGGGCACAACTGGCAAGCCAAGTGGTGGACCCAGGGCGAGACACCGTCCACGGGCGGCTCCGGGGTCTGGGCCGACCAGGGCTCCTGCACCGGGGGCTCGGGCGGCGGCGGAACCAGTTGCACCTACCCCGCGTGGGTCGCCGGGCGCGCCTACGTCGCCGGCGACATCGTCAAGTACACCAACGGCAAGTACTACAAGGCCTCGCACGACAACCCGGGGTACGACCCGACGATCAGCACCTGGTACTGGGACCCGTACACCTGCAGCGGTGACGGCGGCACCACTCCCCCGTCCAACGGCTCGTTCATCGTGAGCGAGGCCCAGTTCAACCAGATGTTCCCGAACCGGAGTTCGTTCTACACCTACAGCGGGCTGACGGCCGCGCTCAGCGCCTACCCGGGCTTCACCACCACCGGCAGCGACACCGTCAAGAAGCAGGAGGCCGCGGCCTTCCTCGCCAACGTCAGCCACGAGACCGGCGGCCTCGTCTACGTCGTCGAGCAGAACACCGCCAACTACCCGCACTACTGCGACACTTCGCAGTCCTACGGCTGCCCGGCGGGCCAGGCCGCGTACTACGGACGCGGCCCGATCCAGCTCAGCTGGAACTTCAACTACAAGGCCGCCGGTGACGCCCTCGGCATCGACCTCCTCCACAACCCCAACCTCGTGCAGACCGATCCGGCGATCGCCTGGAAGACCGGCCTGTGGTACTGGAACACCCAGACCGGCCCCGGCACCATGACCGGGCACAACGCCATGGTCAACGGGGTGGGCTTCGGCGAGACGATCCGCTCCATCAACGGCAGCATCGAGTGCAACGGCGGCAACCCCGCCCAGGTGCAGAGCCGGATCAACGCCTACCAGAGCTTCACCTCGATCCTCGGCGTTCCCGCGGGCAGCAACCTCAGCTGCTGACCGCGCGGTCCGCCGTCCCGACCGGGCAGCGCGCGCCCGCTGTGGCACCTGGCCGCCACAGCGGGTCCGGGACTTCGATGTCCGCTCCGGGCCGCGTCCGGACCGCGGGCGTCCGGCCCGGGGCCGTGTCGGGACCGCGCCGCAAGGGGTGTGCTCGGGGTCGGCAGGTGCGTTCCTCGCGCCCCCGTGTGCATGCCGGTCTCCCGTGTGACGGGAACGCGTCGACAGGCGGGGTGCGCGCGGTGTGCCGGTGCCACCGGCGTCGCTAGTTTCCAGTGACCACAGCAGCGTCCCCCGCAAGGCCGGGAACAGGCCCCGGCTCCGGGCGGCGGGACGCGACCCCGGTCTCTGGAGGCCACTCATGTCATTCGGATCCCGCGCGGCAGCCGCCCTGTCGGCCCTGCTCCTGGCGACGGCCGGACTCTTCCTCTCGGGCGCGCCCGCCCATGCGTCGATCGACCTCGTCACCTGTCCCGTCGGCACGGAGACGACCACGTACTCACCAGGGCTGAAATATCCGGCCACGCCCGCGCCGAACGTCTCCCTGCACGCCACCGGTACGGTCGGGCCCTGCGTCTCCCTGGACCTGCACCACACGTCGGGGTCCGTGTCCTTCACCGGGAGCGGGCCGCTGAACTGCCTCGGCGGCAACTCCTCGGGGACCGGCGCGCTCAACTGGACCGACGCCGGCGCCGCGACCACCCACTTCACCTTCACCGGCGGCGTCTCCCTGCGCCCCAACGGCGTGACCGTGCTGGTACTCACCGGCAACGTGACCTCGGGTGACTACTCCGGCCACACGGTCCTCGTCACCATCACCCTGCTGAGCACCGACCTCACCGCGTGTCTCGGCCCGGCCGGCCTGACCAGCAGCTCCGGACCCCTCACGGTCACGGTCCTCTGACGGCCATGCGCGGAACCCGGCAGTCGGCCTCCGGGCCGTCCACCGGATTTCGCTCCGCGAGCGTCCACCGCCGTTCAGTGCGCCGCGGGCTGGGGCGGCCGGACGCCCTCGCCCGCCGGAGCGGACGGGGCCGTCCGCCCGGGGCGGCGCAGCACCAGCAGCGCCACCACGAAGGCCGCCGCGATCAGCGCGGAGCCGACGGTGAACGCCAGGCGGTAGCCACCGGTGAGGGCCGCCGCCCGCGGCTCCCCCGCGGCCAGCAGGGAACCGGTGCGGGACGCGGCGAGCGTGGACAGGACGGCGACGCCCAGGGCCATGCCGATCTGCTGGGTGGTGTTGAAGAGGCCGGAGGCGAGTCCGGCGTCCTCCTCTCCGGCAGCGGACATGCCGAGTCCGGCGAGAGCGGGCAGGACGAGCCCACCACCGGAGACGAGGAGCATCACGGGGAGCAGATCAGGGACGTACGCCCCCTGCACGGGCACCCGCGCGAGACAACCGAGGGCGCCGGCGAGGAGGGCGAGGCCCGCGAGGAGAACCTGCCGTTCCCCGAACCGGCTCGCGAGCCGCGCCGACGCCCCGAGCGAGACCGCTCCGATCATGACGGCGGCGGGCAGCATCGCGAGGCCGGTCCGCGCGGCTCCGTAGCCGAGCACCTGCTGCATGTAGAGCGCGGCGAGCACCTGGAAGGCGAACATGGCGGCGAGGGTGAGGATCTGGGTGACGCCCGCGCCGATGACGGTCCGCGACCGCAGGACGCGCAGCGGCATGAGCGGCGTGCGCGCCCGGGCCTGCCGCACGACGAACCCCGCGACCAGTACCAGCGAGCCGCTGATCAGCCCCACGGTGTGCGCCGAACCGGCCCCGTACTCCTCGATCTTCACGACGCCGTAGATGCCGAGCATCAGTCCGCCGGTGATGAGCAGCGCGCCCCAGGTGTCGGCGCCCGCGCGCAGTCCGAGGCCGCGGTCGGCAGGGAGGGCCGGTACGGCGAGGGCGAGGACGGCGGCGCCGATGGGCAGGTTGATGAAGAAGATCCAGTGCCAGTCGAGGGCGTCGGTCAGGACGCCGCCGAGCACCTGGCCGATCGAGGCGCCGGCGGCGCCGGTGAAGCTGAACACGCCGATGGCGCGGGCCCGTTCGCGTGGGTCGGTGAAGAGAGTGACGAGGATGCCGAGTCCGACGGCGGCGGCCATGGCGCTGCCGACACCCTGGAGGAAGCGGGCGGCGAGCAGCAGGCCGGGGCCGGTGGCGAGTCCGGCGAGGAGCGAGGCGGCGGTGAACACGACCGTGCCGGCCAGGAACATCCGCTTGCGGCCGAGGAGGTCGCCGAGGCGTCCGGCGAGGAGCAGCAGGCTGCCGAAGGCGATGAGGTAGGCGTTGACCACCCAACTCAGGCCGCCGGGTGTGAAGTCGAGGTCGTCCTGGATGGCCGGCAGGGCGACGGTGACGATGGAGCCGTCGAGGATGATCATCAGGGTTCCGGTGGCGATGACGCCGAGGGCGAGCCAGCGGGAGTGGGTGCGGGTTCTGCCGGGCGGGTTCTGGGTCACGGGTGTGGCGGACACGGCGAACGGTCCTCCTGGGTCGGGCCACCACCCCCTCCAGGTGGCGACGACAGCAAGACCGTAACAGATAGTCCCGTTGCAGACTATCTTTCTCGGAATCGATGGTGTTCTACCCTGGACCTCATGACCGCCATGACGCCCGCACCGGCCCGGACCAGGCCGGACCTCTCCTACTTCCTGGACCACACCAGTCACGTGCTCCGTACGCAGATGGCGGCGGCCCTTGCCGAGGTCGGTCTGACGGCGCGCATGCACTGCGTGCTCGTGCACGCCCTGGAGGAGGAGCGCACGCAGAACCAGCTGGCCGAGATCGGCGACATGGACAAGACGACGATGGTCGTGACCGTCGACGCCCTGGAGAAGGCCGGCCTGGCCGAGCGGAAGCCGTCCAGCACGGACCGCCGGGCCCGGATCATCGCGGTGACGGAGGAAGGCGCGCGCACGGCCGCGCGCAGCCAGCAGATCGTGGACCGGGTCCACGAGGAAGCACTGGCCGCCTTCTCGCCGGATGACCGGGAGACGTTCCTGCGCCTCCTCACGCACCTGACGACCGGTCACCTCGCCACGCCCACCCCCAGTCCCACGACGCCTCGCCGCCCGCGCCAGCGCGGCTGACGCCCTCAGCCGGCTGGCCGGACCCACGTCAACGGCCGCCACTATCAGCCCTGCTGAGCATCAGTCACTCATGACGGGGCGCTCTAAAGTGGTCGTCGACCAAGGGGGGCGGCACATGGCCGACGTCGTGCAGTTGATCTGCTATCCCGTGAAGGGGTGCGAGGGCACCTCGATGAGCGAGGCGCTCCTGACCCCGGCGGGCCTCGCGCACGACCGCAGCTTCATGGTCATCAGCGAGGAAGGGGTCTACCGCACCCAGCGACGCCACCCCCGCCTCGCGCTGATCCGGCCCACCGTCAGCGCCGACGGCACCCACCTCACGCTGGAGCCCACCGACCCCACAAGTCCGTTCGGTACGGCGTTCGTCACGGTGTCGGTGTCCGCCGCGCGCCGCGACGTCGATCTGTTCGGCAGCACCTTCCAGGGCATCGACCAGGGGGACGGCGCCGCCGCCTGGCTCTCCGACTTCCTCGGCACGTCCAGTCGCCTGGTCCGTGTGCCCCCCGAGCACGACCGGGTCGCCGACGGCCTGACCCCTGGCCCCTCCGGCTACGCGGACAGCAGCGCCGTGCACCTGCTGACCCGCGCCTCCCTCGGCCTCCTCGATCAGCGGATGGCCGGCCGCGGGGCCCCGCCCCTGCCGGTGGACCGCTTCCGCCCGAACATCGTCGTCGACAGCCCCCGAGGTCACGACGCGGACCGAGGCGATGACTGGGCGGCGGTGCCACACGCCGAGGACCGCGCGCGCCGCCTCGCCATCGGCGGGGCCGAGCTGGGGTTCGCCAAGCTCGCGGTGCGGTGTGCCGTGACGCTGGTGGACCAGGAGTCGGGTGCGCGACGCGGCCCGGAACCCTTGCGCACACTCGCGGACCACCGGCGAGCCACGAGCGGCGGCGTCGTCTTCGGGGCCAAGTTCTCCGTGCTGACCCCGGGGAAGCTGTCGGTCGGCGACGAGGTCGTCGTGCGGGAGTGGCAGGACGCCGAGCGGTGAGCACGCCCGGCCGCGTGGTGAGCACGTCCGGCCGGGTCGTCCGTTTGCCGCTACGGCAATTTTTCGTGCCTGTCCTCCGGCGGTCCGGCAAGACTGGCCGCCGGGTCCGGGGTCCTGGCCCTCCGGACCACTCGCCCCAGGCAGCCGCACGCGCGGGTGCCGGTCCCGAGACCCGACACCGAGCCCCGGCCCGCGCACTCGGCGCCGGGACCGCACACCGGGAAGGGAGACCACCATGGCCGGAACCAGCCGCCGCCCCCGCAGAGGCGACACGCCACCGCCCCGTACCGCGAACAACGAGACCGAGGTGTTGCGGGGCTTCCTCGACTACCTGCGGACCTCGATCGCCGCGAAGGTCGAGGGCGCGCCCGAGCCACAGGTCCGCACGGCCGCCGTGCCCTCGGGCACGAACCTGCTGGGCCTGCTCAACCACCTGACGTTCGTGGAGCGTTCGCTGTTCCTCGGGGACGACGTGGCGGACTGGCAGGCGACGTTCCGGGCCGCGCCCACGGACGGCGTGGCCGATGTCGTCGCCCGCTACCGCGCGGCGGTCGAGCGGGCCGACGAGGTGCTCGACGGATGCGCCGATCCCGGGGCGCCCCTCCCCCGGCCCCGGCCGGGACGGACCGCCCCCAGCGTGCGCTGGGCGCTCACCCACATGATCGAGGAGACCGGCCGGCACGCGGGGCACGCGGACATCCTGCGCGAACTCGCCGACGGCTCGACCGGCCGCTGACCCGCGCGCGTCCGTCAGGCCGAGGCCCCGCTGTCGACGACCAGATCGGTGCCGACCACCGCGCCCGCGGCGGGTGAGGCCAGATAGAGCACGGCGGCCGCCACTTCCTCCGCCTCGGCGAGCCGGCCCAGCGGGTTCTCCGTCCTCATCCGCTCGGCACGGTCGGCCTCGCTCTCGCCGGGCCGCAACGACATGGGCGCGGCGGCGGCGCCCGGGCTGACCGCGTTGATGCGGACACCCTGATGGATGTGGTCGAGGGCGGCGGACCGGGTCAGCGCGGAGACCGCGGCCTTCGAGGTGATGTACGCACCGGCGTTCGGGATGCGCTTGTGTGCACCCAGATTGGAGGCGATGTTGACGATGGCGCCGCCACCGTTCTCCTTCATGTGCGCGATCTCGTGCTTCATGGCCAGCCACACGCCGGTGACGTTGGTCCGCAGGACCGCGTCCCAGTCCTCCTCGCTCACCTCGCCCACCGGCCCCCCACCGCGCAGGATCCCGGCGTTGTTGACCGCGACGTCCAGGCCCCCGAACCGGGTGACGCTCCGCGCCACGAGGTCGCGCACCTGCGCGGAGTCGGTCACATCGGCGGTGACGGAGGCGGCGGTGCCGCCGGCCGCCTCGATGAGGGCGACGGTCTCGTCGAGCGAGGCGGCGGTGCGGCCCGCGGCGATCACGGACGCGCCCTCGGCGGCGAAGGCACGGGCGATGGCGCGGCCGAGGCCGGACCCCGCGCCGGTGACGAGGACGCTCTTGCCGGTGAAGCGGTGCATGTCGGTGACTCCCATGTGTGTGCGTCGGTGGTGGGTTCTCGGTCGTGCGGTTCAGTGGGTGAGGGCGGTCTCGTTCCGCTCTCAGCGGGTGCGGTGGATGAGGGCGGCCGCAAGGGCGAGGGCGGCCCCTGTCGCGGCCAGGGACGCCGTCCCGCCGCCCAGCGTGAGGAGAAGGGCGAAGAGGACGGTCGGGCCGCACTCCATCGCGGTGTTCAGCACGCCGCCGGCCAGCCCGGACTCCCCCGGCTGCACGCCGTCACCGGCGAGCACGGCGGCGCCGGCGAAGGCGGCCGCGGCCCCGGCCGGGAGCAGGAGGAGGCCCGGCAGCAGTCCGTACGCGTACGGGATCCCGGCGTCGAGGCCGGTGGCCGCGAGGAGGACCGACCCGACCGCAGCCGTGCCCAGTCCGGCGGCCGTGACGGCGCCGGCCCCGCGTCGGCGGATGAGCGGTCCCGCCGCCCGGCCGGACGCGATCAGCGCGACGGCGAACGGCACGAACGCGGCCGAGATACGCAACTCCGACCAGAGGCGCGCCTGTTGCAGATGGAGGGAGAGGACCACGGAGATGAGCGCGGTCGCGCAGGCGCTCAGCGCGATGGCCCCGAGGGCGAGAGCCCGGCGTCGCACCGTGAGGAAGCCGGGCGGCAACAGCGGGTCGTGGCCGCGCCGTTCGGCGTACCAGAAGGCGCCCAGCAGAATGCTCCCGCCGAGCAGCGGCGCGAGCACGCCCGCCGACGTCCATGACCGTTCGCCGGTGACGACGAGTCCGTAACTGCTCAGGACGATGCCGGCCGTGCCGAGCAGCGCGCCGGGCACGTCGAGCGCCCGGGCACGGTCCGGGGCGGTGTCCGGCAGCAGCCGCGGCGCGAGGGCGAGAGCCGCGAGCGCCACCGCGAGGGGCACGGCGAAGGTCCAACGCCAGGAAAGGAGCGCGGAGATGACACCGGAGAGCAGGTTGCCCGCGGTCGCGCCGAGCACCGAAAGACCGCCCCACGTGGCCATCGCCCTGCCGTACGCGGCGGGCGCGTCGTACACGGAGCGCAGGACCGCCATGGCGGCCGGTGCGACGAGGGCGGCGCCCGCGCCCTGGGCGAAGCGTGCCGCGAGCAGCGCGTCGATGTTCGGGGCGAGCGGCGCGACGGCGGAGGCGGCGGCGAAGAGGGTGAGGCCCACGGTCAGGGCGTGCCGCCCGCCGTTCCGGTCGGCGAGGCGGCCGCCGAAGAGCAGCAGCCCGGCGAAGGTCAGGCCGTAGGCGGCGCTGAGCAGGATCAGGTCGGCATGGTCCAGGCCGAGTTCGCGCCCGATGCGGGGCAGGGGGACGACGACCGCGGTGAGCGTGAAGATCAGGGTGGCCTGAACGGTGCCGAGAAGGGTGAAGGCGGCCCGCTGCCGCGCGGTCGCTGGTTCGGTGGCGCGAGCGGTGGTCATCGATCCCCCTGTTATTTGACCGTTCAGTCCATTATCGAGGCGCGCGAAGGGCCCCGACGGCTCCCTCTCGCGGGTGGTGTCAGTCCAGCAGCGCCAGGGCCTGCTCGGCGGCGTCCCGCACCCGGCCCGGTTCGTCCGACGCCTTGCCGACGACCCGCACGCCCTGGAGCAGGACGAGCAGCATGCGGGCCAGCGCGCGCGGATCGCGGTCGGCCGGCAGCTCGCCCTGCGCCTGCGCCCGCACGAGCGCGGAGTGCAGCGGGGTCTCGACCTGCTCCCAGCTGCGCTCCACCCTCCGGGCCGCTGCGGCGTCGTGCGGAGCCAGCTCGGCAGCGGTGTTCGTGACGAGGCAGCCGCTCAGTCGCGCGGTCGGGGAGGAAGCCTCCGCGGCGAAGCGGCGGACCACCGCCCGCACCGCGGGCAGCGCCGGACCCGGCTGGGACAGCTCGGCCAGCAGCCGCGGGTCGCGCGTCTCGGTGTACCGGTCCAGCGCCTTCAGGTACAGCTCGTGCTTGGTACCGAAGGTCGCGTAGAGGCTGGCGCGCCCGATGCCGAGGTGCTCGACGAGGTCCGCGACCGACGTCGCCTCGTAGCCCCGCTGCCAGAACAGCTCAAGGGCCGACTGCAACGCGGCTTCCGGATCGAATTCCTTGGTCCTGGCCATGCGCAGCAATCTAGAACAAGCTGGAACGATCGGTCAAGAAAAGCGACCAGACGCTGGACACGACTGCGCATTGCGGGGGCGGCCTACCCCGCCTGTCGCGTCTGCCGGGTGAACTGCCGCAGCTGCTTCTCTACATCGAACCGGTTCAGGCCGGCGTCCTGCGCGTACGCCTCGACCGCGTCCTGCGTCTTCGCGGCGGCCTCGAACCACACTTCGCGCTGCTTCGTCCGCTCGTCGTCGTCGAGCCGTCCCAGTTTCCTTCCCTCGTCGTCGGCGGTGCGCTGCAGGGCGATCAGGTCATCGGGGAGATCCACGAGCGGATCTTAAGCAGGGTTGCGCCTCGCGGCACGGCGGGCACGACGGGGGCCCTGCAGGATGGACGAGATGACGCTCCTTCAGCAGAGGCGACGCTCCTCACTTGGCTCAGGTGCACGTTTACCGCATGTGCCGGGCATGGCACGCATCGAGGAGTCCGGCTCGTGAGGCGTTGTGCGGCCTGGACGGTGTGCAGGTGTCGGCCCGAGGGGAGTTGTTCCGGATGGTGCGTCGCGTACAGGTGTTGCTGTGGAGTGTGGTGTTGGTCGTCGCGGGTTCGGTGTTGTCGGCCCGGCCCGCCTCGGCCGTCATCGGCGGATCGACGAGCACGTACGCCCCCTGGGCGGTGCGCATGCTCATCGACGGCACGCCGTCGTGCACCGGGACGGCGGTGACCCGTCAGTGGATTCTCAGCGCGTCGCACTGCTTCTTCGAGCAGGCGCGGCCCATCGCCGACAGCCGCATCACCTTCCGCGTCGGCGACCTGGACGTGCGCAAGGGCGTCACGGTGCGTCCGGTGCGGGGCACACGTGTGGGCAGTGCGGACGCCGACATGCTCCTCATCAAAGTCACCCCGATGAAGCTCCGGCCGGCGCGGCTCGCTCCCGGGCACGCCCGTCCGGGGCAGGTCGTGCGGGAGTACGGCTGGGGCGCCACCTGCACCGGTGACGAGAACGCTTGTCAGTCCCCTGTGCTGAAACAGGCGACCCTGCGCGTGGTGCGCGCGGACGACCTCCGGTGTAAGGGCTTCACCGCACCGGGTGGCTCGGACTTCTGCATGGAGAAGGTGTCCGGCATTCCCGCGGGCGGGGACTCCGGCGGCCCGGTGATGACCGTCGCGCCGCGTGGGGCCGAGAGGTTGGTGGGGGTCTTCGACGGATCGGACCGGGAGGAGATCGCGGAGGCCGGGGAGGTCGCCCGACAGCGGGACTGGATCCGCGCGGTCGTCCGGACATAGGGAATGGGGGGCGTGCGTCGGGGCGCGGCTTGAGCCCTTTGGAGCAGCTCCCGGGGCGGCCCGCCCGCTCCGTGCCCGGGCAGGCAGCCCCGTACGCCGGTCTTGCCGTCCGGGTGGTCAGACCGTGGCGGCCGCGTCCTTCCGGACGTGCAGGACACTGCCGTCCAGGGGCAGCGGCGTCCGGTCCACCAGGGCGAGGCCCGCGTCGGCGAAGAGGCGGGCGTAGTGGTCCGCGGTGCGTTCGCGTCCGCCGACGTTGCACATCATGTGCAGGTCCCAGGCGGTGGCCAGGGAGTACGAGCCGTCCGCGGGCAGGACGCGTTCGACGACGAGGAGGTCGGCGTGGTCCGGCATGGCGCGGGCGCAGTGGCGCAGGATGGTGCGGCAGCGCTCGTCGTCCCAGTCGTGCAGGATCCGGGACAGGACGTACACGTCACCGCCCGGGGGAACGTCCGCGAAGTCACCGGCACGGAACGAGCAGCGGGCCGCGCAGCCCGCCGTGTCGAGCAGGCGGCGGGCGGCCTCGGCGGCGTGCGGGCGTTCCAGCAGGACACCGTGGAGGCCGGGGTGCGCGGTGAGGATGCGGCCGAGCAGTTCGCCGTTGCCCCCGGCCACGTCGACCACGGTCCCACCGCCGGGGGCCTGGGCCGCCGCCGTCAGCACCGGATGGGACGGGAGCGGGTCGAACATGCGGGAACCCGCGGCCATCGACCGGTCGAAGAGCGCGGCGAGTTCGGGGTCGCGGGCGAAGTGGTCGAAGTGGTTCTCGCCGAAGTGGTGCTCGAAGGCGACCTCTCCGGTGCGCACGGTGCGGTCGAGTCCGGCGAAGGACTGGTAGAAGGGGCCGCCGTACATCAGTGCCAGGGCCCGCATGGAGTCCGGGGCGTCCGCGCGCAGGAGAGTGCCGAGCGCGGTGAGCCGGAAGCCGTCCTCCTGCCGGTCCACGACGCCGAGCATGGCGAGGTAGCGGAGCAGGGTCGCGAGGTGGCGCGGGGAGGTGTCGGTGGCGCGGGTCAGGTCGTCGAGGGTGGTGGCCCGGTCCGCGGCCAGGTGGTCGGGGACGCACAGGCCCGCGAAGGCGGCCAGGGCCTGCGTGGTCCAGGCCCCGGTCAGCAGGCGCAGGAGCGTTTCGGCGGGGCGGCGGGCCCGGTGCTCGGCGAGGTGGTCGGCGAGCAGGTCGCGGTGGTCGCCGGGGACGTACAGCTCCACGCGCCGGTAGTCGCCCTTGGCCTCCGGGGAGGCGGCGAAGTAGAAGACCGTGCCGTTCTCGTGCGGGTTGTAGCCGCCTCCGTCAGGGGTGGCTCCGTAGCGTGCGAAGGCCGCGCAGAGTCCTCGTAGGACGAGCGGGTCCGGCGCGGTGACCTCGAAGGCGACGTGTGCCTCGTGCTGGTGTTCGCGCTCGTGTGCGGCCAGCGGGGCCAGGCCGGAGTCCGGGGGCGCGGTCAGGGTGAAGACCTCGACCGTGCGCCGGGAGCCGTCGTGGCACTCCACCGGCGGTCTCAGGATGCCGACGTCGAGGTCCGCGGCGCGGCGGCGGTGCCGGGCGGCGAGGCGTTCCCGTACGACGACGCTGGGTTGCGGTGGCCCATCGGCGACGAGCCCGCAGTCGGCGAGCATGGTCCGCAGCGCGGTCGCGTCGTCGGGGAGGACGAGGAGGGCGGCGTGGGAGAAGCGGCAGCGCTCCGCCAGCGCCCGCAGTTCCGGGCCGTCGAGTCCGGGCAGCAGGAGGGGCAAGAGCGTGGCGGTGTCCTGCTCCTTGACGAAGTCGACCGTCGCACGCAGGCGCGACGAGTCGCCCGACAACGTCTTGATCATTGCGGGAAGTCCTCAGGGATCTGGGAGGGAGGGTCAGGGGTGGGGATTTGGTGCGGGGGGGGGTGGTGCTGGGGTTGGTGCGGGGGGGGGGGTGGTGCGGGCCTCCGTCGGCGGCGGCCCTCGCGTGCCGACGGCCGTTCTCGTACGCCTACGTGGTACTCGGCGGCCAGACGCTCGCGAGGTGGTCGGCGCTCATACGCCCACATAGTGCTCGGCGAACCAGTCCTGCTGGCTGCGGGAGGTGCGCAGGGAGTGCAGGCGTGCGCGGCGCAGGTTGTTGTGGAAGCGCGTGGCACCGTCCGTCCCGGGCGGGCCGTGGAGCAGCCCGATCATCCAGTGCGAGAACTCCTGCGCGCGCCAGATGTGGGTCAGGCACCGGGCCGAGTAGGTGTCGAGGCCCTCGGTGTCGCCGTGGAGGAGGGCGTCGGTCAGGGCACGGGCGAGCAACTCCGCTTCGAGGACCGCGAGGTTGGCGCCCTTCGCCGCGGAGGGGCTGATCAGGGCGGCGGCGTCGCCGGCGAGGAACAGCGTGCCGTGGCGCAGGGGTTCGAGGACGTCGGATGCGAGGTCGACGACGGTGCGCTGCACGATCGGGCCGCGCACCAGCGGTCCGTACGCCTTGGCGTGCATGCGCCGGTCGAGTTCGTCCCAGATACGCTCCTGCGACCAGGCGTCGGCCGGGGTCCCGGGCGCGCACTGGAGGTAGTAGCGGGTGATCTCGCTGGTGCGGGCCATGTGGCCGGCGAAGCCGCGTTCGTGCACCGCGTAGCCGACGGCGTCCAGGCTGGGGGGCGCCTCGGCGAGCAGGCCGAGCCAGGTGACGCCGTGGTCGCGGTGGTGGCGTGCCGTGCCGGCGGGCAGCGAGCGCCGGGCCGCTCCGTGCCGCCCGTCGCATCCGGCGACGTACCGGGCGCGCCAGCGGCCGGGGCGCCCGTCCGGTTCGCGGGCGGTGACCACGGGGCGCTCGGTGTCCGCGTCGACGATGGCCATCGCCTCGGTGGCGAACCGGACCTGGCCGCCCGCGGCCAGGAACCGCCGCAACAGGTCCCCGACGAGTTCCTGCTGCGGGTACACCGTGTGCTGTTCGCCCTGGCCGAGTCCGCCGTAGTCCAGCCGGAACCGGCTCTCCTCGGTGCGGAACTCGCAGGTGCTGTGGGGTTGTCCGCGCCGGTGCAGTCCGTCGGCGAGGCCGTGCCGTTCCAGGACGCGGACGGTGTGCGCGGCCAGGAAGCCGGCGCGCGCCCGCGTCGCGAGCGCGGCGCGCCCGGCCCGTTCCAGGACGACGCAGTCGATGCCGTGGTCCAGCAGGATGTTGGCGAGGAGGAGTCCGGCAGGTCCGGCTCCGAGGACGACCACGTCGGTCAGATGGTCGGGAGCGCTGGTAGGGTGCCCGTCTGTCACGACACGGGATACTAAGTGGCGCAAATGCGGCTGGTGCGCCAGAACCACCCGAATGCCCGCATCCGGTGTCAACTGCCGCGCGTCACGCCGCAGTCGGCGCCGACCGGACCGGGGCTCAGTCGGCGGTGAGGGTCTGGCGCAGGAGGGGCAGCAGGCGGTCCCAGTGGTGGCGCAGTGCGGCGGGGTCGTGGGCGTCGGTGTCGGCCATGGTGAAGCCGTGGGTGGTGCCGGGGTAGATCTCGGACGTGTGGTCGACGCCCGCGGCGTCGAGGCTCCGGATGAGCCGGTCGAGGGCGTCGGGGGTCATGTCGCCCGCGGCGTGGCCGAAATGGGACCGGGCGGTGAGGCCGGTGAAGCTGTCGGGGCCGTCGGCGTCCACGGGGGCGTGGAACGCCGCGAGGGCCGCGACCCGGTCGGAGTGGGCCGTGGCGGTGCGCACCGCCAGCAGGCCGCCGATGCAGTAGCCGGTCACCGCGCCCGGCCCGGCGCCGGCCTCGGGCCGGGCGGCGAGGAAGCCGAGGTAGGCCTCGGCGTCGCGCAGCGTCCGCGCGGCGGTGTGGGCCTCGATGAGCGGCATCAGCTGCGCGAGGACAGCGGGCCTGGCCGCCGCGCCGATGTGCGCCGGAAGGTCGATCACCGGCGCCGGACCGTGCCGGTAGAAGATGTTCGGGACGAGTACGTAGTAGCCGTGGCGGGCGAGCAACCCGGCGCCCCTCTGAGCGCCGCACGGGCCGGCGCTCCGGCGCGGGCTCCTCCTCCTGTCACGTCGACCCCAGCGCGACACGTCAACCACGATCCGTGTGTGGCGCGGAGCCGTCCCGGTGGTCATCACCGCCCAACGTAGCGCACGGCGCGACCCCGGATGCCTCCTCGGTACGAGAGCCCTTGGCGCGGGCCCCGCAAGCGGCCACCGGCGTGCGCGACAAGCGCTGCGCCGCCCGCCAGCCGTGGTCGCTTCCGCTTTTGGCACGTTGAGTGACCGGGTCGCTACTAGGCTGGACGGTGCTGCGGCTCGGTGGGGGCCGGGGCGCACGGCGGCGACCCAGGGGAAAGCGGGTGGGGTATGCGTTCCACGGTCCAGGAGCTCCTGGACGGCCTGCACGCGGCGGCGGACGCCCCGGAGCGTCGGCGCTGGGCGGCGGCCTGCGCCCGGGGCCTGGGGCTGGGGGGCCTGGCCGTCTCGGTGGGGCAGGAGCTGGTGTGGTTCAGCGACGACACCAGCGCCCGGCTGGAGGACCTCCAGTTCGTGTTCGGGCAGGGCCCCAGCCGGCACCTCGCGGAGGCGACCGGCACCCGGGAGTTCCCCGATCTGACCCGGCTGTTGCAGATGCAGTGGCCGCAGTTCGCCGCCGCGGCCGAGGAGCTGGGCATCGCCGCCCTGTTCGTGTGGCCGCTGCACATCGGTGCCGTGCGGGTGGGCACCATGACCGGCTACCGGCGCGCGACCGGCCCGCTGACCGCCCGGGAGTCGTCGGACGGCAGGGTGGTCGCCGACGCCCTGGCCCGGCAGCTGCTCGACGGGTGGCCGGACAACGGCGAGCCGGACAGGGTCTGCGGCGCCGGGGCAGGCTCGGTCGGCCTGCACCGGGCCGAGGTGCACCAGGCCACCGGAGTCCTCAGCGAACTGCTCGGCATCCCGCTGGCCGAGGCCCTGGACCGGCTGCGGGCCAGGGCGTTCGCCTCCGGCCGGTCCCTGCCGGACAGTGCGCGCCACATCTTGCAGCAGGAGCTACCCCGTGACGACGTATGAACAGCCCCGCCGGCCGGCCACGCTCCGTGCGGCCGCCAAGGAGGACACCATGAGCAGGGAACAGCACATCGCCCGCACCTTCGTGGAACTGGCCGACACCCTGGTCGAGGAGTTCGACGTCATCGACTTCCTGCAGCAGATGACCGTGCGCTGCCGGGAGCTCCTGGACGTCACCGACGCTGCGGTCTTCCTCGCCCATCCGGGCCCCCACCTGCACTCCCCCGCACCGTGCGATCCCACGCCCGCCCTGCAACAGCTGCTGGAGGCCGCCTGCGTCCAGGGTCCGGCCGTGGAGTCCCACCGCACGGCCCGCACGGTCACCGCGCCGGACGCGAGCGAGGCCGCGGACCGCTGGCCGGAGTTCGCCGCCCGGCACCGCGCCGCCGGTTACACCCTGGCCATCGCCCTGCCGATGCGGCTGCGCCGGGAGAACGTCGGCAGCCTGCTCCTGCTCAGCACGGGCAGCCGGCCGCTGCGGGCCGACGATCTCGCCCTCGCCCAGGCGCTCGCCGACGCCACCACCATCGGCCTGCTCCAGGCCCGCGTCATCCGCGAACAGCACACCGTCAACGAACAGCTGCACACGGCCCTGCAGACCCGCATCGTCATCGAACAGGCCAAGGGCGTCCTCGCCGTCCGCAGTGACATCACCCTCAACGAAGCCTTCAACCTGATGCGGCGCCGCGCCCGCCACCACCGGCTCCTCCTCAACGAGGTGGCCCGCGACGTCATCGAGAACGGCCTCACCCCGGCCGAGCCGGCGGCGCCACAGGGCGGGCCGGCCGAGGCGGCGACCGAGACGGAGTGACTCGCGCGCCGTGCGGCGGCCGGTCGGCGAAGGCCGGAGGGCGCCGCGGCCGGTCGTCCGCACCGCGGTCGTGGTCCCTCCGGACGGAGGGGCCACGACCGCCGACGCTCCCCTGATCAGGCCTGTCGCGCCGCGGGCGCGGAGTTGTACGCCTCCGCCCGCAGTTCGAGCCGCTCCCCCGCCGCCGACGCGGGCCACGACAGCGTCACCTGTTGCGTCTCGCCGGGCAGCAGCCACAGGTAGTTGTGGCTGTAGAGGGTGGGCAGCACGCGCTCCCCATGGTGGCCGTGGCGCAGCGAGAGCCGCGTCATCGCCGCGACGGCGGAGCCGGCGTTGCGGACCGCCGCGGTCAGCTCGTGACGGTCGCCGGAGCGGGACACGCGAGGGGTTGAGAGGGTCAGCCGTGTCCGGTCCATGGTGCCGAGCTTCTTCATCGCGGCGGGTGTCCGGTGGCGCCAGTACGTGTTGGCCGACGCCGTCCGGCCGTGCTGGTCCCGCACGGTCAGGCGCAGCAGGTGCAGGTCGGGCTGGGTGTCGGTCCATGGGACGGTGAACAGGTCCGCGGTCTTCGCGGCCGCCGCGATGTCCACGGTGCGCGATCGCGGAGCGCCGAGACGGCGGCCGTTCAGGTCGTACAGGGTCGCGGTGACGGTCGCCTTCTTGAGCGCGGCCCGGGTGTGGTTGACCGCGGTGACCGCCCATGTCGTGGGGTGCGCCTGGACGTGCACCGGCTCGCACGCCGAACGGGCGCCGTAGTAGGTGCCGTTGACGTCGAAGTCGTAGTCGTACGTCTGCCAGACCGTGCTGTGCCATGCCGGGTGCGACATCCACAGCATGAGTCCGGTGGCGTCGTCCCACAGGTGCGCGTTCCACGCCTCGAACATGGCGCGGGTGTTCTCGAAGTTGACGAACTGTGCCTTACGGGCGAAGTCGTCGAGGTCCTTCGCCTCGCCGAGCCGGGTCTCGATGGCGGCCTTGTAGTGCTGCGGTGCCTGGTTGCCGCGTTCGCTCCAGTCGTGCAGGTACCAGGCGCCGCCGATCGGCCAGGCGGGCTCGTCCGCGGTCATCGCGCGCAGGCTCTCGGCGGTGGAGACGACGGGCATGCCGATCTCGGTGTGGAAGCCGAAGTTCTTGCTGCCGTACGTCCCCGCGTCGAAGTACTTCTCGGGCTCCACGTAGCCGTAGGGGCCGCCCCCGGTGACGATGCCGCCCGCCGAGTTGTTCTGGTAGAGGATGCCGGGCGCCGCGCTCTCGACGGCCTTGCGCATCCCCGCGTCGACGGCCGCGGGCGGGTCGCCCTCGTTGGCGCCGCACCACAGCACGATGCTCGGGTGGATCCGGTAGCGCAGGACGGTGTCGGCGGCCTGCGCGGTGAAGGTGGCGTGGTCCGGCGGGTCCATCGCCCAGGCGTTGGGGAAGTCGTTCCACACGAGGATGCCGTGCTCGTCGCAGGCCGCGAAGAACTCCTCGCGGTCGCTGCTGCCGACCCAGTTGCGGATCATGGTGAAGTTCATGTCGCGGTGCATGCGCACGGCGGCGTCCATCCGCGCGGCGGGCATCCGGCGCAGCAGTTCGTCCCAGCCCCAGTTGCCGCCGCGGGCCAGCACCCGGACCCCGTTCACACTGATCCTGAGCGGGTCGGGCTCGTTGGAGACCGTCTCGACGTCCTGCCAGGTGCTGCCGTCGTCGGAGACCTGGATCGTGTACGTCTTCGGGTACGCGCGCTCCCAGAGGAGGGCCACGCGGTCGAAGGCGCGGGCGGCGCCGAGGTCGACCTGGATCCACTGGTCGTCCGCGTACGCGGAGCCCCAGCGGGTGCCGGGGTCGCCGTCGGTGGCGTTCGCCGCGGGCTTGTCGTCCTCCTGCGTGGAGGCCGTCGCCTTCTGGTGCAGGGCGAGGTCCGTGCCCGGGTCCTTCGCGGCGAACACCGAGAGGGACCACAGAGAGTTGCCCCAACTGGTGTTCCGAACCCCGCAGTTGATGCGCACGTAACGGGCTGTCCGGGCCGGGATGTCGCGGACCTGGAGGCTTGCGTCGTTGTTGCCGAAGGGCAGCGGCAGCCCGGTGTTGTCGACGGACGCCGCGTCGTGCCAGGTGTCGCCGTCCGTGGAGAGCTGCACCTTGAAGGTGCGCGCGTAGGCCTTCTCCCACAGCAGGTCGACCCGGTCGACTGAGCGGGCGGAGCCCAGGTCGACCCGGATCCACTGGTCGTCGGCGAACTCCGAGGACCAGCGGGTGGCCGCGTCGCCGTCGCTCACGCAGCGCGCCGCGTGCTCGGGCGTGTCGGTGCCGGAGGCGTCGGCCGGAGCGTTCAGGGCGAGGTCGGTGCCGGGGGTGCGGCTGTCGTACACCGACAGGGACCACAGCGAGAAGCCCCAGTCGGTGGCGCGCTCGGCGCACTTGACGCGCACGAAGCGGGCGTCGGCGCGGTCGAAGGTCACGGACTGCGGGCTCGCGTCGTCGCTGCCACTGTTGCCGAAGGGCAGCGGCACGTCGTACTCGTAGCCGAACTGCCGGATGCCGAAGCGGGTGCGGCGCCGGTCGCTCTCCGTGCCCGCGACGGACGCGGTCAGCGTGAGGTCGTACAGGTCCGGGTCGCCGAGCCCGTTGGGCCACCACAGGCGGGGCTCGTGCACCCGCAGCCGGGAGAACTCGCCGGGGGTGAACACGACGTCGGCGCTCGCGCCCGCCCCCACCTCGACGGTCTTCGAGATCCGCACCCCGTCGAAGGCGGCCGTGACGGCCACGGACCGCTTCGCCGCGTCGGTGTTGCGCACGGGGACGACGACGGTGAGTTCGGCGAGCGAGGTGTCGGGCAGCCGGGGCAGCACGGTGTCGACGCGCGGGTCGCCGAGCACGGCGGCGCCGGTGCCGCGCAGCCGGACGTGGTTCCAGATGCCGGCGGCGCGGTCGCGCACGGCGGGCATCCAGTCCCAGCCCGACGCGGCGAGATACGTGGGCGAGTTCTTGTTCATGGTGTCCGCGCCCGCGTCCACCCAGGCCTCGCCGGCCGGGCCCTTGTCGCCGGGGCTGCCCGGCACCGGCATGGGGGCGATGCGCACGGCGAGCACGTTGCGGCCGCGGGGTTCGAGGGCGTCGGTGACGTCGAACGCGGCGCGGGCGAAGGGGTGGGCCAGCTCTCCGACACGGGTGCCGTTGAGCCAGACCTCGGCCGCGTGGTTGATCCCGTCGAACTCCAGGCGTACGCGGCGCCCGCCGGTGACACGGAGTCCTGCGGGGACGTCGAACTCCCGGCGGTACCACCACGCGTGGCGGGACAGCGCCTCCGGGATCCGCAGGTTGTTCAGTCCCGCGACGGGGTCCGGGAGTCTGCCCTGGTCGACGAGTGAGCCGAGGACCGTGCCGGGGACGGTGGCGGGCAGCCAGCCGTCGGTGTCGACGCCGTGCCGCGACAGGGCCGCGCCGTCGCCGCCCGCGCGGTCGTCCATCGTCAAGAGCCACCCCGACTCGACGGGCACCGTGCCGTCGGGGGCCACCCGCAGCGCCGGGGCGTCGTGGTGGCGGGCGTCCCAGTCCGTCCAGCCGCTCGCGGCCGGGCGCCGGCCCGGGTCCTTGCCGTGGACCGCGAACCCGTTCAGGCCCAGCGGGAGGGCGCTCGACCGCTTGTATGACGTCATGCGGACCCAGCGCGCCGTGACAGGGTGCGGCAGCGGGATGTCGACGGCGCCGCCCCGGCCGTCGGTGGTGCGGTGCACCGTCGTCCACGTGGCGCCGTCCGTCGAGGTCTCCACGGCGAAGGACTCGGCGTAACTCGACAGGATCTCCTTGCCCGTCGTGCCCGAGCGCGGGTTCCCCGTCGTCGGGGGCTCGAAGACGGGGTCGCCCGCGGTGGCCTCGAACGTGAGCCGGACGGAGGTGATCTCGCACGCCGCCTGGAGGTCCACGGAGATCCACTGCGGATCGCCCGGGGCCGCGCGCCAGCCGCTGCCGCGCACGCCCGGATCGTTGAGGCCGTCGACCGCGAACGCGCCGGGCGTCGGCGCGTAGTCCGTCGACGAGACCCGCACCGGGCGGTGAACGGCCAGTTCACGCCGGGCGCCCGCGGTGTTCCCCGGCGCTGTCGGGGCGTGCGCTTCCGCCGCGGCGGCGGGGGCGTCAAGTCCGAAGCCCGCGAGGAGGGTTGAACCGGCAGCGATGAACCAGCGCCGCGACGGACGTATCGCCCGGTCGTTCCGATCGGTCATGAGAACTCGGGTCCCATCATGAACAAGGCAGGCATGGCGGCGTCGCCGACTGCGCCTGACAACGTTGCCATTTGATGGCCACAGGTTCCGGTCGTGATCGGCTCGGTGTCAAGAGGGGTGTACGGGTCTGTGGGGGCTGTGCGGGCTGTGGGGGTGGGAGTTGCTGGTGGGGCGGGTGAGGTGCCCGGGGCGTGAGATGGCGGGGGCTGGGGTGCCGCCCGGGGCGAGGGATGACGGGGACAGGCGAGCCGGCCGGGGGCGTGAGATGGCGGGGGCGGGCATTCCGGTCCCTAGGATGGCGGCTGGCCGCAACGGGCGACCGAGTCGGACGTAAGGGAGCGGCACCGCCTTCGCGCTGCTCCACTCCCCTGCGCGGCGACGCGGGCGCCCGGGCCGGCCGGAACAGGACTGCCGAGAGGACGGGGTGACGGGGCATGCGACGCTTCACCGATCAGGTCGCCGTGGTGACCGGTGCCGCCGCCGGCATCGGCGCGGCCGCGGCCCGGCGGCTCGCCACGGAGGGCGCGGCCGTCGTCCTCGGCGACATCGACGCCGAGCGTGGCGAGCGGACCGCGGCGCGGCTGCGGGAGGAGGGCGCGCACGCCACGTTCGTGCGCGCTGATGTGGCCGAGGCGGCGGACTGGGAGCGCGTGCTGGAGGCCGCACATGTGCACGGTCCGGTGCGGGTGCTCGTGTCGAACGCGTACACCGTGGAGCTGGCGTCGGCGGGCGCGATGACGCAGGCGTCCTGGGAGCGGCAGGTAGCGGTCAATCTGACGGGCGGTTTCCTCGGTTTCCAGGCCGTGCAGCCCGACATGTCGGAGCACGGCGGCGCCGTCGTCTACACGTCGTCGGTCCACGCGCACATGGGGCTGCCGGGCCGTCCGGCGTACGCCGCGACCAAGGGCGCCGTGCTCTCGCTGTGCCGGCAGCTGGCGGTGGAGTACGGCCCGGCGATCCGCGTGAACGCGGTGCTGCCGGGGCCGGTCCTCACCGGCGCGTGGGACGGGGTCGGTGCCGAGGACCGTGCGCGCAGCGTGGCCGGGACGGCGGCCGGGCGGTTCGGCACGCCCGAGGAGGTGGCCGCGGCGATCGCGTTCCTCGCCTCCGCCGAGGCGGGGTTCGTGACCGGTACGAGTCTGCTGGTCGACGGTGGCTGGAGTGTCGTCAAGGCGTCCTCCTGACGCCCGGCGTGCCCGTGGTGCAGGGTTTTGCACCGGGTCGGGACGCACGCCTTCAAGCACCCCTCGGAGTACGCGTCGGGGCAGGCGGTAGCGTGTCGGCATGTGCATCTCGACGGGCGAGGCCGCGTTCTCCGGCACGATCGTGTACTGCGGGCGCCTGCACCACCCCGTGCACGGCCTCGTCCATGTGCTGGGCTATCAGAACACCGCCGTCAACCTGTCGGACGGCCCGAACGCGATGCTGCTGCACCTGCCCACCAGGCGGCTGACGCCCGAACAGTTCCTGCCCGCGGGGCGCGCCAGCGACGTCCTGCACCGCATGGTCGCCGCCGCGGAGCGCGACGCCGTCACGGATGCCGGCATCGCGTGGATGGGCGGGGAACCGGAGCCCGTCCGCGTCTTCGACCACGACGTGTACACGGTGCTCCTGGCGGACGACCCCACCGCGGTCCCCGCCGCGCTGTGGCAGGTGCCGCCGCACCGGCGCCCCGTCCTCGACCCGGACCTCCTGCGGTTCTACGCCGAGCACTTCCCCGGCCACGCCATCGCGGTGTGCTGCTTCGACCAGGCCGACGCACAACGCGCCAAGCCCCTGCTGCTGTGGTACGCGCCGCTCGACCCGGACCGGCTGACCGTCCCGGCGTTAGACAGTCACACCGGGAAGGCGCCGGACCTCGACGCGCCTGTGCCCGTGGACCATTGGGTGCTGTTCTCCACCGACGAGGCTCCCTCCGCCTGGGGCGCGCCGGTCGTCTACCCCGGCGATCTGCGCCACCGCCTGCGCGCGTTCCTCCCCGCCGCTGTCCTCGGCCGACGCTACGGCCCCGAACAGACGCTGCCCAACGGGGACTTCACCATCAGCCATCATGATCTGCTCACGGGCGACGCCGACCGCATCGAACGACGTCGGCCGGTCCGGGTCTGAGGAGTCCGGGCGGGCGCGGAAGCGCGCTGCACGAACAGCCGGAGCGCGTCACCGCGTTCGGGCTCGGGGAGAGGCTGCCGACCCGGGGCGGGTACCGCAACGTATCCGACAGCCTTTGCCCGCCGTTCTCCGTCAGTACTTCTGCGATTGCTTGCATCAGGTCATGGACCACATCACGTTCCTCGTGGCGGTCGTCATCGTCACGGCCCTGGCGTTCGACTTCACGAACGGGTTCCATGACACGGCCAACGCGATGGCCACGTCCATCGCGACGGGTGCGCTGAGACCCCGGACGGCGGTGTTGATCAGCGGCGCGCTGAACGTCGTCGGCGCGTTCCTGTCCACCGAGGTCGCCAAGACCATCTCGGGCGGGATCGTCGACGACGCGCTGGTGACTCCGGGCATGGTCTTCGCGGGCTTGGTCGGGGCCATCCTGTGGAACTTGCTGACATGGCTCGCCGGGCTTCCGTCGAGTTCCTCGCACGCCCTGTTCGGCGGGCTGATAGGGGCCGTCTGGGTCGGGGCGGGCGCGGACGGCGTCCACTTCGACAAGGTCCTCGAGAAGGTGCTGATCCCGGCCCTCGCCTCACCGGTGATCGCCGGGGTCGCCGCGCTGGTCGCGACGTACCTGGCGTACCGGCTGACGAACCGGGCCCGCAAGGAGACCGTCACCACCGGCTTCCGGATCGGCCAGATCGCCTCCGCCTCGCTCGTCTCGCTCGCGCACGGCACCAACGACGCGCAGAAGACCATGGGCGTCATCACCCTGACCCTCATCTCCGCGGGCGCGCTCGGCCATGACTCCGGGCCTCCGGTGTGGGTCGTCGGCGCCGCGGGCCTCGCCATCGGTCTGGGCACCTACCTCGGCGGCTGGCGCGTCATCCGCACCATGGGCAAGGGCCTCACCGAGATCCAGTCCCCGCAGGGCTTCGCCGCCGAGACCGCGTCCACCACGGTCATCCTCACCTCGGCGCACCTCGGCTTCGCCCTGTCCACCACGCAGGTCGCCTCCGGCAGCATCCTCGGCGCGGGCCTGGGCCGCCGGCTCGCGGAGGTGCGCTGGAGCGTGGCCGGACGCATGCTGGCCGGCTGGCTGATCACCCTGCCCGCGGCGGCGCTGGTGGGAGGGCTCTCGGCGAGCATCGTCAAGCACGGCGGGAACACCGGCGCCGCGGTCATCGCCCTGGTCGCGCTGGCCCTCGCCACGGGCATCGTCGCGCTGGCCCGCCGCAACCCGGTGCACGCGCAGAACGTCAACGACCACCACGAGGTCGCCGTCCGTACCCCGGCCCGAACGGCCGCCTGACCGACCGGAGTTCACCATGCATCTGGACTGGACCGCACTCGGCAAGGTCGCCGTGGTCAGTTTCGGCGCGACCGTCGCCCTCGTCGCCGTCTTCGCCCTCGGTGTCCTCGGCCTGTCCCAGGTCGCCGCCGCCCGGGAGCGCGGCGCCGGCGCGGGAGTGAGTCTGGCGCAGGCGGGCGTCTGCTTCGTCGCTTGCGCGGCCGTGGTCGTGTACGGGATCTATCTGATCGTCCCGCAGTTCCACTGAGGGCGGGGCGGGCACGGCGGCCCGTCGGCGGCTCGGGGGCGCGGGCGCAGCTCTCGGGGCCGCCTGGGGCGGCGGCCGCCGAAAGCCGCCTCCCGCTCCCGCTGTTGTCCGAGCGGGCGGTCCGTGCGGGAAGGGGGCGGCTCAGGCCTGGGCCCGGGTGCCGGCGGTGCGTTCGGGCTCGTCGTCGTCCGTCTCGCGCGGTCCGAACGGCCACACCTTCTCGAAGCGCGCCCACACCACGAACGCGACGCAGCCGAGCGCCAGCCAGGCGAGCGACCACTCGATGGGGTGGCGGCCCGGGGAGTTCTTGTCCGCGTACCCGTAGATGACCAGCCAGCCGATCAGCGCGACCGCGCTCGGCAGCGGGTACAGCCACATGCGGTAGGGGCGGCGCATGTCGGGGTGGCGCCTGCGCAGCACCGTGACGGCGGCGATCTGCGCCAGGGCCTGCACGATCACCATGACGGTGGTCAGGAGCTGGATGAGGGTCTGCAGGTCGGTGTGGCGGCCGATCAGGAAGCCGATGGCGGTGATGACGCCCATGGTGGCGAGGCCGAGCGTGGGGAAGCGGTGGCGCGGGTGCAGCTTGGCGTAGGGGCGGAAGAAGACGCGGTCGCGCGCGGCGTCGTAAGGCACCCGTGAACCGCCGAGCAGCCCCGCGAAGACGGAGGCGAACGCGGTGATGAGGATGAGCACCGTCACGACGTCCGCGGCGCCCTTGCCCCAGGCCTTCTCCAGTACCGCCGAGGCGACGGACGTCGACGCGACGTCGTGCGGGTCCGTCATCCGCTGCCAGTCGATCACGCCGAGCGAGCCGATCTGGAGCAGCAGGTAGATGACCATGATGCCGAGGATCGAGTAGACGATGGAACGGGGCAGCGTGCGTCCCGGGTCCTTGATCTCGGCGCCCATGTACGCGGTGGTGTTGTAGCCGAGGTAGTCGTAGATGCCGATGGTCAGACCGGCGGCGAAGCCGATCCAGAAGTGGTTGCCGGTCACGTCGAAGGCGTGCGCCGGGTAGCTGAAGGCGCGCTCCGGGCTGAAGTCACCGGCCGCGGCGGCGATCACGAGGAGCACCGAGGCGATCATCACGGTCCACATCACGACCGTGATCCGTGCGATGTGCTCGATGCCCCGCCACAGCAGCAGTACCACCAGAGCGATGACGCCGAGGCCGATCAGGTCGCCGGAGGTGCGGCCCAGGCCGGGGGCGAGATAGCCGAGGTACTGGACGAATCCGACCACACCCGTGGACATGATCAGCGGGATGAAGAGCATCGCCGTCCACACGAACAGGAACGGCATGAGGCGGCCGGTGCGGTGCTTGAAGGCCCGGCGCAGGTACACGTAGCTGCCGCCGGATCCGGGCATCGCGGCGCCGAGTTCGGCCCAGACGAGTCCGTCGGCGAGCGCCAGGACCGCCCCCGCCACGAACCCCATGACGGCTTGCGGGCCGCCGAACGCGGTGACCATCAGCGGGATGGTGACGAACGGTCCGATCCCGCACATCTGGCTCATGTTGATCGCGGTCGCCTGGAACAGCCCGATGCGGCGTACGAAGCCGTCGGGCACGGGTGGGGTGGTGGACACGAGGGCCTCCCCGGCCTGGTGTGGGGGACGTGCGAGGGGCGGGCGGTTCGGTGGGCCGGCGCGGGGGTTCGCGGGAGGAACGGCACGCCGGGCCTGATTAAGTTAAGTACCTTTACTATGACCGTCAAGAGGGTGGCGGCGATCCGTCGGGGAGCATGCGCGAGGATGATGCGGTGACCAGCGGGGACGAGGGTGCGGACCAGCCCATGAACGCGCAGCGGCAGCGCCGTGCGAACGAGCGCCTGTTGCTCGACCGGCTGCGCGCGGACGGCCCCTCGTCCCGGGCCCAACTGGCCCGCGTCACCGGCCTGTCCAAGCCGACGGTCTCCAGCGCCCTGGCCTCGCTCGAAGGCTCGGGTCTGGTCCGCGAGGCCGGCACCCGCACCCCGGAGCGCGGTCGCGGCCGGGCCTCCGTCCTCTACGTCCCCGACCCGGCGGCGGGGTACGCCCTGGGCATCGACATCGGCCGCACCTGGCTGCGGGTCGCGCTCGCCGATCTGGACGGCACGCTCGTGGCCCGCCTGGAGGTACGCAACCAGGCCCGCACCTCGGCCGCCCTGACCGCGCTCGTGGTCGGCACCGCCGACCAGTTGATCGAGCGGGCGAAGGTGCCCCGCGAGAAGATCGCCCAGGCCGTGGTGGGCACGCCCGGCGTGTACGACGCGCAGACGCGCCGGGTGCGCTACGCCCAGCATCTGCCCGGCTGGGGCAGGGCCGGGCTGATCGACGAGGTACGGGACCAGTTGGGCATCCCGCTCGCCGTGCACAACGACGCGAACCTCGCCGCGCTCGGCGAGTACACCTTCGGCGCCGGAGCGGGCAGCCGCCTCTTCGTGTACGTCATGATCGGCACGGGGCTCGGCATGGGGGTGGTCAGCGGCGGCCGGCTCTTCACCGGGGCGCACGGCGGGGCGGGCGAGATCGGTTTCCTGCCCTGGCCCGGCCGGCACCGGACGGACACCCTGGAGGGTGCCGTCTCCGGCGACGCGGTCGTCGCGGCCGCCCGCTCGCGCGGGATGGCGGGCCCGCTCACCGCCAAGGACGTCTTCGACGCGGCACGCGGGGGCGACGCGGCCGCGGAGGCGGCGGTGCGGGTGGAGGGCGAGCGTGTCGCGCACGCGGTGGCCGCCGTCGCCGCGGTCCTCGATCCGGACCTGGTGGCGCTCGGGGGCGGCGTCGGCCACAGCGCGGATCTGCTCCTGCGGACGGTCCGGGACACGCTGCGCTCCCTCACTCCCCTGCGCCCCAAGGTCGTCGCCAGTGCGCTCGCGGAGGACTCCGTCCTGCTGGGAGCGGTGGCGACGGGGCTGGAGACGGCCCGGGGCGTTGTCTTTGAGCGGCGCGCGGGGGGTCTGGCTCGCTGAGGGGCCTGAGGGCGTGGGCGGGGCTGTGGGTCGCGGCTCGGGACTCCGCACTCCGCTCAGCGAGGCCCGCGTCCCGTTCGGCCGTCGAGGAGTTCGCGGACGACGTCCAGGTGGCCGACGTGCCGTGCGGTCTCCTCGACGACATGCAGGATGATGCCGCGCAGATCGGCCAGTTCGTCCCCGAGGGGTTCGGGGTGGGGACCGCGTGGCGGGCCCTTCCGTTCGCCTCCGTGCGCCAATCCCTTATCCTCTTGGGAAGTCATCAACTACCGCATGACATCTGCCCGGTGTCGGAGTCGGCGTGGGGTGCGCGTCCCCGCTCCACGCCACCACTGGACGGCTTCAGGCGCAGCCACGGGTCGGCACATCCGGACGCCGGCGACCCCGTCGGCGCGTCCCGCCGGGCGGCGAAAGGGACGCGCCGTGTCTTCGGCGTCGACGAACTACCGCACTGTGCTGCGCACTTCAGGTGCCGCGGCCTTCTTCCTTCCCGCCGCTGTCGGACGTCTGGGCATCGCCATGACGGGCATCGGCATCGTCTGGCTGGTGCACGCGCGCACCGGTTCGTATGCCACCGCGGGTCTCGTCACCGGCGGCTTCGCTGTCGCGGACGCCGCTGCCGGGCCTCAGATCGGGCGTCTCGTCGACCGGTTCGGGCAGACGCGGGTACTTCCCTATGTGCTGGGTGCTCATGCCGGGGCCGTGGCGTCGCTGCTGTCGTCGGCAGGACGCCGAGCCGGTTCCATGATGGCGGGAGCGGGCCTTCGGCCCAGGCTTGGAAGGGGTGGGGGTGACAGGCATGGCGAAACACGGGGAACGTCTACGTCACCGTGGTCGGTTCGGCCCCCTCGGGAACTCCGGGTACCGGCCTGCTGTGCCTGCCGATCGCGGCGTGTGCGCAGGGCGCGCGGACCGCGGACGCGGCCTGTCGTGCGGCGTGGGAGCTGGGTGCGGGGATCGCGCCCAGCGGTGACTTCGAGGACGCGTACCGTGCGCTGTCGGCCGAGGAGCGGCAGCGCGCGCTGGAGGTGGCCCGGCGGACGTTGCCCGTCCTCAGGGCAGCGCGGGGGCGCGGCGCCGCTGAGGACGCGGCCCAGCTCGACATCCTGCTGTCGCTGATCGCGCCGTCCGACGACAGGCGGGCGCTGCGCCAGCACGGCCCCGCTCGGACTGGGGCTGCTCCAACGCGACGCGGCGGCCGTCCTGGACGCCGGTGGAGCGGCGTCGGCCGAAGGAGGGCGGCTGCTGGGTAAGTTGACCCTCCTGACGCGGCGTCACGGGATGTGCCCGGCAGGCAGCGCCGCGCTCTTCGCAGCTCTGTTCCTCCTCGACAGCCTGGAGCGCGTGCGCCTCAGCCTCCCGAGGGCTGAGATCCGGGCGCTCGCGCGTCAGGCGTCCAGGCGGCGCTTGGCGAGCCAGGTGACGATCTCGGGGTCGTGGTGGTCGAAGAAGAGGGAGTTGCCGGTGTCGAGCGTGGTGATCTCGGCCATTTGCTCGTCGGTGAGCTCGAAGTCGAAGACGTCCATGTTCTCGGCCATGCGCTCGGCGCGCACCGACTTGGGGATGGCGACGACGCCACGCTGGATGAGCCAGCGCAGCACGACCTGGGCGACGGACTTGCCGTGTTCCTCACCGATCCCGGCGAGCAGCGGGTTGCTGAACAGGCCGTTCCTTCCCTCGGCGAAGCCGCCCCAGGACTGGATCTGGACCCCGTGCTCGCGCATGAGGTCCTGGTGGTCGGCGCGCTGGAAGAAGGGGTGGGTCTCGATCTGGTTGACCTGCGGGGTGATCTCGTTGTTGACGATCAGGTCGATCAGGCGGTCGGGGTAGAAGTTCGCGACGCCGATCGCCCGGGTCAAGCCTGCGCGGTGGAGGGACTCCATGGCACGCCATTGGCCGTAGACGTCGCCGAAGGGCTGGTGCATCAGGTACAGGTCGAGGTGGTCCAGGCCCAGCTTGGTCAGGGACGTCTCGAACGCGCGGCGGGTGTTGTCCTGGGCGGGGGCGTCCTGGACCCACAGCTTGGTGGTGACGAAGAGGTCGTCGCGGGGAATCCCGCTGGAGGCGACGGCGCGGCCGACCGCTTCTTCGTTGCCGTAGGCGGCGGCGGTGTCCAGCAGGCGGTAGCCGGCGGCGAGGGCTTCGGAGACGGCGCGCTCGGTGTCCTCGGCGGGGATCTGGTAGACGCCGAAGCCGAGGAGCGGCATCTCTACGCCGTTGTTGAGGGTGACGGTCCGCATTGGTGGGGTGTCCTTCGCTGTACGGGTGGGGCGGGGGCAGAGCCGGTGGTCAGGGGCGGAGGAGGGCCTTGAGGACCTCGCGGTCGGCCATCGCCCGGTAGGCGGCCGGTGCCTCGTCGAGGGCGAAGGTCCGGTCGAAGACGCGGCCGGGGGCGATCGTGCCGTCCAGGACGTCGGGCAGCAGGTGCTCGATGTAGGCGCGGGCGGGGCTGGCGCCGCCGGTCAGGGTGATGTTGCGCATGAACGCGGCCGGGCCGATCGGGCCTTGCTCGTACTGGGGGACGCCCAGGCGGCTGACGGTCCCGCCGTCGAGGACCGCGCCGAGTGCGGTGTCCAGGGCCTGGCGGGTGCCGACGGCCTCGATGACCTTGTCCACGCCGCCGGTCAGCTCCCGGATGCGGGCGATGCCCTCCGCGCCGCGTTCGGCGACCACGTCGGTGGCGCCGAACGCACGGCCCAGGCCGGTGCGGGCCTCGTGGCGGCCGGCGAGCACGATCCGCTCGGCGCCGCGCCGCTTAGCGGCGATCACCGCGCACAGGCCGACCGCGCCGTCCCCGACCACCAGCACCGCGTCACCGCGGCCGACACCGGCGGTGACGGCGCCGTGGTGGCCGGTGGTCATCACGTCGGACAGCGCGAGCAGCGACGGCAGCAGCGCGGAGTCGGCGGCCACCGGCAGCTTCACCAGGGTGCCGTCCGCGTGCGGGACGCGGACGGCTTCGCCCTGGCCGCCGTCCACGCCATCGAACCCGTAGCGGCCGCCGTCGCGGCAGGAGATGTGCAGGCCCTTGGCGCAGTAGTCGCAGGTGTTGTCGCTGTACGTGAACGGGGCGACGACCAGGTCACCGGGTTTCAGGGCGCTCACGTCGGCACCGGTCTCCTCGACGACGCCGAGGAATTCGTGGCCCATGGGGCGGCCGGTGCCGGTGGCGGGCATCGAGGCGTAGGGCCACAGGTCGCTGCCGCACACGCAGGAGGCGACGACGCGCACCACGGCGTCGGCGGGCTGGACGATCTCGGGGTCGGGCCGGTCCTCGACGCGGACGTCGCCGGCTCCGTACATCAGTGCTGCACGCATGGAAGGTCACTGCTCCAATAGGGGGACGTGCCGGGGGCCGGGGGTCAGCGTTCGAGCATCCGGGCCTGGGCCTCGTTGTGGGTGGCGCCGGCGGCGGGCGGCAGGCCGGAGAGCCGGTCGAGCTGCTCGGCGGTGAGGGTGACCGCGTCGGCGGCGGTGTTCTCCTCGACCCGGCTGACGCGCTTGGTGCCGGGGATCGGGGCGATGTCGTCGCCCTGGGCGAGCAGCCAGGCCAGCGCGATCTGACCGGGCGTGGCACCGGCCTCGTCGGCGAGCGCCGTGACCTCGTCGGCCAGTGCGAGGTTGTGCCGGAAGTTGTCGCCGGTGAAGCGGGGGTTGCCGCGGCGGAAGTCGTTCTCGTCGAACTGGTCGGTGGAGCGCACGGTGCCGGTCAGGACACCGCGGCCCAGCGGGGAGAACGGCACCAGGCCGATGTTCAGCTCCCGCAGGACGGGCAGCACGCGCTCCTCGACACCCCGGGTGAACAGGGAGTACTCGGACTGGACCGCGGTGACGGGCTGGACGGCGTGGGCCCGGCGGATGGTGTCCGGGCCGGCCTCGGAGAGCCCGAAGGCGCGGACCTTGCCCGCGGCGATCAGTTCGCCGACGGCGCCGGCCGTCTCCTCGATCGGCGTGTTCGGATCGACGCGGTGCTGGTAGTACAGGTCGATGTGATCGGTGCCCAGCCGCTTCAGGGAGCCTTCGACCGCGGTGCGGATGTTGGCCGGGCCGGAGTCCAGGTTCCCCGCGCCGTCGCCGCCGTGCGATACCAGGCCGAACTTGGTGGCGAGCACCACCTGGTCCCGGCGCCCTTTCAGCGCCCGACCGAGCAGTTCCTCGTTGGTGTAGGGGCCGTAGATCTCGGCGGTGTCGATGAGGGTGACGCCGAGCTCCAGGGCCCGGTGCACGGTCCTGATCGACTCCGCGTCGTCGGTGCCCGAGCCGGTGTAGCCGTGGGACATGCCCATGGCGCCCAGTCCGATCCGGGAGACCTCCAGGTCACGCAGGTTGACGTAGCGCATTCTGCCTTCTTCGTCCGATGGTGTGTCCGCCCCCGCGCTGTCGCCCGGCCGGGGCAGGTGGTGCCGGTCGTAGCCGGGGGACACCGCGGGGCGTCGTCCTCGTCATCCACCTTCGCCCGGATCGCGGGAATGTGGCAGGGCGAGCTCTTCGGGGGTAGTGACAGGGCCCCCCACGACCGCGCGGGACGGGTGGCCGCCGGGTGAGACTGGGGTCATGGCAGCAACGAGCGCGCACAGCGAGGGCGCCGAGCTGGGCCGCTATCTGCGCGCCCGCCGCACCCGGACCCGTCCCGAGGCCGTCGGCCTCAGCGTCGGCACCGGCATCCGCCGCACCCCCGGTCTGCGGCGCGAGGAGCTGGCCACCCTCGCCGGCATCAGCATCGACTACTACGTGCGTCTGGAGCGCGGCAAGGAGACCCGGCCCAGCCCCGCCGTCCTCGACTCGCTCGCCCGCGCCCTGCACCTGGACGAGCAGGAGCACCAGCACCTGCGCGAGCTCGCCGCCCGCGCCGCCCGGTACATGCCGGAGCCACCGCCCGCGCCCGGCCGCACCGTGCGCCCCCACCTGAAGGTGCTGCTGGAGTCGCTGCGCCCGAACCCCGCGTACGTCATCAGCCGCAGCATGGACCTGCTCGCCTGGAACCCCGGCGGCCTCGCCCTGTACGCGGGTCTGGAGGAGTGGCCCGCCAACCACCGCAACCTGGCCCGCTACCTCTTCCTGCACCCGGCGGCCCGCGACCTCTTCACCGACTGGGACCGGCAGATCACCGCGTGCGTCGCCCGCCTGCGCGCCCTCGCCGGCACGGCGCCGGACGCGCCCGATCTCACGCGTCTCGTCGGCGAGCTCCTCCTCAAGAGCCCCGACTTCGCGGGCCTGTGGGAGCGCTACGAAGTCACCGGCCGCAAGCCCGCCCACAAGACGTTCCACCACCCGCTGGTCGGGACGGTCACCCTCATCTCGCAGTCCCTGCAGGTCGAGGGAACTCCGGGGCAGCGGATCGGCGTGTACACGGCCGAGCCCGGCAGCCCCGACCAGGACGCACTGCTCCTGCTCGACATGACCGCGCCCCGGCCCGCCGGACACCCCGGCCCCGCCCCGAGCACCAGCGGCGGGCCGTCGTAGGGACACCTCCTCCAGGTCCTCCGGCACGAGCCCCTCGGTGAAGGGCACCGCCCCTCTGTCGATGTCGAACCCGTCGAATCGTCCGCCGGGCCCCGAGGTCACTTGCCGCTGTAGACGGGGAAGGCGCTGTGCTCGCCGTAGTCCACGTCGCGCAGCCCGCGCAAGGCGTCCATGTCCTGCTCGGAGATCTCGAAGTCGACCGCCGCGTTGGACCGCATGTGGTCGGGGTCGGCCGTCTTGGGCAGCGACACGGTGCCCAGTTGCAGGGTGTAGCGGATGCACAGCTGGGGGACGGACACGCCGTACTTCCGGGCCATCTCCTGGATCTCGGCGTTGTCGAGGATCGCGCCGTGGGCGATCGGCGAGTACGCCTCGACGAGGATCTGCTTGCTCGCGCAGTGGGCGAGCAGATCGGAGGGGGTGTTGCCCGCGTGCACGAGCAGCTGGTTCACGTGCGGGGTGACGCTCGCACCCTGGGCGATGTTCTCCAGGTCGTGCTGCTGGAAGTTGGAGACGCCGATCGAGCGGACCTTGCCGGCCCGGTGGGCGTCCTCCAGGGCCCGCCATGCCTCGCGGTTGCCCTCGGCGTAGTCGCCGCCCCGGAAGTCGTCCCACGGCTGCGGGCTGTGGATCAGCAGCAGGTCGACGTGGTCCAGGCCCAGCTTCTCCAGGGAGCCGTCGATCGCGGCGACCGCCCGGTCGTAGTCCTTGATCTCCGCGGCGAGCTTGGTCGAGACGAACAGCTCCTCGCGGGGCACCGACGACGTGCGGACACCCTCGCCGACACCGCGCTCGTTGCCGTACGCCTGAGCGGTGTCGATGTTGCGGTAGCCGGTCTCGACGGCCACGCGGACCGCGTCGGCGGCCTTGTCGTCGTCGATGAACCAGGTGCCGAGTCCCAGCTTGGGGATCTCGACGCCGTTGGACAGCGTGTAGGTCTCGTCGAGGACGGTCATGCGTGCGCTCCGTTCTTCGGCAGCTTGCCGTACACCTCGTCGGTGACCGGCTCCAGCCATTCGTTGCTGACGTCGTCGCCCGGCGTGATGAAGGCGACGTGGGAGAACCACGTGTCCGCCTTCGCGCCGTGCCAGTGTTTCGTGCCCGCCGGGACCCGGACCACGGTGCCCGGCTCCATGCTGACGGGCGCCTCCCCCTCGGCCTGGTACCAGCCGCTGCCCGCCGTGCACAGCAGGATCTGGTCACCGCCGCCGGCCGTGCCGTGGTGGATGTGCCAGTTGTTGCGGCAGCCCGGTTCGAAGGAGACGTTGCTGACGGGAACGTTTCCCGAGGCGAGCGGCGCCAGATAGCTCTGGCCGGTGAAGTACTGCGCGAAGGCGTCGTTCTTCTCCCCCAGCGGGAAGATCTGCGCGAAGTCGTGGACAGCCATTTCCGTTCTTTCCTTTGCTCGGTCCGCCCCGCCGCCCGTGGGGCCGCGGGGCGCTGGGTCCGCCGTGGTCAGGCGGAACGCTCGTCCGCGATCTGCTTCAGCCGGGTGATCGCGGTCATGGCGTTCGGCCATCCGGCGTAGAAGGCCAGCTGGGTGATCGCCTCGGACAGCTCCTCCACCGTGAGTCCGTTGTCCAGCGCCACGCCCAGGTGGTACGGCAGCTGCTCGCTGCGGTACAGCGCGGCCAGCACGCTCACCGTGACCAGGCTGCGGTCCCGCGGGGACAGGCCGGGCCGCTCCCACACGTCCGCGAAGAGCACCTCGTCGGTGACCTCCACCAGCTTCGGCGCGATGCCGGCCAGTTCCCGGGGTGCGGACTGCTTCGCCATGAGGTGACTCCTTGCGATGGTTCGACCATGTGGACGCGGCCCTTCCCACCGTCGGGCCTCCCGCGCCGGGCGGCATCCGCAGCCGGGTGCCCCCGCCTGCGGGCTCGGACCGCGTCCGCTGACACCATCGAGGAAACCGCAGCTCACGGCGGTGCGGAAGGCACTGCTGTGACAGGTACCGACAGGACCCCCCAGCTCCGGCGGGCCGCGTCTAGCCTGGCGGACATGGACACCGCCCAGGAGATCCGCGAGTTCCTCGCCACCCGCCGCGCCAAGATCAGTCCGCGCCAGGCCGGCCTGCCCGACTTCGGGGGCGGCAAGCGCAGGGTGCCCGGACTGCGCCGTGAGGAGGTCGCCCTGCTGGCCGGTGTGAGCATCGACGACTACGTCCGCCTGGAACGCGGTCAGCTCGCCGGCGCCTCCGAAGAGGTCCTCGACGCCCTCTGCCGGGCCCTCCAGCTCGACGAGGCCGAACGCGCCCACCTGCACGATCTGGCAGCCGCCCAGCGCCGTCGCCCACCCCGCCGCGCCACCCGCAAGCCGCGGACCCCGGTCCCGGCCAGTCTCACCCGCGTCCTGGACTCCATGACCGACGCTCCGGCCTTCATCCGCAACGGACGCCTCGACATCCTGGCCGTCAATCCGCTCGGGCGCGCCCTCTACGCCCCCTTGTTCAGCGGGCCGGCCCGCCCGGTCAACATCGCGCGCTTCCAGTTCCTCGACCCCACCAGCCGCGACTTCTTCCCCGACTGGAGCACCTCCGTCGACACCACCGTCGCCCTGCTGCGCACCGAGGCCGGCCGGGCTCCGGGCGAGACCGGGCTGACCGGCCTCGTGGGCGAACTCGTCACCCGCAGCGACGAGTTCCGCGCCGCGTGGGCCAAGCACAACGTGCGCCTGCACCACACCGGCCGCAAGTCCTTCCGCCACCCGGCCATCGGCGAACTCACCCTCGACTTCGACGCGATGGAGCTGCCGGCGCACCCCGGCCTCACGCTGACCGCCTACACCGCCGAGCCCGGCACACCCGACCACGACGCCCTGCGCCTGCTCGCCTCCTGGGCCGCCACGCACGACGAATTGGCCGACCACGAGGACTCCGCCCGCTCCTGATCCGCGATCCGCGCCGGGGGCATCGCGGCCCGGACACCTGGCGGTCCGGGGCTTCCGTGGACCATGCCGTGCGGGCCCCGTCGTGCCTGAGTCCGTGCCTGAGTCGTCGTGCCTAAGGCGCCGTGCCGGAGTCACCGTGCCTGAGCCGCCGTCAGGCAGGCCGGGGCCTCGGAGGGCCCCGCCGGCACCCGGAGCCGGCCGGCGCGGTCAGGGCTTGTACGCGAACACCCAGCGGTTGCCCGCCAGAGCGTCGTTCGGCTCGGGCAGCGGACCGCGTCCGTGCCGGTGGGTGAACTCGAAGGGCGTGTGCACCGACGTGGCCCACCCCGTGTCCGCGAGCGTGCCCGCGGAGTCGGGCCGCGGTTCCTTCGCGAAGAGGTCGAGCAGGTCGATGCCGATCTGCTGGGTCGTCGCCAGGTAGAGCGGGCTGTCTCGGTAGGTCATCAGGTCCGGTTCGAGTTTGACCTCGTACGCCAGGGCGCTGCCGGGTGTGCTCAGCCGGTCCACGGTGGCGATCAGGGACGTCTCCGCGTCGGCGGGTAGGTAGAACAGCAGTCCTTCGGCAAGCCAGACACTCGGGGCGGCGCTGTCGAAGCCGGAGTCGGCGAGTGCCGTGGCCCAGTCGGCGCGCAGGTCGACGGGGACGGGTACCCGGGCCGCCTTCGCGGTGGGCGCCGCTGCGCTGAGCACCTCGTGCTTGAAGGCGAGGACCTCCGCCCGGTCGACCTCGTGGACGACGCTGCCGGTGGGCCAGTCGAGCCGGAAGGCCCGCGTGTCCAACCCCGCGCCGAGCAGCACGACTTGGCGGGCGCCCGCCGAGTGCACCGCCTGGAGGACGAAGTCGTCCAGGACCCGGGTCCGCAGACCGAAGTAGCGCGCGAAACGCCCCCACAGCGGGTTGGCGTCCCCGTCCGGTACGTCCTGCAAGCGTGTCGGCCATCCGGCGGAGGCCGGGGCGGCGCGCACGAAGTGTTCCGCGAAGTCGTCCTGGGCGAGGCTGTCGGGGCGGTGGGTCTCGATGGCCCGGGCGGCGGCGACGAGGAGCGCGGTCGCGCCCACTCCCCCGTCGACGCCGGTGTCCTGTTGCGTGGTGGCGACCACATGTCCTCCGTCGGTTGCCGGGTGCGGTGCGCATGGCGGCCAGGCGCTGCGCTCATCGTTCGCGTGTGCTGTGCTCGTCGGCGCCGTTCCTACGGCAGCAGGACGGGTTTGACGACGCGACCCGCTGCGCAGTCGCGTTCGGCCTCGTTGATGGCGGCGAGGGGGTACGTGCGTATCAGCTCGTGGAACGGGAAGCGGCCCGCCTGCCACAGGGTGATGAGCCGCGGGATCAGCAGGCCGGGCACCGCGTCCCCCTCGCAGATGTGTGAGATGCGCCGGCCGCGGTCCAGCGCTCCGGGGGTGATCGGCAAGGTGGTGTGCAGCCGTGCCACCAGGCCGAGGTGGCCGGTCGGGCGCAGGGACCGCAGGGCGTCGTTGATCAGTGCGGGGTCGGCCGTGGTGTCGAGGGCGAAGTGCGCCCCGCCGTCGGTGAGTCGACGGATGCGCGTGGGCAGGTCGGTGGTCGTGGCGGGCAGGGGGGCCGCGCCGTAGCGCTCGGCGAGGGCGAGCCGTTCGGGGTGCTGGTCGACGGCCACGGTCAGGGCGCCCGAGGCGGTGGCGGCCATGACCGCCGCCAGGCCGACCGCGCCGGCGCCGAGGACGGCCACGGTCTGCCCCGGTCCGGCGCCGAAGGAGTTCAGGACCGCCCCGGCGCCGGTGAGGAACCCGCAGCCGAGGGGGCCGAGCAGTTCGACGGGCAAAGACGCGTCGACGCGTACGGCGTTGCGGGCCGGGACCACCGCGTACGCGGCGAACGACGACTGTCCGAACCAGCGCGGCGCCAGTGCCTGCCCCGCCGCGTCGGTGAACCTGTCGGCGTGCTCCTCGCGCCCGCCGAACAGGTTGAGTTCGGCGAAGGTGCCGCAGTAGGCCGGGGCCGCGTGCAGACAGCTCGGGCAGCGGCCGCAGGAGTCGAAGCTCAGGACGACGTGGTCGCCCTTGTCCAGGCCGGTGTGCGGCCCGCCCGTCTCCACCACGGTCCCGGCGCCCTCGTGGCCGAGGACCGCCGGCAGCGGTGAGCGTCCTCCCGACCGCCGGACCGCGAGATCCGTACGGCACATCCCGCAGCCGGCGATCCGTACGAGGACCTCGTCGCCGGCCGGTCCCGCGCGCAGCCGCACCTTCTCGACGGCGAACCGGGCCTCGGGGGAACGCAGGACGGCCGCGTCGAACGTCATCGCCCCGTCGTCGCACTCGCTCGCCATGTGCGCGGTCAGCCCGCGGCGACGGCGGCGGCCGCGTGTTCCCCGGCGTGCCGGTCCATCTGCGCCCGGAACGCCGCGATCAACTCGGGGACGATCCGGCCGGCGTCGCGGTCGCCGCCCTCGCAGACCGCACCGCGCACGCCCACGATGTCCGTGCCGATGCGGGTCAGCGCATCGAGGTCGCCCGCTTTCACGCTGCCCGCGAGGGCGGCGAGCAGCCCGGCCGCGTGGGCCCGGCGCACGAACTCCGCACAGATGTCCGGCGGTACGTGGTCGAAGAGGCGCGTCCCGTCCTTGATCGCGGTGTCGAGCATGGCGGCGTCGGAACCCGACCGTTCGGCGATGTCGGGCAGGGCGAGCGGGTTGACGCAGCCGATGCGGTGGGCGTCGGCGTAGCCCGAGGCGACGACGAAGGCGTCCGGCCGGTACTCCTTCACCGCCCGCACGACGCCGCGCATGACGTCGACGGCCTGCTCGGGCGTCGTGCAGCCGTAGAGCCCGACCTTGATGTACGTGGCTCCGGAGACGGCCGCGCCGAGGGCGGCCTGCGCCACCGTGCCCGGCTTGTACGGCACGTCTCCCACGGTGGCGGAGACCGGTGTGGCGGCGGGGACCGCCGCGCGGATCTCCTTGATGACCCAGGGGAAGTTCGCGCCGAGCGAGCCCTCCGCGGGTCTCTTCACGTCCACGATGTCGAGATGGTCCGCCGCCTTCGCGCACTCGACGGCTTCCTCGACACTGTCCGGGGAGATCAGAAGTAACAACGTGCTCTCCTCTCCGCGCCGCACCGCGAGGCCCGCGCATGCGGGCCGGGCGGGCGAGCGCGCTGGCGTCTCTCGCGGTGTCGTCATCATCAGCGGCGGCCCGTGGCCACCGGTAGGGCGCAAGAAGAGCGAGCGAGGTGCCGGCCGCGGTGCGCGTGCGCCGTGCACGCCGGTGCAACCGGTTCCCCGGGGCGTTCATGCCGCCGCCGTGCCATCTTCACTCTTTCTGTTGATGCCCTGCCGGTCTTCCCGGAGCGCCGGGTCCCGGGACCCGCATAGTTGCTGCTCGGCCGGCCGGGAGCGGCCGTCTCCTGGACACATGAAAGGTGGACATACATGCGTGCCGAAGCAGTCACACGTGTGAAGCTGGTCTTCAAGCTGTTCGACGCCGACGGCAACGGGGTCCTGGAGGACGACGACTTCACACTGATGAGCGACCGGGTCGCCGCGGCGGTGCCCGACGCCGACCAGGAGCGCACGCGGGCGATGCGCGCCAGTTTCCAGCAGTACTGGGAGACGCTGGTCCGTGAACTCGACGCCGACGGGGACGGCCGGATCACGTACGAGGAGTTCCAGGCGTGCGTCCTGTCGCCGGAGCGTTTCAACGAGGCCGTCGACGCGTTCGCGGCCGGTTTCTCGCACTTCGGTGACGTGGACGGCAGCGGCACGGTCACCCGGCCCGTCTTCATCGGCATGATGCGGGGCGTCGGCTTCGAACTCGCCAACATCGAGGCTCTGTTCGACGCGTTCGAGCCCGATGCCGCCGACCGGATCCGGGTCGACGTCTGGGAGGCCGAGATCAAGAACTACTACGCGCCCGACAAGGGCGGCGTCCCGGCGGATCTGCTGGCGGCCGGTGTGGCGGCCTGAATCCGACCGGCCCGGTCCGACCGGTGTGATCCGACGGGGTCCGGCCCGACCGGTGTGATCCGACCGGGTCCGGCCCGACCGGCGTGCCGGGGCCCGCTTCCGATGGAGCGGGCCCCGGCTTCATGGCCGCGGCTTCATGGCCGCGGCTTCGTCGCCCCGACTTCGTGGCGTCAGCGGGAGGCCGTCGCCGCGAGCACAGTCCGGTCAGTGGCCCACTGGAACGAGGGACAAATGGCCCAGCTGGTCATGCCACTTCTCTTCTAGGCTCGTAAGTGCGGCCGCGAGCCCCGCTCCTCAGTCCCCCTACTCCGAGGAACCTCCCATGCAAGCCATCACCGTTCAGGACCGCGCCGCCGGTGTCAGCGGCCTGACGCTCTCCGAACTGCCCCACCCTCATGCCGCCGAGAACGACGTGATCGTGCGCGTCCACGCCGCCGGGTTCACCCCGGGCGAGCTGGAGTGGCCCGGCACCTGGACCGACCGGGCCGGCCGCGACCGGACGCCGAGCGTGCCCGGGCACGAGCTGTCCGGCGTGGTCACCGAGCTCGGGTACGGCACCACCGGGCTCACGGTCGGGCAGCGTGTCTTCGGCCTGACCGACTGGACCCGCAACGGTTCGCTGGCCCAGTACACGGCGGTCGAGGCCCGCAATCTCGCCCCGCTCCCGGCCGACATCGACCACGTCACGGCCGCCGCGCTGCCGATCTCCGGGCTGACGGCCTGGCAGGGGCTGTTCGACCACGGCCACCTCGGCACCGGCCAGAGCGTGCTCGTCCACGGCTCCGCGGGCGGCGTCGGTTCGATCGCCGTCCAGCTGGCCCGCGAGGCGGGCGCCCGGGTGATCGCCACCGGCCGCGCCGGTGACCGCGACACCGCCCTCGGTCTCGGCGCGCACGCGTTCGTCGACCTGGAGGCCGAGAAGCTGGAGGATGCCGGCGAGGTCGATGTCGTGTTCGACGTGATCGGCGGTGAGATCCTCGAGCGTTCCACGGCCCTGGTCCGCCCCGGCGGCACCCTGGTGACGATCGCCGAGCCGGTCACCGTCCACCCGCGCGACGGCCGGGCCGTCTTCTTCGTCGTCGAACCCGACCGCTCCCGCCTCGCCCACCTCGCCCGGCGACTGCGGGACGGGCGCCTCCAGCCGCTCGTCGGCGCCGTGCGGCCACTGGCCGAGACGGCCTCGGCGTTCGCACCGTCCGAACGCGTCCACGGCAAGACGATCATCCGCGTCACCGAGGACTGACCGATCGCCGTAGGCCGGCCGAGCGGCCTACGGGCACCTTCAGCCGCCCGCGCCCGGGGGGTCAGGAAGGCGTACCCGCCGCGGGTGACGGCTCCACGCCGATGACCTTGCGATAGACCCGTGCCCCGTCGCCGTAGTCGTCGATGGCGTAGTGCCAGGTGGCGCGGTTGTCCCAGCAGACATAGTCGCCGGGGCGCCAGCCGCGCGCTCACGGATGCCAGGAGCTCCTTGAAGGGCTGGGAGAGGTCGTCGTACGCGGCCTGCAGATCCGCCCAGAGCATGTGACCGCCGAGTTCGGGCGCCACCTCGTAGGGCAGCGACTCGACGGCACCTTGTGGTCGAGGAAGGCCTGGCGCAGGGCGTCGGCGGTGGTGTCGTCGATGGGGGCGGTCAGGTCGATTCCGGTGATCTCGGCGCCGAAGCGCGGTCCGGTCCGGACGACCTCGAAGGGGGCGACGCTGCTTGTGATCGACATGGGGCCGAAGCTAGTGAGACGCCAAGTGCCGGTCGCAGCAGGGCAGTTGAAGAGCACGAGACTGCAATGGCGCTTTCACGCGGCTGCCACGCGCGTGTCAAGAGCGGGCTCGTGGCGGTTCCTGACCGGCCGCCGGGTCCGGAGCCGGGGTGAGTCGGTCCTTCCAGCGCCGCAAGGTGTGCTCGCCGCCGTCCCGGGAGCCGCGGTCGAAGGCACTCCGGTACGCGGCAGGCCCGAGCGTGGTGCGCAGTGCCGCGGCGATCCGGTCCACGTCGCCGCGTTCGGCGGGCGGCAACGGGGCGTCGACGCCGCGGCGTTCGGCCTCGGCCGCGCCGAGGAGGGCGGCCGCCGCTTCGGGGGCGCGGGTCGTCAGCGCGCCGGCCAGGCCCTCCAGGGAGAGCGCGAGGGCGCGGGGTTCGTCGAGGGCCCGGGCCACGGTGAGGCCGCGCAGGTGAAGGGCGATCGCCTCGTCGGGACGGGAGCGGAGTTCGGCGAGGAAACCGAGTTCGGCGAGGCGCAGGTGCTCGCCCGCGGGGGACGACGCCTGGGCGAACCCGTCGCGCAGCCGCGCGAGGTGATCCTGCGCGGCAGCGAGGTCGCCGGACCGCCGCGCGCCGAGGGCCAGGCCCATCTCGGCGTGGATCTCGGCGTACGCGTACCCCTGCTCGGCGGCGATCGCGCGGGCCTGCCGGTGCAGGGCGCGGGCACGGTCCCAGTCCCGGGCGAGCAGGGCGAGCCGCCCGAGTCCGGACAGGCGCGCGGACACCTCGGCAGGCAGGCCCAGGTCGCGGGCGATGCGCAGGCCGTCCCGCTGCAACCGTTCGGCCTCCTCGTACGCCCCCTTGATCTCGGCGAGGGTGGCGAGGGGCGGCACTGTCTGCAACTCACCCCAGTTGTCTCCCAGTTCACGGAAGAGCCGGGCGCCGTGGTGGCCGTCGCGGTCCAGTCCCGCGAGGTCGCCCCGGTCCAGCGCGAGCCGGGCCCGCAGCCCCAGGGCTGCCGCTGTCCCCCAGGTGTCGTCGAACGCTGCGAACAGGCGCAGCGCGGTGGAGTTGAGGGTGTCGGCGTCGTGGGCGCCACCCGCGCTGAAGAGTCCGTACGCGCAGAGCCACAGCGCGCGGGCGCGCCGGACCGGGTCGGGGGCGCCGGGCGCACAGCCGTCGGCCGGGACGCGAGCGGCTTCGGTGCCGCGCCCCTCGGTGAGGAGGGTGAACGCCCGCAGCAGGAGCAGGAGTTCGGTGGGCGGCTCGGGCGCGGCGGGCGAGACATGGCCGAGGACCGCGCCCAGCGCGCGGCGGGCTTCGGTGAGGCGGCCGCGCAGCAGCCACCACCAGGTGAGGGCGCCGGTGAGGCGCTCGGCGGGAGCGCTGTCTCCGGCGGCGGCCAGGCGCATGGCCGTGTCGAGGGCGGCGCGCAGGTTTCCCGCCTCTGCGTCCAACTGGCCGAGCCGGTGCCGCTGTTCGGGGCCGCGCAGACCGGGCTCGGCGTGTTCGGCGAGCTCCAGGTAGTACGCGAGGTGGCGGCGCCGGGTCGCGGTGAGGTCGGCCATCTCGTGCATCCGCTCGACGGCGTACGCGGCCACGGACTCCAGGAGGTGGTAGCGCGGGCCGGCCGGGCCGCTCGCCACGACGACGAGGGAACGGTCGACGAGCCGGGTGACGAGGTCGAGCACCTCGGTTCCGGTCACCCCGTCGCCCGCGGTGACGGCCTCCGCCGCCGCCAGGTCGCAGCCGTCGCTGAAGACGGCGAGGCGGCGCAGCACGATCCGTTCCGGGGCGCTGAGCAGCTCCCAGCTCCAGTCGATGACGGCGCGCAGGGTCTGCTGCCGGGCCGGGGCGTCGCGCCGACCGCTGGTGAGCACCTGGAAACGGTTCTCCAGGCGGGCGGCGAGTGCCTGGACGCCGAGGGCGCGGACGCGGGTCGCGGCGAGTTCCAGGGCGAGCGGGATGCCGTCGAGGCGGCGGCAGATCTCCGCGACGGCGGCGCGTTCGGCGGGTCCGGCGGCCGCGGGGTCGGCGGAGAAGCCCGGTGCGGAGGCGGCGGCGCGTTCGGTGAAGAGGCGCACCGCGTCCGGCGCGGCCAGCGGTTCGACGAGGACGACGGCCTCGCCGGTCAGCCCGAGCGGCTCCTGGCTGGTGGTGAGCACGCGCAGCCCGGGGGCGGCCGACAGGAGGCGGGCGGCGAGTCCGGCGGCGGCGTCGACCACGTGCTCGCAGTTGTCCAGGACCAGGAGGGCACGGCGGTCGCGCAGCGCGGCGGTGAGGGACTGGGCGGGAGAGGGCGCGCTGCCGCTGTCGGGGGGCGTGGACGCGGGCATGGGGGTGGAACCGGATGTCGGTGTGCGTGTGGCTTTGGAACCGGGTGTGGCCGTCGCGGTGGGGGCTGCCGTGCGGGTGGGTCCTGCGTCGTCGCGTACGCCGAGTGCGGTGGCGACGACGTCGGCGAGGTCCGCGACCGAGCCGGAGCGCAGGCCCGACAACTCGACGAGCCAGCTGTCCGGGGTCTCCGCCGCGGCGGCGATCGCGAGACGCGTCTTGCCGACACCACCGGGACCGGTGAGAGTCACCAGCCGTGCGGACGTGAGGAGTTGGCGGACCTGAGCCACTGTGCCGTCCCGGCCGATGAGGGCGGTGAGAGGGGTGGGGAGGTCGCCCGGTGGGGCGGGAAGGTCACCGGATCGGGTGAGAGAGGGGCTGCCGGGCTGGCTGCGAGGGGCGTCCGCCACAGGCGAGGGGCTGCCCGGCGCGGTGGGGTGCGCCGGGGTGGGCGTCGGCGGGTCGGACGGAGTCCGCGGCGACACCTGCCCGGCAGGGGGAGTCCACGAGGAGTTCGGCGCGCCGGGCGGTGGCCATGCTCGTGCGCCCGCCGGTGGGGCGAGCCTCGGGTCCTGGCGCAGCAACGCCGTGTGGAGCGCGGTCAGTTCCGGGCCGGGATCCACGCCCAGCTCCTCGGCGAGCCGGACGCGCAACTCCTCATAACCGGCGAGAGCTTCGCTCTGGCGTCCGGCTGCGTACAGGGCACGTAGGTGCAGGGCGCGCAGGCGTTCCCGCAGGGGGTGGGCGCTGACGAGTTCCGTCAACTCCCCTACGAGTGACGTGTGGTCGCCCAGCTCAAGGCGGGCCGCGGCTCGCTCCTCCAGGGCGGTGAGCCGCTCCTCGGCCAGGCGGTCGGCGACGGGACGGGCGAAGTCGGCGTCCGCGAAGTCCGCGTACGCGGGTCCGCGCCACAGCTCCAGCGCCCCGGTCAGCAGGGCGTCGCGGTCGGCGGGGGCCGGTGCGGCGGCGGCCCGGGCCGTCAGCTCCCTGAACCGTGCGGCGTCGACCTCGTCCGCGCGCAGGTCCAGGTGGTAGCCGGGCGGGCGGTGCACGACACGGGTCTTGCCGAGGACACGGCGCAGCTGGGAGACGCGGGCCTGGAGGGCGCCGGGCGGGTTGGCCGGCGGCCGGGTCTCCCACAGGGCGTCGATCAGCCGGTCCGCCGGGACGGTCCCACCGTCCTGGGCCAGCAGCATCGCGAGCAGCGCGCGGACCTTGGCCTCGGGGACCGTGACCTCTTGCCCGTCGTCGTCGTGGACCACGAGTGGTCCGAGCACCCCGAACTGCATGACGATCACCCTATCCGGCGGGCCGGACGCGCGCTCCGCCTCCGGGGCGGCGGGCCGCGCGAGGGTGCGGCCGGCCAGGCGAGGGCGCGGCGGGCCGCACGAGGGTGCCGCGGAAGGAAGGGTTCGCAGGTGCTTCGGCGCCGCCCGAACCGTGCGGCACGGTCGCCCGAACCGTGCGGCACAGTCGCCCGAACCGTGCGGCACGGCCGCCCGAAGCGGATCCGAAGGATTCCCGAAGCGGCGTCGCGCACAGTCGGATCTCCGAGGCACCGAGGCACCGAGGCACCGAGGCACCGAGGCACCGAGGCACCGCATCACCGGGACAGCGGGTCCGCAGGAGCCCCCGGAGACCGGGAGAGCACAACACCGCCACACCGCCACACCGCCACACCGGCACGGAGACACAGCGGCACAGAGACACGGAAAGGGTGACCGGCGCATGACCAGGTACGGAGGCCGCAGGGCCATGGTCGTGGGCGGCCCGGCGCCGACCGGCCTGGCCATCGCGAAGCGGCTCGTGGAGGGCGGGGCCCGCGTCCTGGTCGTCGCCCCGGCCTCCGAACACGGCCGGCTCGGCGCCGAACTGGGCACCGCCGCCCGCATCGTCGACCCGGCCGCGCTCGACGCCTTGTGGGACGCGGAGGGCCCCGGCCCCTCCGTCGACTGGCTCTTCGCGGCGACGGCCGCACTCGCCCGTCCCCTGCTGCCCAGGCTGCGACCGGGCGCCGCCGTGGTGCTCACCGCCGCGGAGCCCTCCGGTACGGAACCGCACACCCTCGCGACGGACCTGGCGGACCTGGGCATCCGGGTCAACGCCGTCGTCCCGGCGTGTATCGCGGCCTCGCACGAGCCTCCGGCGCCGCTGCCACCGCTGGGCCGGCTCGGCGCCGCCGAGGAAGTGGCGCGGGCCGCACTGTTCCTGGCCACGGACGCGACATTCACCACCGGGGCGCGGCTGCCGGTGGACGGCGGTCTCGGCCGCGGTCCGGCCTCCCTTCCCCCTCCCCCGACCGATTCGCCTGTCCCCCCGCTCGACGAACCCTGGAGCAAGCAACCATGAGCACCGCACCGGACACCGCGGCCGACGCGCCCGCGCAGCCGGACGCGCAGCAGCCCGGCGACCCACAGAAGCTGCCGCTGTTCGCGCTGCTGGCGCTGGCCACCGCCGTCTTCATCACCAGCCTCACCGAGACGCTCCCCGCCGGGCTGCTCCCCGCGATCAGCGGTGACCTGGGCGTCAGCGAATCGGCCACCGGCCAGACCGTGACCATCTACGCGCTCGGGACCGCCCTGACGGCGATCCCGCTGACCGCCGCGACCTCCGGCTGGCGCCGCAAGCGCCTGCTGCTCGCGGCCATGGCCGGGTTCGCCGTCGCCAACAGCGTCACCGCCGTCTCCTCCGTGTACGGACTGACGATGGTCGCGCGCTTCGTTGCGGGGGTCGCGGCCGGCCTCGCCTGGGCGCTGCTCGCCGGGTACGCGCGGCGGCTGGCGCCGGCACACCTGCAGGGCCGCGCCATCGCCATCGCCATGGCCGGCATCCCTGTCGCGCTCTCGCTGGGCGTGCCCGCCGGTACGTTCCTGGGCAAGGTGACGGACTGGCGGGTGGCGTTCCTGGCGATGACCGGCCTCACCCTGGTGCTGCTGCTGTGGATCGTGGCGGCCGTGCCCGACCAGCCCGGGCAGCGGGACGGCGAACGCCCCGGCATGCTGCGGGCGTTGCGGGTACCGGGCGTGCCGCCGGTGCTCTTCGTCACGCTGGTCTTCGTCCTGGCCCACACCATCCTGTACGCGTACGTGGCCACGTTCCTCGACGACCTCGGCCTGGGTGACGACACCGACCTGGTGCTGCTGGTCTTCGGCGCCGCCTCGCTGGCGAGCATCTGGGTGGTCGGTGCCCGCATCCACCAGCAGCTCCGGCAACTGACGGTCGTCAGCACCCTGTTGGTGGCGGTCGCGGCCGCCGTCCTGGCCGTGTTCGCCGAGCACACGGCCTTCGTGTACCTGGCGGCCGTGCTGTGGGGGCTCGGCTGGGGCGGCGTGCCGACGCTGTTGCAGACGGCCGCGGGCGAGGCGGGCGGCGACCACGCCGACGGCGCCCAGGCGATGCTGGTGACGCTGTGGAACGTGGCCATGGCCGCGGGCGGCGTGATCGGCGGAGTGCTCCTGGACACAGCCGGGAGCGACTCCTTCCCGTGGACCCTGCTGGGGCTGCTCGCGCCGGTCCTCGTCGTGGTCCTCTACGCCCGCTCGCACGGCTTCCCTGCCGCGCGCCGCGACGGCGCCTGACCGTCCCCGACGCCAGGCTCCTTGGACGGCCCGTCGCACAGGGCCGTCCAAGGAGCCGCCGGGAATCCAGCCATCCGTCCGAGGAGCTTTCCGGGCCGCCCGGCCCTCGACCACGAGAGGGAAAAGGTCGCCGCCGGGGCGCGGACAGATTCCCGTCAGACACTTGTCACACAGCAATGGACCCGCAGCATTCCGTTCACATGGTTTTGACATGAGCCGCAATAGGCTGGTCAGAGCCCCTTCCGCGGCGCCCCCGCAAACCCCGCCCGGCGGCCCGGAAAGCGCTCGCCGCACGTACCGCCACCCGTATTGGCGCTGATCAGAGGCCAATATGGGAAAGTCCTCGATCATGTGACCGAAATACCGCCCGTGGGCGGTATTTTTTGCGTCCGGCGATCACGAGGGGGGCGCGCGTCACATGGGGGCGAGGGAGGCCGGGACCCGCGAGGACGGCGACGCGGCGCTGCGGGAGTTCACGGCGGAGGTGTTCGCCTCGCTGCGCCGTGCCGAGCAGCGGCGCTGGGCGCAGACCTATCTGCGCGCCCTCGCCCTCGCTCCCGGACGCAAGACGCCGCTGCGGCTGGTCCGGGCGGCGCACCTGCCGCCCGCGGCGGCGAAGGGGCTGCACCAGTTCGTCCACGCGAGTCCGTGGGAGTGGCGTCCGGTGCGGGCCCGTCTCGCCGGGCTCGTGGCCGGCCGCACTCGCCCGTACGCGTGGACGGTGGCGGACGTCGTGCTGCCGAAGACGGGAGCGCACACGGTGGGCGTGCACACCCGGCCCGACCCGGCCGACGGGCGTGCCGTGCACGGTCAGCGCGCGCTCGGCCTGTTCCTCGCCGCGCCGGGCGCGTCCTTCCCCGTCGACTGGCACCTGGTCCTGGACGGCCCCTGGGCGGCGGACCGTTCGCTGCGCGCTCGCGCGCGGGTGCCGCGTACCGAGCTGCCGCGCCCGGCGGGCCTGCACATCCTGGACCTGGCCACCGGGGACCCCGCCCGGACCGGCCCGGCCGGTCTGCCCTGGGTCCTCGATCTGACGCCGTACGCCGAAGCGGGGACGGTCCTGGCCGCGCTGGCCCGGCTGGGCCGCGCCGTCGTCGCCGAAGTGCCGCCGGACCTGGAGCTGCGTCACGCCCGCCCCGGTACCAGCACCGCGGGCGCGCTCCTGGAGCCGCTGCTGCGGCGCCGGCCCTACCCCGCGGTCCACGCCCACCCGGGCCCGGTCCGCCTGCCCGGCTTCGGTCCCGGTGGCGCGTACCGGCTGCTCGGCTGTGCGCCTCCCGGCGGGGCCGGAGCCGCCCGGCACTGGCTCACCGACCTCGCGGACGCGGGCGCCGAGCAGGTGCTGGCGCTGCTGCCCGCCCGGGTGCGTACCGCCGAGACGCTGGCGTCACTGCGCGCGCAGTATGGACTGGCCGACTTCACGGGCCGCTCCTTCCCGGGCTGGCACCACCACATGACGTTGCTCTCCGCCGCGTACGCGCAGGCGAGGCTGCCGGCCGGCGACCCAGGTACGGAGCGGTGAGACAGCGCGGCACGGCGGCGCCGCCCGCGCCGCACCATCCGCGGGCCCGGCCTGGGCCGGCCCAGGCCCGCACAGACGACTTACGACGAACGACAACGACGGACGACGACGGGGAAGGACGGACACGGTCATGAGGAGCGTGCTGGTGGTGGAGCGGGACCGGGACATCGCCGAGGAGACCGTCCGCAATCTGCGGCGCCAGGGCTACGCGGCACGCAGCGTCGGCACGGGTGCGATGGCGCTGCGGGCCCACCGGGACGCGGACTTGGTGCTGCTCTCGCTCGAACTGCCCGACGTGGACGGGTTACGGGTCTGCCGGACACTGCGTGACGACGGCGACGTGCCGCTGATCGCCATCGCCGACGGCGAGGACGAGCTGGGCCGGGTGCTAGCCCTCCAGGCGGGTGCCGACGACTGTGTGGTGCGGGCCTGGGGGTTCCGGGAGCTGGCAGCCCGCGCGGAAGCGGTGCTGCGCCGGGCCCGGCCCGCCGTGCGCGCGGCCGCGCCCATCGCGCTGCACCCCCTCCATCTCGACCCGCGCACCCAGGAGGTACGCGTGTCCGAGCGGCTGGTGCCGGTCACCGCGAAGGAGTTCGCGCTGCTCTACCTGCTGGCGGCGACCCCGGCGACGGTGGTCTCGCGGAAGGAGCTCATGGCCCGGATCTGGGACAGCGACTGGGGGCACGCGAGCCGCACGATCGACACCCACGTCAGCAGCCTGCGTGCGAAACTCGGCGCCAACAGCTGGATCATCACGGTGCGCGGCGTGGGGTACCGGATGGGACACGTGCGCCCGGTGGGTCGCGCCGCCGATGGCTGAGTCCGGGTTCAGGCCGCCGCTCCGGACGCGCGCGCGTCACGTCCCACCGTGTGCAGCGCCCAGCGGGCCGACGCCTGGTTGGAGGTGAGCGCGATCCGTCCGGGCCTGCGCCGCTCCAGCTCGCCGAGGACCGCAAGCGTGCCCATGCCCGTCCCGGTGAACAGCAGCGGGCGGTCGTCGTCCGGCAGCGCGGTGTCCAGCCGGTCCAGGAGGTCGAGGGCCGTCACCCGGTACGGGTCGTGCCGGCCGTCGGGCAGCGGTACCCGCACCACGTCGTCCACCGTGAGACCGGCCTGCTCCCAGAAGGCGCGCGAGGTGTCCGTCAGCCACGGCTCGTAGGGCGACACGAGGGTCACCCGGCGGAGCCGGAGCCCGGCGGCGATCGCCAGTACCGCCTGCGTGGAGGAGGCCACCGGGAGCCGGAAGCGTGCCGTCAGGCGCGCGCAGAACTCCCGGTCGCCGTCCGGGCCGAGCAGGTAGTGCGAGGCGCTGCACGCCACCACCGCCGCGTCGAGCCGCAGGGCGCCGAAGGAGCCGAGGGTGTCCGGGAGGACGTCGTTGTAGGTCTCCAGCATCCGGCGCAGCGCCAGCCCGGGAGTGCGGGGGAAGCGCGCGGTGTGCACGTTGACGCGGCCGCCGAGGAACTGGTGGAACTCCGGTTCCGCGGTGGGGTTCTCGGGCGGCACGACTATGCCGAGGCGGGGCAGCGGGAAAAGGTCCATGGTCGCACAGTAGAACGCGCCGGAAACACGGGGAGGGATTCCGTCGACTATTTGTCGCGGCCCCACCCCTTTCTCGCGCGGGTTTGCGTCCCTGACATTCCTTGACACTTCTTCTCAAGGCTTCACCCGGCTCGTGTTGCTTTTCGTGCCGGTGGAATCGGAGGCTGTTCCCAGTGCCGCGCCGCACCCCTGGACCGAATGCGCGGAGACGAAAAGGAGAGAGTGACATGACAGGAGTGGAAGGCGCCCGGGCAGCGGTGGTGTCGCCCCGGATATCCGACGCGACGCTGCGTGACTCCGCGCACATGGCGGGCGTCGAGTTCGGCCCGCGGGACGCCTCGGCGATCGCCCGCCTCCTCGTGGCCACCGGCGTCGACCTCGTCGAGGTCGGCATGGTCTCCGGGCCGGGCTCCAAGGACGCAGGCCTGGTCCTCGCCACGCACGAGGAGGTGGGCCCCGAGCGCAGCATGACGCTGGTGGTCGTCCGTGACCGGCGGCAGGTCGCCACGGCGCTCGACGAGGCCGAACGGCTCGGTGTGCGGCACGTGATGTACTCCATCCCGACCTCGGAGCAGCACGCCGTGCTCAAGCTCGGCACGTCCAGTGCCAAGCTCCTGACCGCCCTGGTCCGTTCGGCGGTCGGGCAGGCCAAGGAGCGCGGGTTCCACGTCACGTTCAGCGGTGAGGACGGGGCGCGTACCCCGGCCGCGCGGCTCGTGCCGTACGTGACCGCCGGGTTCGAGGCCGGCGCGGACCGCTTCCGGCTCGCCGAGACGGTCGCCTATCTGTCGCCCTGGCAGATGGAGAAGGTGATCGGCGATCTCACGGCCATCGACGGCGCCGAGATCGAGATCCACTCGCACAACATGCTCGGCCTCGCCGTCGCCAATTCCCTGGCCGCCGTGCGCGCCGGAGCGCAATGGGTCTCCGCCACCGTCGGCGGCATCGGCGAGCGCGGCGGCAACGCGCCGCTGGCGGAACTGCTCACCGCGCTGCGCGTCATCCACGGCGACACCCGCTTCGACCTGAGCCACCTCACCGAACTGTCCCGGCTGGCGCTGCGCGGGGCCCGGCTCGGCGAGGCGTTCCAGCCGGGTCCCACCACGGCGCAGGCCTTCGCCTACGAACTCCCCGGTCAGCTCACCCACCCGGAGGCGTACGAGACCCTGCCCGCCGAACTCGTCGGCAACACGCGCGAGTTGAAGGTACGCACCCGGCTCACCCCGGCCCTGGTCGGCTGGGCCCTGACCGACTCGGGGCTCGACGTCGACGTCACCGCCTTCACGCCGTGGCTGGCCGCACGGCAGGAGGAGGCGGGCCGCCCGCTGCTCGACCGCGACGCCATCCGCAAGGCCGCCGTCGACTTCACCGCCGCCTGACCACTCTCCCGCGGCCCCCTCACCTTCTGCTGACCCTTCCTGCTACTTCCCTGCCCCACCCACCATCGGAGTGCTTCATGACCACCGCCACCCTCTCCGGCGTCTGCCCCGAGTGCGAGACGGACCTGACCGTGCCGCCGGTCGGCCCGGGCGAGACCCTGTCCTGCCCCGAGTGCCTGCTGACGCTGCGTGTCGAGAGTGTCGTCGACGGTGTGCTGACCCTGGAGACCGTCGAGGTCCAGCTGCGCGACTGGGGTCAGTGAGATGGCCGCCAAGACCTTCCGGGCGGCTGTCGTCGCCGACCGGATCGCCTGGGAGGAGCGCCGCCTCATCGAGGCCGGCCCCGCCCTCGGACTGTCCGTGGAGTGGGTCAACGACGAGGCGCTGTGCCTGGGTTCGGCCGACGCGCCCTCGGTGCGCGACTTCGACCTGCTGCTCGTGCGCAGCCGCAGTTACACGCGCGGCGGGCTGATCGCCACCCTCGCGGAGGCCGCGGGGATCCCGACCCTCAACACGGCCGCGGCCATCCACGCCTGCGAGAACAAGGCCGCACTGCGTGCGGCGCTGCGCTCCGCCGACGTGCCCGTGCCCGAACACCGACTCGTCCTGTCGCGCAAGGACTTCACCCGGGCGCTGGCCGAACTGCCCCCGCCGGTCGTCCTGAAGCCGGTCTTCGGCGGCATGGGCAAGCGTGTCACCCTGCTGCGCGACGCCGACACCGCGCAGTCCGTCTACGACTACGTGGAGGACCTCGGGCACGCCTTCGAGCAGGCCGCGCTGGTCGAACCCTTCCTCGGCGGCGGCTCGGTGCGCTGCCTGGTGGTCGGCCGGGAGCTGGTGGCCGTCGCCGAGTTCGAGCCGGGCGGCGCCGACTGGCGCAACAACGCGGCGCTCGGCAACCACAACCGGGCCCTGGACCCGGCCCCCGAGATCGCCAAGACCGTGGACGCCGTGGTCGACGTCCTCGGGCCCGGGATCTACGGCGTCGACCTGTTCCGCACCCCCGAAGGCCTCGTCGTGAACGAGGTCAACCACGCCCCCGGCTTCCGGGCGGTCGCCACCGCCACCGGGGCGGACGTCCCCTCGGCCATCGGCCGCTACGTACAGGAGCTGCTCGCATGATCCGCGCAGGAGTCGTCGGGGCCTCGGGGCTCGCCGGCGGCGACCTCATCCGGCTGATCACCCAGCACCCGGAGTTCGAACTGACCTTCCTCGGCGGCTCCTCCCACGTCGGCAGGCGCCCCGCCGAACTCCACCCCAACCTCCGCCAGGACCTCGGGCTCGCCGTGGAGCCCGTCACCGACGACGTGGCCGGCCGCGTCGACGTCCTCTTCCTCGCCACGCCGGCCCCCGTCTCCGCCGACCTGTCCGCCTTGCTCGCCGACCGCGTCCCCGCCCTCGTCGACCTCAGCGGCGCCTTCCGCATCCGCACGCCCGAGCTGCACGACCGCTGGTACCCGAAGGTCCAGCGCCGCCCAGACCTCGCCGAGCGCTTCGTCTACGGAGTCCCCGAGCTGGTCCGGGAGCGCCTGCGCGACGCCGCCCTGATCTCCCTGCCCGGCTGCTACGCCACCGCCCTCACCCTGGGCCTGGCCCCGCTCACCCTCGGGCTCGGCCTCGACCTCACCACCGTCGTCGTCGACGGCAAGAGCGGCTCCAGCGGCGGCGGCCTCCAGCTGCGCGCCAGCGACCTGCACGCCCTGCGCAACGGTGCCATCGCCCCGTACGCGCCCACCGGCCACCGGCACGCCGCCGAGGTCGGCGATTTCCTCGCCCGCGAAGGGACCGGCACGGTCGGCTCCCTCAGCATGTCCGCCTACGGCGTGTCCCACGTGCGCGGCCTGCTCACCAGTACGTACGCCTTCCCGGCGACGCCCGTCGACCAGCGGCAGCTGCACCGCGCGTACCTGCGCTTCTACAAGGGGCAGCCCTTCGTGCGGGTGCGGCGCCACACCGAGACACGCGTCCCGGTCCCGGACCCGCAGGCCGTCCTCGGCTCCAACTACTGCGACGTGAGCGTGCTGCACGACCCGGACGCCGACCGGATCGTGGTGCTCGCCGCGCTCGACAACCTCGTCAAGGGCGCCGCCGGGCAGGCCGTGCAGGCCGCCAACCTCCGCTTCGGCCTCCCCGAGGAGACGGGGCTGACCATGCAGCCGGTGATGCCCGCATGAGCACCGCACCCCGCGACGCGTCCGCCACTCCGCTCGTGGTGAAGCTCGGCGGCAGCGCCCTGGACGAGCTGTCCGGCCCCTGGTGGGACGATCTGGCCGCCCACGCCCGGCACCGCCCGCTGCTCCTCGTGCACGGCTGGTCCAAACCGCTCAAACGGCTCGGCGGCCGGCACGCGGACCCCGCCGCGATCCTGCGCGACCGCTACGGCAACCAGAGCCGGTGGACCACCCCCGAAGTCATCGCCGACATCAAGACCGTCAGCGCCCGGCTGGGGGCGGACGTCCTCGACCGGCTCGCCCGCCGCGGCATCACCGCGCAGCGGCTGCTCGGCAGCGACGGCATCGTCGCCGCGGGCGCGGGCGAACGCTGGTGGTGGCGGGAGAAGCAACTCGTCGAACTGGCCAACCTGGTGGGCCCGATCACCTCCGTCAACCCCGCCCCGCTCGGCCCACTGCGCCCCGGCCACGCCCACCTGATCACGCCGCTCGCCCGCGACGCGGCCGGGCGGGAGGTCAACACCGACGGCGACCGGGCCGCCGCCGCGCTGGCCGGCGCGGTGAGCGCCGCCACCCTGGTCCTCGTCACCGACGTGCCCCACCTCCTGGTCGACGGCGAACCCGTCACCCGGATCGGCGCCGCGGCCGCCGCCCGGTTCCGCGACACCCAGGCCACCGGCGGCATGCGCAAGAAGCTGCGCGCGGCGGGCGAGGCGCTGGAGCGCGGGGTGCCGTCCGTGGTGCTCGGCAGCGGAACCGTCAGCGACCTGCTGGCCGCCCGCACCGGCACGGTCATCGCCGCCGAGGCGGCCCGGCCCGCGGCCTGACCGCGGCCCGACGTCCCGCAGGCCCCGCACTTCTCCCGCACCTGGAGCGCTTCCGTGCCACGACCCCGCGTCCTCCTCGTCAACAACGGCACCCTCTCCCTGCCCCAGCTCCGCGCCCGCTTCGAGGAGCTGGGCTCACGGACCGACACGACCGACGTGACCTCCCTGCCGGACCGGCTCGACGGCCACTATCAGGCGGTGGTGCTCAGCGGTACCAAGGTCCGCGCCTACGACCTCGACCACTACCGGCCCCTCGTCGACCTCCTCCTCGGCTCCCGCCTGCCGGTCTTCGGGATCTGCGGCGGCATGCAACTGCTGGCCACGCAGGCCGGCGGCCGGCTGGTCCCGGGCCCGCAGCGGGTCGGCGGCCACGAGGCCGAGGTCGACAAGGACCAGCCGCTCTTCACCTACGTGAAACCCAAGGTGACCGTCTTCCACCGGCACACCCTCTACCTGGAGGCCGCCCCGCCGGGCTTCCGCTCCATCGGCCGGTCCGCGCAGGCGCCCGTCGAGTTCCTGCGCTCCGACGACGGGCGCATCCACGGCTCCCAGGCGCACCTGGAGTTCCGCAAGGACGGCCTGGAGATCCTGCGCGGCTTCACCGACCTGTACCGCTGAGACCCCGCGCCGTCACCCGTGCGCACACCTGTGACCCCGAAGACCCCGACCCCGCGAAGGACCCCGGCATGAGCACTGCGGCAGACAACGAACAGCCCGCCTTCACCGTCCATCTCCACGGCAGCGACGGCCCGTTGCGCGGCTGGGTCGTGGTGGACACCCTGGTCGACGGAGTGGCCATGGGCGGCACCCGGATGACCGGCACGGTCACCGAGGAGGAGGTCGCGGGTCTCGCCCGCGACATGACCCACAAGTTCACGCTCGCCAAGCTGCCCATCGGCGGCGCCAAGGCGGGCATCGTCTCCGACGGAGGCATCGACTCCGACGGTGGGGGCGGTGGCGCGGGCGGGCGCGAGGAGCTCTTCCGCACCTTCGGACGCACCGTCAAACCGTTGCTGCACGGCGGTATCCACCTCGGCATCGACATGGGCGTCACCCCTGGCGACCGGGCCGTCTTCTTCGCGGAGGCGGGGTACGACCCCCGGTTCCGGCGCGGCGTCCCTGACATGCCGGTCGACTGGCGCACGTACTACGAGCCGCTGATCGACGCCACCGGACACGGTGTCGGGACCGCCGCGCTCACCGCCCTGGAGGCGGGAGGCCGCACCGGCGCGGCCCGCGTCGTCATCCAGGGGTTCGGCGCCGTCGGCCGCGCCGTCGCCCGCTTCCTGGAGGCGCGCGGCCACACCGTCGTCGCCGTCGCCGACGTCGAGGGCACCATCAGCGCCGACCGGCTCCCCGTCGACGACCTGATCGCCGTCACCGACACCTACGGCCGCGTCGACCGCCGCAGGCTGCCGCAAGCCGTCACGGTCTCCGCCGAACCCGAGGCGTGGCTGGACGTCGACGCCGACCTGCTCGTCCTGGCCGCGCAGAAGCACGCGCTCACCGAGGCCAACGTCCACCGGCTGCGTGCGCGGCTCGTCGTCGAGGGCGCCAACCTCGCCTCCACCGACGCCGCCCGCGAGAAGGTCACCGCCTCCGGCGCCCATCTGGTGCCCGGGGTGATCGCCAACATCGGCGGCGCCGCCTCCGCCGCGCTCGCCGTCACCCGCGTCGTCCCCTTCGACCTGTCCGCGGACGCTCGCAAGGAGTGGGTCTTCGACTGGGTGGCCGACCGGGTGCGCGGCAACACCCGCGACCTCCTGGAGATCGCCGCGGGGCAGGCCGGCGACCCGCTGGCCGAACTGCTCGCCGTGCGCCGCGCGGAGCGCCGATGAGCGCCCCCGCCGGGGCCGCCGCCCCGGCCGACCCGTCCCGCGCCGAGAAGCCTGCCGACACCCGGCCGGAACACACACCCCGCTCGGACGGCCGTACCGACACCTTCCCGGCGCACACACCGCACACGCCCGGCCGTGCCGCCACCTATCTGGCGCGCGGCTGGTGGCGGACCGAGACCTTCCTCGACGACCTGCGCCGGCAGGCACGGGAGCGGCCCCGCAAACTCGCCGTCGCCGCGCGCCGCCTCAAGGAGTCGCGTACCGACACCCTCGACTACGCCGAACTCGCGCGGCTCACCGACCGGTTCGCAGGCGCCCTGCTCGACCTGGGGGTGCGGCGCGGCGACGCCGTCGCGGTGCAACTGCCCAACCGCTGGGAACTGGTGGCGCTGATGTTCGCCACCATCCGGGTCGGCGCCGTCATCTGCCCCGTCTCACCTGTCTGCCCGGCGGACGAGCTGCGCCACCGGCTCGGCCTGACCCGGGCACGGGTGTGCGTCACCCTGCCGGACTGGGAAGGCGTCCCGCTCGCGGCGACCGTCGCCGGGCTCCGCGCCGAACTGCCGGATCTGGCCCACGTCCTGGTGGTCGACGGTCCCGCCCCCGAGGGCACGCGCTCCTTCCACGACCACTTCGTAGCCCAGCCGTGGGAGGAGTCGCGCGCACGGGAGCTGGAGGGTCGCGAACTCACCGCCGACGAACCGTTCGTGGTGCTGTTCACCTCCGGTACGACCGGCGCGTCCAAGGGGGTTCTGCACAGTCAGAACACCGTCCACTCGGCGGTCCGCGGCTACGTCGACGCCTTCGGTCTCGGTGCCGACTGGGTCGTCGCCGTCTCCACGCCGCTGGTCCATTACTCCGGTTTCGCGCAGGGCGTGCTCGCGGGGGTGCTGCTCGGCGGCACCGTCGCCTTCCAGGACCTGCGCGACAATCCGGCCCTGCTCGACCTCGTCGAACGCTACGGAGCCACCCTGCTCTACGGGCCGCCCGCGACCCTCGACGACGTGGCCCGGGCCCAGCGCGCCGATCCACGGGACACGACGAGCCTGCGCCACGTCGTGATCGGCTCGGCCCCGGTGCTGCCCTCCCTGGCCGCCGAGGTGCACGAGACGCTCGGGGCCCGCGCCCATTCGCTGTGGGGGATGTCGGAGAACGGGCCGGTGACCACCACCCGCCCGGACGATCCGGACGGCTGGGCGGCCCACAGCAACGGCCGCCCCGTCGGCTCGATGGAGACACGCGTCGACCCGCTGCCGGACGCCGGCTCCGACGGCGTCGGCCGGCTCCGGGTGCGCGGCGCGTCCCTGGCGCTCGGCTACCACCGGCGCCCGGAGGCGTTCGCCGCGGACCTCGACGGGGAGGGCTGGTTCGACACCGGTGACCTGGCCCGCGCCGACGGCCGGGGCGGCATCCGGGTCCTGGGCCGGGCCCGCGACGCCATCGTCCGGGACGGGGCCGTGGCGCCGGCGGCGCAGCTGGAAGGCGCCATCGGCACGCATCCCGCGGCCGTCGAGGCCGCGCTCGTCGGTCTGCCCGACGCGGCGGGGCGGCCGGACGCGACGATCCTGGCTGTGGTCGTCCCGCGCGACGGCACCGGCCCCACGCTCGCCGGGCTCCGCGACCACCTGCGCTCGCACGACCACGAGGAACGGTTCCTGCCCGACCGCGTGGAGGTGCTGCCCGCGCTCCCCAAGACACTCACAGGAAAGGTCCGCAAGGCGGTGCTCCGTGCCCGCTTCAGCCCTACGAGCTGACCGGTCCCGCCCGGCCCCGGCTCGTCCCGCTCCGCGCCCGTCGCACCCCACCCCCCTGGCCCGGCCCACCCGATCTGGAGCATCCATGCCCACCCCGGTCCCCATGTCCGCCACGCTCGCGGCCGACGCGGTCCTGGTTCGCAGGCAGCGCGCGGGGCAGCGGATCCTGCCCATGTCCAGCGGCGAGATCGGCCTGCCCGTGCTGCCCGAACTCGCCGCGCGCCTGGCCCGCGCCGCGCACCGGACCGCTTACGGGCCGGTCACCGGGAGCCTTGCCCTGCGTACCGCCGCCGCGGGGTACTGGACCCGGCGCGGCCTGGACACCGCGCCGGAGCAGGTGGTGGCGGGGCCCGGCAGCAAAGCGCTCCTCTTCGCCCTGCAACTGGCGATCGGCGGCGACGTGATCGTCCCGGTCCCGGGCTGGGTCAGCTACGGCGCGCAGACCCGGCTTACCGGCGGGACCCCGCTGCCCGTACCTGTGGCCCCCGGGCGCGGCGGGGTGCCCGACCCTGACCTGCTGCGCGAGGCGGTCGCCCGGGCCCGCGCCGCGGGCCGTGATCCGCGCACGGTCGTGGTCACGGTCCCCGACAACCCCACGGGGACCGTGGCCCCCGCCGGGACGGTCCGCCGCCTCGCGGCGGCGGCACGCGCGCTGGACCTCGTCATCGTCTCCGACGAGATCTACCACGACCTGGTGCACGACCCCGCCGCTCCCCCGGTCTCCCCGGCCCGGTTCGCGCCGGAACGCACCGTCGTCACCACCGGGCTCACCAAGAACCTCGCCGTCGGGGGCTGGCGCACCGGGGTCGCCCGGCTCCCCGACGGCGAGCCGGGCCGCACACTGCACACGGCGCTGGCCTCGGTGGCCAGCCAGATCTGGTCGAGTCCGCCCGCCCCGGTGCAGGAGGCCGCCGCCTACGCCCTGGCCGAACCGGCCGAGGTCGTGGCCCGTGTGGAGGCGAGCAGACGGCTGCACGCGACGGTGGCGCGTGCCGTTGCCGCACGGCTCACGGACGCGGGTGCCGTCCTGGCTCCCATCGTCGCCACGTGCTACCTGTACCCGGATCTCGAATCCCGGCGCGAGCAGCTCACCGCACGCGGGGTGACCGGCGGCGAGTCCGCCGCCCGGTGGCTGCTCGACCGGCACGGCGTCGGCGTGCTGCCCGCGGGCGCCTTCGGTGAACCGGACGATCCGCTGCGGCTGCGCGTCGCCACGAGCCGTCTCTACGGCACCACCGACGCCGAGCGCGAAGCCGCGCTGGCGGCCACCGATCCGCTGCGGTTGCCGTGGATCGCGGACGCGATCGACCACGCCGGGACGGCGTTCGCCCACCTCACGGCCATGGCCTGAACCACTCCTCGCCACCTCTTCCGCCTGCGCCCCACCCGCCTCACACCCAAGCCACCGCCCTACCGCCCCCTTCCAGGAGATCACCATGCCCGAGCCCGCGACCCCGGCCCCCGTGCCGCCCGTACTCTTCGAGGCCGACCGCCATGGCCGCCGTTACGTCGGCTTCGGTCTGCCCGAACCCGACGCCTCGCTCACGCTGTTCGCGGTCGACGCGCACACCCTCGCCGACACGTTCGTCACGACCGACGGGTCACCGGAAGCGGTCCGGGCGGCGCTCACGTCCGCCGACACCGTGACCGTGCCGGCCGGCGACCCGGAGCTGCGGCTGCGCCCGCCGCTGCTCCCCGAGGCCACCGGCAACGCGCTGCTGAGCGGCTTCATGGGCACCCATGTCAAGAAGTGGGGCGGGGAAAGGGCCCCGGAGGGCGGGGGGGAGTTCACGCCGCCGAAGTGGTTCTTCAAGGGCTTCGGGGACTGGGTCCGGCTACCGGGCGAGCCACTCGTCGTGCCCGCCGCACCGGTGGCGCTCATCGAGGAACCCGAGGTCGCCCTCGTCTACGTCAACGACCCGGAGGGCACCCCGCACTACGCCGGCTACACCTTCGGCAACGACCTGTGCGACATCGGCCTGCACCGCAAGGACCCGGGCTACAACCCGTACTGCAAACTGTGCGACACGGCGCTGGCGCCCTGGCTGTTCCTCGGGCCGCCGCCCGCTTCCGTGACCGGGCGGGTCACCATCGTCCGTGACGGGGCCACCGCGTGGGAGGGCTCCTTCGACTGCGGCGGCGACGCGCTGTACTTCCGCATCGCCGACATGGCCGCGCACTTCTTCGCCTTCCCCGCCGTGCGCAGGCCCGGTCTTGTCAACTACCTGCTGCTCGGCGCCGACGAGGCGAGCTTCCACGACGGTTTCCGGATCGCGGACGGGGACCGGATCGCCATCGACGTCAAGAGCCACGGCGTCACCCTGGACAACACCGTGCGGCACACCGCCCCGGCACCCGTCGCCCCTTGGCCCGGCGACGCCGCACGGGCATGAACACCGCGTGAAATAGGGGCCCTTGGCCTGTCGGGCGCCACCCGCGCTCGTGCAGGCTCGGGGCACACCCACCGCGCACCCACCGCCCCCTTCACACACCTGTCGTCCCGGCTCGCCCCGGACGCTCCAGGAGGAACGAGCAACCGTGACCGACCCGGCCAGGAAACAGGTGATCCTCGCCGCGCAACTGCCCGGCATCCACAACGTGACCGTCTGGTCGGACCCCAGGTCACGCAGTCAGATCGCCTTCGAGTCGTTCGCCGCGCTGGCCCGCACGGCGGAGCGCGGCCTCTTCGACTTCTTCTTCCTCGCCGAGGGCCTGCGGCTGCGCGAACACAAGGACGCGTTCTACGAGTTCGACGTGGCGGGCCGCCCGGAGAACCTGACGGTGCTCGCGGCCCTGGCCGCCGTCACCCGGCGCCTGGGGCTGGCGGCCACGGTGAACGCGACCTTCAACGAGCCCTATGAAGTGGCCCGCAGGCTGGCCACCCTGGACCACCTCAGCGCGGGTCGCGCCGCCTGGAACGTGGTGACCAGCTTCGACGGCTTCACCGGGGAGAACTTCCGTAGGGGCGGCTTCCTGCAGGAGGCCGACCGTTACACCCGCGCCGCCGAATTCCTCGCGGTGACCCGCCAGTTGTGGGACAGCTGGGCCGATGACGCCCTGCTCGACGATCCGGCAGGCGGCCACTTCGTGCGGCCCGGCGCCGGCCGGTTCGCACACCGGGGCGCGCACTTCGACATCAGCGGCCGCTTCGCGTCGCCCCGCGCCCCACAGGGCCACCCGGTGGTCATCCAGGCCGGGGAGTCCGACGCGGGCCGGGAGTTCGCCGCGAGCGACGCCGACGTCATCTTCAGCAAGTACAACCGGCTGGACGAGGCGCGTGCCTTCTACCGTGACGTGAAGGGCCGCCTCGCCCGGCACGGGCGGAGCCACGACGAGCTGAAGGTGCTGCCCACCGCGACCGTCGTGGTCGCCGACACGGACGCCGAGGCCGCCGCCTACGCGGACGAGATCACCCGCGCCCAGGTCGGCCCGCAGACCGCCCTCGCCCATCTGGAGGCGGTGTGGGGCCGCGACCTGTCCGCCTACGACCCCGAGGGGCCGCTGCCCGAGGTCGAACCCGACCCCGAAGCACTCGTCCTGCGCGGCCACTCCGTCTTCCGGACCGGCCGACTGGAGACCGCGCGCCGCTGGCGGGCCCTCGCCGAGGAGCGCGGTCTGAGCATCCGCGGACTCGTCACCGAGGTTCACGGCGGACAGACCTTCGTGGGCAGCCCCCGTACCGTCGCCGACGCGATCGACCACTTCGTGAGCAGTGACGGTGCCGACGGCTTCGTCCTGGTGCCGCATCTGACCCCGGACGGCCTCGACGACGTCGTCGACCGTGTCGTCCCGCTGCTCCAGGAGCGCGGTGCCTTCCGCACGGAGTACACCGGCACCACCCTGCGCGACCATCTGGGCCTGGGCCCGGCGCGTCCCCGCACCCATGTCCGTACTCCCTCGCAGGAAGGCGGCACGCCGCGATGACCGGTACCCCCTTGCACCTGGCCGTCGCTCTCGACGGAGCGGGCTGGCACCCGGCCGCCTGGCGTACGACCGGGGTGCGGCCCGCCGAGCTGTTCACCGCCGAGTACTGGGCGGCGCTCGTGGGGGAGGCCGAGCGCGGGCTGCTCGACTTCGTCACGCTGGAGGACTCCCTCGGCCCGCAGTCCGCCGCCTTCCACCGGCCCGACGACCGCACCGACCAGGTGCGCGGCACCCTGGACGCGGTCCTGCTGGCCGCCCGGCTCGCCCCGCTGACCCGGCACATCGGGCTCGTACCGACCGCCAACGTCACGCACACCGAGCCCTTCCACCTCTCGCTTGCCGTCGCCACCCTGGACTTCGCCGCCACCGGCCGTGCCGGCTGGCGCCCCCAGATCGCCTCCCGGGCCGCGGACGCCGCCCACTTCGGCCGCCGCACCACCCCACAGCTCACCGACGAGGAAGCCCGCGTCCCCGAACGCACGGCCGCCCGGCTGCGCCCCCTCTTCGACGAGGCGGCCGACGCCGTGGAGGTCGTCCGCCGGCTGTGGGACAGCTGGGAGGACGACGCGGAGATCCGCTCCGTCGCCACCGGCCGCTTCATCGACGGCGCGCGGATCCACCACATCGACTTCGAGGGACCGCACTTCAGCGTCCGGGGCCCGTCCATCACGCCCCGCCCGCCGCAGGGGCAGCCGCCGGTGGCCGGCCTCGCGCACGCCTCCGTGCCCTACGAGTTCGCCGCCCGGGCCTGCGACATCGTCTTCGTCACCCCGCACGACCGGCCCGGCACGAAGGCGGTGCTCGGCGAGGTCGACGCGGCGACGGCCGCCGTGGGCCGCGACCGCACGGCGCAACCCCTCCTCGTCCTCGCCGACCTGCTCGTCCTCCTCGACGAGACACCCGGCGCGGCCGCCCGTCGCCTGGCACGCCTGGACGACCTCGCGGGCACGCCCCTCACCTCCGACGCCGAGATCTTCGCCGGTACCCCCGAGGAGCTGGCCGACCTGCTGCTGGACCGGCGGACGGCGGGGCTCGACGGCTTCCGGCTGCGCCCGGCGGTCCTGCCGCACGACCTGGCCGGGATCACCGGGGCCCTGGTCCCGGCCCTGCAACGACGGGGCGCCTTCCGCACGGCCTACACCAGCGACACCCTGCGCGGCCACTTGGGCCTGACCCGCCCGCGCAACCGGTACGCGGGCACGAGATGAGCGGCTGGGGGCCGTCCCCGCCGCGACTTGACGCGGCGGGGACGGCCCCCGTACTCCCTCGGGCCGGTGCGGCGCATCCCCCGCATGGGCCGCACTGAACACCGGTCCGCCCGAGCGGAGTTGCTCCAAAGGCTGGCATGGACCAACCGTCATCTGGTGGAGAATTCGCACCCTTCCCGTGGGAGAAGGATGAAGCCGGGATGCTGTCCACCGCCCCCGGCAGCGCTTTTGCCGGCTTCCGCGCCCCACCGCGCGACGTCGACGCCGGCCGCGGCGGCCGGTGGAAAAATCCCGCGCACCGGCCGACCGTACGAGGGATCATGAGGGATGCCTCCAGATGACTGGCACCTCACCGAAGACCTCGATGGGTTTCTGGCCCGGGCCGGGGATTTCCTGCGGTCGCGCCCCGCGTCGCACACCGTCCCGCTGACGGTGACCGAGACGCTGCGCACGGGCGGCACAGTCGAATACGGCGCCGAGACTCCCGTGTTCGGAAGCGTGGGACCGGCGGGCGGGGTCCGCGCGGCCTTCTTCCACACGCCGCCCCACCGCCTGTACCTCACCGCTCTCACACCCGAGGATGCCGATGCCCTCGCGTCCCGGTTGGCCCGCCTCGGCCACCGGGTCCCTGGCGTCATCGCGGACCAGGACACCGCCGCGGCCTTCGCCGACGCGTGGGCGCGGCACTCGGGCGCGACACCGGCGCTGCATCAGCGGGAGCGCCTGTACCGCCTGGGTACGCTCACCGCTCCGCAGCCGTTCCCGAAGGGCCGGAGCCGGTTCGCGGACGAGCGGGATCGCGAGCGACTCGTGCGATGGCACGGCGAGTTCGTCGCCGCCGTGGGGAACGTCCCGGCCGGTGACAGCGGCGCGTGGGCAGACACACGCATCGCTCAAGGACGCGTCACGTTCTGGGAGTCCCCGGACGGCACTCCCGTGTCCATGGCGGGCGTCACCCCGATGGTCGCAGGGCAGGTCAGGGTGGCCCCCGTCTACACTCCGGCCCCCATGCGCGGACGCGGTTACGCGGGCGCCGCGACGGTCGAGGTGAGCAGGGCCGCGCGGGCGGCGGGGGCGGCGGAGGTCCTGCTCTTCGCGGACCTGGCCAATCCCACCAGCAACGGTCTCTACCAGCGGATCGGGTACCGCCCGGTCGCGGACTTCGCGGTGTACGACTTCCCGGAGCCGGAGCCGGGCCCGGACCCCGACCCGGACCTGGGGCAGGCGCCCGCCGCGTCGGAGGCGGGTGATCCGCGTGCATGAACCAGGCGGTGGACGAATCAGCGGCGTACCCGAAGGAGAAGCGTGAGCACGGAGACCGTCCAGGACGCCCCGGGCCGCCGCCCACACATCGACACCGCTCTCACCCGCGCGCTGGTCGACTCGCAGTTCCCGCACTGGGCCGGGCTCCCGCTGGAGCGGGTCGAACCGGGAGGATCGGACCATGTCATTCACCGGCTCGGCCGGGAACTGGCGGTCCGCCTGCCCCAGCACAAGGGTCCCGTCGGCTCACTGGCCAAGGAGTTCACCTGGCTGCCCCGGCTCGCGCCGCACCTCCCGCTCGCGGTGCCGACGCCGGTGGCGCAAGGCCGTCCGGACCTCGGATATCCCTGGCCCTGGTCGGTGTTCCGCTGGCATGAGGGGGAAACGGCCACCGTGCGGGGGCTCGGCGACTCGACTTCCGCCGCTGTCGAACTGGCACAGTTTTTGCGCGAGTTGTGGGGGTGCGCGGGGGTGGTGCGTCCGGCACCGGATGCCGCCGTGCGGCTCCGCACGCAGCCGTTGTCGTCCCGGGACCGGTCCACGCGCGCCGCGATCGAGCGCACGGCGGACGTCTTCGACACCGGCACGATGACCGCGGTGTGGCAGGCCGCGCTGGCGGCCGATCCGTGGGACCGGCCGCCGGTGTGGTGCCACGGCGACTTCCACACCGGGAACCTGCTGACCCGGCGCGGCCGGCTCACCGCCGTCATCGACTTCGGCGGCCTGGCGTTCGGCGACCCGGCCGCGGACCTGATGATGGCTTACACGCTCATGGCAGCTCCCGGACGCACGGCGTTCCATGCCGCCCTCGACGTGGACGAGGCCACGTGGACGCGCGGCCTGGGCTGGGGGCTGGCCAGCGGCCTGAGCGCCTACACCGCGTACGCGCGGGCGTCGCCCCGGATCGCCGCGGCGACGACGCGCCAGATCTCGGCGGTGCTGGACGACTGGACGCGGCGCTGAGGGCCCGCGCGTCGCCGCCGACTGCCCACTGCTCCTCGTCCATGCCTCCTCGGCAGCCGACGTGGACCCCTCACACGTACCGCACCACTAGCGAGACTTCAGCCCACCCGCACCAGCTGCAGCGGCACGATCGGAGAGACATGCGCACCCACCAGCTCGGGAAGACGACTGTCGAGGTCACCGAACTCGGTTTCGGCGGCGGGCCGTTGGGCGGGCTCTTCGCCCCGCTCGACGACGCGACCGCAGCTGCGACACTGGCCGCGGCCTGGGACGGCGGCATCCGGTACTTCGACACCTCCCCGCATTACGGCATCGGCCACTCCGAGCGTCGTGTCGGCGGACTGCTGAGCGGTCAGGAGCGGGACGGGTTCACGCTGTCCACGAAGGTGGGCCGGCTCCTGGTACCCCAGGAAGCGGCGGGGCGCATGGACGAGGCGTTCGCGGTGCCCGCCACCCACCGCAGGATCTGGGACTTCTCCCGCGACGGCGTGCTGCGCAGCGTCGAGGACTCCCTCACGCGCATGGGCGTCGACCGCGTCGACGTGCTGTACCTGCATGACGCCGAGCGGCACTTCGAGGAGGCGCTGCGCACCGGATATCCGGCCCTGTCCGAGCTGCGCGCCCAGGGCCTGGTCGGAGCGATCGGGGCCGGTATGTACGACCCCGGCAAGCTGACGCGTCTCGTGCGGGAGACCGACGCCGACGTGGTGATGCTCTCGGGCCGGTTCACGCTGCTGGACCACAGCGCGTTGGACGAACTGCTGCCCGCGTGCGGCGACCGTGGCGTCTCGGTCCTGGCCGCCTCGGTCTTCAACTCCGGTCTGCTGGCCACCGACCGGCCGGTCGACGGCGCCCGGTTCGACTACGCCCCCGCGGCACCGGAGCTGATCGCGAGGGCCCACCGGATCGCCGACGTCTGCGAGGCCCACGGTGTCACGGTCCCGCAGGCAGCCATGGCGTTCCCGCTGCTCCACCCGGCGGTCGCCGGGATCGTGGTCGGTATGCGCAGCGCGGACGAGGTACGGCGCAACCTCGCGTCCTTCGACGCGGCGGTCCCGAGCGCGCTCTGGGCGGACCTGCGCGAGGCGGGACTCGTGGACGAGCGGGTGGCGGAGGCCGGTCGCTGATCCGTCCGTCATCCTCGTCGTTCGCTGCCCGACCTCAACGCAGCTTTCTGTGCGCGGAGTTGACATGCCAGACTACGTCTGCGCGCGCTGCACCGGCCCCCTTCCCCGCGACTTGGAGACCTCCGTGACGACACCCCCGTCCCCCTCTCGGATCGACACGAGCCAGGCGCACCCCGCACGGGTCTACGACTGGCTGCTCGGCGGCAAGGACAACTACCCCGTCGACGAGGCAGTGGGGGAGAAGCTGCCGCCCGAGGTGCGGATCGGCGCGTTGCAGAACCGGGCCTTCATGAACCGGGCCGTCGCGTACCTCGCGAGCGCGGGCGTCGACCAGTTCCTCGACATCGGGACGGGCATACCCACCGAGCCCAACCTGCACCAGATCGTGCAGGGCATCGCGCCGTCCGCGAAGATCGTCTACACCGACCACGACCCCATCGTGCTGCGCCATGCGGAGGCTCTCCTGGTCAGCAGCCCGGAAGGCAGGACGGACTACGTCCAGGCGGACGTACGCGATCCGGGGGCGATCCTCGACCACGCCCGCACGGTGCTGGATTTCGACCGCCCGATCGCACTGTCGCTGATCGCGCTGATGCATTTCGTCGCGGACGAGCACGACCCGTACGGCATCGTCGCGACCCTCGCCTCCGCGCTGCCCTCCGGCAGCCACCTGGTGCTGTCGCACGCCGCCAGCGACATCTTCCCGGAGATCGCCGAGCAGGCGACGGAACAGTACGCGAGGAGCGGCATGACGCTCGCGCTCCGCTCCCGTAAGGAGGTGGCGCGTTTCCTGGAGGGGATGGAGCTCGTCGAACCCGGGCTGGTGACGGCCCCGGAGTGGTTCCGCGGGGAGCCCGCCCCGGAGCCGGAGCCGAGCGGGATGTACGCGGTGGTGGCACAGGTGTCCTGACGCCACCGCTGCCCGGGCCGCTGCCGCCCCGACGCGCGTCGACACGGCCACCGAGACCGTAAGCCGTGGCTGTGACCGTGGCCGTGGCCGTGGCCGTGGCCGTGGCCGTGGCCGTGGCCGTGGCTTGAGCTGATCAGCGACCCGTGGCAGGCTCATGCCGCATGATCGACGACTTCGCGAAGGACACCCTGCTCGGGAGACTCCAGCGGGACCGCGCGGCGCTGCTCTGGAAACTCGACGGCTTGTCCGAGTACGACGCCCGCCGTCCCCTGACAGCCACCGGGACGAACCTCCTCGGTCTGGTCAAACACGTGGCCAACGTCGAGGCGAGGTACTTCGGCGAGGTCTTCGGCCGCCCCTCTCCCGAACGGCTGCCCCGGTGGCAGGATTCCGACGGCAGTGACCTGTGGGCGGCCGCGGACGAGACCCGCGAGCAGGTCATCGGTTTCTACCGGCGGACGTGGGACCACGCGGACGCGACGATCAACGAGCTGCGCCTCGACGCTCCCGGCCATGTTCCGTGGTGGTCGGAGCCGCACGCCGACACGAACCTCTTCGCTGTCATGGTCCACGTCCTCGGCGAGACCATCCGGCACGCCGGGCACGCCGACATACTGCGCGAGGGTGTCGACGGACGGACCGGGTTGCGCGTCGAGCACGAGCAGCAGATCGATGAGGAGGCCCGCGCGGCCTGTCGCACGAGGATCGAGCAGGCCGCGAGGACCGCCGCGCGGCTCACGGCGTGACAGGCAACTCTTCACCCGCACACGTGGGGGTCGCCTTCACTCACCCGTCGCTCCGTCGATGAGTTCGCGAGCGATGTCGAGGTGGCCGGCGTGGCGGGCGTACTCCTGAAGGAGGTGGAAGAGGATCCGTCCGAGCGAAGGTGCTGGACCGGGCGCCGTGAAGCGGCCCCCGAGCCGGGCCTTGTCGCTCAGCGCGGCCGCGCCGACCGCGGAGTTCGCGGTGCCCACCTCCGCTTCATAGGCGGCGATGACCTGCGGCACGGTGACGTCGGCGGCGACCGTCCACTCCTCGTCGTCACCGCCTGGTGGATAGGCCACGACCTGCTCAGCGGCGAACCCCCAGCGCAGCCAGCGGCGTTCGACCCAGCCGAGGTGTTGGACCAGTCCCAGCGGCGACCAGCCGAGTGGTACGACGGGCGCGCGCACCTGGGCGTCGGACAGTCCGGCGATCTTGCGCAGCGTTGTCTCGCGGTACCACTCCAAGTAGCCGAGGAGCAGGTCCTGGGCGTCGGACGTCTGGACCGGTGGGCCGTCGAGGAGTGCGGGGACCGGGTCCGGAGGCTGCTGCATGTCACGACCGTAGCGCGGCCCCGGAGGCGTGCGCGGCTCGCACGTCTAACTGATCGCGCCGCGCCGGTCGTCGACGCGTACGGAGAGGTGTGCCCAGTGCGCCGTGAGCCGGGTCAGTTCGTCGGCCGTCGTACGGCCCGTCCAGCGCGATGCCTCTCCCGGCAGGAAGTGCACCGTGGTCCCGGTCGTGTCCTCGTCGGGGATCGGCGTCAAGTCGGTTGTCGGGACACCGTGTTCGTAGCGTTGGGTCCATGAGCCGCCCCGCCGGCGGTTGGTGTGGACGAGCCACGTGCTGAGTGCGGCGACCGTGGACATGCCCCGGCGCGGGTGTCCGTCGGGGAGTCGCGCCGCCCCGGGGTCGTCGAAGAAGCGGAGGTCCTTCGTCGCCATGACCGGCTTCTTCACGGCCCGGCCGTCCTCGTCGAACCGGGTGTCGGTGCCCCGCCCGTCGTCGCTCACGGACACCGAGCCATCCGGATGCAGGGTGATCCGGCACCTCCCGCCGCCCCCGCACTCGGCCTCGTCAGCCGCGTACGCGACGACCTCCAGGATCAGGTGCCGGACCCCGCCCGGAGCGTAGGCGGCCGGGTCCCGGCGGATGCGCTGCACATGGGCGGGGTCGACGCTGCTCCCCCAGTCGTGGGTCGTGTTGTGCCAGGCGGGGCGGGGGGCGTCCATCCGGCAAGTATGCGGAAGCGGGTGGGGCGGCGGGAGTCGCCTGGGAGGCGGAACGAGCAACCGGAACCGCCGGGTCGAGAGAGCAGCCTGAGCCGAATGCTTTGCACCCCGACCGCCCCGCACCACCCCCCACACCCCATTTATTGCGATGAGCGCGCCACCCCCACTGAACTAACGTCCCCCTATGACAACTACCCCCGCCCACCCCCCACGTCTCGGCAGCGCCCTCACCTTCCACGGGCCGCTCTCCGAAGCCCGCGCCGCGCGCATGGTCGACCGGCTCGCCACCGTCTCGCCGGCCACCGTCCTCGACATCGGGTGCGGCTGGGGCGAACTGCTCCTGCGCGTCGTGCGGTCCGTCCCGGGCGCGACCGGCGTGGGCCTCGACATCAACGCCGGCGATCTGGCCCGGGGCCGCGACCTCGCGCGGGAACGCGGGCTGGCCGGGCGGGTCGAGTTCGCCGAGGAGTCGGCGCTCGGCACCGCACGCGGGCCCGCGGACGTGGTGCTCTGCCTGGGCTCCGGTCAGGCGCTGTGCGACCCCGAGCAGCCGTACGATCCCGGCGCCGTCCTGCGCGAGCTGCGTCGTCTGGTCCGGCCGGGCGGACGCGTCGTCCTGGGTGAGGGGTTCTGGGAGCGCGTCCCGGCGGACGGGGAACTCGCGGCCATGTGGCCCGGGGCACGCGCCGACGACCACGTGGGGCTCGGCGCGCTCGTCGACCTCGCTGTCGCGGCGGGGTTCCGCCCCGTGTGGATCGAGTCGGCGAGCCGGGAGGAGTGGGAGGAGTTCGAGTCGGGCTACCGCCACGACACGGAACTCTGGCTCGCCATGAACCCGGGCCACCCGCTCGCCACCGAGACCCGCGAGCGCGTCGACCGCCAGCGGGCCTCCTGGGCGGGCGGCTACCGGAACGTCCTCGGCATCGCGTACTTGACGCTGGTACCGGTGGCGGCGGGCTGACGGGGCCGCGCGGTCGGTCCCGGCACCGCGTGCTGCTGGCGTCGGCGCGCCGGCACTCCGCACGGAGCCCGAGCGGCCGGACCCCACACCACGCCCCTCGGGGTCAGGCCGTCGACCCCCGCACCGCGCC
>NZ_JBITLI010000010.1:66458-217924 GCF_044465085.1 Streptomyces sp. NPDC049813 | reverse complement strand
ACCCCCCGGGGTCAAACCGTCGACCCCCACACCGCGCCCCCCGGGGTCAAACCGTCGACCCCCACACCGCGCCCCCCGGGGTCAAACCGTCGACCCCCACACCGCGCCCCCCGGGGTCAAACCGTCGACCCCCGCACCGCGTCCTTCGCCAGCCGCACCGCCGTCAGGAGGCTCAGGCCCGGCTCGCTCTGGCGCAGGATCTTGATCGCCTGGACCGAGTCGGCGGGGCCCTCGTGGCCCGCCGCCGCGAGGCGGGCGCGGACCCAGTCCCCGCGCAGTTCGGCGTCGTCGCGCGCGGCGGCCTCGGCGACGAGGGCGGCCGCGCGCTCCAGGCCGGGCCGCTCGGCGTCGGACGCCGACCGGAGCGCCGAGCGCAGGGCTTCGGCGACGCGGTCGGTGTCGCGCAGGACGAGGACGTTCAGCTCACGGTTCGACTTCTTGATCATTACGCCATGATGCGGGAAGCCGCCTGCGCGCCGCAGCCGAGTTGAGCTGCCTCAGAGGTCCAGGGGGCTTGGCGGACCGGTCCCCCGAGCGCTACCGGGTGGGCCCGCCGCCCCCGGAAGGACCATCGTCGGGCCGCGCCTGCGCACGCATGAGGTCCCGCACACACCCCCGCAGCCACGCGTGCGCGGGATCCGCGTCGTGCCGCGGGTGCCAGGCGAGGCCGATCGGCAACGGCGGCAGGTCCAGCGGGACCGGGAAGGTGACGAGACCCAGCGCGTCGGTCATCGGCAGACTCCAGGAGCCGACCAGTCCGACGAGGTCCGTCTCGCGCAGGAAGAACAGCGACGACGGGAACGAGCCGACACTGCCCACCACCCGCCGCCGCAACCCGAGTTCGGCGAGCGCCTCGTCGATGGGGCCGTGCAGCCTCCCGCGCCGCGACACCGTGAGATGCTCGGCCTCCTCCGCGAACCGGCGGGCCGTCAACTCTCCCTCCAGCAACGGATGTCCCGCGCGGGCGGCGCCGAGCATCCGGTCCACGGACAGCGGTTCGATGTGTACTTCGGGCGCGGTCGCGTCGATGACACCGACCTCCAGGTCGGCCGTCCCCTCCCGGAGGACCGGCGCGTCGAGGTGGCTCTCGCCCAGGAACCGGAGCCGGATGCCGGGCGCCTCGGCCGCGGCCCGGGAGAGCAGCGGCGGGCCGAGGAGCGCGGCGAGCGAGTCGCTTCCATGGACGGTGAACGTGCGGGTGAGGGAGCGCAGGTCCTGCGCCCCGCGCGCCGCGAACAGCGCCCGTGCCCGCTCCACCACCGCCCCCACCTCGGCCCGCAGGGACAGCGCGTACGGCGTGGGCACCAGCTGTCTGCCGGCGCGGACCAGGAGCGGATCGCCGAGCGCCTTGCGGGCCCGGCCGAGGGTGCGGCTCATCGCGGGTTCGGACAGGTGGAGGCGGCGGGCGGCGCCGCGCACGCTCTCCTCCTCCAGCAGCACGTCGAGCGCGACGAGGAGGTTCAGGTCGAGCCCGGCCGCCGCGGACGGCGGAGTCGCAGCTCCGGCACCGGATTGCGTCATACACAATCATCCCTTGCACACATTGCACTGGAAAGCAGGCCAGGGCCGACCCTACGTTGGACGGGCATCCCCTCACCACCGTCGAAGCTCCCTGGAGGAGCCATGTCCTCGCCTGCCCTCACGACCTCCGCGCCCGCGGCCCCGGAGGCGGACGCCCCGCGGCTGGGGCGTCTCACGCTGCTCACGGTCTGCGCCTGCGTCATGGTCGCGCAGAGCATGGTCGCCGCGATCAATCTCCTGATCCCGCAACTGACGTCGTCGTCCTTGCATCCGTCCCCCGCACAACTGATGTGGACGGTCGACGCTTACGTCATCGCCTTCGCGGGCCTGCTGATCCCGGCGGGCGCCGCGGCCGACCGGCACGGCCGCAAGGGCGCGCTGCTGACCGGGCTCGCCCTCTTCGCGGCGGGCGCGGCGACCAGCGCGCTGGCCACGACGCCGGCCGTCCTCGTCGCCGGGCGCGCGGTGTGCGGGACCGGCGCCGCGCTGATCACCCCGGCGACCATGTCGATCCTGGTCCACCTGGCCGGAGGGACGAAGCGGCGCGCCCAGGCCATGACCGCGTGGACGCTCGCCCTCGGCCTCGGCGGCGCGCTCGGCAATCTGGGCGGTGGCCTCGCGGGCCAGTTCCTGTCCTGGCGGGCCCTGTTCTGGGCCATGGTGCCGCTGGCGGCGGTGCTGGCCGCGGCGGTGGCCCGGGGTGTCCCGCGCACGGCCCGCGTCGAGCGCGGAAACCCGGACCCGCTGGGCACCGTGCTGGTGACGGCGGCTCTGGTCGCGGTCCTCTTCGGCATCATCGAAGGCCCGGCGTACGGCTGGGGTTCGGCCCGCATCCTGCTCGCCTTCGCGCTCGGCGCGCTGCTGGCCGCGGCGTTCACCGCGCACGCCCTGCGCTCGCGGGCGCCGCTCTTCGACCCGCGTGTCTTCCGCTCCCCGCGGCTGCGGGCCGCGACGCTCGGCCTCGCGGTGAGCTTCTTCGGCCTGTTCTCGCTCTTCTTCGTCAACTCCCAGTACCTACAGGGCGTGCAGGGGTACGGGCCCGCCCTCACCGGCGTCGCGATCCTGCCGGTGACCGTGGGCATGGCGCTCGCCCCGAGACTCGCCGCGCGGTGGCAGGCGACGCCCCGGCCGGTGATCACGACCGGCCTCGCGCTGATCGGCGCCGGTCTGCTCGGCACCGCGACGGCGGGCCCGCACACTCCGTACGGCATCTACGTCCTGTGGCTCCTGGTCATCTCCTTCGGCACCGGCACCTGCATGCCCGCCCTCACCCTCGGCGTGCTGACCTCCCTGCCCGCCCACCAGGCCGGCCTGGGCTCGGGCCTCGGCACGGCCTCCCGCGAGCTCGGCGCGGCGCTCGGGGTCGCGGTCACCGGGACGGTACTGGCGGGCGCCGGGCGGGACTTCGCCGCGGGCATGTCGTCGGCGCTGGTCCTGGTGGGCGCGGTGACACTGCTCGCCACGGGGGCCGTGTTCGTCGGCTACCGGGAGCGTGCCTGAGCCGGAGGACGGACGGTGCTTCGGCGGTGCTGATCCAGGGCGCGGATCCCCGGTGGGCCGGAGTCGAAAGGCCGGACCGGGGCCGAGGGGCCCCGGACCGGCCGGTCCATGCGGTGCGCCGTAGGGCCGGCGCGCTCCTCCCTACCGCCCCAGGGTGAAGGTGTCGACGTCGAAGAGCGACCCCGCTCCCCCGCTGAACGTCAGGAACAGCGGCCCGCTCGCCGTGCCCGGCAAAGTGGTCGACACCGTCGTGAACGTCTCCCAGCCACCGGTGTTGGGGACGGTCACCGAGCCCACCACCGGGCCGGTCGCCGAGCCCGAGCGGAGCTGGAGGGTGCCGCCCGCTCCGGCCGAGGAGACCCGCGCGGTGAACGAGCGGACCCCGCTGAGCGAGGTCTGTCCGTAACCCGCCCAGTCGCCGTTCTCGATGTAGCCGAGCGTCCTGCCGCCGCTCGCCGGAGCGTGGTCGGCGGCCTGGACGCCCTGGGACGACGTGTACGCCTCACCCTCGTAGGTCGTGGTCGGCGGGGGGCTCCCCAGCTCCTTGATCCGGATGTTGCGGAAGGAGATGTCGTCCCCGGCCGCGTGGTTCTGGATGCCGATGTGGCCCTGCTGGAGGGAGCGGGCCGGGTCCGTGTTGGTGAAGTCGTTGATCTTCACGCCGTTCAGGAAGACCTGGAGCCGCTCCCCCTCGACCCGGATCTCGTACGTGTTCCAGCTCCCCGGCGGGTTGAGCGCGCGGTCCCGGGCCGCGAGGTCGGCGGACTTGAAGCCGTACACGGAGCCGGTGGTGCGGTCGGCGGCGTCGCTGGCGTCGATCTGGATCTCGTACCCCTGCTGGACGGCCGAGTCCGGGTCGGCGGAGGCCGGGAAGCCGACGAAGACACCGGAGTTGTCGTCGCCCGGCATCCGCCAGTCCAGTTTGAGCGAGTACGACGTGAACTGCTTGGCCTGGTACCAGTAGAGGCCCATGCCGCCCTGCGCGCTCAACGTCGCGTCGGCGGAGGTGAATCCGCCGGGCCCGGCCTGCGACCAGCCGGCGGTCGAGCCGTCGTACAGGGGCGTGTAGCCGCTCTCGGCCCGGCAGTCGGCCTGGGCATATCCGGCCGCGTACCGGATGCCGCCGAGCAGCAGCGCCCGCAGCGCCGGGTCGGCGTACGACTCCTGGGTGTGGCCGAGCCCGGTGTAGAAGGAGCGGCCCGTGCCCTGCGGATGGCACCAGGTGATCGGGTGGTCGCCGGCCATCTCACCGCCGGAGTAGCTGCCCTCGTCCAGGCTCTGCAGGACGTGGGCGGTGGCGCGCGGGTTGGTGCGGTAGTTGTACCACTCGTCGGTGCGGCTCCAGGTGCGGCCCAGGTGCGCGGTGGCGGCGTGGGCGCGGTCCTCGGTCCGCACCGTGGCCTGCTGGATGGCGGGGTGGCTCTTGAACCAGGCGCCGACCAGCTGTTGGTAGTAGGGCCAGTCGTACTCGGTGTCGGCCGCCGCGTGGACGCCGAGGAAGCCGCCGCCGCCGTCGACGTACCCCTGGAGGGCCGTCTGCTGGGCGGAGTCGAGGACGTCGCCGGTGGTGGAGAGGAAGACGACGGCCTTGTACCCCGCGAGGTTGGCGGAGGTGAAGGCGCCCGCCTCCTCCGTGGCGGTGACGGTGAAGTTGTTGGCCGCTCCCAGATCGCGTACGGCCTGGATCCCGGCCGGGATGGAGTCGTGGCGGAAACCGGCGGTCTTGCTGAACAGCAGGACCCGGTAGGCGGGGTCGGCGGCCCGGGCCTGCTGGGCGGGGCTCAGGAGCGCGCCCGCGACGCCCAGGACCAGGGCGAGGGCCGCCAGGACGCGCGGGAGCGCGCGGGACCGGTGGATCATGACTGTCTCCCTTCCTTTCCGGATCACCGGGCGGGGTCTCTCCCGGTTCACCGGGTGAGGGCGTGCCCGGTTCACCGGGTGAGGGTGAGCGTGTCGATGTCGAACAGGGAGCCGGACCCGCCGGTGAAGGTGAGGAACAGCGCCCCCGTGTTCGCCGTGCCGGTCAGCGGGGTCGACACCGTGGCGAAGGTCTCCCAGCCGCCGGTGTTCGCTACGGCGACCGAGCCGAGCACCGGGCCGGTGGCGGAGCCGGACCGGATCTGGATCGTGCCGCCCGCCCCCGCGGAGGAGACCTTCGCGGCGAAGGTCTTCGCGCCCGCCGTGGGGACGGAGGCGTACCCGGCCCAGTCGCCGTTCTCGATGTAACCGAGGGTCTTTCCACCGCTCGCCGGGGCGTGGTCGGCGATCTGGACGCCCAGGGAGGAGCTGTAGGACTCCCCTTCGACGGTCTGGCCCGCACCTGCCGTGGCGAAGGTGAAGGCGTCGAGGTCGAAGAGGTTGCCCTGGCCGGTCGGGCCCTTGAAGACGAGGAAGAGTTCGGTGGTGCCGGCCGGTGCGCCGGTCAGGTCCGCGCTGACGTCGGCGAAGTTCTCCCAGCCGCCCGTCGGTGCGACCGTCGCGGTGCCGAGCAGGGTGCCTGTCGCGGAGCCCGCGCGGACCTCGAGGGTGCCGCCCGCGCCGCCGGAGGAGACCCGCGCGGTGAGCTTGTTGGCGTTGGCGAGCGTGTACGGCTTGAAGGAGATCCAGTCGCCGTTGTCGGTGTAGCCGACGGTGTTGCCGCCCTCCGCGGTGCCGTGCGGCGCGATCTGCACGCCGTTCTGCGCGGAGAAGTGTTCGCCTTGGCGGTGGCGCGGCTGGAGGATGCGCGTGCTGTGCGTGGTCAGACCAGCTCCGTCGGTGTACTCGGCGTCGAAGACCCCGTAGATGTTGGCCGCGCTGTCGTGCTCGCCGTCGGTCGGCACGGTGATGCTGCCCGTGCAGCCGGTGTTCTGGGTGATCTGGTGGCGGTGCTGGTCGTGGCCGAGGAGGTAGGTGACCTTGACCTTGGCGCAGTCGACGGTGCCGTCCTCGGGGTCGCTCGCGGTGACGCGGAAGGGCACGGTGTCACCGAAGGAGAAGAGCGCGCCGTCGCCCGGTGTCTGGAGCGTGACGGTCGGCGCCGTGTTGCCGGAGGTCACGACGAGGCTGGCGGTGCCGGTGAGTCCCTCCGGGTCCCGCACCGTGAGCGTAGGGCGGAAGGTGCCTTTGGTGGTGTACGTGTGGCTGGGGTTGGCCGCGGTCGACGTGGCACCGTCACCAAAGTCCCAGGCGTAGCTGAGGGCCTTGCCCTCCGGGTCGGAGCTGCCCGCCGAGGAGAAGGCGACCGTCAGCGGGACGGCGCCGGAGACCTTGTCGGCCGCCGCCTTGGCGATCGGGTTGCGGTTGCTGCCCGCGAGGTACTCGATGCGGTACAGGGCCTGGTTGTTGGCGCCGGTGCCGTAGTCGAGGACGTACAGCGCGCCGTCGGGGCCGAAGGCCTGGTCCATGACCTGGGTGCCGGTCCAGGGGAAGTCCTCGATGGCGCCGGGCGATCCGTCCGCCTTCACCTCGATCGCCTTGATCCATTTGCGCCCGTACTCGCCGGCGAAGAAGCGGCCGTCCAGTGACTGCGGGAATTTCACGGCGGAGTCGAGGCCCGCGTCGTAGCGGTAGACGGGCCCGCCCATCGGGGACTCCGAACCGCTGCCGAACTCGGGCGGCGATCCCGCGTCGCCCGCGTACCTGATCCAGGCGGGCCTGGCGGCGGGCAGCGTGGCCTGTCCGGTGTTGCGGAACGAGTTGTTGGCGGGGCCGCTGCCGCAGGCGTACTTGCCCGCGGACGGACCGCTCGGGAAGGCGTACTCGCCGTAGGTCTCGCTCGCCGTGTTCGTGCCCGTGCAGTACGGCCAGCCGTAGTTGCCCGGCGCGGTGATCCGGTTGAACTCGACCTGGCCGCTGGGGCCGCGGGTGGCGTCGGTGGCTCCGGCGTCGGGGCCGTAGTCCCCGAGGTAGACGGTGCCGGTGGCCTTGTCGACGGACATCCGGAACGGGTTGCGGAAGCCCATCGCGTAGATCTCCGGGCGGGTCTTCGCCGTCCCCGGGGCGAAGAGGTTGCCGGCCGGGACGGTGTAGCCGCCGGCCGCGGTCGGCTTGATGCGCAGGACCTTGCCGCGCAGGTCGTTGGTGTTGCCCGAGCTGCGCTGGGCGTCGAACTGCGGGTTGCGGTCGGTGCGTTCGTCGATGGGGGCGTACCCGGCCGAGTCGAACGGGTTGGTGTCGTCGCCGGTCGTCAGGTACAGGTTCCCGGCCGCGTCGAAGTCGATGTCGCCTCCGACGTGGCAGCACTGGCCACGGTCGTTGGGGACCTCCAGGACGACTTTCTCGCTGGCCATGTCGAGGGTGCCGTCGGTCTTCAGGGTGAAGCGGGAGAGGTTCAGGTGGCCTTTCCACGCCTCGAAGGTGGCGGCGCTGCCGGTGGTCGGCGCGTCGCCGGACGGGGTGCTGAGCTTGGGCGAGTAGTACAGGTAGAGGTAGCGGTTCGAGGCGAAGCCCGGGTCCGCGGCGACGCCCTGGAGCCCTTCCTCGTCGTGGGTGTACACGTCCAGCTTCCCGGCGACCTTGGTGTTGCCCGCCGCGTCGGTGTACCGCAGCGTGCCGTCGCGGGCCGTGTGCACGACGGCCCGGTCGGGCAGCACCGCGAGGGACATCGCCTCGCCCAACTCGGCGGCGCCGACGGCGAGTTGGACCTGCTGGTAGTCGCCCGCCGGTATGGCGGCCTGCGCGTCCACGGCGGGCCGGTCCGGCGGCTGGGCGACCGCGGGCGCGGCCAGGCCGCCGCCGCCGACGACGAGGCCGAGGGTGAGGAGCAAGCGGAGCAGCATGGGTCTGGGGCGGGTGCGGCCTGCCCGGCTGGGTCTGGGGCGGGTGTGTCCGGAACTTTCCGACATGGGCGTCCTTCCTGACCGTGCGGGGACGCGCCTGTTCCAGGCATGACAAAGCCTGCTCCTGGCGCGTACGGGAGGAATTGCTCAGGGGTGACGAGCTGTCATTCCCTGGAGACGGTGCCGATCTGTGCGGAGGATCTCAAGGCGCTGCGGTCCGTGCGAATTTCGCATGTTGGCAACGGCCCCCTGATTCGTCAAGGGACTACACAAATACGGATGTGCGGTACGGAATGCATGGCTCGACCATGTAAGGCTTGGACCGGGGCGGTCGGCCCGGCGCGGCCATGTCGCCTACTCAGTCCGGGAGTTGACGGGACGACGGTGGCCGCGGGCCCGGGACGGGCGGGGGTCGGGTGGACGGGACGACACCCCCGGGCACGTCCGTGGCGCAGGCGGCGACCCCGGTGTCCACGTCGGCGAACGGCGTTCACCCTCCGAAGAGGGTGCTGGGTCAGACGGGGTCGGGGATCGGGTGGACGCGGGGCGTGACGTGGAAGTCGAAGCCTCGCGTCCCCGGGTCGAGGGCCGTCGCCCCGCCGTCGACGGTGAGGACGGCGCCGTTCACGTACGAGGTCGCCGGGGAGAGCAGCCAGGCGATGGCCTCGGCGACCTCGCGGGGCTCGCCCGGCCGCCCTCCCGGCAGCAGCCTGGTGGCTTGCTCGTAGGCCGCCGCCTCACCTCCCTCGCCCAGGCCCGCGTCCGCGGCGAAGCGGGTCATGCGGCGGTCGGCCATCTCGGTGCGCACCCAGCTCGGGCAGACCACGTTGGACCTGACCCCTTGGCGCCCGTAGTCGACGGCGACGGAACGGCACAGTTGCAGCAGGGCCGCTCTCGACGTGGCGTACGGCACGTTGCTCGTGCCGTCGCGCAGGGCGGAGACGGAGGCGACGCCGACGACCGCGCCGCGCGACGCCAGCGGTGATGCGGCGCGCGGGGCCGCGAACCGGGCATGTTCCGTACCCGGCCCGGGCGTTGCGGGTCGGACTGGGGTCAGAAGTACTGGGTCAGGCAGAATTCATGGTCCTCGGGATCGGCCATCACGACCACCACGCCCTCGTCGTAGTCGTGCCGTTCGCCAGTGAACCGGCCTCCGAGGGCGACGACTTGGGCGATGCCCTCGGCGATGTCGTCAACGGCGACATCGAGGTGCAGGCGGACCTTCCCCCGCTTCGGCTCGGCGACCGGCTGGAACACGAGCCGGGGCAGCGCGTCGCCGCGGTCACCGAGGTAGACCCAGCCGGGCAGGGCCGGACCGGGCGCGCGATCGAGCAGGACACTCCAGAAGCCCGCCACCTTCTCGACGTCGAGACAGTCGATGGTGACACCGGCCCAGCGGTTGGGCATGGGGGCCTTTCTGTTGGTTCGCGGGTGTGCGGTCGGCGGTTCGTCGGCGTTTTGCCGGTGCGGCAGGTCTGGTGCGGGCCGGAGGTGGGGCGTCGGCTGAACAGGGGCAGGGCACGGCGTCCGGCCCGCCGCGACCTGCCCCTGCCCCTGCCCCCCCTAGGAGGGAACCGTCAACGCAGCTTCTTCACCGCTGTGACCGTCGTCGCCTTGAAGGCCGTGACCGGTGCGTTCGTGAAGTCGCCCATCTCGCCCCACTTCACGAGCGTGACCACGTTGCCGTCGCGGCCGATGGAGAACAGGTTGATGTCCGTGGCGCCCCACGTGGTCGTAGTGTTGATCCCGAAGACCTCGGCGCCGTCCCCGACGGCCAGCTTGCCGTAGAACCGCTCGGTCGCGGTCACGTCGGGGTCCTGCGTGACCAGCTCGTGCGGGCAGGCCGACAGGTGCTCGCGCAGCAGCGCCGCGAAGGCCTTGGCGCGCTGAGCGCCGCGCTCGACGACGGTCACCTGGAGCGCTCCCGTGTCGTAGTCGGTACGGAAGACGCGGTGCACGGACGTCGAGGGCAGGGCGTCGCCCACGCACATCGGCAGCGGGTCGGGCTGCCCCGCGGTGACCGGGTCCGCGAACCACGCGGAGCGCGGGTGGGGCGGCAGTTCGGACGGGGCGAGGAACCGCGGGTCGGTGGCGGCCGCCGCCGGAGTCGTCGCGGCAGCGGCGCCCGCCACGGCCGCCATCGCGGCCAGTGCCATCGTTCCCTTGCGCAGGTGTGCGTTCATGTCGGTGTTCCCCCATGTAGGTCGGTGCTCACTTCGTACGACCCCCGACCCCGGCCCCCCGTTGCCCTCGCTTCTGTCACAGGCCTGTCACCGTGGCGCGGCCTGGGGGGCGGGGCACGGTCCCGCGGTCGGAGTCGGCGGTGCGCCTCGGCGGCCGTGGTCCGTCCGACAGGTTGCACGCGTGGCGATCGACCCATACGCGCGTTCGAACGATGCGGCCGTCGCGGCAGCCGGGGTACGCCGGCTACACGGTCACCGGTTTCGACGGCGCCCCAGTCGGCGGCGCCGGTCGTGGGCTCGTGGCAGCCGCCGACCAGGAGACCCACCGGCTGTTGATGTCACTGCTGCACAGCTGAAGAAGCTGGTACCGCCGGGACGGCTCCGGCCGTTGCCCGGCTGGATACCGGCTAGATACGGGAGTTGCGCAGCGACTGCCACACCGCCCCGGCCAGGGCCCGCGTCGACCGGGGCACCGACAGGCCCTCGTGTTCGCGGTACAGCTCCCAGTTGTACGGGACCAGCGAGAGCTTGTTCGAGGACAGGGAGCCCGCCTGGTGGGCGCGGTAGACCGCCAGGGGCTCGGCGAGGCCGCGGGCGTCCGCGCCGTCGCGCATGATCGACAGCCACAGCGCGTAGTCCTGGCGCTTGCGCATCTCCGGCATCAGCTTCGTGCCCAGCGCGTTGCGGTCGTACATGGCGGTCAGGGCGCCGATGTAGTCCTTGACCAGCATGGCGCGGTAGTCCACGTGCGCGCGGGCGCGGATCACCCGTCCGTTCGGGACGAAGTCGGTGCTCTCCCCGGCATAGTCCGCGTCCATCTTGTAGTACGAGGTGTAGGTGAGCGGGGCGGTGCCCTCCGCGGCGAACGCGAGTTGCCGCTCGGTCTTCTCCGGCAGCCACATGTCATCGCTGTCGAGGAACGCCACGTAGTCGCCCTTGGCCCGCTGGATGGCGAGGTTGCGCGCCCGGCCGGCGCCGCCGCGCTCGGGAGCCGTCTCGGGGAGGACCCTTTCGTCCTGGCGGGCGAACTCCCTCAGCAGGTCCATGGACTCGTCAGAGGACTGGTCGTCGGTGACCAGCAGCTCCAGATCGCTGTGGGTCTGCGTGAGCACCGACCGGACCGCAGCGCCGAGCGTTGCGGCGGAGTTGTACACGGGCATCACGACGCTCACCAGGGGCACAGCGCTTCTCCTTGTGCGTTCAACGATCAAAAAGACGGTCCATACGACTACCGGAATCGTAGTGGGCGCCGCGGTGCGGGTCGTCGTCGCTGGTCAGGGTAGCGCTGGGTGCTGGTGCAGAAACGCATCGCGATGATGTCCGAGCGAGAGGGGCCTCGGCACGGCCCCGCACACTACGGCGCAGACCGGTGGCACCGGACCGGATCGGCGTACGCCGTGTCCCCGAAGGGATGTACTTCGGCCATGTCGGTGGCTTGGGAGCCGGCGGGGTCGGCAGAGTCTGTGACGCACGATTGCGCAGCTCACGGCCTCTCCGGGCCCAGAGAAAGGAACCTCGCCATGACGTCGTACCGCACGCGCCTCGCCGGCGGTCTCATCGCCGCTTCGGCCCTCCTCGGGGGCGGCCTCGCCACGGCCGCCCCCGCCTCCGCCGTCTCCCCCGCCTCCGCGGAGCCCGCGGCCACCGCGGCCGCGCTCCGGGGCACGGCCCCGGCCTGCGTCAGGCGGGACGTCATCAAGCACCGGAAGTACGTGAAGGTCACCAACAACTGCGGCGAGGCCATGCACCTGAAGGTCGTCATCGACTGGGGCAGCGACTCGCCGTGTCTCACCTACCAGCCCGGTGAACAGTGGGAGTGGAACTGGGGCCGCGGCTCCTACGGCAAGGTCGTCACCTGCTGACCCGCTCCACGACCGGGGCCGCACGGCGTGCCGGGCCCTGGTCTCCTGCATCGCGCTCGACCCCTCCCCCACGGGGCCGGGAAGAATCGGGCCACCTCGCCCCGCCGCGGTGTGCGCCGGTCCGCCGCCCCCGTCGGGGACCTGCCCCTGGTCCTCGCGGTCAGCGCCCGCCGGCGCCCGTGGTGAGGCAGTCGACGAGGGAGGTGGCGATGGCCCGGAGGTCGTCGGGGGTGTGGGCGGCGCGCTCCATCACCGTCAGGCCCCGCGTGGTGGTGACGACGAGCCGCGCCCGGGGCAGAGTCCGCGCCCACGCGGTCGGACGCCTCAGGCCGCCAGACGGTGCAGAAGCTCGTACGAAGAACGCTCCACTCAGTTGCGCTGAAGCCTCCCGTCGGCGCTCACGGCCCAGACCGCCGTGCCGGTGACCGAGATCGGCCGGCCGTCCGGCTCCGTGGCGAGTACGCCGAAGTTCCTGCCGTGGATGACCCAGCGCGAGGCGACCCGGTTGCCGTCGTGGTTCAGGGTCACCACCTGCTCGATCCGATGTCTGACAGCACTGTCAGACATCGCGGTTGATAGGCAAGTCGTTACTTGCCTATGCTGGTGCGGTGACGGACGATGTCTTCAAGGCACTGGCCGACCCCACCCGCCGACGCATCCTCGACGAGCTGGCGGACCGCGGCGGCCAGTCGCTGTTCGAGATATGCGCGCGGCTGGCCACCAAGCACGGTCTGGGGCTGTCCCGCCAGGCGATCAGCCAGCACCTCGCCGTGCTGGAGGCCGCCGACCTGGTCCGGGTCCGCCGCCAGGGGCGCTACAAGTTCCACGACCTGAACACCGAACCGCTCGAGTCGATCGTGAGCCGCTGGCTCGGGCCCGATGCACCCAGGAGCACGTCATGAGGATCAACCTGGCCAGCGTCTTCGTCGACGACCAGGAGACGGCCGCGCACTTCTACACCGAGGTGCTGGGCTTCGTGAAGAAGCACGACGTCCCGATGGGCACGGACCGGTGGCTGACCGTGGTCTCGCCGGAGGACCCGGACGGGACCGAGCTGCTGCTGGAACCCTCGGGCCACCCGGCCGTCAAGCCGTATAAGGAGGCGCTGGTCGCCGACGGCATTCCGGCGACCTCGTTCGCGGTCGATGACGTGCGGGCCGAGTTCGACCGGCTGCGCGGCCTCGGCGTCCGGTTCACCCAGGAGCCGGCGGCCATGGGCCCCGTGACCACCGCGGTACTGGACGACACCTGCGGCAACCTCATCCAGATCGCCCAGTACCAGTAAATCGCCCCGTACCAGCAGGCGGCGCCTCCGCCGTAGGCCCCACACCCTCGGCCGTCGGGTGCGCGTGGAGAGCAAGTCCCCTCCGCTCGCTCTCCACGCGCAGGTGCCCCTTATCCGGCCGCCTAGCGGGATGCGACGCCGGAAGGGGACGGCGGCTGGGGCCGCGCCGTCAGCGGCGCGACCCCAGCGGGCGCAGGGCCCTGCACCGTGCGCGGGTACCTCATCCGAGCCGGAGGAAACACCTGTCCGGCACCGAACAGCCGGACACGGGCAGGGTCCTGATGGGGCATCAGCAGCGCTCACCCCACCGAGGGAAGCAAGCGTCCCGCACCCGGCACGCACCGCGGCGCCCCAGGCGGCCCGGCGTCACCGCCGCCGCACCGCGATCGCCCACGCCTCCAGCAACTCGGTGTACTCCCGTCGCTGTTCCTCGTTGAGGAAACCGCCGCTGCGGATGATCAGAGCCCGGATCCGCGCGTTCAACTCCCCCGCTGACTGACCCCCCGTCGGTTGCTGCTGAGTCACCGACATGACGCAGAACGTAACGCCCTGACCAAGCCTTGGGCAAAGCTCAACCGCATATGCCGACGGGTACCGGCCGGAATCATTCCCCTTCACGTGCTTCCCGTACGCCGCTATGTCCTGGGTGACGATCGCGTAGGACGAGGTCGGCGCGCTGATGCGGCCGCCGCACCGCCGCGGCGCCGCCCGGCGCAATTTGGCCGAAGCGATGTGCGTGCGCGGGCTACGGGCGCCGCCCCGGCGCGAAACGCGGCTCAACGCCCGCCGGAGCGACCGGCGGAACGCACGGCGGAGTCCTCGCCGGGCTCCGGCTCCCGCCCAGGCCAGTCGAGAAGGCGGGCGCCGATGACCGCGGTCTGCAAGGTGTACCGCTGCACCGGGTCGGCGGCGTCGGCCCCGGTGAGCTTGCGGATGCGCTCCAGGCGGTAGGTGAGGGCCCGCACGCTCAGGGAGAGGAGACGGGCCGCCTCGGCCGCCACGCAGCCCGCGTCGAAGTAGGCCGTGAGCGTGTCGAGAAGGGGGCGGGCGCCGCCGCGGGCCTGCTGGAGGGGGCCGAGGGTGTTGACCACGAGATCGGCCATGGCCTGCCGGTCCCGGGTGAGCACCGGGTAGACGAGGAGGTCGGCCGCGCGCAGGACCGGCTCGTCGAGACCGAGGCGCTCCGCGAGGTCCAGCGCCTTCAGGGCCTCCTCGTAGGAGTGGACGACGCCGCCGGGGCCGGGCCGGGGCCGGCCGATGGCGACCTGGCAGCCGTCCGTGGCCGCGTAGGCCTGCTTGGCGAAGAAGGCGAGGACCTCGTCCTGGTCGCCGGGGGCGACGCAGACCAGCCGCCCGTCCTTGGTCGTGGCCAGGATGTCGCGGTGGCCGAAACGGCTGATCATCGCGGCTTCGACGCCGCGCGGCACCGGGTCGCCCTCCTCGTACGCGGCACCACCCCGGGCGACCGCCACGGCGTGCGCGTGGGCGAGGCGGAGTCCGAAGCGTTCGGCGCGCTCGGCGAGGCGGCCCACGTCGCTGCGCCCGTAGAGCAGGTCGTCGATGAACTCCCGGCGCGCCGCCTCCTCTTGGCGCACGGCCGCGCGCTGGGCGCGTTCGTACCCCTCGGCGAACGCGTCCACCGCCTGTTCTATCACCGACAGGACGCTGTCGGGTGCCACGGCACCGGCCGGCCAGTGCCTGCGGGCCGCGCTCAGGTGGGCCGCGACCAGCGTCCGCATGCTGTGCCCGTCCTCGGCGGCCCGCTCGCCCAGGGCGCGGCGTGCGTCGAGTTCGTCGCGCGTCAGCCGTCGTCCGGTGGCGGAGGCCTCCGACAGGAGCCGGGCGTACCCGTCCAGGCAGTCGGCCGTCGTCTCCGTCTCGTCCATGGTCTCCCCCGGCTCTCGGTGCGCTGCTGACGCCTTTCTAGCGCAGTGGTCTTCGGCGCCCGGCAGTGGGGCTGACGGCCCTCCCCGCCGCGCGGACCGGCCGGCCGTGCCGACGGCCCGTGTGCGCGGTCCCCCACCGTACGGCTGCCGTCCTCGCGCCCCGCCGGCCCGGAGCGCTCCGGCATCAAAGACGCGTAAAGATTGCCGGAATCAGGCAATGTGATGACCTTGCCCGGCATGCGACGATCCCGGCATCACCACGGCACACGGCCGGTCGGAGGGGGCGGACGCGATGAACTGGTTTCTCGGTCTCGGCATCGCCGGGTTGGCCCTCCTCATGCTCTCCCTGGTGCTCGACGGGGTCCTGGAAGGGCTCTTCGACGGGGTCGGCGCACTGGACGGGGTGCTGGACGGGGTGCTCTCGCTCCCGGTGATCGCGGGCTTCCTGTCGATGCTCGGTTTCGCCGGCGCGATCGTGCTCGGCACCACGGAGCTCGGCACCGGGGTCGCCCTCGTCGTCGGCGCGGCGGCCGGAGCCGGTGCGGCCTGGCCGACCTGGCGGCTCAGCCGGGCCCTGATGCGGGACCAGACCACCGCCACCCCGCGAGGCACCGATCTCGTCGGCACGCCGGGGACCGTGGTGACCGCGATCCCGGTCGGCGGCTACGGCGAGGTGCTGCTCCACCTGGGCGGCCAGCGCGCCAAGTTCGCGTCCAGGAGCCAGGTCGCCGTCGCGCGCGGCACCGAGGTGTGGGTCGAGGAGGTCCTCTCGCCGACCTCGGTCGCGGTCCGCCCCGTCGACCGCTGACGCGTCCGGGGGGCGTCTACGGCTGACGGGCGTGGAGGGCGTCGACCGCGGCCGCCCACCTGGGACGGCCGCGAGGGCCGCGCCCTCATCGGCAACAGCCCTGTCAACAACCGTTTCATCGCAGCAGCTCTGTCGCAGCTGCCTATTCGCAACAACCGACTGCCGCCGCTGGGAGGCAGAGGGGGAATCCATCATGAGTCCAGTAGCCATCGCCGTCGCCGGAGTCGTCGCACTCGTCGTCCTGTTGGCGCTCGTCGTCGTGACCCGCTACAAGGTCGCGGGGCCCAGTCAGGCGTTCATCGTCACCGGGCGGCGCGGCAAGAAGTCCACCGACCCGGAGACGGGCCGGGTCTTCACCGACAACAGCGGGCAGAAGGTCGTGGTCGGCGGCGGCGTCTTCGTCGTCCCGTTCGTCCAGCAGAAGTTCACCCTCGACCTGTCGTCGCGGCACATTCCGGTCGCGGTGCGCGGCGCGGTCACCTTGCGGGGCGTCAAGGCCCATCTCGAAGGGGTCGCCATCGTGAAGGTGGGCGGCACCGAGGACTCGATCCGTGCCGCCGCGCAGCGGTTCCTGATGCAGCAGGACGGCATCGTCGGCTTCACGCAGGAAGTGCTGTCGGGTGCGCTGCGCTCGATCGTGGGCCGGATGTCCGTGGAGGACGTCATCCGCGACCGCGCCGCGTTCGCGGGCCAGGTCGCCGAGGAGGCCGAGGCGTCGCTGTCCGGGCAGGGGCTGGTGCTCGACGCGTTCCAGATCCAGGACATCACCACGGAGGGGACGTACCTGGAGGACCTCGGCCGGCCCGAGGCGGCACGCGCCAAGCAGGAGGCGGACATCGCCGAGGCCGTCGCGCGCCGGGCCTCCGAGCAGGCGCGGCTGAAGGCCGAGGAGGAGATCGCGGTCGCACAGCGTACGTTCGCGCTGAAGCAGGCCGAGATCAAGGCGGAGACGGACCGGGCCGCGGCCCAGGCGAACGCGGCGGGCCCGCTCGCCGAGGCCGCCCGGAGCCAGGAGGTGCTGAGCGAGCAGGAGAAGGTCGCCGAGCGGCAGGCTGCCCTCACCGACCGGGAGTTGGACACGAAGGTCCGCAAGCCGGCCGACGCCGCCCGGTACCAGGCCGAGCAGGAGGCCGAGGCGCGCCGCATCGCCATGGTCAAGCAGGCCGAGGCCGACGCGCAGCGCTCCCGCCTGACCGGTGAGGGCGAGAAGGCGCACCGTGCCGCGCTCGCGGACGCCGTCCGCCTGGAGGGTGAGGCGGAGGCCGCCGCGATCGGCGCGCGCGGCGCCGCGGAGGCCCAGGCCATGCAGAAGAAGGCGGACGCCTTCGCGCAGTACGGGGACGCGGCCGTGCTGCAGATGGTCGTCGAGGTCCTGCCGCAGGTCGTCGCCAAGGCGTCGGAGCCGCTCTCGGCCGTCGACAAGATGACGGTGATCTCGACGGACGGGGCGAGCCAGTTGTCCCGCACCGTGGCCGACAACGTCGCGCAGGGCGTCGAGCTCCTCACCTCCACCACGGGTGTCGACCTCGCCGAGCTGCTGAAGAACCTCACGGGCGGCAAGGCTCTCGTCCCCGCGTCCAAGGCCCCTGCGGCGGCACCGGACCCGTCCTCCGAGCGGGCCGACGGCCGCATCGATATCACCGGCTGACGCCTACCGGGAGCGGGCCGGTCGCCGACCGCGGCCCGCTCCCCCGACCGGCCGCCGGCCTCACACGAACGGACGGCCCGCCTCGCCCGACACCGGCCCAGCCGTTCCCCTGGGACCAGGCATGGTCGCGCGCCGGGACGCAGCCGTGCCGGGAGGAGGCGGTGGTGACGGACGGCGCCGGACCCGCGGGCCCGGACCCCGAGGCCGAACTGCGGGAGTTGCGCGGCCGGGTCGCGTCGCTGGAGGCGGAGCACGCGGTCCGGCGCCGTCGGCATCGGGGGCGCTCGTTCCTGGCGGCGGTCCTCATCGTGGTCGGCTGCGTGCTCGCGCCGCTCGCCGTGGTCGCGGCGTGGGCGGCCGACCAGGTCGGGGACACCGACCGGTACGTCGCGACGGTCGGGCCGCTCGCCTCGGAACCGGCCGTGCAGGACGCCGTCGCGGACCGGGCCACCGACGCGCTCATGGCCCGGATCGACCTGTCGACCATGCTGTCCGACGTGCCCGCCGAGGACCGGCCCCGCCTGGAGAAGGCGCTGGGCAGGCTCGGGGACTCGCTGGAGGGCGCGGTCCGCGCTCTGGTCCACGACAAGGCCCGTGCCGTGGCCCGCTCCTCGGCGTTCGCCGCCCTCTGGGAGCAGGGCAACCGACAAGCTCACGGCGCCCTGGACAAGGCGCTGACCGGCAAGGGCGGCGGCGCCGTCCGCCTGGAGGACGACACCGTCACCCTCGACCTCGCCCCCGTCGTCGCCCGCGTCGAACAGCGCCTCGTCGACGCGGGACTGACCGCGGCGGACCGGATCCCCGAACTGCACACCGGGTTCACCCTGGTGAGGTCGGAGAACGTCGGCAAGGCGCGGACCTACGTACGGCTGCTGCAACTCGCCGGGAACTGGCTGCCCGTCGTCGCCCTGGCCCTCCTCGCCGCCGGTGTCCTGCTCTCCGTACGCCGCCGCAGGGCGCTGGTGGGCACGGCGCTCGCCGCCGCCGTCGCCACCGGGCTGCTCGGGGTCGGGCTGCGCGTCTTCCGGGTGCTCTACCTCGACCGGCTGCCCGCGAGCGTCTCGCAGGACGCGGCCGCCGCCGTGTACGACGCCCTGACCCGCTTCCTGTTCACCACGGTCCGCATGGTGGTCGCGCTCGGTGTCGTCGTCGCCCTCGCGGCCTGGCTGACCGGGCCGGGGCGGCGGGCCTCTCTGGTGCGCGGGGTGTGGACCTCGGGCATCGAAGCAGCCCGGACCACCGCCGAACACGCCGGATGGCGTACCGGCCGCGTCGGGCCCTTCGTCCGCCGCTTCCGCGCCTGGTTCACCTGGGTTCCGGTGGCCGCCGCCCTGCTCGTCTACCTGTTCTGGGACCGCCCGACGGCCTGGGTGGTCGTCGGCATCGCGCTGTGTCTGCTGGTCGTGCTCGCGGTCGTGGAGTTCGTGGGCGGTACGGGTCGCACCGCGCCCGGCGCGGCGACGGCCGGGGGCCCGGACGGCTAGCGCGCGGAGCGCCCACCTTACGGGGACCCCGGCCCGCCGACGCCGCGTAGCCCAGCGGGGCACCCACCCTGCGGGAGCCCTGCCCTGCCGAGGCCGTCTCGCTCAGCGGCCCGCCGACGCATCTGTACCGCACCACCGCCCCAGAAGTTCTGCCGCCCCGAAGAAGGAGACCTGTACATGATCCGCGCCACCCGGACCCTCGCCAGCCTCGCGTCCGGTCTGCTCCTCACCGGCCTCGCCACGGGATGCGGATCCGGGGGCGGTGACGACGGCAAGGCCGACCCGATGCGCGATCAGCAGTGGGCGCTGGACACGCTGAAGCTCCCCGACGCCTGGCACGACGCGAAGGGCGACGACACGGTGATCGCCGTCGTCGACAGCGGCGTCGACCTCGACCACCCGGACCTCAAGGACCGGCTCGTGCGCGGGTACGACGTCGTGGACGGGGACCGCACTCCCCAGGACGGGTACGGCCACGGCACCCACGTCGCCGGGATCGCCGCCGCCGACACCGACAACGGCACCGGCATCGCGGGCGGGGCGCCCGGCGCGAAGATCATGCCGGTCCGCGTCCTCGGCCAGGACGGCAGCGGCACCAACGCCGACATCACCAGGGGCATCGTCTGGGCCGCCGACCACGGCGCCGACGTCATCAACCTGTCCCTCGGCGAAGGCCCTTTGCTGTCCAACCTGTTGCAGGGCGGCATCCTCAACAAGGCGATCCAGCACGCCCACGACAAGGGCGCCGTGGTCGTGGCCGCCGCGGGGAACGACGGCGCCGCCACCCAGCCCTACAAGGTCGGCACCCCCGTGCTGGTGGTCGGGGCCAGTGACGAGGACGGGCATCCGGCGGAGTTCTCCAACTTCGGTGCGCAGAACGCCGTCTCGGCCCCGGGCGTCGGCATCCTCTCCACCCTGCCCACGTACACCGTGGCGCTGACGAAGAAGAACGACTCCGGGTACGGCAGACTCGACGGCACCTCGATGGCGGCGCCGTATGTGTCGGCCGTGGCGGCTCTGCTGCATCAGCGCGGCATGAAGCCCGACGAGATCATGAAGACCGTACGGGACACCGCCACCGACCCGGGTGGACAGCAGCGGCTCGGGCTCGGCGTGGTGAACGCGAAGGCCGCCCTCGACTCCGCCGCCGACTGACGGCGGGGGGGACCGAGGGCAGCCCGGTCAGGCGCCCCGGTACGGCACCCCGGTACGGCACCGCTGAGGCACGGCCAGGGCCGTCCCCAGTCCCCGGTGGGTCAGACCGGCAGCCGCGTCAGCAGCCCGGCGAAGTCCGTCCCCGGCGGCAGCGTGCCGAAGGCAAGCCCGCGGTCCCCCGCCAGGCGCGTGGCGCAGAAGGCGTCGGCCACGGCCGGCGGCGCGTGGCGGACCAGGAGCGCGCCCTGCAGGACGAGGGCGGCGCGTTCGATGACGCGGCGGGCCCGCAGCGGCGCGTCCTCGGTGAGCGTCAGTTCGCCCTGGAGTTCGCGCCAGGCCGTGTCCAGGCGCGCGTCGGCCCCGGCCGCGGCCGCCACCTCCGTGCGGAAGGCGTCCAGCGATTCGGGTTCCCGGGCGAGGGCGCGCAGCATGTCGAGGGCGTTGACGTTGCCCGAGCCCTCCCAGATGCCGTTGAGCGGGGCGTCGCGGTAGAGCCGGGGCAGGCCCGAGGCCTCGTCGTAGCCGTTGCCCCCCAGGCACTCCAGGGCCTCGGCGACGGCGGCGGGCTGGCGTTTGCACACCCAGTACTTGCCGACCGCGGTGGCCAGGCGGAGGAAGGCGCGCTCCGCGCCGTCCCCGCGCTGCGCCCGGTCGGCGGCGCCGGCCAGGCGCAGCGCCAGGGTGGTGGCCGCCTCCGACTCCAGGGCGAGGTCGGCCAGGACGTTGCGCATCAGCGGCTGGTCGATCAGTTTCGCGCCGAACACCGAGCGGTACCGCGCGTGGTGCGCGGCCTGGGCGAGCGCGGCGCGGGTCCCGGCGGCGGAGCCGAGGACGCAGTCGAGGCGGGTCATGGTGACCATCTCGATGATGGTGCGTACGCCCTTGCCCTCGGGGCCGACGAGCCAGGCGACGGTGTCGTCGAACTCCGGTTCGCTGGAGGCGTTCGAGCGGTTGCCGAGCTTGTCCTTGAGGCGCTGGATGCGGAAGGTGTTGCGGCTGCCGTCGGGCAGGACCCGTGGGACGAGGAAGCAGGAGAGGCCGCCGGGCGCCTGGGCGAGGACGAGGAAGAGGTCGTTCATCGGCGCGCTGGTGAACCACTTGTGGCCGCGCAGCCGCCAGGTGCCGTCGGGTTGCTCGACGGCCGCCGTGGTGTTGGCGCGGACGTCCGTGCCGCCCTGCTTCTCCGTCATGCCCATCCCCGCGAGCAGCCCTCGCTTGCCCGCCGGGGTGCGCAGCCCGGGGTCGTACTCTCGGCTGGTGAGCAGGGGCTCGTACGTCTTGGCGAGGTCGGGGGCATGGCGCAGGGCCGGCACGACGGCGTAGGTCATGGAGACGGGGCAGCCGTGCCCCGCCTCGGTGCCGCTCCACACCATGAAGGCGGCGGCCCGGGCGACGTGCGCGCCCGCGCGGGGGTCGGCCCAGGCGGCGCCGGCGAGGCCCTCGCCGACCGCCACGTCCATCAGGGAGTGGTAGGCGGGGTGGAAGTCGACCTCGTCGATGCGGTGGCCGTAACGGTCGTGGGTGCGCAGGGCGGGTTCGTGGCGGTTGGCCTCGTCGGCCCAGCGCTGCACCTCCTCGCTGACGGCGCGGCGGCCGACGCGGTGCAGGTCGTCGAGGGACCACTCGGCTCCCTCGCGCCGCACGCCCTCGATCAGGACGGGGTCGTCGGCGGCGTCGTGCCCGGTCAGCGGGGGCGGCTGATTGGTGACGTCGTGGGTGACGGCGGTGGGTCGGCTCGGCATGGCATCTCCTGCGGGGGTCCGGGCGGTCAGTCGGTGGGGGCACCCGCGCAGCGCAGGGCGGCGGCGGTGAGATCGGCGAGGAGGTCCCCGACCGCGCTCTCGTCGGGGGTGCCGAGGGGGTCGACGAGGGCCTCGCCGATGGCGCCGGTGAGGACGGCGGCCGTGATGTCGGCGTTCTGCGGCGGGAGCAGGCCCGCCGCCACGCCCTCGCGCACCACCTCGGCGTACAGGGCGCGGTAGCGGCGGCGGAAGTCGAGGCGCTCGGCGCCGACCGCGGGTTCGGCGGGCGCGGCGAGCAGGGCGTAGGCGAGGCCGCGGTTCTCCAGGGCGCGGCGAGCGAAGACGTCCACGGCGTGGGCCAGCCGCTCGACGGGGTCGCCGGGGCCGCGCAGGACCGCACCGAGGACCTCCACCTCGCGTCCGGCCGCGCGCCGGAACACCTCGACGGCGAGGGCCGCCTTGGACGGGAAGTGCTGGTACACCGAGCCTGCCGCGATCCCGGCCGCGGCGGCGACGGTGCTGACGGACGCCTGCGCCCAGCCGACGTCCGCGACCACCGCGGTGGCGCAGGAGACCAGCCGCTCCCTGGTGGCGTCCAGGCGGCTGATCTCGGCGGGGGTCTTGCGGTAGGCCATGCATGAAGTGAACCACCATTCAGACTTTCCCGCCATGGTCGGGAGCGGGCCGCCCACCACCGCTGCGGCGGCGTGCGACCCCCTCGGGTGCCCGCACGCACAGCCCGGCCCGAACGCCGGACGCCCCCCGGCCGGTCCGGCGTACGCGACCACCGGGGGCGGCCCCCCGGCCGCCTCCCCCATGAGGCGCGTTCCGCTCATCGCGGATAGAACGGAACGGCAAGGAGCGGAGTCTGCGCCGCGTGAGCCGTGCGAGGAGGTGCGCCCATGGGGACAGGTCGGCCCCGCCGGGACGTCAGGTTCGAACCCACGCGTCCCGCCTCCCGGAACCGCAGGGTGGTGGCCTTCCTGCTCGGAGCGCTGGTCTGGGTCGCGGCCGGGGTCCTCGCGGTCGTCCTGCTGGGCCACAGCTACATCCTGCGCCGCCTGCTGCTCGCCCTGGTCGTGTCCTGGGTCGTCTTCGGCCTCGCCTCGGCCTGGGGCATCGCGCTGCGCCACCGGCAGGAGCGCGCATGAGCCCCCTCGACGTCCTGCTGGCCTTCCTCGCGTTCTACCCGGTGGTGACCGGCGCCGCGTGGATGGTGGGCGGCGCCCTGTTCCGCGTCCTGGAGGAGCGCCCGGAGATCCGGGTCCCGGACGGCGGCTGGCCGGGGGTGACCATCCTGGTACCGGCCTACAACGAGGAACAGGTGATCGCCCGCTGCGTCGCGGCACTCAAGGAAGTGGACTATCCGCACCTCGAAGTACTCGTCCTCAACGACGGCTCACGCGACGCCACGGTGGCCACCGCCCGCGCCGCCGCGGCCGACGACCCCCGCGTCACCGTCCTCGACGACGGCGTCAACGTCGGCAAGGCCGAGCGCCTGAACGACGGCATGCGCCGTGCCCGCCACGACCTCGTCCTGGTCACCGACGCCGACACCCACCTGCACCCGGACGCCGTGCGCCACCTGGTCGCCCGCATCACGCGCTCGCCGCGCTACGCCGCCGTCGCGGGCAGCCCCCGCGTCACCAACCGGGGCGAGATCATCACCGCCATGCAGATGCTCGAGACCGCCTCCCTGATCGGGCTGATGCGCCGCACCCACGCCCTGGCCGGCCGGGTCGGCACGGTGGCCGGCGTCCTCGGCCTCTTCCGCCGCGACGCCGTCCTCGCCGTCGGCGGCTACGACCCGAAGATGGCCACCGAGGACATCGAACTGTCCTGGCGGCTCCTCGAAGCAGGACACCTGACCGCCTTCGAACCGCACGCGCTGGTGGGCATGCAGGTGCCGCAGCGGGTGGCCGGGATCTGGGCCCAGCGCACCCGGTGGGCCCGGGGCCAGGGCGAGGTCCTGCGCACCCATGCCCGCACCGTGGTCCACCCGCGCAACTGGGCGATGTGGCCCATCGCCTTGGAGGCCCTGCTCTCCTACCTCTGGGTGCTCACCATGCTGGCGGCCACCGTGTGGGGCGTGGTCCACTGGATCAGCCACCCCGGTGACACCAAGTTCCGCTGGATGATCGCCTGGGGCGTGGGCATCGCCGTCGTCGCGATGATCCAGATCGCCGTCGCCACCGCCGTCGAGTTCCGCCTCGACCCCCGGCTCCCCTACGCCTGCCTCCTGCTCCCCCTCTATCCGCTGGCGTACTGGACCATCAACGCCCTCGCCGCGATCACCGCGCAGACCAGCGGCCTGATCCGCGGCCCGCGCGACAAGCGGGTCGTCTGGGACCTGCCCCGCAGCTCGCCCTGACACCGTGCGGGAGGCCGGCCCCGCGGGCCGTCGGGGCGCCACCCCCGTCCCGGTGACGGGCGATCCGGCCTGGTCACGCGCCTCTTGGTGCGGGCCGACGACGCTCCGCCTGCGCCGCCGCGGCCCCTGGACCTCGCCCCGAGGGGCGCGGCCTGCTCGGTTACGCTGTCGCCCTGATGGACGCAGAACGGACGGACCGCACGACCGGGGGGCCGCCTCTGCTGCGCCTGCACCTTTTCGGCGGTTTCGCCGCCACCCGCGACGCGGGCCCCGCCCCCGCCGGGCGCTGGGCCAGGCCCAGCGCCCGGACGCTGGTCAAGCTGCTCGCCGTCGCCCCCGGCCACCAGCTCCACCGCGAGCAGGCGATGGACATCTGCTGGCCGGACGCCGACCCGGCCGCCGCGGCCGGCAGCCTGCGGGTCGCCCTGCACGCCGCCCGCCGCGCCCTGCAACCCGAACTCGCCCCGCGCGCGGGCTCCTCGTACCTGATCACCGAAGGATCGTTGCTGCGTCTCGACCCGGCCACCGTGCGCGTCGACGCCGACGAGGCCGAGACCGCGGCACGGGCCGCACTCGCCGCCGCGGATCCGGGCGCGCTCGCCGGCGCCCTCGCGCTGTTCACCGGCGAACTGCTGCCGGAGGACCGCTACGCGTCCTGGGCGCAGCCGCGCCGGGACCGGCTCACCGGCCTGCGCCTGGAGGTGCTGCTCGCGCTCGCCGCCGCCCATCTGGCCCAGGGCTCCGCCACCGAAGCGATCACCGTGGCCGAGCAGGTCCTCCTTTCCAGCCCCGCCGAGGAACGCGCGCACCGCATCGTCATGTCGGCCTGCCTGCGCCAAGGGCTGCGCCGCCGCGCCGTGCACCAGTACCACGTGTGCCGGGCCGCCCTCGACGCGGAGCTGGGGGTGCGGCCGGGCCGCGAGACCGAGCGGCTGCACCGCGCGGCCCTGGACGCGACGCCCGCGGCGCAGCCGTCCGCGCCCACGCTGCCCGCGCCGCTGCGGGCCCCCGCGCCGCGGGTACACGGCCGCGACGACGTCCTCGCCCGGCTGTTCGACCCGGCGGGGCCCCCGGTCACCGTGCTCAGCGGGGAGGCGGGCATCGGCAAGACGTGCCTGGCCGGTGAGGCGGCGCGGCGGGCCGCCGACGCCGGGGCGGCCGTGCTGTGGGGCGGCGGGCACGACGCCGAAGGGCACACGCCGTACGGGGCGTTCGCCGAGGCGCTCGACGGCTGGCTCGCCGACCGGGACGCCGGGGAGCGGGCCAGGACCGGCGCCGAGTACCCGGAGCTCGCCGCGTTCCTGCCCTCGCTCGGCCGGGTGCGCGGCGCCGCCCGGCGCGGGCCCGAGGAGGAGCGCGACCGGCTGTTCCGTGCGGCCTCCGGCCTCCTGGACCAACTCGCGGCGGCCCGCCCGGTGGTCGTCGTCCTGGACGATCTGCACGCCGCCGACGAGGGCTCGTACCAGCTGCTCGGGCATCTCGCCCGGCGGGCGGCGAGCACGGGGACCGCGCTGCGTTTCCTGGTGACCTACCGCGCGGACCAGGTGCCCGAGGGCGATGTCCGGCGCCTCGCCCTGGCCCGGCTCCACCGGCACCGGCTGGTGACCCGGATCGAGGTGGAGCGGCTCGGCCGGGAGGCGTGCCGGGCGGTGGTGCGGGACGCCGCGCCGCGTTCCTGTCCCGAGGGCCGGTTCGACCGGGTGTACGAACTCTCCCTCGGCAACCCGCTGTTCGCCCTCGAACTCGCCCGGGACCCCGGCGGCGGCGCGGCGCCCGAGGGAGTGCGCCAGCTGGTGGCCGAGCGGCTCGGGCGGCTCGACCGAGGGACCCGCCGCGTCGTGGAGGCGCTCTCCGTCGCCGGCCCCGAGGTGGCCCTCGCCGAACTGCTCGACGTCGCCGCGCGGCGGCTGCGGCCGTCCACCGGCGCCGCGGACGCCGCGGACGCCATCGAGGACGCCATCGCCGCCGGGATCGTCGAGGAGCGCAGGGTGGTGGTCGCCGGGCGCCCCGAGTCCGGGCTCGCCTTCCGCCATCCGCTCGTCCGTCTCACCTGCTACGAGCAGCTCAGCGACGTACGCCGGCAGCAGTTGCACGCCGCGTTCGCGCAGACCGTCCTGGACCGGCGGCCCGACGCCGTGGACACGCTCGCCTCGCACTTCGCGCGGGCCGACGATCCGCGCGCCGCCGAGTACCTGCGCCGGGCCGCGGAACGCGCCGCCGCCGTGTACGCCAACGACACCGCCGACCGCTACTACCGCGACCTCGTCGACCGGCTCGACGTGGACGCCGCCCGGGCCCGGCTCGCGCACGCCCAGGTCCTGCGCCGGATGGGCCACTTCAAGCAGGCCGCCGATGTCCTGCGGCGCGCGCTCGACGAGTTCGTGCGGCGCGAGGACCACGACGACACCGTCCTCGCGGCGGCCCGGCTCGCGGAGACCCTCGTCAAGTCCGAGGACGCGCGCGCCGCGCGGGGCGTGCTGGCCGCGCATCCGCCCACCGGGGACACGGCGCCCGGACCGACGGCGACCCACCACCTCGCGCGGGCCGTCGTGCTGGGCGTGCAGGGCCGGTACGCGGAGGGCTACGAGGCCGCCCGGCAGGCGCTCGCGCCCACCCGGGAGGTGTCCGGGGTGACCGGTCAGGGCCTGCTGGCCCGGTGCTACGCCGGGCAGGCCACCAATCTGGCGCTGGCCGGCCGCTTCGGGGAGGCCCGCGAGGCGGCGGACCTGGCCCTCGATCCCGCCCGCGCCTACGGGGACTCGGCGCTGCTGGGCTCCGTGCTCTCCGTGCTGCGCGAGAACGCGCGGCGCAGCGGCCGGCTGCGGGAGGCGGTCGCCACCGGGCAGCGGGCGCTGGTCCTCGCCGAGGAGTCCGGGGACCCGACGGCCGCCGCGTTCGAGCGGGCGAACCTCGCGGAGCTGCGGCTGCTGCTCCAGGAGTTCGAGGCCGCCCGCGACCTCGCCGACACGGCGGTGGCGGGCGCCGACACCGACGACGCGTGGTCGCTGCCGTACGCGCTGGCCGCGCTCGCCCGGGTGCTGATGCGGACCGGCGAGCCCGCGCGGGCCTCCGCCCCGCTGGACCGCGCCGAGCGGACGGTCGGGATGGCCCGTGACCAGCAGGCCCGCTTCGAGGTGCGCACGGCCCGCGCCGAACTCGCGCTGCGCCGAAGCCTCCCCCACCAGGTCTCAGCGGCGCTCGGCGAGGCCCGCGCGCCCGTCCTGACGGCCTGGGCGCATCTCCTGTCCGGCGAGCCCGAGGCGGCCCGGCGGTCGGCCGCGGCCGAGGCCGAGCGGGCCCGCGCCACCGGAGAGCGGCTCGCCGAGGTGGAGGCCGGGGTGGTGCACGCGGCGACGCTGACCGGGCACGCCCGCACCCGAGCCCTGGAGGCCGTGGAGAGCCTGGCCCGCGAACTGCCGTACCCGGCGGGGCTGGGCCGCGTGGCCGCGGTCCGGGCTGCTGCATCCGGGTGACGTGTGCGTACGTGCCGCGAGGGCGGGCACGCGGAGGCAGCCCCTGCCTCTCGTGCCCCGAGCGGGAGAAGGGGGCGGGTAGTGGTGCGGGGGCTGCCGACGACAGCCTGTTCGTCGGGCCCCGTTCCCCCCGCCCGGCTCCCTCTTCAGCGGGCCGCGCTCACCGCGCCTCACGCACGTGCAGCCCGAACCCGGTGCGCCCGGCGGGCTCCAGACCCTCCTTCAGGTGCAGCGAGGGAATCTCGTAGTCACCGAAGTTCTGCCGCCGGAAGGGGATCGGCTCGGTCGTCTCCAGTGTGCGCAGGCGCTGTTCCCAGGCCTTGGCGACGTCCTGGTAGTCCTCGCCGCTCATCCGGTCGCTGCCGTGCGCCACGAACGGGGGCAGCACGTCGATGCCCGGGTAGTAGAGGATGCCGTGCTGGATCGGGAAGAGCAGGTCGTCGATGGGGCCGTTGATCCCGCGCGGGGCGTAGTGCGACTCGGGGCCGCCGGTGGTCACCGACAGCAGGGCCCGGGTGCCCGCCAGGGTGCCTTCGCCGAAGCGCTCGCCGTACTTGGTGGCGCTGTGCTCGCCGACTCCGTAGGCGAAGCGGTAGGTGAACACCCGGTCCACCCAGCCCTTGAGGATCGCGGGCATCGAGTACCACCACAGCGGGAACTGGAGGATGACCGTGTCCGCCCAGAGCAGCTTCTCCTGCTCGGCGACGACGTCCGCGGTGAGCGCCCCGGCCTCGAAGGCGCGGCCCGAGTCGGCGGCGACGCTCAGCGGGTGCGAGGCGTGGACTCCGTAGTCGGCGGCGTCGGCGGCCGCCTTCCACCGCATCGCATACAGGTCGCTCACCTGGACCTCATGTCCGGCGTTCGTCAAGGTGGTGACCGCGAGGTCCTTCAGGGAGCTGTTGAGCGACTTCGGCTCCGGGTGGGCGTGGACGATGAGCGTCTTCACAGGGACTCCTCAGGAGCGGGCCGTCACGGGGACGGCGTCGGCGACGCTTGCGCATCGGGGTGGCTCCGAGTCTGGGGCGGGCGCGGCCGGCCGTTCAGGGGCGCCATGACCGTCGGACCGGACTTCCTGGTACCGGCAGGGCCACCTTCGCGGCCGGCCGGACGGCGATACTGGGTGCCATGGACGATCTCGCGGGCTTTCTGCGGACCCGGCGCTCCCGGGTCGATCCGGCGGCCGCCGGCATCCCTGTCGACCGCCGCCGCCGTGTCGCGGGACTGCGCCGCGAGGAGGTGGCGCACCTGTCGGGCGTCAGCGTCGACTACTACGTACGCCTGGAGCAGGGCCGCGCGACCCAGCCGTCGGAGCAGGTGCTCGACGCGCTGGCGCGGGTCCTCGGCCTCGACGAGACCGAACGCGAGCACCTGCACCGGCTGGCCCGGCAGCGGCGGCGCCGCGCGAAGGTGCCGGCGGCCCGCGTCCGCCCGGAGCTGGCCCACGTGCTGAGCCTGATCTCCGACGCCCCCGCCATGCTCGTGAACCACCGCCTCGACGTGCTGGCCGGCAACCGGCTGGCGGGCCTGCTCTACGGCCGGCCGCTGCCCGGTCTCAACAGCGCCCGGCACATCTTCCTGGCGGAGGCCGAGCGCGGTCTGTACGCGGGCTGGGAGACCTGCACCCTCGACGTGGTCGGCCATCTGCGCCTGGCCGCCGGTCAGTTCCCGGACGACCCCGGACTCGCCTCGTTGATCGGTGAGCTGGCGATGGGCAGCGAGCGGTTCCGCCGCCTGTGGGCGCGCGCGGACGTGCGGGCACGCACCCACGGGCGCAAGGACTACCGGCATCCGCTGGTCGGTCTCCTGGAGCTGCACCAGGAGAACTTCGCGCTGCCCGGCGAGTCCGGCGTGGAGATGATCGTGCTGTCGGCGGCCCCGGACAGCCCCACCGCGGACGCGCTGCGCCTGCTGGCCACCCTGGCGGCGCCCGACGACACGGCTGCCTCCGGGCGCTCCGCGGCTGCCGGTCGGATCGACACGGTCGCGCCGCGACAAGGCGGCAGCTGACCGCGCGCGGACCACGGCACGGCCGGTCTCGGCCGGAGAGGCGACCGACCAGGAGGCGGGGCATGCACGCGGGAACGGCGGAGCCGGAGGTGGTCGGCGCGCTGAGGGACGCCTACGACGGGTTCGCCCGGGTGGTGGCCGCGCTCAGCGAGGAGGAGTCGTGGCTGCCAAGCGGGTGTGCCGGGTGGGCCGTCCGGGATCTCGTCTTCCACTGCGTGGGCGACGCGCAGCGCGGTCTGGTGGCGCTGCACACGCCCGCCGCGGGTCCCCCGGACCGTGACGCGGTCACCTATTGGGCGAACTGGCAGCCGGACACGGCCGGTTCGCTGGACGAGCGACGGTGGGCCCGGGTGGGCGCCAGTGTCTTCCCGCGCTTCGCGCCCCTGCGGCAGCTGTATCTGACGACGGCGGCGGCGACCGTCACCGCCGCGGAGCGCGGCGCCGGTGAGCTCCGGGACCTCGTCGGCACGCAGGGCCACGTCCTGTCCGCCGGCGATCTGCTGGCGACGCTCTGCGTCGAGGCCACGGTCCACCATCTGGACCTGATCGCCCACCTTCCGGCGGCCACGCCCCGGCCGGGCGCCGCCGGGCTCGCGCACGTCCGGCGCGCGCTGGACGGGCTGCTCGGTCGCGCGGTGCCGGTGGACTGGAGCGACGAGGAGTACGCGCTGGCCGGTACCGGGCGGTCGCGGCTGACCGCGGCGGAGCGGCACCTGCTCGGCGCCGACGCCGGACGGTTCCCGCTCTTCGGGTGACCGGCGAAAAAGCGCGGAGCGGTGGGCGGCCCCGCGTTCAGGTGCGGTTCCCCGGACCCGGGCGTATCCCGGCACGAGGGACGCTCGTTGCCACGACATGATGCATCCCAAGCGCACCCTTGTCCTGTTCCTCACCGTCGCGGCGGCCGCCGTGGCCGCGCACCCGGCGTCGGCGGACGACGACGGCGTCTCCACCAACCTCGTCCCGCAGCACCCCGTCCAGCAGGTCGTCGGCCAAGTGCTGGGCGAGCACTCCGGCTCCGGTGAGGGCCTCACGCAAGCCCTGAAGTAGGAGGATGCGCGGCCCCGGACACCTCCGGCGCCGAGGCCCGCATCACCCGTCCGCGGTCTACTGGTCGTCCTTCGGTTCCTGTGCGTTCCGCCAGATCTTGAGGTCGACGCTGATGCACGTGCTCGGGTCCGCCGCTCCTGACGTGCCGCGGTACGTCGCCACCGCGATGTGGCCCGCGTCGGACAGGACGCAGACCTGCGAGCCGTTGCTCAGCTGGTCGAGGCGGATCTCCTCGGTGAAGCATCCCCCGTGTGCGGCCGGCTCGGCCGCTGTGGCGCCGCGTGGTCCCGCGGAGTGTATCCACTTGCCACGCGCGGCCCCCGGCCCAGCGGTCGTGCCCGGGGACGAACGGTCCCGCGCCACCGTTGCTGGTGGCGCGGGACCGTCATCTACCGGCGGCGGAACGAGGCATGACCACCGGTCAGTTGCGGACGCTGGCCGGACGGGCCGCCGTTGCCCGCCGGTTCACCCGCCGATGCCCGAGTCCTGCGCGGCGGTCACGATCGCCGTCGCGTCCTCCGGCAGGAGGTACCCGGCGGCCACAGACCTCTGGGCGGCGGCGCGTACCTTGCCGACGTAGTCGTCGTGGGTCGGATAGAGCCGGCTGAGCACCGGTTCCGCGGTGCGGGGGAAGGACCGGTCGGAGGGGTCGCCTTCGTCGTGCCGGTCCCAGGCGTCGGCGTCGCCGTTCCACGGGTCGGTCGCGCCGTACAGGCCGCAGAAGACACCGCTGCCGGTGGTGGAGCGGGACCCGCTGAGCGTCCGGGTGGGCACCGTGACGTCGGGCAGCCGGATTCCGCCAGTGGCGAGCCCGGTGGCCGGGTCCCGCAGGACGGTGCTCAGCGGCTGACCGCCCGGTGGGCGGGCCCCGCCCCGGGCCCAGCCGGACAGGTGACGCAGGGCCGTGTTCATCGCCCAGTGCCCCGGCCCGTCGTTGAAGGGTGCCGATCCGGCCGCGCAGTCCGCCGAGGGCGCGGCGGCGCCCGCGGACTTGCGCAGGGTGGGGTCGCCGAGGTCGTAGGCCCACTGGTCGCCGTGCGCGGTGCCGGCCAGCTCCCAGTGCACGACGCTTTCGGTGTCCGGCTGGCGGGCGCTCGCGGCGCCCGGCACGTCCGTCTCGGTGAGCACCACGAACGTCGGCTCCGGCCGGTCGGTCCTGATCCGGGACGGATCGGGCATCCGCAAGGTGTCGGCGAGGACACCGCTGATCGGTGCGGCGACCGCGCTGTTGCTGTGCACCATGAAGCCGTCGTAGACCTGGGAGACCGGCTGGACGGCGTTGACGTACGTCGTCATGAAGCCCGCCGACTGCGACTCGCCGTCGGCCAGCAGGGTGTCGGCGTGCAGCCCGCCGAGCGGGTCGGGCCCGTCCGGGGTGCGCAGTGCCTGGCCCGCCTGGGAGAAGATGTCGTAGGCGAAGGCGTCGCCGGGGTGGACCAGGCTGCCGTACCGCGCGGGGTCCCAGCCCTTGAGGCCCTTGATCGGGCCGCGGCCCCCGTTGACCCCGACGGCCTGCGCCGAGACGCCGACCCAGGCGTATCCCTGGCGCAGCAGTTCGTCCCGCTGGAACCAGTAGTCCGGGGAGATTTCGAGCTGGCCGCTGACGTTGAGCCACTCCACGACGACCGTGCCGTTGAACTTCGCGGGGTCGGCCGGGCGGCGCACCAGGAGGCGGCTCTTGTAGGCGGCGGTGCCGGAGGCGCGGACGTCCCACCGGCCGTCGGAGGTCCACAGGCCGGACTTGGCGTACGCGGTGGCGGTGCCCGCGACGAAGTACTCCTTCTCGGTGTAGCCGAACGAGCCGAGGTCCTCGGCCGCGGCGAGGAAGGGGAAGCCGTGGCTGCCCGCGGGTGGCGTGGTGACGGTGGGGTTCGCCGCGGCGGGGGCGGCGGCGACGGGCGCGGCCCCTGCGGGGGCCGCGAGCGAGGTGCCGAGCAGGGCGCCGCAGAGCAGCGTCCCCAAAGCCGTGGCGGTGACAAGCCGCCGACGTAAGGGAGCGGGTGTGCGCACGGGGGTGCCTCCTTGACCGAGTCTCGTGTCGGACTGAGACCGCAGTCTCGACGGGCTGTGCCCGGCTGCCATCGGTGATTCCACCGGTGTCCCAGGAGCGGTGACGGAGGACCGGTGAGCGCCGCCCTGCCGGTGGTCCAGGAGCGGTGACGGAGGACGCGTGAGCGCCGCCCTGCCGGTGGTCCAGGAGCGGTGACCGGTGAGCGCCGCTCCGCCGCTGCCGCGCAGCGGCGATCCGCGCGCGGATCCCGGTGTCGCCCCGGGACGCCGGGGCGATGCCCGCGGACGCGCCGGCGCGGCTGTCCTGCCACGGACCACCGAGAAGCGGGGGCCGGGCTACCCGGCTGCACGTGTCCGGCGCCCGGACCCGTGGCTGGCCGCCGGGCACCGGGCCGGCACCTGTCAGGGCGTGGTGCGGGTGGCAGGCCCGGTGGCGGGCGGGGCTGCATGGGTGCTGATACGCCGCTCCCCCGCCTGCGCCGGGCCGTTGTGCCTGGCCACGTGCGGGCGACAGGCGCCGTCTGTGCCCATCGGCGGATGCCTGCCGGGGATCAGTTTCAGGGCCAGGAGGCCGGCCGCCAGGATCAGTGCGGCCTGGACGTTCAGGGCGGGCAGGGTGCCGGCCGCTCCGCCGAGCAGGCCTGCCGCGAGCATGCCGAGGGCTTGCAGGCCGTCGGCGAGGCCGAGGACGGAGGCGAGCACGCGGCCGCGGACCGGCAGCGGCGCGGACTCCTGGACGAGGGAGAGCCAGGACGCGGCGAGCCACACCGCGGGGGCGCCCGCGACGGTGAACAGCGCCAGGTGGATCCCGAGGGCCGCCGTGGTGGCCGAGAGGTTCCAGGTGAGGGCGCTGACCGCGCCGAAGACGAGGACGGCGGCGCCAAGCAGGCGGGGCGCGCCGAGGCGGCGGGTCAGCAGACCGGCGGTGGCGGTCCCGGCGAGGCCGCCGACGGCCTGCACGCCGCGCAGCAGACCCGCCTGCGCGTCGCCGCCGTGGAGAAGGCCGGTGACGAAGAGCAGGAAGAGCACCACGAACATGCCCTGGGCGACGGCCAGCAGGGCCACGCAGACGAGGGTGCCGCGCAGGGTGGGCACGTCGCGCAGGGTGCGCAGGCCGTCCGCGACGCCGGGCCAGAACCGCGCGCCTGCCCCGCTCCCCCGGCGCGGGGCGGCGGTCGGGGGGAGCGTCGAGGCCAGCGCCGCGGCGACGAGGAAGGCACCCGAACCGAAGGCGAGGACGTGGGGCAGTCCCGCCGCGCTCAGCAGCAGACCGCCGAGGGGGCTGCCGATCAGCCGGCCGAGGGAGACGTTCAGGCCGATCGCGGCGTTGGCGCTGACCAGTTGCTCCTCGGCCACGACGGTCGACAGGGTCACGTTCTTCACCGTCTCGAAGGTGACGGTGAGGGCCGCCTCGGCCCCGGTGACGAGGTACACCAGCCACAGGTCGCCCGGGCCGTCGACCAGCAGCAGGACCGGGAGCAGCGCGGCCTGCGCCGCACTGACGCAGACCAGGAAGCGGCGCCGGTCCCAGCGGTCGACGAGCGTACCGGCGACGGGGGCGACGATGAGGCTCGGCAGCAGTCCCAGCATGGCGACGACGGAGGTGATCAGGGCTGAGCGGGTCAGCTGCAACACGTAGAGCGGCAGCGCCAGTTGCAGCGTCCACTTGCCGGTCTCGGTGAGGAGTCCGGAGATCCACAGGCGGGCGAAGGCCGGCTCCCGCATCGGGTGGCGCACGGCGGTCCCGTGCCCGGTCATCCGCTGTGCCCCGCCGCGTCCAGGCGCGGGAAGAGACGCACTCCCGTATAGGTCAGCGCGGCGTCCTCGGGCGGATCGTCCCGCACGGCGGCCAGGTAGGGCCGGATCAGGGCGTCGATCTTCTCCGTCAGCTCCCGGGCCTCCTGCGGCGTGGCGCGCAGGACGTAGGTGTCCAGCCGGGCCGCAGCGAGCCACTCAGGGGCAAGGGTGTCCCGCCGCGCCAGGAAACGGCGGGTCAGCTGCTCCTCCTCCGCGAGGCCGGCGGCGATGAGGGCGTCCTGCTCGGCCATGGTGGCCGGGTCGGCGCTCATCTCCCCGAAGTCCAGGCCGATCTGGGCGGCGCGCCAGGGGCGCTCGCGCCGGTCGGCGGCGTCCGCCGGTTCGACCAGGCCGAACCGTGCCAGGTGCCGCAGGTGCCAGCTGATGTTCGAGGCGCTCGCGCCCACCTCGGCCGCGCACTCGCTGGCCGTGCGCGGCCCGACCGCCATCAGGTACTGGAGCAGCGCCAGCCGCAAAGGGTGGGCCAACGCGCGCAGTTGCCGGGGATCCGTGATCTGCCGCCGCGGGGGCGGGGCCTGTCGTTCGCCCATCTGAAAGAGTCCTTTCGAAAGGGTTCTTTCAGTCTTACGCGGCTGGGGGCGCCACGTCCAGACGGGGAAGGCGCGAGCACGCTCAGCCGGTCGGCGCGCGGCGGTCCTCAGCGGGGACGGGCCACGCCGCGCAGGGTCGTGAGGAGTTCGCGGTTGCGCACGCCTTTGAGGACGTACGCGCGGGCGCCGGCGCTCCTCATGTGCTCCATGGACGCCTTGTCGTTGTAGGCGGAGAACGCCACGATCACGCTGTGCGGGGAGCACCGCCCGACGTTCCGGGCGACGGTGTGGCCGCCGCCGGGGAAGCGGACGTCCAGCACGACGAGGTCCGGCCGGTGGCGGCCGGCGAGCCGCAGCGCCTCGTCCCCCTCGCAGGCCGTGCCCACGACCTGGAAGTCGGGCTGCGCCTCCAGGACTTCGGTGAGGGTCTCCAGGAGCAGCCGGTTGTCGTCGCACAGCAGGACCGACAGCGGCGGGCGCGGCGTGCCCTGCTCGGTCGCCGCGGTCACGGGGCCACGCCGACGTCGCCGGCCGGCGAGTCGGGCTCGGGTGTGGGCAGGGGGTTGGGGACCCAGAACTCGACGGTCGTCCCCGTCCCCGGGCGGCTGTGCATGGACCACCAGCCTCCTGCCGTCTCGGCCCGCTCGCGCATCTCGATGACCCCGAAGTGGTTCTGGGTGCTGTCCTGGGACATCGGCGCGCCGGTCCCGTCGTCGACGACGTGCGTGACGAGGCCGCCGTCGGCGGACGCGATGTGGACATCGACCCGGGTGGCGCGGGCGTGCTTGTGGACGTTCAGCAGGGCTTCCTGGACGATGCGGAAGATGGTGATCGCCGTCTCAGGGGTGGGTTCGCGGTCGATGGCGTGGTCGAAGGAGTAGGGCATCCGCCACGACGCGGCCACCACGTCGTCCAGGTGGCTGGAGAGCCCGTCGATGAGGCCCTGCCGGTCGATGCCCGGCGGGTGCAGCCGGAAGGTGAGGCTGCGCAGCCGGCCGATCGCCTCGCGCACCGAGGCGTCCAGGCGGGCCAGTTCCGCGGTGTGCTCCTGCGGCACCCGGTCCGCCAGCAGTTCGAGCCGCATGCCGACGGCGACCATGGCCTGGATGGAGTCGTCGTGGACGTCCCAGGCGATCCGGCGCCGCTCCGTCTCCTGCGCCTGGACGAGATGGTCGAACAACCGGCGCCGCTCGGTGAGGGCGTGCTGCGCCGCGCGCCGCTCGGACATGTCGCGGGTGACCTTGCCGAAGCCCTGCAACACTCCCTTGTCGTCCCAGAGGGCGGTGATCACCACGTTCGCCCAGAACCGGGAGCCGTCCTTGCGGACCCGCCAGCCCTCGTCCTCCAGCCGGCCGTCGGCCACGGCCGTCTCCAGCTCCCACTGCGGCTTGCCCGCCGCCTGGTCCTCCGGCGGGTAGAAGACCGAGAAGTGCCGGCCGACGATGTCCGCCGCGGTGTAGCCCTTGATCCGCTCCGCGCCCGCGTTCCAGCTGATGATGTAACCCTCGGGGTCGAGCATGAAGATGCCGTAGTCCAGCACCCCCTGCACCAGCAGGGTGAACGCCGCTTCCGACAGCGGGGCCGCCTCCTTGCGCAGCGACCGGTCCGGATCCGCCTCGGGCCTCACTCGACCAGCCCTTCGCGCCGTGCGATCACGACGGCCTCCAGCTGGGAGCGCGCCTTCAGCTTCTCCAGCACGCGCTGGACGTGGTTGCGGCCCGTATTCAGCGCCACGCCGAGGTCTTCGCTGATCTCGGCGGTGCTGAGGCCCTCGGCCAGCAGGTGCAGGACCTGCCGCTCCCGCGGCGTCAGGTTGGCCCCCGGTCCCGGCGCCCGGCCGGTCAGCTGTCCCAGTACGTCCGCCAGCAGGTCCTGGCCGAAGACGACCTCGCCCGCGGCCACCCGGCGCACCGCGTCCTCCAGCTCACTGAGCCCGTTCTCCTTGAGGATCAGGCCCGCCCCGCCCGACTCCGCGACCCGCGCGGCCACCGAGGCGCTCCCCTCGCCCGCCAGGACGAGGACCCGCGCGTCCGGCAGCAGGGCCAGCACGTCGGTGATGGCGGTGACCCCGTCCCCGTCCGGCAGGCGGCGGTCCATCACCACGACGTCCGGCTTCGACCGCTCCAGGTCGGCGAGGGCCGCCGCCACGGTCGCCGCGCGCCCCACGACCTCCAGCTCGCCGGAGCGCTCCAGGGCGAGACTGATCGCCTCGGCCACCATGTCGTGGTCCTCGACCAGCAGCACTCTGACCGGGGGGCCAAGGCGGCCGGGGGTGCCCGGGCGGCCGGACGCGGGGGGTTCGGACATCGGGGCTTCCTTGCAGGTGGCGGGCCGCACGATCATGCCAGAAAGCCTCTGGGCGGGCACTCCCCGGGGGCGGTGGTGGTGGATGTGGTGGATGGTGACGCCTCTTCGGCGGGGGCACGGGGGGCCGGGACCGCGTCGGCGGGCGTCCCGCGGGCGGTGAAGATCCCCTCGGCGCCGATCAGGAAGAGCAGCCGCTCCAGGCGCGGTCCGATCCCCTCGACGGCGAAGTCCCTGCCGTCGGCCAGGACCGACAACCGCGCCGCGAGCAGGGCGTTCAGCCCCGCGCAGTCGCAGAAGGAGACACCGGCCAGGTCCAGGCAGACGCCCGTCGGCCCTTCGGCCAGGCACGCCAGCGCCGACCGCAGGACGTACGGGCCGGTTATGGCGTCGAGTTCACCCTCGACCGACACGCGGGCCGCGCCCGACTCCAGCGTGGCCCGCAACGTGAACGGCAGCACCGTCACGGCTACGGGGTCCCCCGCACCGTCCCACGCCGCGTACGCGGACGCGCCGCGGTCCTCACGACCGATGCCCATGAAGCAGCCCCTCGGTACTCCACTGCGATGTCACGCACTCATAGTGTCACAGCCCCAGGTCGCTCATAGTGCATCTGCACTAGTGCGGTTCCGAAACGGCGGCCTGGTGCGGGAGTTGACTGGGCACGCGCTGTGCGCGGGAGCCTTCGCCGAGGCTCCCGCGCTTGGTAGTTTCGGCGGGTGCAATTCATGGTGATCACAGAGCGCTACAGCGACCGGTTCGGCGACGAGGACTTCGCGGGTGTCCTGCCCGAGGAGACCGAGACGGTCCGCGGACTCTACGCAGCGGGGACGCTCCGTCAGATCTGGCTCCGTGACGACACGCGAGGAGCCTGCTTCCTCCTGGAAGCCGACTCGCTGCACGACGCCGAGACGGCGGTGGCGGCCCTGCCCCTGGCACAGAAGGAGATGTCGGGCTTCCAGATCATCCCGCTGCGGCCGTACGGCGGTTTCGGGCCCAGCTGACCGTCGGGACGGGGACCGGCGGAGCACCCCGACGCGGCGCGGGCCGCTCCCGAGGCCGCATCACGGCGGCGGGTGCATGGCGGTCGCATCACCGCTTGTTGGCGTTGAAACGCGCCTTCTTCTGACGGTTCCCGCAGGTGTTCATCTCGCACCACTTCCGGGTCCGGCTCTGACTCGTGTCGAAGAAGGCGGCCCGGCAGGTCGGTGAGGCGCACAGGGCCAGTCTCCCGTCCCGTTCACCGGCGAGGATGCTGATCGCGTCGGCAGCGACGACCCCCAGGGCGTCCGCCACGCAGGACCCCGGACTCAGCCGCCACTCACGGTGGTTCTCCGGCGTCAGGACGGCCGCGGCCCGCCCCTGCACGCTGCGGTCGTTGATGACCTGGACGGCGGGCGCGGGCAGCGGGTCCTGGACCGCGGCGGCCGTCAGCGCGGCGTGCACCGACTCCCTCAGTTCCCGGGCGAGTTCGAGCTGCGCGGCGGTGCAGGACTCCACGGCGAGGCCGCTGACCGTCAGCCAGTCGGCGAGCCGGCGCGGCACCGGAATGCGTTCCACGGCGTCGCCGCACCGCTCCGTCAGCGTCGCCGTGAAGCTGGTCGCCAGCACCTTGCCGAGCCGGAACTCGGGGAACCGATCATGCATGGAACCACCTTAGCCGGTTGCGCCCCGGCTCCGAGGCTTGCTACAACCGTTACGGGCAAGAACCGGCTTAGACGGTTCAGTGACACGTCTCCGCCGATACCGCGACGACGACCGGGAGGTCCCATGCCCAGCGATGTGCAAGCGTTCGAAGCCCGTGCGACCGACGCCGAACTCGAGGACCTGCGCGCCCGGCTCGCCGCGGCGCGCCTCCCGGAGGCCGAGACGGTCCACCGGGCCGCGCCGGGGCCCGGCCGCTGGGCCCAGGGGGTTCCGCTGGCCGACCTCATCGATGTCGTGCACTACTGGCGCACGTCGTACGACTGGCGGTCGTTCGAAGCGCGCCTCGACCGGATCGGCCAGTTCCGTACGACCATCGACGGCCTGGGCATCCACTTCCTGCACCGCCGCTCCGCCCGCGCGGACGCCACGCCGTTGCTCCTCACGCACGGCTGGCCGGGAAGCGTCGCCGAGTTCGTCGACATCGTGGACGAACTGGCGGACCCGGACGACGCGAACGCGCCCGCGTTCCACGTCGTCGTCCCGTCGCTGCCCGGTTTCGGCTACAGCGACAAGCCGGACGCCCCAGGGTGGGACATCGAGAAGATCGCGGCCGCCTGGGTGGAGCTGATGGGACGGCTCGACTACGACAGGTTCCTGGCGCACGGGGGCGACTGGGGCGGTGTGATCACCACGGTCCTGGGCGGCAGGTTCCCGCAGCACGTGGTCGGCATCCACTCCACGCTGGCCGAGGCGCCGCCCGGGCTGCCCCTGGACGGGCTGTCCGCGACCGATCGCCAGTGGGCCGAGGGCACCCGCGACTTCTGGCGGAACCGGGCGGCGTACGCGAAGCAGCAGGCGACCCGGCCGCAGACCATCGGCTACGCGCTCGTGGACTCCCCCGTCGGTCAACTGGCCTGGATCCTGGACAAGTTCGCGGAGTGGACGGACACCGAGGACAGCCCGTTCGAGACGGTCTCGCTGGACCGGGTCCTCGACGACGTGACGCTGTACTGGCTGACGCGGACCGGAGCGTCGTCGGCGCGGATCTACTACGAGAGCCACCGGGCGCTCGACCCGGCGCTCCGGGTCGACGTCCCGGCGGCGATCACCATGTACCCCCGGGACATCGAGAAGTGCCCGCGGGTGTGGGCGCAGGAGCGGTACCGGCGGATCGTGCGGTGGAGGTCTCCGGAGGCCGGAGGCCACTTCCCGTCACTGGAGGTGCCCGGCTTCTTCGTGCGGGATCTGCGGGAGGGCCTCGCGGCGGTGTTGTCGGCGGGTGAGTGAGTGCGGCCGGTCGGGCCCGGCGTCCCGGGGCGCCGCGACACGCGCCCCTCGCGGGCTCACTCCACCGCGTACAGGGCAGCACCGCCCGGCCCCTCCCCCGCCTTCACGACACCGGGCATCCGGGAGAACAGCGGCGTCTGCTCCCGCGTCGCCAGGATCCACCGCACCTCGTACCGCGCGAGGGCCTGCCGACGTGCCGCCGGGGCGGCGCCGGGCGTGAAGACGGTGCGCAACGCCCGGTAGCGGGCGGCCGCTTCCGCGGTGCTGAGGGTCGGGTCCGGCCAGGCCGGGCTGACCAGCGACATGCCGTAGGCCGGGATCAGGTGGTTCAGCGGCTTGGCGGTGGCCGCCACCACGTCGCCGCGCCGCATACGCGAGGCCGCCCAGTCCAGGTGGGCCCACCGCGCGTACGGCTCGGGCAGCACCCGTTCGGCCACGGCACGCTGCCCCCTCGGCACCAGCCAGACCAGGGGTGAGGACTGGGCCCACATCCCGACGGCGCACGCGGCCACAGCGACGACGACCACGAGGCGCGTGCGCGCCGTCCCGCGCCACCAGGTCACCGACTCGACGGCGAGGGCCACCTGAAGGGCGATCATGGCGAAGACGCTCATCCGGCTCAGCGTGTACGCACCGGTGCAGTAGCCGTGGACCACCAGCAGCAGGGCGGCCCCGGCCAGCGCGGCCAGGGGGTCGAGCGCGTCCCGGCGCAGCCGTCCGGCGAGCGCGACGAGCCCCAGGGCGCCGAACCCGTACACCCCCCATACGTTCTTGTAGACGCGCGCATGGAGGTGGTCGAGCTGGTCGGAGCCGACCAGGGTCAGCACGTTGTAGTACGGCCACGCCACGACCATCGCGGTGCACACGAGCCCCGCGGCGACGAGTTGGAGGCGCTGGCCAGCGGTCAGGCGCAGGAGCGGGCGGGCCAGGAAGGCGAGACAGCCGAGGGCCGCGCCGACACCGGCGATGGTGTGGCTGATCAGCGTCACGGCCGCGGCGGGTGTCATCAGCAGGAGCAGCCAGGGCCGGGGAACCCGCGCCCAGCGGGCGGCGCCGACCCAGAGATGCAGGGCCATGGCCAGGGCGAAACAGCTGGGGAAGCCCGCGTTGAGAGCTAGGGAGAAGGCGTTGTGGAAGCCCGCCCACAGGAAACCCACCGGCCCCCACAGGAACAGGGTGAACAGCAGCGCGACGGGCGGCGCCCAACGGCTGGGGCTGAGAAGCCGCGTCAGGCGACAGACACCGCTCAGCAGCATCGCCCCGTTGACGACGGCACACATCTTGATCGTGCCGAAGGCGGTGAGACCGAGAGCCCGGCCGGCCAGAGCAGCCGCGACCGTGAACGGCGTGTAGTACGGGCTGGAACCGTCCGGGATGTCGAGCAGCGGATTGCCGGGGTGGGCCCGCGCATGCTGCAACCGGTCGATGACGGCCGCGTGCTGGCCGTAGTCCCAGATCCACGGCTCGACCTGCCCGATCAGGACCACGTAGGCGAGAAGGGGCAGCGCGACCGCGAGCGACGGCCACCAGACCGACCACCGGGAGCGCGTCGCGCCGGGAGGGTGTGGGGGACGGTTTCTGGGCAGGACCTCGTGGCGCCCGGGCCGCATCGTGGAACCGACGGCCATGCGCGCGTCTCCTCAAGTGACCAGGTCGCAGCCTTCTGCGGCCTTTCCTCGGACCTGCCGCTTGCCGCAGACCCTCTGTAGGCCTTCCGCAGGCTACGAGCGAGCCACGCGGCACGGGAGCGCCGCGCCTGGCACCTCCTTCGTTCGGCCCCCAATGAGCCGGCTGTGCCCGCGCGGACAGGTCCGCGCCTCACCGGCGGAGGTGGGCAAGGCGGTCAGGGGTGCCTGAGGGGGCGGCTCGCCGGGGTGCGGCTGACCGGCCGCCGCGCTTCTTCTGCGTTGTTTCTGCCTGGCCCGCGGCTGGAGTGAGTCGGGCTCAAGGGTGCAGCGTGGGGCGGTAGACCAGTTCCTGGATGTCCGTGTCGAGTGTTCGGTGGGCGATCAGTTCCAGGTCGAAGTCGGCCGCTCCGGCGAAGATCGGGGCCAGGCCGGTGCGGCCGGTGATCACCGGGAAGAGCGTCACCTGGACGCGGTCGACCAGGCCGGCGGCGAGCAGGGCCCGGTTCATGGCGAGGCTGCCGTGCGAGCGCAGCGGCACCTCGGACTCCTTCTTGAGCCGGGCGACGACATCGACGGCGTCGCCCGGCGCGATGGTGGCGTCCGGCCAGTCGAGGGGTCCTTCGAGCGTGGTCGACACGACCGTCGCCGGCAGGTGCCGCATCCGCGTCACCCACGGGTCCCGCACGTCGGAGTCCTGGGTGCTCTCCGCCAGCATCTGCGCGAACGCCCGATACGTGTGGGCCCCGAACACCATGCGTTGCGGTTCGTCGTACTGGGCGAGTCGGTGGTCGAGGAGTTCGGGGCCCTGCTTGCCCCAGTAACCGGTCCAGTCGCCACTGGCGGCGCCGAAACCGTCGAGGCTGGAGAAGACGTCGAAGGTGTACGTGGCCGTCATGATGCGCTCCTGAGTTCCGCGGTGCGGGGCGTGCCTGTCAGGAGGTGAGACCGGCCACCGGGGCGGAACTCATCGGCCGGCGTCGGCACGGAACGGCGGCGCCGGGCATCCGGGCTCCGCCGGTCCGAGCGCGTCGGCGTGGTCGCCGGGGGGCGTGTGGGCGGGGGCGGGGATGACGTAGGTGTGCGGAACGTCATCCCCGCCCACCAGCACGCCGACGCCGCGGCGCGGGGCGCGGACCCCTCCCGCCGTCACGCGGCCTGGATCAGCTCCGCGCGGCCGAACAGGAGCGCGTACCCGTTGGGGAGCTGGCGCAGGATGCGGGTGAGCAGCTCCGGACCGGCCAGGTGGGCGACGGTGGCGAGGACGGCCCCGGTGTCCCAGCGGGTCGTGGCGGGGGTGGCTCCGGCGCGACCGGCGAGTTCCTTGACGAAGCCCCATCCGGTGAGCGGTTCCATGGTGGGGATCTCCGCGGTGAGGACGGCCGCCGCTTCCCGGGGCAGACGCGCGGCGAGCTCGACCCGCTCCTCGCCCGTCAGCTGCCGGCCGAGGCCCGACAGGATCAGGCGGGTGACTTCCTCGGCTCGCTCGCGGGTGGGGTAGGCGCCCTCGTAGCGGACTTTCTCCAGCATCTGCTCGAACGTCATCGCGGAGGAGTGCTGACGCGGGACACGCAGGGCGGACATCACTGCGGTGACTGCCTTTCTTGTACCGAGGGGTGTTCATCAGTGGGGGGCGGTCGGCGCCCGCACGAGGGCGGGCGCCGATTCGCCACCAAGGTGGCCCCGGCTCTCGCGGGCCGGGGCCGCGAGGGGTCAGCCGGAGATCTCCCTGCGCGAGGACGCCTCGCCGACGGTGATCTTGCGGGGCTTGGCGCGCTCGGCGATCGGGACGCGCAGGGTCAGCACTCCCGCGTCGTAGTCGGCCTTGATGCGCTCGGTGTCCAGGGTGTCGGCCAGCACGACCTGCCGGGAGAAGACGCCCAGCGGCCGCTCGGAGAGCTCCATCTGCACGTCGTCGGCCTTCTGCGTGGGCCTGCGCTCCGCCTTGACCGTCAGCATGTTCCGCTCGACGTCGATGTCGATCGCCTCCGCGCTGACGCCGGGGAGGTCGAAGGCCATGACGTACTCGTCGCCCTCGCGGTAGGCGTCCATCGCCATCAGAGAGGGTCGCGTCCAGGTGCCGGAGCCGGTCAGCTGCTGGGCGAGACGGTCGAGTTCGCGGAACGGGTCGGTGCGCATCAACATCGCGAAAACACCTCCAGAAGGTTCGGGCAGTACCTGCCAATGCGCTGCACTGACACTGTTGTAGCATGTCATCCATCGGATGACAAACACGATGTCGTCCACCTGATGACATACCATCGGTGGCGACCGAGGGGTGACGACCGATGACCAACGTCCCGCGACACCACGGAACAGCTGACGAGGAGGGCCCGTGACATCAGACGGCCGACCCGAACGATCCGCCCCGCAGAGCCCCGCCTCCTTCCTCACCGCCGCGGCTGCGCTGGAGGCCATCGACGGTGAGCTGCACACCGCCCGCGAGGAGGATCGGGACCACCGCCACGAGTCCTTGACCGGTCCCGAGCAGGCGCTGGCCTCCCTCCTGTTGCTGCGGCGCATCAGGGAGGAGCTGTCCGGCTGGGAGACCGGCCTCATCGAGACCGCCCGTGACGCGGGCGCCAGCTGGGCCGATCTCGCCCACCCGCTCGGCGTCGCCAGTCGGCAGGCCGCCGAGCGCCGCTACCTGCGCAACCGCCCAGGCCCCTCCGGTTCCACGGCCGAGGAGCGGGTGCAGGCCACCCGGGACCGGCGTGCCGCCGACCGCTCCACGGCCGCCTGGGCCCGCCGCCACGCCGCCGAACTGCGCCGCATCGCCGTGCAGATCACCGCGCTCACCGATCTCCCGGCCGCGGCCGGCCGGCCCGTCGGCCAGCTCGACGCCGCGCTCGCCCACGACGATCCCGCCACCCTCCTCCCCCCTCTGCACGCGGCCCGCCCCCACCTGACCGCAGGCCACCCCGACCTCGCCGCCCGGCTCGACGCCCTGACCGACGCAACGCCCTGACCGACGCAACGCCCCGACCGGCTCGACGCCCTGATCCGCACCGCACCCTCCCCCGCCGTTCGCCGGGCGGGTTTCAGGACCTCACACCTTCGTGCGCGGCTCCGCGTCCGTCGCCAGCCGGGCGTGCAGCTCTACGTCGTAGCGGACGCCGTCGTAGGAGAGCTTCTGCCGCTGCCGTCCTTCGACCGTGAACCCCGCGGCGCGGGCCACCCGGCACGAGGCGAGGTTGTCGACCTGGTGGCCCAGTTCGAGCCGGAAGAGTGCCGCGTCGGCGAAGGCCCAGCGGGCCAGGGAGCGGCAGGCACGGGAGGCTACGCCCCGGCCCCGTGCCACGGACGTCGTCCAGTAGGAGACCCAGCCGACGTCGTGGCGCCGGTCCACCGGGCCGACGCCCATCTGCCCGAGGACGGTGCCGCTGCCGTCCACGACCGCGAAGGAGTACGCGGAGCCCGCGGTCCAGTGGTCGTCCCGCGCCGCGATCCACTGCTCGGCGGCCGCTACGTGGTCGAGCGGCTGGTTGGTCTGCCGGCGCATGAGCGGATCCGCGAACGCGGCCAGCACCGCCCGGGCATCGGCCGCCACCCATCTCCGCAGCACCAGGCCGGACGGGTCCTCCACTCGCTCACGCACCACGCGAGTCTCCCGCACGCCGGATCACCTGTCAGGCGGTCGTCCGTTGTTCAGCCAGTGCGGGGTTGCGCGTCCGTGCTGTTCAGCCCGTCAGCGGTCCGCGTCCTTCTTGTCGCTGTCGAACCAGTAACTCCCGTAGAGGGACGGCGAGTCGGCCGTGCTGGCCCCGCCACCATGGTGGCGGGGCCAGCCTCTAAGGCGTCACCTCAGATGGCGCTTGAAGAACTGCGCCGCGGCCTCCCCCGCGTACTCCGGGACGCCGGTGTGCCCGCCGAGATGGGCGTGCAGGGACTTCTCCTCGGAACCGAAGGCGTCGAACAGGTCGAGGGACGCCCCCCGGTCATTGCCCTCGTCGTCCCACTGCAACAGGACGTGCAGCGGAATGGTCACCCGCTTCGCGTCCTCGAACGTGGCGCGGGGCACGAAACTCCCCGCGAACAGGACGGCGGCCGCGATCCGCGGATCGACCGCGGCGAGCCGGACGCCGAGGGCGATCACTCCGCCCGAGAAACCGACGGGACCGCCGAGTCCGGGCAGCGCCAGCAGCGCGTCCAGGGCGCCCTGCCACTCCGGGACGTGCTTCTCGACGAGCGGGAGCGTGAGGGCGTCGACGATCTCGTCGCTGACCGGCTCGCCGGCCTGCATCGCCCGGCGCAGTTCTGCCCGGGCCTGGTCGAGGGCGGGCCAGCGGGGTCGCTCGCCGCTCCCGGGCAGCTCGATCGTGGCCGACGCGAAACCGTCCGCCGCGGAGTGCCGTGCCCGGGCCGCCAGCCGGGGGTACATCCGCCCGAGGCCGAGGGGAGGGTGGCCGAGCAGGATCAGCGGCGCAGGCTCGGGGGCCGACGCGGGCGTCCAGAGGATGCCGGGGATGTCCCCGAGAGTGAATGTCCGTTCGAGGACGCCGTCGTCGAGGCGTTGCTCAGAGGTGATGTGCATGGTCGTACCTTCCGAAGGAGTGCGCTGAACGGCGCTCCCGGACGACCTGCCTATCGTCCGACCGTGACCCCGAAGGGGAGCACCCATGTGTTCACTGTGTTCACGGGTACCACCTCCTCGGTCTGTCGCACGGCCACCGGAAAGGTAGCAGGGATCTTCCCCTCCCGGCCAACCCTTTTCCCGCAGACGGCGACGGGCGCGGGTCCGCTGCCCGCCCCGTCCTGACGTCACGGCCTCACGGCGTCACTGCGTCACTGCGTCACGGCGTCACGGCGTCACGGGTCACGGGTCACGGCGTCGTGCGGATGTAGCTCAGTGTCAGCTGGGTCAGCTCCGCCAGGAACCGGTCCCTCGGGATGGGCGGGCGGTCCAGGAGATAGCGGACCGTGAGGTGCTCGACCGTGCGGACCAGCATCCAGGCCGCCTCGGCCAGTGGGACGTCCGTGCGCAGTTCGTCGCGGCGGGTGGTGAGGTACGCGAGGACCAGTTCGCCGATGCGCTCCTCGAAGACGCGCAGGGCCCGGCCGTCGTCCAGCCGCGGACCGTCGACGACGGCGGCCCGCAGGAACGCCGGCTCGACGTCCAGGCCGTCGAGCAGGGTGGCCAGGGTCGCGCGGACCATCACCGGCGCCGGCTGCTCGAACTGGCCCGTCATCCGCGCGGTGACCCCCGCCACCAGCCGGTCGCTGTAGCGCTCCAGCACGGCGGAGACGATCGCGTCCTTGTGCGGGAAGTACTGGTACAGCGAGCCGGGGCTGAGCCCGGCCGCGGCCGCCATGCGGCTCGTGGACGCACCCTCGTAGCCGTACTCGGCCAGGATCTGCTCGCCCGCTTCCAGGATGCGTTCGACCGTGGCCCGGGACCGCTCCTGGCGCGGAGTCCTGCGGGCCGCAACGCGAGTGCGAGGCGTGCGCCGGGCGGGCGGACCGGGTGGTGACGTGGGCATCAGAAGGCGACTTGAACGCGAATATGAGAGGCCGTCAGCATCGACTCATGGTCGCATACGAGTCCGCGCCGCGAGAGCCCTCGTTCGAACCGTGTCCGACGAGGCCGCCCTCGCCCCCCTACCCCCGGCGCTTCCGCGAGACCGAGCAGCTCAACCGGCGCCTCGCACGGCCGCTGCGCCTGTTGGGCGCCGCAAGCGGGAAGGTCGACGAACGGCTGCTCGCCACCATCGGCGAGCGGCTCACCGCCCGCGACGAGACGGCCGCGGCGCTGGCCCGGGCCATGCGGCACACCGGCGCCGCGCACCCCCACAAGGTCACGATGCGCCAGTTCCGGCACGCCCTCGCCGACGGCGTCGACGCGGTGCCCGACGCGCCGCGAGCATTACGCGACTTCTTCGCCGCGGTCGACGCGGTGCCGGACTGGGTCGACTTCGCCCTGATCGACGAGGGAGGCCGGGTGGCGCGCCGGTTCGGCCGCAACGCCGTCGACGTGATGCTGCCCCTCGCGCTGATCGGCTCCTACCGCTTCGACGGTCCGCCGCGGCTGCTCGTCGAGACGGGCGGTCTGCTCGGCGACTCCGCCCTGCGCAGGATCGCCGAGACCCAGAAGTGGGCGGCGACGGTCACCGCGCCCGACGCGCTGCGCCGCAGCGGCGAGGGCTTCCGGCTGACGGTGCAGGTCCGCCTCATGCACGCCCTGGTCAACGACCGGTTCGAGCGCAGTGGACGCTGGGACACCGAGCACTGGGGCCTGCCCGTCAACCAGTCGGACCTCGCCTCCACCCTCGGCCTGTTCAACGCGGTCCAGCTCCTCGGGGTCCGTCTGCTCGGCGTGCGCGTCAGCCGCGCGGAGTCACGTGCCCTCATGCACCTGTGGATGTACGTCGGCCATCTCATGGGCGTGGACGCGGACTGGCTCAGCGACCGCGAGTCCCGGCAGCACCACCTCAACTACCATCTGCTGCTGACCCAGAGCTACGGCGGACCGGCGGGACCACCCCTGGCCGGCGCACTCGTGGAAGCCCAACGCCACCTGCATTTCCCGCACTTCGCGCGGGTCCGGCGCGCCTACGCCCGGGCCCGGCTATTGAGCATGCTGCGCTACTTCCTCGGCCGCCGCGGCCTGCGCGACCTCCAGCTGCCGCCCGCGATCCCCTGGGCCGTCCCGCCCGTGATCGCCGCCAATCTCCTGCGCTACCAGATACTCGGCCGGACGGCGGCAGGCCGCGCACACCTGGAACGCCGTGGGGACCGCTTCGTCGAACGCCATCTGCGGCGGCACTTCCACGAGGAGCCGCAAGGTGTCGCGGCGATCGAGGTGTGAGCGCGCGGGCATGAAGGTGTGACCACGAAGGTGTTCAGGGCCGGGGCATCTGCTCCGGCCGCAGCTCCGTGTCGTGTCCGGCCGACGTGCTGTCCGGGCACGCCCAGCGCTGGTGCACCGCGCCCGTCGTGGGCTCAAGGGTGCGCTCCTCCATGAGCTCCACCATCTCTTTGCCGCAGGTGGGACAGAGCGGCGGGACGTCGCAGAAGTCGGGATTCATGGTGCCTCCGTCGTGCTCATACGGCTACGTAGCGATGCGCCCGGCCCTGCTCCCCGCATCCGCGTCGCGGAGCGAAGGCGTCTCGGCCTGCTCGGGCCGGAGCAGCGCGCGGTGTGACCCGGCGCCACTCCAGGGTGTGCCGTACTCCGCGTGCACGCATGTCGAACTCATCGCGACGACGGGCGGGCACCGGCCGGGGACGACCGCCGGGCGGACCCCGCCCAGGACCGGCCTGGCCGTACAGGCACCGCCCGGAACCGATGTTCCCGGGCGGACGTCCTCCGGTACATGGCAACAGGCGGCAGCACCATGGGCGACGAGCCCAGCTGGTTCGAGCTTCTGATCATCTTCGCCGTCTTCGCGGCCATCCCCACCGTGATCGGCGGGGCGATCATCCTGTCCCTCGTCGGTCTGACGGTGTGGGCGACGGCGCCGCTGCGCCGGCGCAGGCGCGCCGCCACGGCCGAGGTGCCGGCGAGCCCGGGGTCAGGACTCCGGGGGGTCGTGCGGCCGGCGGCCGCTGGTGACGGTGACGCAGCTCGCCATGGCGCCCATGACCACGCCGACGAGTAGGCCGGACGAACCGCCCATGAAGAATCCGGCTGTCCCGCCGAGCAGCACGCCCACCAGGCCGTGCACGATCCAGCGGTGGACGAACGCCCAGGAGTCGGTGCGGTCGGTCATGCGGCAGCCCGCCAGGAGTTCACACCCGTGCAGTTCCCGCACCTTACCCACCCTCCCCAGCTGACCAGGCGGGGGCCGCACCTCACGGCCGCCCACCCGCCCGTCCGCCCGCCCCGGCCGCTGTACCGCGCCGCCTCTGTACGAAAGCCCGCGGCCGGCTGTTTCGAAGCGCAGCGCTGGAGCGAACGATCAATACGATCAATTCGGTGAGAAACATTGAGCGTTGTGGTCGATCCCCGCTACAACGGTGCGGGAGCCGCCCGCCAGCCCCTCCGGCCGGCGCGCTGACCCGTCCCCCACCTACCGACGAGGTGACCCGTGTACCGCACCCCACTGCGTGCCTGGATCTGCACCGCCGCCGCCACCGCCTGCGCCACGGTCCTGGCCGCCTCCCCCGCGCAGGCGTCCGTGCTCTGGGACGCGGACGCCGCCCAGGGCGTCGGCGTCTTCGTGACCACCCTCTGCGACAGCCCCGGCTCCGTCACCACCGGGAACTGGGACGACGGGCACGGCGCGTTCTTCAAGTTCAACAAGCCCGTCGGGTCGCCGCGCTGCGAGGCGCACAGCGTCCGCACCCCCGCCGGTGAGTACACCTTCAAGGACGACAGCACGTACTGGTTCGGCTGGGACTCCATGACCAAGACGGGCGACGCCCAGACCGTCTTCCAGTGGAAGTCCAACGGCACCAACGATCAGAACAGCCAGAACTACCCCGTGCTGATGAAGGTGGAGGACGATCAGCTCAAGGCCTGGTATGTGGCGCCGGGCGAGACCTGGACCTCCATCGGGACGACGCCCTGGACGGCCGGGGAGTGGCACTCCGTCCAGCTCGGGATCACCACGGACGCGGGCGGCGCGGGCACCCTGTCCGTGTACAAGGACGGTACCGAGTTCGCCTCCAGGACCGGCGCGCGGACCTGGGACGACCTGGGCAACAAGCCGCGCTGGGGCACCTACTTCGGCACGGACACGAGCACCGCCTCCATCAACTGGGTGGCCGGCCTGTCCATGGGCACCGCCCGCTCCGACGTCGACTGACCCGGGCGTCCGGCGGGTCGGGCGCGGCCAGAGCGGCCCGCGCGCGGTCCCGGTCGGGGCCGGGGCTCAGGCGAGCTTCAGGAGCAGCTCGCTCAGCTCGGCCGGCATGGTGATCATGCAGTCGTGGCCGGTCGGCAGCTCCCAGACCTGCGCGGGGGCACCGTTGGGCTGCGTCGCGGGGACGGGACGGCGGGTGATGCCTTCGGGGGTGGCGCCGACATTGTGGATGTGCGTGCGCGCGATCGCGTCCACGGCCGGGTTGTCGAGCCGCACCGGCTGCTGGAGGCAGCGCACCGGCTGGTCCGAGAGCATCCCGCGCAGCCAGGCGACGTCCGCCGGGTCCGTGACGCCGAACAGGCCGAAGGGCGCGGGGAGTTCGGGCAGCGGCGGCACGCGCCAGCCGCTCTCGGACTGCTCGGCGAGCTCGATCAGCCGCCGGGTCACGGGCTGGACGTCGGCCGCGCTCTCGCCGTCCTCGGGGACCATCGCGTCGAGGTAGACCAGGTGCGCGACGCGTTCCGGCACCTCGTTGGCGGCGGAGGAGATCACCAGGCCCGCATAGCTGTGGCCGACGAGTATCACGTCGTGGAGGTCCTGCCCGGTGATCAGCCCGACGACGTCGGCGACGTGTGTGTCGAGCCCCACCTGCGGGCCGAGCAGGTCCACGCGGTCGCCGTAGCCGGTCAGGGACGGCGCGTACACCCGGTGTCCGGCGGCCTCCAGCAGCGGCACCACGCGCTCCCAGCTGCGTCCGCTGTGCCAGGCGCCGTGTACGAGCAGGTAGGTGGACATGCGTGCACCGTTCTTTCTTCGCGGAGCGGGGGGAAACGGCACGGCCTACGTGTGTGGTTATCTTTCGTGCCTCGGTACTGTTCCAGTACTGAGAACATGCTGGTGCACACCACGCACCACAGGCAATAAGGCACTTTCTGGTGCCCCGGTTCCCTGGAGGTAACCATGGAGGAGGCCGCGGGCGGGCCGCCGTCGGCCGCGCGGTCCAGCGACGCGTGCCGGACCCGGGTGGTGCTCGACATCGTCGGTGACAAGTGGTCGCTGCTGGTGGTGCGCTCCCTGCGGCACGGACCGCGCCGCTTCACCGAGCTGAAGAAGGCCGTCGACGGCATCAGCCAGCGGATGCTCACGGTGACGCTGCGCAGCCTGGAGCGGGACGGCATCCTCACCCGCACGGTCCACAACGTGATGCCGCCGCACGTGAGTTACGAACTCACCGAGATGGGAGTCACCCTGCGCGAGGCCACGGCTCCCCTGCTCGACTGGAGCATCTCCCACCTCGCCCGGATCGACGACGCGCGCGCCGCGTACGACTCCCGGACACCCCCCTCTGCGTCGGGGCGGGCGTAGGGGCACGCGTCAGGTCGTCTCCAGGGAGTTGTCGAGGACCTTCGCGTTCTTGATGGTCTCGATGGGCCGGGCCCCGGTGAGGACCTGCAACGGAGACTTTCCGGGGCGCCGCGCGTGGTCGCCGGGCGCGTCCGGGGCCGCGTCGTCGACGACGGCGGTCCGGGCGACGACGTCGTCCCGCTCACCCGGGGACGCCGGTGCGGCGCCGGCGAAGGCGGGGGTCCCGGCGGTGAGAGCGGCGACGCCGGCGATCCCGGCGACGGCTGCGGCACTGAGTGCTCGGTTGAACATCATGGTCATGCCGGGACAACGAGACACGCGGCCGGGAGGCACGAGCACCCCCGTGCCGGCGGCCGGGAGGGCAGGCGGTCAGGCGCGGGCCCGGTGGACGCTCACCGCGTATCCGCCGCCGTCGTAGGGTGCGGCGTCCCAGGTGGCGAAGCGGTCGACGCGTTCGAGTCCGGCCGCCGCGCAGCAGGCGTCGTACTCCGGCAGGGTCAGGGCTGGCGGGACGGGCAGGTGGGCGGCGTCCAGGCCGAAGCCCGCGACCAGCAGGCCGCCCGGGCGCAGGGCCGCGGCCAGGCGGTCGACGACCGTGGCCTCCGTCCCGGGCGCGAGCAGCGGCAGGACGTTGCCCGCGGCCACCACGAGGTCGAAGTCCGCGGCGACGCCGAGTGCGGCGGGGTCGAACGCGGCGAGGTCGACCTGGAACCAGGGCAGCGCCGGCGCCCGGTCCCGTGCCACGTCCAGCATCGAGGCGTCCAGGTCGATCCCCACGCAGTCGTACCCGAGCTCCGCCAGCCGGATCATCACCCGGCCGGTGCCGCAGCCCGCGTCCAGCACGCGCGCGCCGGCCGGCACCAGGGCGCTGCACAGGGCAGCCTCGCCGTGCATGTCCTTGCCGCTGCGGCGCAGCGCCTCGAAGCGTGTCGCGTACTCCTCGCCGGACGTCCCGCCGGTCAGTTCCTGCCAACGACTCATGGCCGCGACTATAGGGGGCGGGCCTGCCCCGTCGGGTCGGCGCACCGGCCGGGCCCGGGTGTGCCGGGCCGGTGCGATCGGCACCGGCCCGGCGCGCACCGCGGGAGACACGTGTGCGCGAGGTGTCAGGGCAGTACGTGTCCGGCCGTGCGGAAGAGGCGGTACCACTCCTCCCGGGTGAGCGGGAGGTCGGAACCCGCGGCGGACTCGGCGACACGGCCGGGGTTGGTGGTGCCGAGCACGACCTGCATGTTCGCCGGGTGCCGGGTGATCCACGCGACGGCGATGCCGGTCGGCGTCACCTCGTACTTCTCGGCCAACTCGTCGAGGGCGTCGTTCAGTTCCGCGTAGTTCTCGCGGTCCCCGAGGAAGACGCCGTCGAAGAAGCCCTTCTGGAACGGCGACCAGGCCTGCAGTGTGATGCCGTTCAGGCGTGCGTGGTCCAGGAGGCCGTTGTCCCGGTCCACGGACTGGTCGAGGCCGCCCATGTTGGCGGCGACGCCCGAGGCGATCATCGGGCAGTGGGTGATGCTCAGTTGGACCTGATTGGCGACCAGTGGCCTGCGCACCGCGGTCTTCAGGAGTTCGATCTGGCCGGGCGTGTGGTTGGAGACGCCGAAGTTCACGACCTTGCCCGCCGCGTGCAGTTCGTCGAAGGCGGCGGCCACCTCCTCCGGTTCGACGAGGGTGTCGGGCCGGTGCAGCAGGAGGACGTCGAGGTAGTCGGTGCGCAGTGCCGCGAGCGACTCCTCGACCGTGCGCACGATGTGCTCTTTGGAGAAGTCGAAGAAGCCGGGCCGGATGCCGACCTTGCTCTGGATCACGATCGACTCGCGCTCGGTGGCGCTGAGCCTGACGGCCTGGCCGAAGCGCTCCTCGCACGCGTGCCGCGTGGGGCCGTAGATGTCGGCGTGGTCGAAGGTGTTGATGCCGGCCTCACGGGCGCTGTCGTAGAGCCCGCGGACGGTCTCGTCGTCGAGTCCGGCGATGCGCATCAGGCCCAGGACGACGTTCGAGGCGCGCAGTCCGGTCTGGGGGAAGGAGATCGTTTTCACGCGGCCATCCTGGCGAACGGGCCGACGCGGCGCCAGTGGCGGCGGCCGAAGGGTGGCATCCGCCCCCGCGCCCCGCAACTGGTGTTGCTGCATACTGGAGGTAGTTCTGAGGCTTGGAGGACTCCATGATCGTTCTCGGACTCATCCTGCTCATCATCGGCCTGATCGCCGGCATCTCCGTGTTGTGGACCATCGGCATCGTGCTCGTCGTCATCGGTGCGGCCCTGTGGGTTCTCGGCGCGGTCGGTCACGCGGTGGGCGGGCGCAAGCACTACTGGTGAGCGCACGGTGCGCCATACGGCCGGTCGGCCCGAACCGGCCCGTTCGGTGGTGCGATCGTCACGGTGACAGGACGCGACCCGCTGACCGCCGGGCCGCGCCACCGACAGCCGTCCGATCGGAGCCCCGATGAAGTCCGTCCGGTTCACCCGGTTCGGAGACCCCGACGTCCTGGAGATCGTGGAGTTGCCCGATCCGCACCCCGGCCCCGGCGAGGTGCGGATCGCGGTGCGTGCCGCGGGCGTCAACGCCAGTGACTGGAAGAAACGCGCCGGTCTGATGGACCGGGAGCTGCCGCAGACGCTCGGGTACGAGGCCGCGGGCGTCGTGGACGAGGTCGGCGACGGCGTCACCGGCGCGGCTGTCGGCGACCGCGTCGTCGGGCTGTCCGGACACGGCGGCGCCCAGGCCGAGCTGGCGGTGCTGTCCGACTGGACGGCGCTGCCCGCGTCCGTGGGCTTCGCCGAGGCCGCCGCGTTGCCCACCGCGCTCGAGACGGCGGCGCGCGGGCTCGACCGGCTCGGCGTGGCCGGCGGCAGCCTGCTCCTGGTGAACGGCGCGTCCGGGAGCGTCGGCAGTGTCGCGGTGCAGCTCGCGGTGGCCCGCGGCGCACGGGTGATCGGCACCGCGAGCCCGGCCGGCCACGCGTACCTGCGGACCCTCGGAGCCGAGCCTGTCGCCTATGGCGAGAACCTCGTGCGGGACGTCCGCGCGCTGGCGCCCGACGGCGTCGACCGGGCCCTGGACGTCGCCGGGAGCGGGGTGCTCCCCGAGCTCATCGACCTCGCCGGCGGGCCCGGGCACGTCGTCACCCTGGCCGACTTCGCGGGCGCGCACGAGCATCAGGTGACGTTCAGCCGCGGCGACGGCGGCCGCGCCCTCCACGTCCTCGACGACCTCGGGGACCTCATCGCCGGCGGCCGCCTCGCCCTCCCCCGCGTGCACACCTTCCCCCTCGGCGACGTCGTCGAGGCGCACCGCACCGGCGAGGCCGGCCGCGCCACCGGAAAGCTCGTCCTGATCAACTGCTGAGACGCCGTGCGACCGTGCGCCCCGCCGGCGCACAGGCATGTCACGCCCCGACGCCGGTGCTGTCGTCACCGGCCCGTCCGGTGGCTTGCCCCCTGAAACCGATCGGTTTACTCTCGGACCCACGAGGAAACCGATCGGTTTCCACCTGGTGGATCGGAGAGAGTATGACCGCGATCGAGGGTGCAGTCGTCCTGGTCACCGGCGGCGGCCGGGGCATCGGCAAGGCGCTCGTGGAGGGCCTCTTCGAGCGGGGCGCCAAGAAGGTGTACGCCACCGCCCGCGACCCGCGCACCGTCACGGACACCCGGGCGGTACCACTGGCCCTGGAGGTCACCGACCCCGCGTCCGTCGCGGCGGCGGCGCAGGCCGCGGGCGACGTGACCATCCTGATCAACAACGCGGGCGTGTCCACGAACGCGTCCTTCCTGGACTCGCCGCTGGACGACGTGCGCCAGGACTTCGAGACGAACTTCTACGGGCCGCTGCTCATGGCCCGCGCGTTCGTCCCCGTCATCGAGCGCAACGGCGGCGGCCACCTCCTGAACGTCCACTCCGTCCTGTCGTGGATCGGCCTGACCGGTTCCTACAGCGCCTCGAAGGCCGCGCTGTGGTCCCAGACCAACTCGCTGCGACTGGACCTGGCCCCGCGCGGCATCGCCGTCACCGGCCTCCACATGGGTTACGTCGACACCGACATGGCCGCGAGGATCGACGCGCCCAAGTCCGCTCCCGCGGACGTGGCGGCACAGGCGCTCGACGGCATCGAGAAGGGAGCCTTCGAAGTGCTCGCCGACGACGTGACCCGCCAGGTCAAGGCCGGTCTCTCGGCCGACCTCGCGGTCCTTTACCCGCAGCTGGCCGCCTGACGGCCCGTCGCCGCGTCCGGCGCCCGTTCCTCCGACGACGCTCCGCGCGCCGTCCTCGCCTCGACGCCCGGCACTTCGCAGCGGTCGATCCCCCCCTCACCGCGGTATACCGATCGGTTTTCGCCCTCGGTCCGACGGAGGTAATCTCGCCCCATGGCCACCAGTACGGACGACGCGTCCCCCCGGGACCGGCTGCTCGACGCGGCCATGGAGCTCTTCTACCGCGACGGCGTCTCCCTCGGCGTGGAGGCGCTGTGCCGGGCCGCCGGGGTGTCCAAGCGGTCGATGTACCAGCTCTTCGGCGGCAAGGACGACGTGCTGGCGGCGAGCCTGGAGCGGCGGATGCCCGCGTACGGGCAGAGGTTCGGTCTCGGGACGCAGGGCCCCCGGGCGCCGCGGGAGCAGATCCTGTACGTGTTCGAGCAGTTGGAGCAGGCGTCGACGGAGGAGGGCTACCGGGGCTGCCCGTTCCTGTCGGCCCTGGTCGAGCTCAAGGACCCCGCCCACCCGGCGAGCGTCGTCGCCCTGCGCGCCAAGGCCGCCCTGACCGGAGCCTTCCGCGAACAGGCCGAGCGCGGCGGGGCCCACGACCCCGACCTCCTGGCCCGTCAGCTCACCCTGGTCTTCGACGGTGCCAGCGCGCGGGCGGGCGCGGGCGCGGAGACCCTCCAGGGCCTGACCACGTCGACGGCGACAGCCCTGCTCGACGCGGCGGGCGTCACGTGACGCGCCCCGTCCGGAGCCGGCCCGGCGCGCAGCGGCTCCACGCTCTCCCGCGTCAGGTCACCGAGGACCCGCGACCGTCGCGCCCACGGGTTCCCGGCGGACCACGTCGACCAGCGACCTGTCGGTGATCTTCAGGGCCGGCGAGACGGCGAGCGTCAGGGTCGACACGCTCATGAACGGGTTGAGGTGCCGCCAGCCCCAGGCCTCCAGCGCCGCGCGCACCGCGGCGGCCTGGTAGGCGACGTCGGCGGCGGGCCGGGCGGAGAGCACACCCCCGACGGGCAGCGGCATGCGTGCCGCGACGGTCTCGCCCGCGGGGCCCCGCACGATGGCGACCCCGCCCCCGTCCGCGACGACGGTCGCCGCGGCGGTGGCCATCGCCGCGCGGGACGTACCGATCGTCACAAGGTTGTGGCTGTCGTGCGCGTACGTCGAGGCGACGGCGCCGTCGCCCAGTTCGCGGCCCAGCACCGGGGCGAAGACCGTGCCGGGACGCCCGTAGCGGTTGCGGACGCGTACGAGGGTCGTGCGACCCTCCCACTCCACCTCGCCGTCCCGGACGGGGAGGTCGACCTCGGCCGCCTCGGTGTAGGTGTCCCGCTCGTTGACCCGCATCGCCCGGAACGTGTGCACACCGTCCGGCAGCTCCACCCGCCAGCGGAAGGCGTCCGCGTCCTGGGGCTCGACGTCCATCCGGCTGCCGAGGGGTACGACGGCCTCGGCGTCGTCGTGCGCCGCCCGTACGGGCGCCCCGTCCCGCCCGGCCACCCGGCCGCCGACGAGCACGAGCGCCGGGTCGAACGCGGCGAGTTCGCCGCGCAGCAGGACGAGGTCGGCGCGCTTGCCCGGGGTGACGACGCCGCGGTCGTGCAGCCGCAGGCGCTGGGCCGGGGTCCACGTCAGGGCCCGCAGCACGACGTGGGGCGGGAACCCGGCGGCCACCGCGACCCGGGCGATGTGGTCCAGGTGGCCCTTGTCGACGATGTGGTCGGCCGCGAGGTCGTCGGTCACCAGGCACAGCGGCGGCAGCTGGGGCAGCGCGAGCAGCGCCGTGGCCACCTCCGCGGTGAGGCACTTCTCCTGCAGCATCATCGTCATGCCGAGACGGGCCTTCTCCAGGACCACGTCGGTACGGTTCTTGGTGTGGTCGGAGTCGACGCCGGTGGCTAGGTAGGCGCTCAGCTCGGCCCCGGTGAGGTTCGGGCAGTGGCCGTCCAGGATGGCGTCCTGCGCGCGGGCCACGGCGGTGATGTCGTGCATCCGGCGGTCGCCGCCGACCACCGCCCGGTAGTCCATCACCTCGCCGAGGGCGATCACGCCGGGCCAGCGCAGCATCTCCGCGATGTCGTCGGGGCCGAGCGCGGCGCCCGCCTCCTCCAGCCCCTCCAGGGCGGGCACGCACGACGGCACCCCCCATAGCTGGGTCTGCGGCGTCCGCCGCCCCGCCTCGATCATCCAGCGCATGGCGTCCCGCCCCGCGACGTTCACGATCTCGTGCGGGTCGGCGAGCACGGTCGTCGTGCCGCGCGCCAGGGTCACGGCGGCGAACTCCTGCGGTGTCAGGAAGGCGCTCTCGATGTGCATGTGCGCGTCCACGAAGCCGGGCACGATCAGCATGCCGGTCGCGTCGATCTCCTCGCGCGCCCGGGCCGGGGAGCCCGGGGGCAGCACCGCGCTGATGCGGTCGCCGCGTACCAGGACGTCCGCGGCGAACTCCTCGCCGGTGAAGGTGGACACCACGCGCCCGCCGCGGATCCGGAGGTCGTGCTGGTCACTCATGCGGTTCGTGCTCCTTGGGGAGGGTGTCGTCGCGGGGCCGGGGGCCGTCACGGGACGAGCGTGTAGAAGTAGTAGCCCAGCGGGATCATGACGATCCACAGCGGCCAGGCGACCTCGCGGACGCGGCCGCTGACCGTCTTGACCAGGACGTGCGCCGCGAGGCCGGTCGCGATGCCGGTGCCGAAGTTGCCGAAGAAGAGGGTGGTGGCCACGGTCAGGGCCGCCGGGACGGCGTCGGTCGGGTCCTTGAAGTCGACGTTCTTGAGCGCGCCGAGCATGTTGAGGCCGATGTAGATCAGCACCGGGGCGGTGGCCGCCGAGGGGATCAGGGTGGCGAACGGCGTGACGAGCAGCAGCAGCGCGAACCCGCAGGCCGCCCAGACCGACGCGAGACCGGTCTTGCCGCCCGCGTCGGCGGCGGCCGACGACTCCAGGTAGGCCGTCATCGACGGCGCGCCGACGGCCGAGCCGCCCATCACGGAGACCGAGTCGACGAGGAAGGGGCGGCGGGCGCCGGGGATGTTGCCGTCCTTGTCCAGGAGCCCGGCACGGCCGGTGACCGCCAGCAGGGTGCCGGTCATGGAGAAGAACTCGGAGACGAAGAACGCGAAGACGTACGGGAAGTACTCGGGCTTGAGGGCGCCGACGACGTCGACGTGGAAGAGCAGCGGCCCGGGCGAGTCCGGGGCGGCGAAGAGGCTGTCGGGGACGTCCGTCACGCCCAGCGGGACGCCGACGACGGTGACCGCGGCGATGGTGATGAGGAAGGCGCCGGGCACCTTGCGCGCGGCCAGCGCGGTGAGCAGCAGCAGGCCGCCCAGGGCGAGCAGCCCCGCGGGCTTCGACAGGTCGCCGACGGCGAGGGCGGCCTTGCCGGCGTTGCCGACGACCAGGTCGGCGTCGCGGAAGCCGATGAGCGCGATGTAGAGGCCGAGGCCGCCGCTGATGGCGTACTTGAGGTTCATCGGCATCAGGCGGGTGACGAGGTCACGGATGCCGAGCAGGGTGAGCACGAGGAAGGCGACGCCCGACCAGAACACCATGCCCAGGGCCGTGTTCCACGGGACGTGGTCCTGGCCGACGATGGTGAACGCGATCAGGGCGACGCCGCCGAGGCCGGGCGCGACGACGAACGGCAGGTTCGCCACGAGCCCCATGGCGAGCGTCGCGAGGGCGATGGCGATGATGACGGCGGTCGTGGCGGCGCCGTGCGGCACTCCGGCGCCCGCCAGTTGGCCCGGGACCACGACGACGGCGTAGGCGGCGGCCATGAACATGGAGGCGCCTGCGACGAGTTCGGTGCGGTGGCTGCTGCCGCGTCCGCGGACGCGGAAGAGCCGTTCGACGAGGGAGCCGGGCGCGGGGTCGGCGCCGGTCTGCTCGCCGGTCGGCGGGGCGGTGGTGGACATCGGTACCTCGGCGGGGGCGGGGGCGGACGGGTCACCCAAGTGGCTACGGTCTCTGCAACCGGTCTCTGAAACCGGTTGCAGAGACCGGTTGCAGGTATCATGACACGGCGGACGGCGAAAGAGAACAGGACTCGGGTCACACCGCCGGGGCGGCGCCGGACGCGTCGGGCCGGACACGGCCCGGACAGGACAGCGGGCGACGGCAGGCAGGGGCAGCAGTGGCGACACTCTTGGACGTGGCGCACGCGGCAGGGGTGTCGAAGGCCACCGCCTCGCGCGCGTTGCAGCGTCCCGACATGGTCGCGGAGGCCACGCGGCTGCGAGTACGGGAGGCGGCGGACCGGCTGGGATTCCAGCCGAACGCGGCGGCCCGCGCCCTGACCACCGGCCGCACCGGCCTCATCGGGCTCATCGTGCCCACGCTCGCCAACCCCTTCTTCGCCCCCCTGGTCATCGGGGCGCAGCAGGCGGCGGAGGAGACCGAGAGCCATCTGCTCATCGCCGTGTCCGAGTACGACGCCGAGCGCGAGGCCGCGCTCGCCGACCGGCTCTCCGAGCAGGCCGACGGGCTGATCATGGTGACGCCGGTGGGCACGGACGCGGCCCTGCGCGAGCGCTTCCGGCGCCGCCCGCTCGTCCTCGTCGACCGCCAGGTGGGCCGGCTCCCCGCCGTCGTGGCCGACACCGTCGGCGGTCTGACCGCACTGCTCGACCACCTCCTGACGCAAGGTCACCGCGACATCGCCTACGTCTGCGGGCCCGCGGGCTCCTGGTCGGACGAGCAGCGACGGGCCGCGCTCGCCGCGCGGGCGGCGCAGCAGGGCGCCCGCATCCATGTGCTCGGCCCGCTGCCGCCCACCTTCGACGCGGGCATCGAGGCATCGGGAGCGCTGCCCGGCGCCGCCACGGCCGTACTCGCGTACAACAGCTACCTGACGCTCGGTCTGCTGCACGGGCTCACCGTGGCCGGGCGCCGGGTGCCCGACGACATCAGCCTGGCCGCCGCCGACGACCTGAGCACGCTCGGCGCGACGACGCCACCGGTCACCGCGCTCGACGTGCCGCTGCACGAGGTGGGCGCGCTGGCCGTGACCCGCCTCCACGACCTCGTCACCGGGCACCGACGCACCGTCACCTCCCGGCTGCCGGCCGCACCGGTGCTGCGCGCCTCGACGGCTCCGCCGCGCTCCGGGGCACGGGGGGCGACGCCGTCCTGACGCCGCCGCCCCGGGCCCACGATCGGGTGACGTCCCACGGCCGGCGCCGTCCCTGCGCCCTGGGGACGGTCCGGCGGCCTTCATGGCGCGGGCGCACCGTGTCACGATGCCCGACATGGCAGGACGCGCGCTGAGCTTCGGAGCGGTGGCGGAGGCGTACGAACGCTTCCGCCCGGGCTATCCCGACGAGCTGTTCGACATGGTGACGGCCTACGCGGGCCGGCCGGTCGGGACGGCCCTGGAGATCGGTGCGGGGACGGGCAAGGCGACCCGGCTGTTCGCCCGCCGCGGGGTGGCCGTCACCGCGACCGAGCCCGACGGGGAGATGCTCGCCGAGCTGCGCAAGCACGTCCCGGCGCACGTCGAGACGGTGCGGGCCGCCTTCGAGGAGGTCCGTACCGGGCGGCGGTACGGGCTGGTCTACGCGGCCGCCGCACTGCACTGGACGGAACCGGCGGGCCGGTGGCCCCGGGTGGCCACCTTGCTGGAGCCGGGCGGGGTGTTCGCCTCCTGGGGCGGGCCCTTCCGGCCGGCGGACCCGGCGGTGCGGGACGCCGTACACGCGGCGCGGGCACCGTTCCTGACGGACGACGAGATCGCCGCTCCCGACGGGACGCCGCCGGACCAGGACATGCAGTGGCCGGGCACGGAGCTGCGGCAGGCGGAGTGGTTCACCGAGGTCCGCCAGGAGACCATCGAGCGCCGCCTCACGATGAGCGCGCACGACTACGTCGGCCACCTCTCCACCGTCTCCGCATACGTCGTCCTGCCGTCCCCGGTCAGGGCGCGGGTGTTCCGCGAGATCGCGCGGATCCTGCCCGACCGGGTGGAGGTGGCCGCGGACCTGACGGTCCATCTCGCGCGGCTCCGCGGCGGACGGTGAGTCAGCGGGCCGCCCTCATCTCGTCCTCACCGGGTGCCGCCGGCGCCGTGCCGCGCGGCCGTTCCCCGAAGTGGCGCAGTACGTACCGCCATGCGGCTCCTCCAGTGGCGCAGCGAAAAGAGCGTGCTTACAACGGGATAACGCTCATGCGCGGGGTGAGGACGCCCGCTGGAATGGAGAAGCAAAGATGACCACTGAGTCATTCTCTGCCGAGCCCGGGATCTCCGAGGCCGGCGAGCCCCGACTCTCGGCGCCGGCACACTGGGGCACCGCCCCGGTCGCCGCCCCGCCCCCGCCTCCTGCCCGGCCGGCCGCGTGGCCGCAGGCGACGGAGACCGGGACGGCGGGCGCCCCGCCAGACCGGGCCCCGCACCACACCCCCGACATCGACCTCGGCGTCACGCAGGAGTGGGCGGCCCCCGCCGCCCCGCCCGCGCCCGCCACTCCCCCGAGTGCCGCCGCCCCTGCGGGGGTTGCCGCCGCCACGGCCGACACCGCGGCTCCGGTGCAGCCGCCCATGCCGACGACGGCGCCCCCGGCACCTGCCGCGGCACCCGCTCCGGCGCCGGTGGCGTCGGTGCCGCAGGCCGCCGCGGCGCCCGCGGCCCCCGCGGCGCCGGTGGAGACGCCTGCTGTGGGACCGGCTCCCACCGAGCCGACTTCCTTCGAAGCGGCCCCCGCCGAGCCCGCTCCCTTCGAGGCGGTCCCCGCCGAGCCGGCTGCGTTCGAGGCCGCCCCCGCCGAGCCCGCTCCCTTCGAGGCGGTCCCCGCCGAGCCGGCTGCGTTCGAGGCCGCCCCCGCCGAGCCCACTCCGTTCGAGGCCGCCACCGCCGAGCCGGCTCCTCTGGACGCGGCTGCCGCCCAGGCGGACGCCGAGGCGGTCGAGAGGCTGTTGCGCATCGCCGTCGTCTCGCGGCCCCTGGAGGACATCACCGATCTGGTGACCCGTCTGGAACAGACACCTGACGGGGCGCCGACCGCCGCGTCCATCCTCCGACTGGCCGCGATCGTGCGCCCCGTGGACGACGTCACCCGCCTGGTGGAGCTCCTCGGGCCGCCGGAGTACCCCGCGGGCCGGATGGACGAGGCCATCCGGCACGCCGCGGAGGAGCGGCCCATCCCCGAGGTCACGCGGCTCGTGCAGCTGCTCTCCAGCCCCCCGAACGATCCGCACAGTGGCACGGAGGCCGTGCACGCCGCCGCCACCAGCCGCTCCGTCGAGGATCTGCTGCAGCTCATCAACAGCCTCAGCGAGAACGGGGCCGGCGGGGCGCCCGTCGTGGACGCCGTGCCGGAGCCCGCGCCGGTCCCGCCGCCCGCCGCTCCGGAGCAGGTCGCGCCGGACACGGCCGCCGAGGCCCCGCAGGCGCGCACCCGGGGCAACGGCACCGCGTCCCTGGTGTGGATGCGGCGGATCGCGGGCGTCCTGATGCTGCTCTGCGCCGCGGCGCACTTCCCCATGGACTGGTCGCAGGCCTCCCTCTCCGGGGTCTCCGCATCGCTCGGCGTCTCCGCCATCTGCGCCGCGGCCGGTATCGCGCTCTGCGTGAGCCGCTCGCTCTCCGTGGCCGTGGAGAGCACGCTGGTCGCGGGGGCGCTGGCCGTCGGGCACCTCCTCGACGACCGCCTCGGCTCCGGCACGCTCGCGCAGGTGCTGCACCCCGCCGGGGTCCCCTCGGCGCTGCCCGCGCTCGCCGCGGTGGTCGCCGCGCTGGCCGCCCTGCTCACCGTGGCGCTGACGGTCTCGGGCCCGCGGACGGTGGACGCCGACCGTGCGCAGGAGCCGCGCGACTGAGCCCCCGCCGCACCGCTCATCGGTGCAGACCCGGCGCCCGGCACCATGGGCGCCGGGTCTCCCGTTTTCCCGGGTTTCCCGTTTTCCCGGGTTTCCCGGGTTTCCCGGGCTTCCCAGGCTTCCCGGGCTTCCCGGGCTTCCCGGTTGTACAGGTCTGGGTTTTCCCGGGACCGACTCGGCTCGCGGCCGGGGCGCCTCGCCGCGTCTCGCCCACGCCGGGCCGCCTACTCCCGCGAGTACGTCGTACGCGATGACGCGCACCGGCTCTGCGCCTACGACACGCCATGTGACGCGGCGCAGCGGTGCCTCAGGGGTCTCACCCCTTGCTGCGGCGCGCCAGCAGGACCGAGTCCTCGGCCTCGACCGGCCCGCTGTCCCGCTTGAGCGTGCGGGGGTGCTGCTCCACGACGACGGACTCGAAGTCGTCCGGCAGGGCCGGGAGGAGGTCCGCGGCGAGGAACATCGCCTTGCGGTGGTTCTCCGACAGCTGCTGCGTGAACTCGGGCGTCGGCGCGTGGCCGACGACGAGGAGCAGTCCGCCGGGGGCGACGGCCGTGGCCAGGCGCCGGGTCACCTCGACCATGCCGCCGTCGGGGGCGTGCAGGTAGTGGCTGGTGACCAGGGAGTACGAGCGGTCGCCCGCGTCGAAGGCCCGGGCGTCCACCTGCCACCAGTCGACGAGGTCGGCCACGCCCGCCTGTTCGGCGTGGCGGGCGGCGCGGGCCAGGCCCGCGGCCGAGAAGTCGGCGCCCGTCACCCGCCAGCCCCGGCCCGCCAGCCAGATGACGTCGCCGCCCTCTCCGCAGCCGACGTCGAGCGCGGTGCCGGGGGCGAGGCCCCCCGCGGCCACGACCAGTTGCGGGTTGGGCTCGCCGCTCCAGAACCGCTCCTGCCCCGCGTACCGCTCGTCCCAGCCCGCCGGCTCGAACATCGCCGCGGCCGCCTTCTCGTCCGGCGCGCCGCCCCCGTCGTGCTCGTGCTCTGCCGCCATCGGGCGTCTCCCGTCGTTCCTGGTGCCGTGCCGCACCGCTGGTCACCTGCGTCGCCCCTGCCGTCCGGGGCTCGTCCTCGATGATGCCCGCGGGCCGCCGGAACGGCACGCAAACTTGCCGGTCCGGCAAAGGGTGTCCGGTGCGGCACTCCCTGGTTCCGCTCCCGCGTCCGCCCTGTCTCCCCTCCGTCCGGTGTCCGCACCCCGGACGGCCTCCCGCCCCGCGTCCGCGTATCGTGCAGGCGGACACGCAGCAGCGCTCACCCAGGGGAGAAACCGTGGTCGGTGTCGAGGAGTTGGAGGCCGCCGCCGCGCGGATCGCGGGGCACGTGGTGCGGACCCCCACACTGGCCAGCCCCGGACTGAGCGCGCTGCTCGGCGTCCCGGTCACCGTCAAACTCGAACTGCTGCAGCGCAGTGGCTCGTTCAAGGCGCGCGGCGCCGTCGCCAAGCTGCTCACGCTCAGCGAGGAGCAGCGCGCGGCCGGCGTGGTCGCGGTGTCCGGCGGCAACCATGGCGTCGCCGTGGCCGAGATGGCGGCCGCCCTCGGGGTGCGGGCCACCGTGGTCATGCCGCGCACCGCGCCCGCCCGCTCGGTGGAGATCGCCCGGGCCGCGGGCGCCGACGTCCGGCTGACCGCCACCATGGCGGAGGCGTTCGCGCTGATGGAGCGGCTGGCGGCCGAGGGGCGCACGCTGCTGCATCCGTTCGCCGACCCGGTGGTGATCGCCGGGCAGGGCACGGTGGGTCTCGAACTCGCGGCGGACGCGGGCCCGTTGACGGATGTACTCGTCTCCATCGGCGGGGGCGGCCTGATCGCCGGGGTGGCGGCGGCGCTGCGGGCGCGGCGGCCCGGCGTGCGCGTGTGGGGGGTGGAGACCACCGGCGCCGACGCGATGACGCAGGCGCTGGCCCGGGGTGGTCCGGTGCCGGTGGACGTGGACTCGCGGATCAGCACGCTGGGCGCGCCCACCGTGTCACCGATGACGTACACGATGGTGCGCGACCTGGTCGACGACGTGCTGGTGGTCCCGGAGGCGGAGGCCTTCGCCGGGGTCCGCGAGCTGGCCGAGCACGCCAAGGTCTGGGCGGAGCCCGCGGCCGGCTGCCTTCTCCCGGCCGCGCGCCGCGTCCTCGCCAAGACGGGGGCGGGGACGCGGCTCGGTCTGGTGATCTGCGGCGGCAACGCCACCGTGGCCGATGTCGTCGCCTATGGCGCGTAGATCACCCGCGCGCTAGCGGACGGTCACGGTGACCGGTGCGTGCACGCTGTGGCGTGGCAGCTTGATGCTGAGCACGCCGGTGGCGCGGTCCCAGTGGTACGCGTCCCGGTCGAGCCGGACACCGTGCGCGGTGACCTGCTTGGGGGCGGTGTGCGTGCCCAGCAGGGCCAGCGTCCAGGTGCGGTGCTGGACCTGGCCCGGGAAGGATCCCTTGGCCGGGTCGATCGTCACGGTGCGGTGCGTCCCCTTCTCCTCGTAGCGGACGCGGGTCGTGGCGCTCTTGGTCTTCCGCGGGCTCGCCCCGTCGTCCTCGTAGAGGCTGTACGAGCCCGGGGCGCCGGCCGCGACGGAGAGCGTGACGTCGGTCAGCGGGTTGCGGTCGTGATCGGTGACGTCGTGGGAGCGGGTGGGCAGGATGCCGCCGGCCTTGAGGAAGACGGGCATGGTGTCGAGACCGGTGGTGACCTCGTGGGTGGCGCCGCCGGTGTAGGTCTTGCCGGTGAAGTAGTCGGTCCACCGGCCCGGCGGGAACCACACCGAGGTGGTCGCGGAGGAGCCGGGGGTGGTCACCGGGGCGACCAGGACGTCGGAGCCGTAGAAGTACTCGCTGTCCGCCGCGGTGTAGGCCCCGGGCTCGTCGGGATACTCCAGGTAGGCCGGGCGCACGATCGGCAGGCCGGTGCGGTGGGCCTCCTCGGCGAGCGAGTAGGTGTACGGGACCAGTCGCTCGCGGAGGTTGAGGAACGCGTCGGCCGAGGTGCGCGCCGCCGTGCCGTACTGCCAGGGCAGCCGGTCGCTGTGGTTGCTGTGCAGCCGGTCGACCGGCTGGAAGGTGCCGAACTGGACCCAGCGGGCGTACAGGTCGTCGGGGAGTCTGTGCGTGGTGCGGGGCGTGCCGTTGTCGTCGTAGGTCTCCGAACCGGTCAGCCCGGTCGTGTCGTTGTGGCCGCCGATGTCGTGCGTGACGGCCGCCATGCCGGTCGCGGCGGACTCACCCGGCGTGTAGCCGACCTCGAACTTGAGCATGCCCCAGGTCGAGGAGGTGTCCCCGGTGAAGTGGACGGTGGTGCGCTTGTCCGCCCACGGGCCCGTCGGCAGGGCCTGCTGCCCGCTGTACCCGCCGGCCTGCAGGGAGCCGTAGGCGCGGGAGAGGACGAAGCCCCGGCCGAGCGTCCCGGCCGTGGCGTCGGCGTACTGCTGGTTGATCCACGCGTCCGGGGAGACGCCCGGCAGCGACGACCGGGACGCGTCGCAGCACCAGTCCAGCCACCAGAAGTCGTTCCCCTGCCGGTCCATGGTTCTGTGCAGGTCCATGTAGGCCTTGAGCTGGTCCGGGTCGCCGAAGTCGAAGGTGTAGCAGTTGTCCTCGACACTGGCGCCGGAGGCGCAACCGCCCTTGGTGAGCTTGCCCTTGGCCGTCGCTTGCGCCTGGGCGAACTGCGGGTCGGAGGCGAGGATGCTGGGGTGCACGTTCAGGGTGTTGTGCAGGCCCTGGGACGCGGACCAGTCGAAGAAGTCCTGCGGGTCGGGGAACTTGGCGCGGTCGATCTCCCAGCCGCTCCAGTCGTTCACGGCCTTGTAGTCGGTGTCGGTCACCAGGACGTCGAGCGGGACGCCCTCGGACCGGAACGCCGGCAGGATCGTGGAGCGGTAGTCGGCGTCCGTGCGGTCGATGTACTCCGAGTACCAGACGCCGTACGCCCACGCCGGCAGCAGCGCGGGCGGCCCGGTCAGCGTGGCCAGGTCGCCGAGGGCCTGCTTGTAGTCGTGCCCGTAGCCGAAGAGGTAGCCGTCCTGGTACGGGGAGCCGGAGTGTCCGGGGCGCGGACGGACCTTCTTCGCCTCGGTGTCGTAGAGCGCCGAGGGCGTGTCGTCGAGCAGGTACCAGCCGTCCCGCTGGAGCAGGCCCGGCGTCGTGACGGGCGCGTCGCCCGCGCCGCTGACCCCGTCGAGGCCGCGGCGGTAGCCGCCGAGCGCGATGTGGGGTGCGGGCGCCGGGTCCTTCGGGGCCGCCACGGACAGGGTGTCCACGTTCACGTGGCAGCTGGCCTTGTCCGGGCAGCCCAGCGTGACGTCGTCGGCGCCCGCCTTGAGGGTGACGGGCACGGACGCCGTCCGCCAGTCGTCCCAGTCCTTCGTCGCCGGCAGGTCGAGGGCGACGGGGGCCGCGGAGCCGGCGCGGACCGTGGCCGAGCGGTTCTGGTGCAGTCCGTCGCCGCCGCTACCGTTGGTGTAGCGCACCCGGAGCGTGTAGACGCCGTCGGCGGGCACGCCGACGAGGTGCGTGGTCAGGGAGGCTCCCTGGTTCAGCTCGGCGACGAAGCCGTTGCCCGCGTATCCCTTGTGGTCCGTGGCGCCGGCCGCGGTGCCGCCGAAGCGGGCGGTCTCGGCCTCGCAGCTCGTCCCGGCCAGGCAGCCGCGGATCGCCGTGGTGGAGGCGGGCGGGTACGCGGCGCCGGGCGCGACGACGGCGACGCTGTCGACGTTGACGGAGCCGGAGTCGCCGGCGGTCCGGGTCAGGGCGAGGGTGTGGTGGCCCGCGCCGAGCGTGATCCCGGCGGTGGCCAGGTCCCAGCTGTCCCAGTCCGCCGTGGGCGGCAGGCTGACCGTCCGCGGCGCGCCACCGTCCACGGTGAGCGTCAGGGTGCGGGTCGTCGTCTTGCCGTCGCCGCCCGTGGAGTTGGCGTACCGCAGGGCGAAGTCGTACCTCCCCGCGGTCTTGACATCGATGTCAGAGCGCAGCGAGCCACCGGTGCTCTCGAAGCCCGCGGCGAAGCCGGGCCCGGTGTGGCCCCGGTGGTCGGAGGCGCTGGAGATCCCGTCGAGGCGCAGGTCCTCCGCCTCGCACAGCGCGCCGACGGCGCAGACGAGGCGCTGCCAGGGCGCGGCGGTGACAGGCGTGTCCCCCGCGGTCAGGTGCACGGAGAGGTTCTCGGCGTCGAACGGTCCCGAGCCGACCCGGTAGCGCAGGCTCATGCCGCTCGTCCTGATGGTGAGCCAGCCGTGCGACGTCGTGGACGTGTACGGGGTCGGCGTGAACCCGCTGCGCCCGATCGCGTTGAACGTCGGGTCGTCGGTGAACTTCTTGTCGCCCGCGTACTCGGTGCGGATGAGCGTCGGCGAGAGGATCTGGAAGCGGGCGTCGCCGGCCGAGACCGTCGGGATGCGGTGGCCGGGGGCGCCGTGGGCCGACGCGGCGCCGGCTCCGGTGAGCGTCGTCGCGGCGACCACGGCAAGAACGGCGACGACGCCCACCTGCGGACGTGCGCGTCTGCGACGCCGGGGTGAACCCGGCAGCCATGCGGCTCTCATACGAAACTCCGTTCTTCGGGGGGACGGCTCCGCCCCGGCCACGAGGTCCCGGGCGCGAGGCCTGGGGCATGAGAGCACGCCGCCATGCGTGGTGTCTACAACGGGGTTGCGCAGGAGGGGTGTTCGGCCTCAGCCGACCGGGAACTCGCCGCCGTCGACCGTGAGGTTCTGTCCGGTCACCCAGCTCGACCGGTCCGACACGAGGAACAGCACCGCCTCGGCGATGTCCTCGGGCCGCCCGTCCCGTCCCAGTGGCGGAGAGGTGGTGTCCTGGCCCGGGCCCTCGCTGAGGGTCGCCCACTGCTCGCGCGTCGCCTCGCCGCCGGGTGTCTCGGTCCGGCCGGGCGACACCGCGTTGACCCGGACCCCGAACGGGGCGAGTTCCATGGCCAGTCCGCGGCTGTAGTTCCGCAGCGCCGCCTTCGCCGCCGTGTAGTGCAGGAACGGCGGTGCCGATACGGGGACGGCGGCCGAGGAGATGTGCACGACCGCGCCCGAACGCCGGTCGCGCATGCCCGGGGTGAGCAGCGCGTCCAGCCGCACCGGCGCGAGATAGTTGAGGTTCAGCTGGTCCAGCCACTCCTCGTCGGGGATGGACAGGGCGTGCGGGAAGGGACGCGCTCCGCCCGCGTTGTCGACCAGGATGTCGACGGCGCCGAACGTCTGCAGCGCGGCCTCGGCGACGGCCTGAGCACCGGCCCGGGTCCGCACGTCGGCCTCCACGAAGGCCGCGCCCTCCGGCACCGTGCCCGTCTTCGACCGGGCCGTCGTGAGGACCTCGGCCCCTTCCGCCAGCAGCCGGCGCACGACGGCCGCGCCGATCCCCCGCGAACCGCCCGTGACCACGGCGCGCTTGCCTTCGAGCTCTCGCATGATGTGCCTCTCGATCTCGTGTCGAACTCGCCCGGAAAAGAAGAGGCCGCATGACCGGATGCGTAGTGTTCGGCATGCGGTGGATCGTTCTTCTGCCGCTCTTCTCGGCGAGTTACCTCACCGTAGGTTCGGCGGGCACGGAGAAGCAAAGACGAGAAATGAGCAGGCCCTATAGGGGTTTCCTATAGGGCCTGGAATTCAGTGTTTCTGCGGTGTTCCTGCTGCTCAGCGCAGGCCGGCGAAGAGGTCGGTCTCGGGGACGGGCGCCCCGGTGGTGTCCTTGACCCGCAGGAAGGTCTCCGTGCCCATCAGCTCACGGAACCGCTCCTTGCCCATTTTCAGGAAGAAGATGTTCTCCCCCTGGCTCGCGTGCGCGGCGAGGGAATCGAATTTCTGGTCGCTGAATTCCGCGGTCTCCACCCACGTGGTGATCTGGTCGTCGGGGAGCCCGATCTCGGCCATCGCGGCGGTCTCGGCCGGGTCCGGCTCCGGCATGTCCTCCTGGAACTCCCGCATGATCTCCCCGAACCGCCGCATCCCCGAGTGGGGCATCGTCGTCCAGTAGACCTTGGGGGTCGGGTCGGTCAGCTCCAGCGCGGCCATCGTGATGCGGTGGGCCTGGATGTGGTCGGGGTGGCCGTAGAAGCCGTTCTCGTCATAGGTGACGACCACGTCGGGCCGGTAGTGCCGCATGAGCTCGGCCAGCCGCGCCGCGCCCTCCTCGACGGGGGTGTGCCAGAAGGAGCCGGGGGCGTCATTGCTCGGCCAGCCCATCATCCCGGAGTCGGCGTAGTCCAGGGTCTCCAGGTCGCTGATCTTCAGGACGCCGCAGCTCTCCTCCAGCTCCTGGCGGCGCATCCGCGCGACGGCCGCCGGGTCGTGGCCGGGATCGCCCGGCTTGACACCCCCCGGCCCGTCACCGCAGCCACCGTCGGTACAGGTCACGAGCACCGTGCGGATGCCCTCCGCCGCGTACCGTGCGAGGACCCCGCCGGTGCTGGTGGCTTCGTCGTCGGGGTGGGCGTGCACGGCCATGAGCGTCAAGGGCCGGTCAGTCATGAAGCAGTCCTCCTGCGAAAAGCACACGTATCGGTCCGGGCGCGCGGCAGACATGCCGCGGCCCCTGGGCCCGGCGCCCGTCGGGCGGGCGACCTCGCGGTCTCCCGTGTCCCCCGCCCGCGCGGTACCGGTGCCCCGTCCGGTGCAACAGTGCAGGGGGGACCGGCTGTTCCCGGCGGGGCGGTTCGGTTTTCCCGGCTTTGTCCGCGGCTCGCGCGGTCCAGGGCGGCGGACGGGGGCGCGGCGGGCCCGGCGTCCGAGGCGCGGCTGCGGGGAGGGGGCCGGGCGTCGCCCGGCGCGGCCCGCGCGCATGGCACCCTGGCCCCCTCAGTCCGTGATCGTCGAGGAGGTTCGCCACGTGGCGCAGCATGAGCCGGCCGGGGCCGCCGGTGTCCCGGACGTCCGCACCGAGGAGAGCCGGCTGCGCAAGGACCTCGGGTTCTGGGCGCTGACCGCGATCGGGTTCTCCAACATCCTCGGGTCGGGCTGGCTGTTCGCCGCCCTGTACGCGGCCCAGACCGCGGGCCCGGCCGCGTTGTTGTCCTGGGTGGCGGCGGGTGTGCTCTGCGCGCTGGTGGCCCTGGTCATGGTCGAACTCGGCGCGACCCGGCCGGAGGGCGGCGGCACCGTCCGCTGGCCGCTGTACGCGAACGGCCGGCTGGTCGGCACGGTCGTCGGCTGGTCGGTGCTGCTGTCGGTCGGCGGCACCGCGGCCGAGATCAGCGCGATCATGCAGTACGCCGCTCATTACGTGCCCGGGCTCTACGACGGCGGGAGCATCACCGCGTCGGGCCTGGGGGTCGCCTCCGCGCTGAGCGTGCTGCTCACCGCGCTGAACTGGTTCGCGGTGCGGATGTTCGCCCGCGTGAACAACCTGGTGTCGGTGTTCAAGGTCGTCGTCCCGGTCCTCACGGTGGTCGCCCTCTTCCTGTCCGGCACCCACGGCGGCCGCCTGACGGACCACGGCGGTTTCGCGCCGTACGGGTACGCGGCCTGTCTCACCGCGCTCGCGGGCGGCGGCATCGTGTACTCGGTGAACGGCTTCCAGGCGCCGCTGGACTTCTCCGGCGAGGCCCGCAATCCGCGCCGCAACGTGCCCGCCGCGGTCCTCGCGGGCATCGGCCTGGCGGTCCTCGTCTACCTCGGACTCCAGCTCGCCTTCCTCTACACGGTGCCCGACTCACTGCTCGCGCACGGCTGGCAGGGCGTCAACTTCGAGTCGCCGTTCGGGCAGCTCGCCCTCGTGCTCAACCTGCACTGGCTGGCGACGCTGCTCTACGCCGACGCGGTGGTCTCCCCCGGCGGCTCCGCCTATGTGGGTGTGGCGATCGACGCCCGCCACACCTACGCGCTCGCGAAGAACGGGCTGCTGCCCCGCTTCTTCATGCGCATCGACCCCCGGTCCGGCATCGCGCGGCGCGCGCTCGTCCTCAACCTGGCGGTCATCATCGTGTTCATGCTGCCGTTCGGCGGCTGGCAGGACATCGTCAGCGTGATGGGAGACATGTACCTGATCATCTACGCGGCCTCGGCGGTGGCCGTGGCGTCCTTCCGGGCGCACGACCGGGAGCGGGGCCTGCCGCTCCCGGAGGGGCACATGCCCGGGGTGCGCTGGATCGCGCCGGTTAGTTTCGCCGTGGCGATCGAGTTCGTGTACTGGTCGGGCTGGGACGACCTGCGGCTCGCGCTGCCGCTCGTCCTGGTGGGCGTCCCGCTGTTCCTGTTCCAGCGCCGCGGGTCGAAGGGTGCCTCCGTGGCCGATGAGGTGCGGCGCGGCGCCTGGCTCGTGTGCATCCTGGCGGCGCTGACCCTGTTCTCCTGGCTCGGCACGTTCGGTGGCTCGGGACGGCTGCCCGCGCCGTACGACTCGATCGTGGTGGGCGCCGCGGCGTTCGCGGTCTTCGGCTGGGCGGTGCGCTCGGGCGCCGCCCACCTCCGCGCCCGTCCCGCCCACGTCGCCTAGAGTGGACCTCATGGTCCAGAACGGGGTGGGTGGAGGAGCCGCATGACCGCCGGTACGGCAGGAGGGCAGCGGCTGACCCGCAAGGGGGTGGCGACGCGCGACCGCATCGTGGAGGGCGCCGCGCGGATCATCCGCGAGCGGGGTGTCTCGGGTGCGACGCTCGACGACATCCGCGCCGGCACCGCGACGAGCAAGAGCCAGATCTTCCACTACTTCCCCGGCGGCAAGGAGGAGTTGCTGCTGGCGGTGGCGGCCCGCGAGGCGGAGCGCGTCCTCACCGACCAGGAGCCCCACCTGAGCGATCTGGGCACATGGCAGGCGTGGCAGGAGTGGCGTGACGCGGTGGTGCGGCGCTATGAGACGCAGGGCGTCAACTGTCCGCTCGGCGTGCTGGTCACCGAGCTGGGCCGGACGACCCCGGCCGCGCAGGAACTGACCGGCCGGCTGATCACGCAGTGGCAGGCGGCCCTGCGCGCAGGAGTCCTGCGCATGCAGGAGAGCAGCGCGATCGGGCCGGGCCTGGACGCCGACCGCGCGGCGGCCGCTCTCGTCGCCGCCATCCAGGGCGGCGTGACGATCCTGATGGCGACCGGCGGCAGCACACACCTGGAAGCCGCGCTGGACATGGCGCTGGCCCATCTGCGCACGGCCGCCTGAGCGCTGCGCCCGGGCCGCTTCAGGCGAGCGCGGCCGGCACCGTGGGATAGAGGTCGATGATGGTGTCCACGCCCACGATCTGCAGGATGCGCAGCACATTGGCGTTGGTCCCGGCAAGCCGCAGCCAGCCGCCCGCCTCGGTGGCGTTGCGGTGCGCGCTCAGCAGGATGTTCAGGCCGCTGGAGTCCATGAAGGTCACCGCGCTGAGGTCCAGCAGGACGTGCGGGTGCTCGCCGATCGTGGCGTCCAGCAGCGCCTCCCGCAGGGGCGCACCGGTGTCGTGGTCGATCTCTCCGCTCACCGTCAGGACGCTCACGTCGCCGTCGGCAGCTGCGGTGACGGTGAGCCGGTCTGCTCCGGTACCGCCGCGGGTCTCTGGCACGTCTTCCTCTCCGTCGGCAAAAGCTCGTGGAGGGACACGGTAGCTCCCCCACCGGCCACGACCGAAGGGCGCGTACATGCAGGGCACCACTATCGCCCCGGGGTTCCGCCGTGCCGGGCGCGCTCGTACGGTGGCCCGATGGCGTCGATCAAGAAGTTCCAGGTCACCTTCGACTGCGCGGAACCCGAGCGTCTCGCCCGGTTCTGGTGCGAGGTCCTCGGCTATGTCGTGCCCCCGCCTCCGGAGGGGTTCGCGACCTGGGACGCGTACCGGGAAGCGCAGCCGCCCGACCGGCGGGACGCGTGGTTCGCCTGCGTCGATCCTTCCGGGGAGGGGCCGCGCCTGTTCTTCCAGCGGGTTCCCGAGGGCAAGGCGGTCAAGAACCGGGTCCACCTCGACGTACGGGTCGGCACCGGGCTCGTGGGTGCGGAGCGGCTGGCCGCGCTGGAGGCCGAGCGGGCGCGCCTCGTCCCGCTCGGGGCGGTGCACGTGCGCACGCTGTACGACGGGCACAACGCGTGCATCCCGATGCGGGACATCGAGGGCAACGAGTTCTGCATCGACTGAGCAGCCGGACGCACCGGCGCGACTGCCCCGTCGTGCCGCACGCGCGGCGGCGCAGGTGTGAACGAAGCGTGACGGGGCATGCGGAGGCGCGCCAGCGTCCGCTCCCACCAGGAGAAACACATGTCCGCCAGCACCATCGCCACCGAGCCCGAGCTGACCTCCGGCAGACCGGGGGACGAGGCGTGCCAGCGCCTGCGCCGCCGCATGGAACGGCTCATCGGGATCGCCGCCACCGAGGGGAACAAGCTCACGCCGCTGCGCAACGGCGACGAGATCTTCCCCGCGATGCTGACCGCGATCCGTGAGGCCCGGCACACCGTCGACATGATGACGTTCGTCTACTGGAAGGGCGAGATAGCCCGGGAGTTCGCCCAGGCCCTCGCCGAGCGGGCGCGCGCGGGCGTCCGTGTCCGGCTGCTGCTCGACGCGTTCGGCAGCCGCACCATCGAGCAGGACCTGCTGGTCCTGATGGAGCAGGCCGGTGTCCACGTCGCCTGGTTCCGCAAGCCGCTGCTGCTCTCCCCGTTCAAGCAGAACCACCGCTGCCACCGCAAGGTCCTCGTCGTCGACGAGGTGACGGCGTTCACCGGCGGCGTCGGCATCGCCGAGGAGTGGTGCGGGGACGCCCGCGGCCCGCACGAGTGGCGGGACACGCACGTGCTGGTGCAGGGCCCGGCGGTGGACGGGATCTGTGCGGCCTTCGCCCAGAACTGGGCGGAGTGCCACGACGAACTCTTCGACGAGCGCGACCGGTTCACCGAGCACGAGCCGCAGGGCGACGCCGTCGTGCAGGTGGTGCGCGGGTCGGCCAGTCTCGGTTGGCAGGACATCCAGACGCTGCTGCGGGTGGCGATCGAGTCCGCCGAGCGGCGGCTGCGCCTGGCCACCGCGTACTTCTCGCCCGACGACCGCTTCGTCGAACTGCTCTGCTCCGCCGCCCGCCGGGGCGTCGAGGTCGAACTCCTGGTGCCCGGCCCCTACACCGACAAGAAGATCAGCCGGATCGCCGGGCGCCACCACTACCACCGGCTGCTGGAGTGCGGGGTGACCGTGCGCGAGTACCAGCGGACCATGCTCCACTGCAAGATCGTCACCGTGGACGGCACCGCTTCGCTGATCGGCTCCGCCAACCTCAACCGGCGCTCCCTCGACCACGACGAGGAAGTCATGCTCGCCGTCCTCGACCCGGAGTTCACGGCCGCCCTCGACGCCGACTACGACGCCGACGTCGCCCACAGCGCGGCGGTGGACCCCGGCCGCTGGGCGAAGCGCCCGCTGTCCTTCCGGGCGGCGGAGGCGGCGACCCGGAGCGTGCAGCACTTCCTGTGAGCGGCGGCCCGCGGAGGTGGAGCGGGGTCCCGACGTGTGCCGCCCGCACCCGTCGCCTACCCTCGTGCCGGAGCCCGTGGACGCGGGCGGGCCGTCCGTCACTGGGGAGGCGAGGGTGCTCGCACGGGGCACGCGGTGGGCCGCGGCCGTCATGACAGCGCTCTGCGTCGTGCTCGTCGGGCCCAGCGCGCCCAGTGGCGCCCTGATCGCGGAGCCGCCGCCGCTGCCGGCCGGCGCCGCCACGGACATCGTCCCGGGCCGCGTGCTGACCTGGAACATCTGCAACCCCTGCGGGCGCAGCGGGCACAACCTGGGCCGGGCGGCGGAGATCGCCACGTACGCGCCGCAGGTGTTCGGGCTGCAAGAGGCGTGTGTGCGGGACGTCGAGGAGATCCGCGAGGACCTGGAGAAGTACTACGGGCTGGTCTACAGCGTCGAGTACGGGACGGTCCTGCGGAAGTGGAGCCGGTGCGGGGGGCTGCCGTGGCGCCCCGGCGCGTACGGTCAGGCGATCCTTTCGGCGACGCCCATGACGGACCGGGTCCTCGCGGAGTATCCCGACGGCGGCACCGAGGACCGCGGCTATCTGGCCGTCACCACCGAGGTGGGCGGCGGGCCCGTGCGGGTCTTCAACACCCATCTCGCCGAACGCAGGCAACCGGAGGTCCGGGCGCGCCAGGTCCGCGTCCTCGCCCCGCGCGTGGCCCGGTACGACCGTGCGATCGTGCTCGGCGACTTCAACGCCGTGCCGGACGCTCCCGAACTGGGCCCGATGTGGGCGCTGGCCACGGACACGGACCCCGCGTGCCGTCCGGCGGCGCGCGGCGGGAGCTGCGACACGACCACCGACTGGCACCTGAAGTTCGACTACGTCTTCCTGCGCGGGCTCACCGCGCGCGACCACCAGGTGTCGTCCAGCGCGTTCTCGGACCACGATCTGCTGCGCACGGACGTGCGGACGGGGTAGGGCGCCGTCCGGGGGGCGGGGCCGGCCGCGCTACTGCCCCGCGGCGCGGGCGAGCAGCCGCTGCAGCCGCAGGCCGCGGTGGGCGTCGAGTTCGCCGGAGCGGCCCGCCCGGACCGCCTCGGCGAACTCGCGGCGCAGCACCGGCCAGCACTCGTCGTGGTCGATCCCCGCGGTGTCGTAGACGAGTTCGGGGCCGGGGCCGAAGAGTTCGACGCGGGTCAGGGCGCGTTCCCGGGCGACCGAGCCCGACAGCGACGCCTGGCTGATCGCGCCGTTCTCGTGCGTGCACGTCAGCTCGATCCAGCGGCGCGAGTCGCCGGTCGCGCGGATGTCGGCGACCGGGCCGACGGCCGCGTCCAGCAGGTCGAGCAGGTGGGGGCCGAGGTCGTACAGGGCGCCGTGCTCCAGCCGCCAGGACGTGGCGAAGTCGCCGCCGAGGAAGGCGCCGTGCAGGTAGCAGGAGCGGGCGCCGGTGACGTCGAGCCGCCGGGCCTCCTCGATGAAGCGCCGGGTCTGCGGGTGGTACCGCTTGGTCAGGACGAGCTGCGAGACGACACCGGCCGTGTCGACGGCGTCCACCAGGCGCTCGGCCGCCGCGAGGTCGAGGGCGAGCGGCTTCTCCAGCAGGAGAGCTTTGCCCGCGGCGGCGGCGAGCGGCGCCAGTTCGGCCTGGACGGAGGGCGGCACGGCGAACGCGACGGCCTCGCAGTGGTCGAGGAGTTCGGCGAAGTCCGCGGCCACCCGGGCCCCGTGCGGCGCGGCGGTCTCCCGGGCCGCTTCGGTGCGCCGGGCCCAGACGGCGGTGAGCCGGGTCTCGGGCCCGGCGGCGAGCATCCGGGCGTGCACGGCGCGGGCCCACGGGCCCGCGCCGACGAGTCCGACCCGGACGGGGTCGTGGGTCCATGCGGCGGTCTCGGTCATTGGTCTTCCTGTGGTTCGGGGGCGGCGGGCGCGGCCTGGGCGAGGACCCGCAGGCGGGCGTCGGCGCGCTGCGGCGCGTAGAGGACGTCGACCACCATGGCGGCGGCGCCGATCAGGCCCGCGTGTTCGCCGAGTTGTGAGGTGACGACGCTCAGGTGGGCGGTGGTGCGCGGCATCGCGCGCTGGTAGAGCAGTTCGCGTACGCCGGTCATGAAGGGGATGCCGGCGAGGTCCCCGGCGAGCATCAGGACGCCCGGGTTGAGCAGGGTCACGACGGTGGCGAGGACCTCGCCCACCCGGCGGCCTGCCTGCCGGGCGAGCCGGACGGCGTCGGGGTGGCCCTGGTCGAGGAGGGCCTTGACGTCGGTCGCGGTGGTGACGTCGAGGCCGAGGCCCGACAGCTCCCGGGCGAGGGCGCCGCCGCTGGCCACGGCGGCGAGGCAGCCGTAGGAGCCGCACATGCACAGCGCGTCGGGCCGGTCGTGCAGGCGGATGTGGCCGATGTCGCCGGCGCCGCCGTCGATGCCGCGGAACGACTCGTCGTGGACGACGACACCGGCACCGATGCCGGTGGAGACCTTGACGAGGACGAACGCGGAGCAGTCGGGGTGGCCCATCTGCTGTTCGGCGCGCGCCATCAGGTTGGCGTCGTTGTCCACGAAGACCGGGACGCCGGTGCCGTGCGCGTCCCGCATGCAGGCGCCGACGTGCGCGGCGTACGCCTCCTGCATGCGCTCCCGGACCGGGAAGCGGTCCCAGCCGGGCATGATCGGCGGCTGCACGATCTGCCCCTTGTCCCAGTCCACCGGGCCCGGCACGGACAGGCCGACGCCGCAGACCGCGGCCGCCGGGACGCCGGCGGCGGTGAGCAGTTCGGGGAAGCGGCGGGCCAGTTCGTCCAGGACCCGGTCGGGGCCGTCGCCGATGTCCAGGTCGCCGGTGTGCTCGGCGAGGACGGTCCCCGCGAGGTCGAGGACGGCGACGCGGGCGTAGCGGGTCTCCAGGTCGACGGCGAGCACGGCGGCGTGGCCGGGGTCGAAGACGATCCGGTGGGAGGGGCGCCCGCCGGTGGACGTGCCGGTGTCCTGGCGCAGCCAGCCGGCGCGGTTCAGCTCGTCGAGGCGGTGGCCCACCGTCGAACGGGACATGCCGGTCGCGCGCTGCAGGTCGGTCCGGGTGTGGGCGCGGCCGCCGCGGATCAGCTGCAGCAGCCCTCCGGCGCTCGCCGGACTCGGCGTGGTCATCGCGTTTCTCCCCCTCATGAGGCCGTGTGGTCCGGTGCCCGGGTCGGCCGTGGCGTGTCGGTCAGCTCTTGTCCGCGCCGGCGGTGAGCCCCTCGGTGAGCAGGCGTTCGGCGGCGAAGAACAGGATTACCACGGGGATCGTCAGCACCACGGAACCGGCCATGAGGACGGTCTTGGAGACCTCGATGCCGTTGGCGAGCTGGGCCAGGCCGAGCGAGACGGTCCACTTGTCGGGGTCGGCGGCCAGGAACAGCAGCGCGAACAGGAACTCGTTCCAGGCGATCATCAGCACGTACAGGCCGGTCGCCATCAGGGAGGGCAGGGCCAGCGGCAGGATCACCTTGCGCAGCGTCTGCAGGCGGCTGCACCCGTCGAGCGCGGCGGCCTCCTCGATGGAGTACGGGATGGTGACGAGGTAGTTCTTGAGCATGTAGATCGCCACGGGGACCGTCTGCGCGACGTAGACGATCGCGAGTCCGACGAGGCTGGACGACAGGCCGATCTTCGCGAACATCACGAACAGCGGGACCGCGAGCAGCGTCGAGGGGAACAGGTAGACGGCGAGGAACAGGGCGCTGATCTGCCGGCCGCCGAAGAACTTCAGCCGGCTGATCGCGTACGCGCCGGGCACGGCGGCGAGCAGGGTCAGGGCGACCGTGCCGAGGGAGACGAGCGCGGAGTTGCGCAGGAGTTGCAGGAAGCCCTGGCCGCCGTCGGCGGTGGAGCGCAGCACCTCGGTGTAGGTGTCGAGGGTGAACTGCCGGGCCGGGACCCACAGGGAGCCGGGGTCGAGCAGCAGCGCGTCGATGGGCTTCACCGACAGCAGCAGCATGTAGTAGAAGGGCACGCAGGTGATCAGGGCGAGGAAGGCGATGACCACCCATCGCGCGACGCCGAAGAACCGCTCCTCGAACTGGGCTCGTGTCATGGCCGCCTTACGGGTCACGACTCCTCCTGCATCTTGTTGCCGAAGAACTTGAAGTACAGGCCCAGCAGGACCATGAGGGCGGCGGCCAGGACGAGGGCCTGGGCGGCCGCGGCGCCGACGTCGTAGCGCGAGGTGAGGAAGTCGTAGACGCGCACGGCGGCCACGTCGGTGCCGGCGCCGCCGCCGGTCAGCAGGTAGACGTCGTCGAACTTGTTGAACGTCATGATGAAGCGCAGCACGCACAGCAGTGCGATGACGGGCATCAGCTGGGGCAGCATGATGTGCCGGAAACGCTGGGTGGGGGTGGCGCCGTCGACCTTCGCGGCCTCTTCCAGGCTGTCCGGCACCGCTTGCAGGCGGGCGAGGATGAACAGGAAGGCGAACGGGAAGTACCGCCAGCATTCGAAGGCGATGACGGTGAGCAGCGCCAGCGGGATGTCGACGTGCACGCCGAGCAGGTGGACCTCGTACTCGCGGGTCGACAGGAAGGCGATGGGGTCGTCCCAGCCGAGGAAGCGCTGCCCCCAGTCGTTGACGATGCCGTACTGCGGGCTGAGCGCGGTCTCCCAGACGAACGCGACGGCCACCACGGGGGCCACGTAGGGCAGGAGCATCGCGGCGCGCAGCAGGCCCCGGCCGCGGAAGGGCTTGCGCAGGGCGAGCGCGGCGACGAGGCCGAGCGCGACGGAGCCGAACGTGCCGCCCACGGTGTACAGGACGGTGGTGCCGAGGCTGGACCAGAAGCCGGCGGAGTCGAAGACCTGCGCGAAGTTGGTCAGGCTCCAGTGGCCGAAGAGGCCCATGCCCTGGATGTCGACGAGCTTCGCGTGCTGGAAGGCGAGGAGGACCGTCCACAGGATCGGCAGCACCACGACGACGAGGACGACGACGAAGGTGGGGCTGACGAAGGCGAGGCCCGCGCGGCCCTCGCGGCGGCTCGCGGTGAGCGGGCGGCGCGGGCGGCGGCCGCCGGTGGTGGGCCGGGGCGCTCCGTCCGGAGGGCCGGGGCGCTGGTCCGCGCTGGTGGTGGGGGTTGTCATGGGCGTGGCTTTCGTGAGGACGACGGCGTGGGGCGGGGCCCCCGCTGCGGGTGCTGGGACCGCACGGGCTGCTATTGCAGGGACTTCTTCAGGGCGGCGACCTCGTCCTGCGCCTCGCGTGCGGCGTCGGCAGGGGAGGTCTGGCCGCCGGTCATGGCGCCGATGGCCTTCGGGACGGGCAGGTCGCCGTTGGTCGCGCCGATGAGCGCGCCCTCGCCCTGCTCGATGCCCCAGCGGCGGATGTTGCCGACGCCGTCGGCCAGTTGTCGCAGGAGTGCGGGCGAGTAGACCTCGTCGAGCGGCTTGCGGTCGTCGACGCCGAGCTTGCTGTGGCGCCAGGCGGCCAGGTACTTCCCGGGGGCCTGGGCGGTGCCCCGGCGGACCGGGATCTTGCCTTCGGGGGCCATGCCGAACCAGGACTCGTAGCCGCTGCCCATCATGTACTCGATGAACTCGCGGGAGGCGTCGGTCTCGGCGGTCTTGGTGGTGACCCAGGAGGTGACCTCGCCGAACTGGGCGGCCCGGTCGGAGTCCGTGCCCTTGAGGGCGGTGACGACCCCGGTGTGGTCGGAGAGGAAGCGGCGGTCGTCGCCGCACTCCTTGCAGCTGGGCAGGGCGTCCTTGCGCAGGCCCGCCAGCTCGTCCAGGAGGAAGGAGGACCAGATCATCATGGAGGAGCGGCCCGCGAAGTAGGTGGCGCGGGTCGAGTCGACGGTCTGGGTGCCGGGGGCGCCGTACTCCCGGGCGAGCTTGTCGTACGTGTCGAAGGCGGTCCGGCACTTCGGCGAGTCGAGGGCGACCTCGTGCGCGGTGTCGACCATCTGGCAGCCGTCCGCCAGGGCGAGGCTCTCGAAGCTCTGGGAGGTGAAGACGTCGGAGGGGTCCGTGGCGGCGGACATGCCGTCGTGGCCCTTGGCGGTGAGCTTCTTGGCCGCTTTCAGGAGCTTGCCGTAGGTGTCCGGTGTGCCGAGTCCGGCCTTGGCGAAGTCGTCCTTGCGGTAGACGAGGAGCTGGAGCCAGGCGTCGGAGGGGACGCCGAGGTTGACGCCCTGGTCCGTGGTCAGGTCCAGGGCGTTCTTGTTGAAGGTCCCGGCCCCCAGCTTCCGCACGATCTGTCGCGGTATGTCGGTGTTGAGCAGGCCGTTGCTGTACATCTGCCAGGTCTGCCCGAGCGGGGCGGCGCCGATCACGTCGGGGAGGTGGCCCGAGGCGGCGGCGCTCATGATGAGCTGCGGCATCTGCCCCTCGTCGACGCCGACGAGATGGACCTTGACGCCCGTCTTCTTCTCGAAACCGTCAATGATCTGCTGCGTCGCGGCGACCCGGTCCGGCAGGTTCTCCTGGGACCACACCGTGATCTCCCGGTCCGGCCTGCCCGGCCCGGTACTGCCGGAGCAACTGGTGAGCAGTCCTATGCCCAGAGCTGCCGTGACGCCGGCCGCGGTCGTCCTCGACCAGCGGGTCCTGGTGCGCATCGCCTGTCCTCATCGCCTCATCGCCGACTTACGTCTATCCGATACGCATCTCAGCACTACTTTTGCTTGTTGACAAGACATAAGTTGAGGATAGTCTCGACCTAACCAACACCCGCACCACCCTTTTCGGAGTCGTCCGTGGAACGCGTCGTTCAATTCACAGGTCCCCGCCAGGTGGAGGTGGCCCCGCACGAGAGCGCGGGGCTGACACCCGGTCACCTGCGGGTCCGCACCCGCTTCTCGGGGATCTCCGCGGGCACCGAGCTCACCGCCTACCGCGGCACGAACCCGTACCTGACGCGCACTTGGGACGCGCAGTCCCGGCTCTTCCGGGACGGCGCGGCCGGCATCAGCTACCCGGTCGTCGGCTGGGGCTACTCCGAGGTCGGTGAAGTCACCGAGGTGTCACCGGAGTTGGCCGGCACCCCGGGGATGCCCGCCGTCGGCGACCTGGTCTGGGGCATCTGGGGCCACCGCAGCGAGGGCATCGTGCCCGCCGAGCGCATGATCGGCCACACCCTGCCCGCCGGGCTCGAACCGCTGGCCGGCGCGTTCGCCCGGGTAGGAGCCATCGCCTACAACGCGATCCTGTCCGCGCAGATCAACCTCGGCGAGGACGTCGCGGTCTTCGGGCAGGGCGTCATCGGCCTGATCGCCACCCGGCTCGCCCAGCTCAGCGGCGCGCGCGTCACCGCGGTCGACGCGATGGACGTCCGCCTGGCGGCCGCCCGCACGTACGGCGCGCACACCACGCTCGACGCCCGCTCCGGCGTGGTGGCCGACCGGATTCGTGAGGCCACCGACGGGCGCGGCGCGGACCTCGCCATCGAGATCTCCGGCGCCTACCCCGCCCTGCACGAGGCCGTCCGCTCGGTCGCCGTCGGCGGCCGCGTCGTCGCCTCCGGCTTCTACCAGGGCGACGGCACCGGCCTGCGGCTCGGCGACGAGTTCCACCACAACCGCGTGGAGATCGTCTGCTCCCAGATCGGCGGCGTGCCCGCCCCGCTGTCGGGCCGCTGGAGCGTGGAGCGGCTCCAGCAGACCTTCCTGCGCCTGGTCGCCGAGGGCCAGGTCGACGTGGCGGGCCTGGTCAGCCACGTCGTCCCGGTGGCGGACGCCGCCGACGCCTACGTCCTGCTCGACGAACGCCCCGCCGACGCCCTCCAGGTCGTCCTGGAATTCTGAGAGGTATCCGCAACCATGCTGAAGACCGCTGCCCAGGAACAGCTGCTGCCCGGCGAGACCCTCCAGGAGAAGTGGGACTTCGCGCAGGCCGCCGGCTACGACGCCATCGAACTGCGGGCCAAGGGGGACCTCCACTTCGCCTCCCGGCTGCCCGAGCTGAAGCAGGCCGCCAAGGACGGCGTCGTCATGCCGACCGTCTGCGTCGAGATGCTGCACTTCTTCGGCGCCTTCGACGACGACCTGCGCCGCGACGCCATCGTGCAGATGAAGTCGCAGCTGACCGTCGTCGGTGAACTCGGCGGCCTCGGCGCCCAGACCCCGGCCTCCTACGGCATGTTCTCCCGCCGCCTGCCGCCGTTCGAGCCGCCGCGCTCGCCCGAGCAGGACCGCGAGATCCTCCTCTCCGGGCTCACCGAACTCGGCGAGCACGCCGCCGCCGAGGGCGTCACGCTCTACCTCGAACCGCTCAACCGGTACGAGGACCACATGGTCAACCGGCTGGACCAGGCCGCCGACCTGCTGCGCGAGGTCGGCCTCGACTCCGTCAAGATCGGCATCGACAGCTACCACATGAACATCGAGGAGGCCGATCCGGCGGCCGCCATCGTCGCGCACGCCGCCTACATCGGACACGCCCAGGTATCGGACTCCAACCGGTTCCAGCCCGGCGCCGGCCACCTCGACTGGCCCGCCTGGCTCGGCGCCCTGCACACCATCGGCTACGACGGCTACCTCGCCGCCGAGTGCCGGCTGACCGGCGACCCCGTCGAGGCGGTCCGCTCCGTGCCCGCGTTCCTCAAGGGGTCCGGCGCGTGACGGCACTCCTCGACCCGCCCGCCCGCACCACCGCCGGGGAGCAGGACCTGCGGCGCGGCGCGGCGCGGGTCCTCCTCGGCAACTGGGCCGGCACCAGCACCGTGCCGTCCCGCACGCTCTATCCGCACCAGTGGAGCTGGGACTCCGCGTTCATCGCGATCGGCCTGCGGCACCTGTCGCCGCGCCGTGCCCAGCGCGAGCTGGAGTCCCTGTTCGCCGCCCAGTGGGGTGACGGGCGGGTGCCGCACATCGTCTTCAACCCCTCGGTGGCGAACGGCGCCTACTTCCCGAGCCCCGACTTCTGGCGCAGCTCGACGGCGGGCCGCGCGGCCGGGGCGCCCGCGGCCCGTGAGACCTCCGGCATCGTCCAGCCGCCGGTGCACGCGCTCGCCGCCTGGCTCACCCACCTCGCCGACCCGCGCGAGTCGCGGCGCCGCGGCTTCCTGCCCCGGCTCTACCCGCGGCTCGTCGCCTGGCACGACTACCTGCTGACCGCCCGCGACCTGGGCGGCGGGGGCCTGACGGCCGTCGTGCACCCGTGGGAGCCCGGCATGGACAACAGCCCGTGCTGGGACGCCGCGCTCGCCCGCGTCGCCCCGGCCGACCCGGCGGGCTTCCGGCGCGCCGACCTCGACCACGGGCACCCGGCGGACCGCCCCACGGACCTCGACTACGGCCGCTACGTCCAGCTCGCGCTGGACTACCGCGACGCCGGGTACGACGACCGGGCCGCCGGACACCGCTTCGCCCTGGAGGACCCGTGCGTCAACGCGCTGCTGATCGCCGGTGAACGTGCCCTCGCCGAGATCGCCGCCTGCCTGGGCGAGGACGCGGCGGCGCACCGGGCCCGGGCGGACCGGCTCACCGAGGCCCTGGTGGCCCGGCTGTGGGACGAGGACGCGGGGCTCTTCCTCGCCCGCGACCTCACCGACGGCACGCTCGTGCGCGAGCGCAGCGTGGCCGGACTCGTCCCGCTGCTCACGCCCGGCCTGCCCGAGCCGGTCGTGGACCGGCTGGTCGCGACCCTCGACGGCCCCGGCTTCCACGCCGGCGCCACGACCCTCGTGCCCAGCTACGACCTGACGGGCCGGGCCTTCGACCGGACGCGGTACTGGCGCGGCCCCGCCTGGTTCAACACCGCCTGGCTGATCGAGCGCGGGCTGCGCACCCACGGCCGGCACGACCACGCCGACCGGGTCCGCGCGGCGATCCTGGAGACGGCGGGCGCCACCGGTTTCGCCGAGTACGTCGACCCGACCACCGGCGAGGGACGCGGCGCCCGCGCGTTCTCCTGGACGGCGGCGCTCACCCTCGACCTGCTCGCCGCCGGCCGGGAAACCGGGAAGGGACACCGATGAGCGCCACCGCAGCCCGCGCCCAACTGGTGCGCGACGCCACGTTCGTGCACCTCGACGCCGACGGCACCGTCACCCGCACCCGCGGCACCTCGCCCGACGGGCTGTTCGTCCGGGACGGCCGGCACCTGAGCCGCTGGCAGCTCACCGTCGACGGCACCGCGCCCGGCGTCCTGACCGCGCTCACCGCGGGCGCCGACGGGACCGGGGAGTGCGTCCTCACCCCTCAGGGCACCCGGGACGCGCCGCCCGCGTACACCGTCTTCCGCCATCAGGCGGTCACTGCGGGCGCGTTCACCGATGTGCTGAGCCTGGTCAGCAACAGCCCCGACCCGCTCGTCGCGGAGGTCGCCGTCACCGCGGACGCCGACTTCGCGGACACCTTCCAGCTGCGTGCGGACGACCGCCACTACGCCAAGCCCGGCGCGGTCCGCGGCGCCCGGCGCACGGACGCGGGCGTGGAGTTCGCCTACGAGCGGGACGACTGGCGCTCGCGCACCACCGTGCGGGCCGAGCCCGTGCCCGACGCGGTCGACGCGGTCGGCACCGAGGACGGCGTCGGCAGTTGCGACGGCGGGGTGGGCGCGGACGGCACCGCGCACCGGCTGGTGTGGCGGCTCACCCTGCCCGCGCACGGCCGGGCCGAGGTGCGGCTGCACGTCACGGCGCACCCGCACGGCGGCCCCCAGGTCGCCGCCCCCGTCGCCGCACCGGCCGCGGACCGCCTCGACCTCCCGGACGGCGAGCTGGGCCGGGCCTGCGCCCAGGGCCTCACCGATCTGGGCCTGTTGACGGTCGCCGCCACCGGCGTGGACGGCGCGGCCGTCGCCGTCCCGGCGGCCGGGGTGCCGTGGTTCCTGACCCTGTTCGGCCGGGACTCGCTGCTCACCTCGTACTTCATGCTCCCCTACCGGCCCGCTCTCGCGGCCGGCACGCTCAGCGCCCTCGCCGCCACCCAGGGGACGCGGACCGATGCCTTCCGGGGCGAACAGCCCGGCCGCATCGTGCACGAGACGCGGCGCGGCGAACTCGCCCGCTTCGGGCAGATCCCGTACGGCCGCTACTACGGGTCCGTCGACGCCACGCCGCTGTTCCTGGTGCTGCTGCACGCCCACTACGAGGCGACGGCCGACCCGGCGCTCGCCGCCGCCCTGGAGCGGCACGCGCGCGCCGCGGTCGACTGGATGCGCGGCGACGGCGGCCTCGGCACACACGGGTACCTGGTGTACACACCGGACCCGAACGGCCTGGTCAACCAGAACTGGAAGGACTCCGCGGGCGCCGTCTGCCACAAGGACGGCACCCAGGCGAGCGGCCCCATCGCCGTCTGCGAGGCCCAGGGCTACGCCTACGACGCGCTGCGCCGCACGGCGCGCCTCGCCGACGAGGTGTGGCAGGACCCGTCCTACGCACGGGAGTTGGACCTGCTCGCCGACGCGCTGCGGGACCGGTTCGGCCGGGACTTCTGGATGGCGGCGGACGACTTCCCGGCGCTCGCCCTCGACGGCGCGGGCCGCCAGGTGGACGCGCTCGCCTCCGACGCGGGGCACCTGCTGTGGTCCGGCATCCTCGACGAGGAACGCGCCCGGCGCGTGGGCCGCCGCCTCCTGGAGCCGGACTTCTTCTCCGGATGGGCGATCCGCACCCTCGCCGCCGGCCAGCGGCCCTACCACCCCTTGTCGTACCACCGCGGCAGCGCGTGGCCGCACGACAACGCGGTGATCGCGCTCGGCCTGGCCCGGTACGGGCTCGGCCGCGAACTGCGGCGGATGGCCGCCGGTCTGCTCGACGCGGCGGCCCACCACGGCCACCGGCTCCCCGAGGTCCTGGGCGGTTACGCCCGCACCGACGCCGCCGCGCCGGTGCCCTACCCCCACTCCTGCTCCCCGCAGGCCTGGGCGGCCGCGACGCCGTGGGCGCTGCGCACCGCCCTGGAGGCGGTGGGCGGCTGAGGACGCGCGGGGGCGGCGTCCGCACCTGACCCGGACACCGCCCCCGCCCTACGGGGTGTAGACGGCGTCGCTGCCGTACAGCTCCCGGGTGAACGCGGAGACGTCCCCGCTGCGGTCGCTGCCGTCAAGGTTGTACGTCAGATAGACGCCGTACCCCTCGCTGACCGTGCGGCGCGCGAGGTCGGCGACCGTGCCCGGCGCGGTCCTGCCGATCTCGACGGCCGCCGGTGACAGCTTCTCCTTGGGCAGCCCGACGGCCGGGACCTGCCAGCTTCCGTAGTACGGGTTCCAGGCGTAGTCGAAGGCGGACGAGACGTCGACGCCGCCGTACGACAGCCGCGCGGCGGCCGGGCCGATGTTGTAAAGGCTGATGATCTTGCCGGGCAGGTCCGCGCGCAGCGCCGTCACCAAGTGCACGAACGAGCTGTCGTTGGGCTGCCCCGTGCCGTTGTTGCCGTAGTCGGCGTACTCGTCGTCGAAGTCGACGCCGTCGAGCCCGTACCGCGTCACCGTGTCCGCCAGCTGCCCGGCGAACGCCGAAGCGGCCTGCTGGGACGGGAAGTTGGCGAAGCCCGCGCCTTCGTGGTTGCCCAGCACGGACAGGACGACCTTGATGCCCTTCTGCTGCAACGGCCGGATCTGCGTGGCGGCGTCGTCCAGGACGCGCTGCACGTTCTCGTTGAAGTGCAGATACGCCGTGCCGGTGCCCGTGTCGTAGTTGATGTTCGCCGCGAAGATGACGGCGACGTCGAAGACGTTCCCGCCGCCGTCGGCGAGGCTGTACTTGCCGACGTTCAGCATGCTGTTGTTGTTCACCTCGACGTACGCCACCGAGGTCGGTCCTTGCGCCGCCGCGGGCGCGGGGGCCGCGCTCGCGCCGGCGGTCGAGGTCGTGCCGAGGGCGAGGGCCGCGACGGCCAGGAGCGCGAGCGCGGCCGCGCGCGCTCTGCGCCGTAGGAGAGTCAGCATCGTCGATCGGTCTCCCATCACGTGGGGGGCGGCGCCCGAACTGTTCGAGAGCGCCGGGTGAACCCCGATCCTTCCGCTCCCGGGCCCGGATCCCCCCAGCCGTGCGGCAACTCTTCACGACTCCCCCGCACCCCGCCGGACCCACCGGCAAACATCGGGGGGCCGTGATCATCGGATCGAGTTAATGTCCCCGGTTTCTCGTGGTCGGACCGGCGCGACGGACCTTACTGTTCTCACGAAATCCGGGCGAATTCCCGTCCGTACAGCCGCATTTCGCCCTCGCCCGCTCCCTGCCCGGCACGCGCGCCCGCCATCCGAACCGACCGAGGAGAACTCCCCCGATGACCGTTGACGCGAGCCCGGAGGCCCGCACGGAGCCGCCCCGGCAGTCCAGCCTGGGCACGGCGGCCGCCCGCAATCTCTCGACCACGACCAAGTCCGCGCCGCAGATGCAGGAGATCACCTCCCGCTGGCTGCTGCGGATGCTCCCCTGGGTGGAGACGACCGGCGGCACCTACCGGGTGAACCGCCGCCTGACGTACACCGTCGGCGACGGACGCGTGGAGTTCCTCCAGGAAGGCTCCGACGTCCGGGTCGTCCCCCGCGAGCTGGGCGAACTCGCCCTGTTGCGCGGCTTCGACGACGTCGACGTGCTGACCGCCCTCGCCGGGCGGTGCGAGCAGCGCGAGTTCCGGGCCGGCGAGACCCTGGTCGAGCGCGGCGCCCCGGCGGAGCGGCTGTACCTGATCGCGCACGGCCGGATCAACCAGCTGACCGCCGGCGAGTACGGGGACGACGTCGCCCTGGACGTCCTCGCCGACGGCGACCGGTTCGGGGACGAGGCGCTGCTCGACGAGGACGCCCGCTGGGAGCAGACCGCGGTCGCCGAGACGCCGGGCACCCTGCTCACCCTCTCCCGCGCCGACTTCGCGGCCGTGCTCGCCTCGGCGCCCCGACTGCGCGAGCACATCGAGGAGTTCAAGTCCCGTGCGGGCCGCCGGCAGAACCACCGCGGCGAGGCGGAGATCGCCATGTCGGCCGGCCACCAGGGCGAGCACGAGCTGCCCGGCGCCTTCGTCGACTACGAGTCGAACCCGCGCCAGTACGAGCTCTCGGTCGCCCAGACGATCCTGCGGGTCCACACCCGGGTCGCGGACCTCTACAACAATCCGATGAACCAGACCAAGGAGCAACTGCGGCTCACCATCGAGGCGTTGCGCGAACGCCAGGAGGACGAGCTCGTCAACAACCGGGAGTTCGGCCTCCTCCACAACGCCGACTTCGCGCAGCGCATCCAGACGCGCTCCGGTCCGCCGACCCCGGACGACCTGGACAACCTGCTCAGCCGGCGGCGCGGGACGAAGTTCTACCTCGCCCACCCCCGGACCATCGCGGCGATCGGGCGGGAGTTCAACGCGCGCGGGCTCTACCCCGACCACGTCGACGTCGGCGGCCAGCAGGTCCCGGCCTGGCGCGGGGTGCCGATCCTGCCCTGCAACAAGATCCCCATCACCAAGGAGCGGACCAGCTCCATCCTCGCGATGCGTACCGGCGAGGAGAACCAGGGCGTCATCGGGCTGCGCCAGACCGGCCTTCCGGAGGAGTACGAGCCCGGCCTGTCGGTCCGGTTCATGGGCGTCGACGAGAAGGCGATCACCTCCTACCTCGTGAGCACGTACTACTCCGCCGCGATCCTCGTGCCGGACGCGGTCGGGGTCCTGGAGAACGTGCAGATCAGCCACTGGCCCCGGTAGCGGGTCCGGACTCGTACGGCGCCGCGCGTGCCCCGGCCTGCCGGGCCCGCGCGGGCCCGTCCGAGTCCTACCGGCCGCCGATGCCGTCCCGGCCCGTCCCTTCCAGGAGCCCCCAAGGAGACATGGATGCCCCCGCCTGAGCCGTCACCTCCTCAGTCGAGCCTGCCCACGGCGCTCGCGCACTTCGGGGCGCACGTGCTGGCCGAGGCCGCGGCCCGCGCCCGCGACATCGGCGCCGCCACCGGTGGTCCGTCCACCGCGCCCGGTGCGGGGTCCGCGGCGCCCGGTGCGGGGTCCGCGGCGCCCGAGCCACCCGCACCCTCGCCCGCCGCATCCCCCACGCTCTCGGCAGCACCGGCAGCACCGGCCAGTGTGCCCACGGTCCCGGGTGTTGCCGCAGCTCCGGTCACCCCGCCGGCCGCTTCGGACGGTGTCCCCGCCACCCCGGTCCGCGCCGCCGCGCCTGCGGTCAGCACCCCGGCAGCGCCCTCCTCACCGGGCTCGCCGGGCTCGCTGGAATCGCCCCCGGCCGGCGCCCCCGCGGGAGGCGTACCGGCCGCCCCGACCGCACCCGCCCCACCCCCCGTCTCCGCCGCACCGCCGCCCGTCGCCACGCCCGCGGTGGACGTCCCGCCCGCTCCCGCGGGCGATCTGGAGCGGCTGCTGCGCGGGCCCAGCGGCATCGGCACGGCCGGCCTGCGCCTGGTCCCGCGCGTGGAGCCGCCCGCGCCGGCGGCCCCCGCGACGGTCCCGGCGGCGGAGTCCGCCCCCCAGGGACGGCCGATCCCTGGCCTCTACCACCACGCCGTGCCCGATCCCGACCCGGTGCGCGTCGAGGAGGTCGGCCGCCGCATCAAGGCGTGGGCGATGGAGGAGGTCAGCCTCTACCCGGACGACTGGGAGGAGGAGTTCGACGGCTTCTCGGTGGGCAGCTACATGGTCGGCTGCCACCCCGACGCCCCCACGGTCGACCACGTCATGATCGCGACCCGGCTGATGGTGGCCGAGAACGCGGTGGACGACTGCTACTGCGAGGACCACGGCGGCTCGCCCGTCGGCCTCGGCGAGCGGCTCCTGCTGGCGCACACCGCCCTCGACCCCCTCCACACGACGCCGGAGTACCAGACGGACTGGGAGAAGTCGCTGTACGCGGACGCGCCCCGGCGTGCGTACCGGTCCGCGATGGAGTACTTCGTCCGGGCGAGCAGCCCGTCCCAGGCCGACCGGTACCGGCACGACATGGCCCGGCTGCACCTGGGCTACCTCGCCGAGGCGGCCTGGGCCCAGCTGGACGAGGTCCCGGAGGTCTGGGAGTACCTGGCCATGCGGCAGTTCAACAACTTCCGCCCCTGCCCCACCATCACGGACACCGTCGGCGGCTACGAACTCCCCGCGGACCTGCACGCCCGCCCGGCCATGCAGAAGGTCATCGCGCTGGCCGGGAACGCGACGACCATCGTCAACGACCTGTACTCGTACACCAAGGAACTCGACGCGCCCGGCACCCACCTGAACCTGCCGGTCGTGCTCGCGGCCCGCGAGGACCTCTCCGACCGGGACGCCTACCTCAAGGCGGTCGAGGTCCACAACGACCTCATGCACGCCTTCGAGGCCGAGGCCGCGGCGCTGGCCGCCGACTGTCCGCTGCCCGACGTCCAGCGCTTCCTGCGCGGCGTCGCCGCGTGGGTCGACGGCAACCACCACTGGCACCAGAACAACACCTACCGCTACCGCCTGCCCGATTTCTGGTAAAGACCCGGCTTCCGGGAAAGATTGGAATCTCTGTGACCAGCACCGAACTCACCGCCCCCGCCCGTGACCTGCCGCTGTTCGTGCCGAACCCGGCGACGCCCTACCAGGGCGACATCGCCCGGTACTGGGACGGCGAGGCGCGGCCCGTGAACCTGCGGCTCGGCGATGTCGACGGTCTCTACCACCACCACTACGGCATCGGCGAGGTCGACCGCTCCGCGCTCGGCGGCGCCGACGACGCCGAGCGCGAGCAGCGGCTCATCGCCGAGCTGCACCGGCTGGAGTCCGCCCAGGCCGACCTGCTCCTGCACCACCTCGGCGACATCGGGCGGGACGACACCCTGGTGGACGCCGGCTGCGGCCGGGGCGGCTCGATGGTGATGGCGCACCAGCGCTTCGGGTGCTCGGTGGAGGGAGTCACCCTCTCGGCCAAGCAGGCCGACTTCGCCAACGGCCGCGCGGCCGAACTGGGCATCCAGGACCACGTGCGCGCCCGCGTCTGCAACATGCTGGACACGCCCTTCGAGACCGGCGCGGCCGCGGCGTCGTGGAACAACGAGTCGAGCATGTACGTCGACCTGCACGACCTCTTCGCGGAGCACTCCCGGGTGCTCTCCGTCGGCGGCCGGTACGTGACCATCACCGGCTGCTGGAACCCGCGGTACGGCCAGCCCTCGAAGTGGGTCTCGCAGATCAACGCGCACTTCGAGTGCAACATCCACTCGCGCCGGGAGTACCTGCGCGCCATGGCCGACAACCGTCTCGTGCCGCAGGCCGTCATCGACCTCACCCCCGACACGCTGCCCTACTGGGAGCTGCGGGCGACCTCGTCGCTGGTCACGGGGATCGAAGAGGCGTTCATCAACTCCTACCGGGACGGCTCCTTCCAGTACGTCCTGATCGCGGCGGACCGCGTCTGACCGCCGGCTGACCGCGGCGGGGGGGGGGGGGGGGGGGGGGCGGCCCCCCCCCCCCCCCCCCCCCCCCCCCCCCGCCCCCCCGCCCCCGGCGCCGGGGCGGGCGGCGCGGGGGGGGGGGGGGGGGGGGGGGGGGGCGGCGCCCCCCCCCCCCGCCCCCGGGGCCGCCCCCGGGGGGGGGGGCGCGGGGGGGCCCCCGGGGGGGGCGGCGGGCGCGGGGGCGGGGGCGGGGGGGGCCCCCCCCCCCCCCCCCCCCCCCCCCCCGCGACCGTGTTCACGGTGCCGCTGCCGCTGTGACGGGAGCCGGTGCCGTGGTGGGTCCTTGGGGTCCTACGAGCGTCAGCCCGCCCCCGGCGACCGCGAGCTGTCCGTCCCCACGGCTGACCGCGGCCCCTCGTCCTGGATCTGACGGTGTGGAGGGTTCTGAAGGCTCTGCCGGTTTTGGTGGCTCTGGCGGGGCGTCGGGAGACCGGTGGCGTCGGCCGCGAGGCCGTCCGGCGGCGTGGCGCCGTGGGGCACGGCGGCGGTCGCGGGCGACAGCAGCGCGGCCACGAGCATGAGCAGCAGGACCAGCACCATCGCGCCCCGCAGACCGTGGTGTTCGCCGACGAAGCCGAGCACCGGGGGCCCGGCCAGCAGCGCGACGTAGCCGATCCGGGAGGTGAGGGCGACGCGCCCGGTGGTGTCCGGGCCCGATTCGCCCGCCGCGGAGAGGGCCAGCGGGAAGCCGAGGGACGTGCCGAGCCCCCAGAGCAGCACGGCGCAGCCGGCCGCGAGCGGGGAGTCGACGAAGCAGACCAGGGCGATCCCCGCGGCGGTCAGCAGCGCGCCGCCGCCGAGGACGACGGGCCGGCCGAGCCGGGCGACGACGGGCCCGCCCGCGAACCTTCCGGCCGCCATCGCCGCGGCGAAACCCGCGTACACCAGCGAGCCGAGGCCCGCGGGCATGCCGTGCCCGTCGACCATCAGCAGCGGCAGCCAGTCGGTGGCGGCGCCCTCGGCGAGCGTCATGCCGAGGACCACACCGCCGATCAGGAGCAACCGCGGGTCGAGGTACAGCCTGCGTTCGGCGGTGGCCAGGGGCGCGACCGAGGGGGCGGCTGCCCGGGCAGCTGGACCACCCGCCGCGGCCGTGGCCCCTTCCTCGAAGCCGGTGCCGGTGCTCGTGCCGGTGCCGTCGGACGGGGCGCGGCGGCCGATCCCGGGGCGCAGTCCCGGCACCGCGACGGCGAGCAGCACCGCCACGAGGAGCAGCACCGCCGCGAGGTGCCAGGGCACGGGGAAGTCCAAGGTGGCGCCCGCCACCCCGAGAGCCGCGCCGATGACGGTGCCGAGGCTGTAGCAGCCGTGCAGGGCGGGCAGCACGGGACGGCCGAGCTGCCGCTCCACCTCGACGCCCGCCACGTTGCTGGCGACCTCGGACAGGCCCACCCCGGCGCCGATGAGCAGCAGCCCGAAGGCGACCGCCGGCGGCGAGGACGCCGTCGTGCCGAGGGCCGCCCCGCCCGTGCCGGCCAGGACGAGGGCCATGCCGGTGACGATGACGGGACGGGTCGAGAAGCGGGCGACCAGGGCGGCGGCCACCAGGATGCCGAGCATCGAGCCGATCGACATGCCGAAGAGCACCAGGCCCATCTCGGCGGTGGACGCGCCGAGCCCGTCCCGGACGTCCGGGGTACGGGTCACCCAGGAGGCGAGCGCCAGGCCGGGGATCGCGAAGCAGAGCCGCAGCGCGGTGCGGTGACGGCGGATCAGCGGGTCCAGCGGGGCGGCGCCCCGGCGGGCGCTGGCCGTGGAGGCGGGGACAGCGGGCATACCGACGTACCCTAACCACCCGCACGAGCCCCCTGAACTGCGCGGGGGCCACCGGCACCGGCCGTGCCGGTGCCGCTCCCGGCCTGTGCGCCGGCGGGACCGGGGCCGCGTGCCGCCCCTCGTACGGCACGCGGCCGCGGTGTCAGCAGACCGGCAGCGGGTTCGTCTCACTGCTGATCGAGGTGTCCTTCATGTAGCCCCAGGCGCCGTTGTCGGCCTTGGTCCACACCCAGCGGTGCGGGTGCGGGCCGCCGACGTAGGGGCCGTCGTCACGGCGGCAGCGGAACCAGCTCGGATTGCTGTTCATACGGCCGACGACGACGTCCGGGTGCGGGTAGCCGTTGCTCTCGGCGCCTTCGTGGACGGCGGCGCCGCGGACGTTGTTGCACCACCACTCGCCGCCCTGGTACCAGCAGGGAGAGGCGGCGGACGCGGTCGGTGCGGCGACGACCGTGAGACCGGCGGCGAGGGCCGCGGCCGCGGTCGTGGTGACGATGTTCCTGACGAAGTGCATGGTGGGAGATCTCCTCGACGGGTGCCGGGGCGGACAGGGATACACGGCGGTCATCGCGTCACCAGCAGGCGGGCAGCGTGTTGGTCTCGCTGGCGATGGCCGTGTCCTTCATCCAGCCGTACGCGCCGTTGTCCGCCTTCGTCCACACCCAGCGGTAAGGGTGCGGTCCCCCGACGTACTCGTCGGGGTTCCCGCCGTCGTAACGGCAGTCGAACCAGCTGGGGTTGGAGTACATGTGCCCGACGACCCGGCTGGAGTCGGGGTAGAACCGGGCGAGGTCCTTGTAGCCGTAGACGGCGGCTCCGGAGACGTTGTTGCACCACCAGTGCGCGCCGCTGCGCCAGCAGCCCGCGGCGGCCGACGCGGGCGGCGCGGTGGCGGCGCCGAGGCCGACGGTGAGCGTGGCAGCGCCGAGCAGCAGAGCCAGGTTGTTCTTCAGACGCACGACGGATGTCCCTTCTGCGGGCGGCGGTCGGTCCGCCTCTCCAGCAGATCTAGCAGGTGGACGTTGTTCGCTCTCCGTCGCTGGTAGTGAACAAACAGATCCTGAACAATGGGATCAAGGGGGGTGGGACGGTGCCGCGCAGAGAGACGCCGCTTACTGAGGGCGACAGCCCGTTGCTTCGACTGGCGGCGGAGCTACGGAAGTTGCGCCACGGCGCGGGCTCCCCCTCGTACCGCGCCCTGTCGGAGCGTGCGCACTACTCCGTGGCCACGCTGTCGGGCGCCGCGGCGGGACGCAGGCTGCCGACGCTCGACGTGACGCTGGCGTACGTGCGCGCCTGCGGGGGCGACGCCGAGGCGTGGGAGCGGCGCTGGTATCAGGTGGCGGCGGAGCTCGCCGCCGGGACCACGACGGAGGCGCGCGGTGCCGGGCCGCCGCCGGACCGGCCTCCCTACGCGGGGCTCGTCGCCTACGAGGCCGAGGACGGCGACTGGTTCTTCGGGCGCGAACGGCTCGTCGAGGATGTCGCCCGGCGCGTCGCGCAGCGCCGGCTCATCGCCCTGTTCGGGGCGTCGGGGGCGGGCAAGACCTCGCTGCTGCGCGCCGGGCTCGCTCCGTCGCTGCGGGCGGGCGGCCACCGGGTGATCACCTTCTGTCCGGGGCCGCGTCCGCTGGAGGAGCTCGCGGTCCGGCTGGCCGCTCCCGCGGGCACCCCGCCGGGTCCGCTGCTGCGGGAGTTCGCGACGGACCCGCGCTCCGTCCACCTCACGCTCCGGCAGCTGGCGGCCGCCGGCACGCCCGGCCGGGGCCAGGGCCCCGCGCCCGAGACGGTCCTGGTGGTGGACCAGTTCGAGGAGGTCTTCACGCACTGCCGCGACGATCAGGAGCGGTCGCGGTTCCTCTCCGCTCTCCTCACCGTGGCCCGCGCTCCCCGGAGCGGCGGCCGGGTCGTCCTGGGCGTCCGCGCCGACTTCTATCCGCACTGCGCGGTCCACGCCGAACTGGTGGAGGCGTTGCGGGACGGCCAGGTCACGGTGGGGCCGATGACCGTCGACGAGCTGCACAGCGTGATCACCCGCCCGGCCGCCCGGGCGGGATGCCGTGTGGAGGGCCCGCTGCTCGCCCACCTGATCGCGCAGGCCCAGGGCCGGGCCGCCGTCCTGCCGTTGCTGTCGCACGCCCTGCTGGAGACCTGGCACCGCAGGCGCGGCAACGTCCTGACGCTGGACGGGTTCCGTGCCGCGGGAGGCATCGAGGGGGCGCTGGCGCAGACCGCCGAGTCCTGTTACGCGTCGCTCGCACCGGACCGGCAGGACGTCGCCCGGCATCTGTTCCAGCGGCTCACGACCCTGGGCGACGGCACCGAGGACACGCGACGCCGCATCACGCGCGCCGAACTCGACACGGACGGTGCCACCGCCGACGTCCTCGAACAGGCGGTGCGGGCCCGGCTGATCGTCCTCGACGGGGACGGCGTCGAGATCACCCACGAGGCGCTGCTGCGCGGCTGGCCGCGGCTGCGCCACTGGCTGAGCGACAACCGCGACCTGCTGCGGACGGCCCGGCGGCTCACCGAGGCGGCCGAGGTCTGGGAGTCCCTCGGCCGGGACCCGGGCGCGCTGTACCGGAGGGCGCGGCTGGCCCTGGCGCGTCAGCTGGACGACGCCGGCACCCACCGGCTCACCGCGGGCGAGCGCGCGTTCCTGGACGCGAGCGTGGCCGCCGAGAGCGCCGAGGCGTCCGTCGCCCGCCGCAGGACCGGTCGGCTGCGGCTGCTGGCCTGCCTGTTGGCCCTGCTGCTCCTGCTCGCCACCGGCACGACCTACTACGCGCTGCGCGCCGGCAGGCAGGTGACCGAACAGCGCAACGCGGCGGTCGCGATCACCGCGTCGGACCGCGCGAGCGCGCTGGAGCACAAGGATCCCGCGCTCGCCCGTCAAGTGGCGCTCGCCGCCCATGAACTGGCGCCCCAGCGGCACACCCGGGACAACCTGCTCAGCACCCTCATGCAGGCGTGGCGGGCGCACGGCTCCGAGGTGGTCTCCCTGGCGGTCGTGCCGGGCGGCCGGATCCTGGTCACCGGCGGCGGTGACCGGACGGCCCGGCTCTGGGACCTCGGTGGTCCCCGGCCGCGGCCGCTCAGCACCCTGCGGGGTGCGCACGGCACCGTCTGGGCGCTGGCGGCCGGCCCCGGCGGACGCGTCCTGGCCACCGCGGACGCCGCCGGGGAGCTCCGCACGTGGAGCCTGGCCGACACGGCGGCCCCGAAGGCACTGGCCGTCTTCGGCCCCCGAGACGGGGCGGTCCGTGCCCTGGCCTACAGCCCCGACGGCCGTACCCTCGCGAGCGCGGGCGCCGACCGCGCCACCCGCCTGTGGGACGTCGGCGACCCCGCACGGCCGCGGCAGCTCGCCCGCCTGACCGGCCACACGGCGACCGTCCGCGGGGTCGCCTTCGACCGCACGGCCCGGCTCCTCGCCACGGTCGGCGACGACCGGCGGCTCCAGCTGTGGGACGTACGGGACCCGCGCCACCCGCGCAGGTACGGGCAGTGGTACGCGCACGCCATCACCGGCCTGGCGGCGGCCTTCAGCCCCGACGCCGACCTCCTGGCGACGTCGGGCGGCGGCGACGAGTCCGTTCGCCTGTGGTCGGTCGCGGACCCGGCCCGCCCGCGGGAGCTGGCTGTCCTGCGCGGCCACAGCGACGTGGTGGGCGGGCTCGCCTTCAGCCCCGACGGCCGCACCCTCGCCACCGGCGGCGACGACCGGACCGTACGGCTGTGGGACGTGTCGCGCCCGGCCGGGCCCGCCCTGCGGGCGGAACTCACCGGGTACACCACCGCCGTCAGCGCCACGGCGTTCGCGACGGACGGCCGGACGCTGTTCACCGGCGTCTACGACGGCATGGTCCGGGCCCTGCCCCTGGACTTCCCCGGCGTGATCGGCCGGGCCTGCGCCGGGGCCCGGCCGGCTCTCACCGCACTCCAGTGGCACCGCTACCTCCCCGGCGTCCCCTACCACCCGCCGTGCGCGGAATGAGAGGTGACGGATCGAGCGATAACTCCTCCCCGACGGGCGCCGAGTTGATAGCACTGACAGTGACTGACGGGGACTGACGGGGACTGACGGGGACTGACAGAGACACGGTCTCGGGGTGGGAGTGGAACGATGGCGGCGGACGAGCAGCGGGAGTGGCGGGCGGGCGAGGTGCCCCGGGCCCACGGTGGCCTGGTCGGCCGACGCACCGAGCTGGACCAGGTAACGCGGGCGTTGCGGCCGCACGGTGTGGTGACGCTCGTGGGGGTCGGCGGCGTCGGCAAGACGCGGCTGGCGCAGGGCGTCGCGGCCCGCCTGCGGCCGGAGCTCGCGGACGGCGTGTGGTGGGTCTCGCTGTCGGGGCTGCGCGAAGGGGAGTTGCTGCCGCACACCATCGCGGAGTCGCTGCCGATGGCGCACCAGACGGCCGTGCCCGTGATGGACGCCCTGGCGCACTACCTCGCCGGGCGGCGGCTGCTGCTCGTCCTCGACACGTGCGAACATCTCACGCGCGAACTGCGGCCCGTGGTGGAGCGGTTGACCGCGGCCGCTCCCGGGCTGCGGATCCTCGCCACGAGCCGGCGGGCGCTGGGGGTGGCGGCGGAGGAGGTGCTGACGGTCGATCCGCTGCCCGTGCCGGGCCCGGACGCGGAGCAGGCGGCGGGGCCGGAGTCCGACGCCATGGTGCTGCTGGCCGAGCGGGCCGCCGCCGCGGTGCCGGGGTTCACCGTCACCGATGCCGTCCGGGCCGACCTGGAGCGGTTGTGCCGGCAACTGGAGGGCCTGCCGCTGGCGATCGAGCTGGCCGCGGCCCGGCTGCGGGAGCTCTCCCCCGCCGAACTCGCCGACCGGCTCGCCGACCGGGTGACCGACCGGTTCTCGGTGCTCGGCGAGAGCGATCCCGCCGCCGCCGGACCGGCCGACCCCGTCTGGCACCACGCGCTGCGCACCACGATCGGCTGGAGCCACCAGCTGTGCACCCCGGCCGAACGGCTGCTGTGGGCGCGGCTGTCGGTCTTCGTGGGCAGCTTCGACACGGAAGGCGCCCTGCAGGTCTGCGCCGACGACCGCCTCGACCGTGCGGACATCCCCGGCCTGCTGGCCGGGCTCGCCGAGAAGTCGATCATCACGTGGGAGCCGACGGCGGCCGGTGAGCGGTACCGGATGCTGGACACGATCCGCGAGTTCGGCGAGGTCTGGCTGCGGAGCCTGGGCGAGGGCCGGGAGTTCCGCCGCCGCCACCGCACCTGGTACCTGCGCCTGGCCCGCGAGGGTGACACGGCCTGGATGGGCCCCGACCAGTACCTCTGGTACGAGCGGATGCACGCCGAGTTCGACAATCTCCGGCTCGCGCTCGACTCCTGCCTGGGCTCCGCGGACACCCGAATAGGCCTCGGGATGGCCGGGGACCTGTGGTTCCTCTGGTACGCGTGCGGGCTCGCCCGGGAGGGCCGGCACTATTTGGAGCGGGCCCTCGCGGCGTTCCCGGGGCCCAGCCCGCTGCGGCTGAAGGCGCTCTACGCGTACGGCCTGGTCCTGACCGAGCTGGGCGATCTGCCCGCGCTGGAGGAGTGCGAGGTGCAGAGCACCGCTCTGGCGGCCCGGTTCGGCGAGGCCGAGGACAGCCTGGCGAAGTCCGTGACCGCGGTGACGGCGGCGCTGCGCGGTGACGCGGTTACCGTCCTCAAACTCACGGACGAGCTGCATGCCCGGCACAGCCGCTCGCCCGAGGCGATGCTCAGCGTGCCCGGCCTCGGCTCGCTCTCCGTCGGCAGCCACGCCCGCATCGCCCTGGGGATGGCCGAGGAGGCCCTGGTGGGGCTGGACGAGATGCGGCGTACGTGCGACGCGTCCGGGGAGAGCTGGATGCGTGCCTGGGGCGACTCCATCCGCGCCCAGGCCGAGCTGGCCCTCGGCCGCATCCAGGACGCGGAGCACTCCGCGCGGGCGTCGCTGACGGTCAAGCACCGGATGCACGACAGCTTCGGCTCCGGCATGTGCCTGGAGGCGATCGCGCAGTGCGCCATCGCCGACGGCCAGGCGGAGCGGGCGGCCCGGCTGCTGGGCCTGGCGCACCAACTGTGGGACGCGCTCGGCCGCCCTCAGGTCGGCATCCCCACGTGGGTGGCGGCCCATGAGGACTGCGTCAGCCGCACCCGCGAGGCGCTCGGCATACCGGCGTACGACCGCGCGTTCGACGCCGGTTACCGCACCGACCTCGACGCGGGCATCGCGGAGGCGCTGGACGGGGCCGCGGCGACGTGATGCGGGCGTGCAGGGAGGGTTCCCTCACAACGGTGGCTCCGAGGAGTACCCGCTCTCGCCGGGCGGGGCGGGCTCGCGCTTCGACTCGGCGGCACGCTGTTCGGCCACTGTGGGGTGGACGGAGATCGCCTCGTCCGCGCGGCCTTGCAGGACCAGGACCTCGCACAGTTCCTGACGTGCCTCGATCGTGCCGAGGGCCCGCAGTGCATCGGCGGCGTCAGCAAGGCGGCCGGCCCTCTTGAGGAGGGTGGCCTCGGCGATGCGGGGATCGGTCCAGGGAGGGTCGAGCGCGGCCACGGTGATCGCCTCGTCGACGCGGCCGAGGCCGGCGAGGGCCCAGGCCCGCCACCAGTGCTGGAACTCCTCGTGGTCGTGGTGCGGCACGACCTGGAGACCTCGCCGGCTTCAGTCAGCCGCACCAGACCGAGAACCTCCTCCGTGCCGCGGCCCGCCCGGAGCAGGATCCCGGCCTTCGCGTCCGTGGCCGGCCGCCACCCGGCCACGACGAACGGCTCCAGCACGCGAAGCGCGCGCCCGAGGTCCCCCGCCTGGCTCAGCTCCGCTGCCGCTGCTTCGGCACAGAACCACTCGCGGCGCTCCACCGCCGCCCGGGCCACCAGGTCCAGGTGACCGTGGTCCAACAGGAGCCGCACCGTTGCTGGAGACAGACCGCGGTAGGTGCTCGACTGCCATGCGCGATCGTCGACATTCATGGCAGGAAGCGTAGAAGCACCCACCGAGCCCGGCTCGACGGCACCCGTCGTCTCCTACGCGGACGGTCATCGAGCGTGCCGGCACCGAGATCCTCCAGCCGGACTACGACGAGCGCCTGACGGCGGCGCGCCAGCGCCTGCTGGGCACTATGTACGGCCCGGACGACGGAGCGGCGACAGGGAAGACGACGTCCTGACGCGGGACTCGGAGGTGCTCTCCGCACGTCGATGGGCCAGGGGAGGTGACCACGTCGCACCCCCTTCCTAGGGCAACCGCCCCGCCCGCTTCGCCCGGGTCCACTCCAGCAGCCTGTCCGCCGGCCAGGTCGTGACCACGTGGTCGGCGGGCACTCCGCACTCCTCCGCCCGCGCGCAGCCGATCACCTGCCAGTCCAGCTGGCCCGGGGCGTGCGCGTCGGTGTCGACCGAGAACAGGGTGCCCGCCGCCACCGCCCGGCGCAGCAGGCGGCGGGGTGGGTCGAGGCGCTCGGGGCGGCTGTTGATCTCCACCGCCGTGCCCGCCGCCGCGCACGCCGCGAAGACCGCGTCGGCGTCGAACTGCGATTCGGGCCTGCCCCGTCCGGTGACCAGCCGGCCGGTGCAGTGTCCGAGGATGTCGGCCCGCGGGTTGCTGACGGCGGCGATCATCCGCCGGGTCATCGCGTCGGCGTCCATCCGCAGTCTGGAATGGACCGAGACGACCACGACGTCGAGCTGGTCGAGCAGTTCGGGCTCCTGGTCCAGGGAGCCGTCGTCGAGGATGTCGCACTCGATGCCGGTGAGCAGCCGGAACGGCGCCCAGCGCGCGTTCAGCTCCGCCACCACGGCCAGTTGCTCGCGAAGCCGCTCGGGGGAGAGGCCGCGGGCCACCGTCAGCCGCGGGGAGTGGTCCGTCAGGACGGCCCACTCGTGCCCGAGCGCCCGGGTGGCCCGGCCCATCTCCTCGATAGGGCTGCCGCCGTCGGACCAGTCGGAGTGCAGATGGCAGTCGCCGCGCAGCAGCGCCCGCAGACCGCTGCCGGCGCCCTCCGGCACGAGGGGTGTCGTCCCCGCCTCGTCCTCCAGGCGCCGCAGATACGCGGGGACGTCGCCCGCCCAAGCTTCCCGGATCACGGCGGCGGTCTTCGGGCCGATCCCCTTGAGCTTCTCCAGGGAGCCGTCCGCGATCCGCCCGGCCAGCTCGGCGGCGTCCAGCCCGGCGATCACCTCGGCGGCCGTCCGGAAGGCGCGCACGCGGTAGGTGGGAGCCGCGGCGCGCTCCAGCAGGAACGCGATCCGCTCCAGCGCCCGCACCGGCTCCCCGGCCGCCCCGGCGTCTGTCCCGCTCTGCGTCATGGGGCTGCTCCACTGGTCACTGCGCGGCGACGGCCTCGACCGCGGCTCGGGTCGCGCCGACGAGCGGCACCCGGCCGGCTCCCCACCAGGATGAACCGCCCGGTCCCGTTCAGCACGTGGGCGGGCCCGTGCCGGGCCGGCCGGTGAGCGGCTGCGCTGCTGTGCGCGTCTCCACTTCCTGACACCACGCCCACCGGCCCCCACCGCGGCCCGCCGAGAACTGAAGCGGCAAGCGCGACAAACAGGGCCCGGGCGGTGACCGTTCCGTTCGGGTCCTGAAAATAAATCGTGCCCGAGGTCTTGCCCGACCAATTGCCTCGGACCTTAAATCAAACCCCGAACTAAGCCGTTTCATATGGCCGTTCACCCCTTCCGCACGCGGCAGGGGTGCGCTCCACCGCGCCCGTCGGTCCAGACGTGCGCTCACTCGGTGAAGGCCTCCGGGCCGCCTCACCCTCACCCCCGCACGGAGTGAAAACGTATGAGACACAGATCCTTGGGGATCGCGCTCGCCACGGCGGCGGCGCTGCTGACCGTCCCCGCCCAGATGTCGGTGGCGGCCCCCGCGGCCGCCGCCGACACGCCGCTCTCCCAGGGCAGGACCGCCACCGCCTCCTCCACCGAGAACGGCGGCACGCTCGCGTCCGCCGCCGTCGACGGTGACAACGGGACCCGCTGGTCGTCGGCGGCCAGTGACAGCCAGTGGCTCCAGGTCGACCTGGGCGCCTCGGCGAACCTCAGCAAGGTCGTCCTCAACTGGGAGGCCGCCTACGCCAAGGACTACAAGATCCAGGTCTCGGACAACGCGAGCACCTGGACCGACCTCAAGTCCGTGACCGCCTCCGACGGCGGCACCGACACCCTGGACGTCTCCGGCAAGGGCCGCTACGTCCGCATGTACGGCGTCACCCGCGCCACCTCGTACGGCTACTCCCTCTGGGAGTTCCAGGTCTTCGGCGACTCCGGGAGCACCCCGCCCGCGGACGGCTGCGGGAGCGCGAACGCCGCCAAGGGCCGGCCGGCGACCGCCTCCTCCACCGAGAACGGGGGCACCCCGGCCTCCGCCGCGTTCGACGGTGACACCGCCACCCGCTGGTCCAGCCAGGCGAGCGACCCGCAGTGGGTCCAGGTCGACCTCGGTTCCTCGCAGAGCATCTGCAAGGTCGACCTCAACTGGGAGGCGGCGTACGCCAAGGCCTTCAAGATCCAGGCCTCGGCCGACGGCCAGAGCTGGACGACCCTGAAGGACGTCACCAACGGCACCGGCGGCCAGGCCTCGTACGACGTGAGCGGCACCGGCCGCTACCTGCGCGTGCAGGGCACGAGCCGCGCCACCGGCTACGGCTACTCGCTGTGGGAGGTGGCCGTGCACACCGGCTCGGGCACCACCACACCGCCGGTCGAGGGCGGCGGCGACCTCGGTCCCAACGTCATCGTGGTGGACCCGAGCACGCCGAACCTCCAGGCCAAGTTCGACCAGGTCTTCGCGCAGCAGGAGTCGAACCAGTTCGGTTCGCAGCGCTACCAGTTCCTGCTCAAGCCGGGCACCTACAACAACATCAACGCCCAACTCGGCTTCTACACCTCCATCTCCGGCCTCGGGCTCAACCCCGACGACACGAAGATCAACGGTGACGTCACGGTCGACGCGGGCTGGTTCAACGGCAACGCCACCCAGAACTTCTGGCGCTCGGCCGAGAACCTCTCCCTCAACCCGGTGAACGGCACCGACCGCTGGGCCGTCGCCCAGGCCGCGCCGTTCCGCCGCATGCACGTCACCGGCGGCCTCAATCTCGCGCCGAACGGCTACGGCTGGGCCTCCGGCGGCTACATCGCCGACTCCAAGATCGACGGCACGGTCGGCCCGTACTCGCAGCAGCAGTGGTACACCCGCGACAGCTCGGTCGGCGGCTGGACCAACGGTGTGTGGAACATGACGTTCTCCGGTGTGCAGGGCGCTCCGGCGACGAACTTCGACACCGGCCCGTACACCACGCTCGACACCACCCCGGTCTCGCGCGAGAAGCCGTTCCTCTACCAGGACGGCGGCCAGTACAAGGTGTTCGTGCCCGCCAAGCGCACCAACGCGCGCGGCGTCTCCTGGCCGGCCAACGCGGGCACGTCGCTGCCGCTGAGCCAGTTCTACGTCGTCAAGCCCGGCGCGACCGCGGCCACCATCAACCAGGCGCTCTCGCAGGGCCTGAACCTGCTGTTCACGCCCGGCGTGTACCACCTCGACCAGACCATCAACGTCAACCGCGCCAACACGGTGGTCCTCGGCCTCGGTCTGGCCACGATCGTCCCGGACAACGGCGTCGACGCGATGCACGTCGCCGACGTCGACGGCGTGAAGCTCGCCGGCTTCCTCATCGACGCGGGCAGCAAGAAGTCCGACACGCTGCTGCAGATCGGCGGGGCCGGCGCGAGCGCCGACCACGCCGCGAACCCGACCACCATGCAGGACGTGTTCATCCGCATCGGCGGCGCCGGCCCCGGCCTCGCCACCAACTCGGTGGTCGTCAACAGCGACGACGTCATCGTGGACCACACCTGGATCTGGCGCGCCGACCACGGCGACGGCGTCGGCTGGGAGACGAACCGCGCCGACTACGGACTCGTCGTGAACGGCGACGACGTCCTGACGACCGGCCTGTTCGTGGAGCACTTCAACAAGTACGACGTGCTCTGGAACGGTGAGCGCGGGCGCACGATCTTCTTCCAGAACGAGAAGGCGTACGACGTGCCCAACGCCGCCGCCGTCACCCACGACGGCATCGTCGGGTACGCGGCCTACAAGGTCGCCGACAGTGTCAACACGCACGAGGCGTGGGGGCTCGGCAGCTACTGCAACTTCACCTCGGACCCGAGCATCGTGCAGCAGCACGGCTTCCAGGTCCCGGTGAAGCCGGGCATCAAGCTCCACGACATCCAGGTCATCTCCCTGGGCGGCAAGGGTCAGTACGCCCACGTCGTCAACAACACCGGTGCCCCGACCTCGGGAACCAGCACCGTCCCCTCCAAGATCACCTCCTTCCCGTAGGCCCGACGCGCTGACGCGCCGCGTGCGGGGCGGTCCCACCACGGGCCGCCCCGCACGCGCGTGTCCACGGGCTGCGCACCCCCGGTGGCCCGGATCACACCCCGGACTCCCGCGGTGACGGAATGCCACGGGCGCCGGATCGGTTGGCACGCGCGTATTCATGCATGTGCACATACTGACTGGTACCCAGGAGGAACACTCCGTGACTGACTCCGCGCCGCACGCGTCCCGCGCCGCCGCCACCCTCTCCCGCCCCCTCGCGCTGAACGGCCTGACCGTCCGCAACCGCCTCGCGATGGCGCCGATGACGCGCATGTTCTCGCCGGACGGCGTCCCGGGCGAGGACGTCCGGTCCTACTACTCCCGGCGCGCCGCCGCCGGAGTGGGCCTGATCATCACCGAGGGGACCTACGTCGGTCACCCGTCGGCCGGGGAGAGCAGCCGGGTCCCGCGCTTCCACGGTACGGAGCAGCTGGCCGGCTGGGCGAAGGTCGCCGAGGACGTGCACGCGGCGGGCGGCGCCGTGGTGCCGCAGCTGTGGCACATCGGCACGGTCCGCAAGCCGGGCCGGCCGCCCTTCGCCGACGCGCCGGTCGTGGGCCCGTCCGGGATCGGCGTCGACGGCACCGAGGGCGTCGGCGAGGCGATGACGCAGAGCGACGTGGACGACGTCGTCGCCGCCTTCGCGCAGGCGGCCGCGGACGCCGAGCGCATCGGCATGGACGGCGTCGAGGTGCACGGCGCGCACGGGTACCTGCTCGACCAGTTCCTGTGGGCGGGCACCAACCGCCGCGGCGACGCCTACGGCGGCGACCCCGTGGCCCGCACGCGGTTCGCCGCCGAGATCGTCGCCGCGATCCGCGCCCGCGTCTCCCCCGGCTTCCCGGTGATCTTCCGGTACTCGCAGTGGAAGCAGGAGGCCTACGACGCCCGGCTCGCCGAGACCCCCGAGGAGCTGGAGGCGATCCTCACCCCGCTCGCCGCGGCCGGCGTCGACGCCTTCCACGCGTCCACCCGCCGCTACTGGGTGCCCGAGTTCGACGACTCGGACCTCAACCTCGCCGGCTGGACCAAGAAGCTCACCGGCAAGCCGACCATCACCGTCGGCTCGGTCGGCCTGGACGGCGACTTCATCGCCGCGTTCCAGGGCGAGGGCTCCAAGACCAAGGGCATCGACGACCTCCTCGACCGCCTGGAGCGCGACGAGTTCGACATGGTCGCCGTCGGCCGCGCCCTGCTCCAGGACCCGCAGTGGGCGGAGAAGGTCCTCGCCGGCCGCTTCGACCAACTGAAGCCGTACGACGTCGCGGCGCTCAAGACGCTGAGCTAGCGGGCGGGGCGGGGGCCGGTGGGCGGGGGCGCCCGCCGGCCCCCGCGGCCGCGCCGGGCCTGACTCAGCGCCAACGTTGAACCACCCTGCGAAGAAGGGCAGTTCTCCGCTCCGGACGTCGATATGACGCGTGCGTGACATTGACATGTCACACGCCGTTCGGGAGCCTGAGGCAGCGCACTTCCAACGATGTAACCCTTCCTCGGGGGTGCGTTCCGGGAGCAGCGACCCACAAGGAGAAGAAGCCCATGAAGATCTTCAGACGCTCCTTCGGCCTCGGTGTCCTCGCCCTCGCGGGCGCGCTCGCCGTCCCGCTCTCCGTGTCGCTGCCCGACGCGGCGCACGGTGCGGCGCCCGCGCGGGCGGAGCCGGCACAGCGTGCGGCCCCCGCCCGGACCGCGTCGGCGCAGGGCGCGATCGGGCTGCGGGGCGCCGACCCCAGCGTGCTGCGGGTCGGCGGCACCTACATCGCCGTCCAGTCGGCCGACGGCGGCATCGTCGTCCGGCAGGCGTCGTCCCCGGACGCCCTCGCCTCCGCGCCCACGGCGAAGGTCTGGTCGGACACCGCGGGCCGCGGCGAGATCTGGGCCCCGGAGATCGTCCGGGACGGCGGCCAGTACCACATCTACTTCTCGGCGGGCCGCGGCGCGGCCCACCGGATGTACGTCATCAGCTCGGCCGCCCCGGCCGGCGGCTACTCGGCCGAGAAGAAGGTGGCGCTGCCGGACGACAAGTGGGCCATCGACGGCACCCTGTTCACCTTCCAGGGCCAGCGCTGGTTCGTCTGGTCGGGGTGGGCCGGCGACACGAACGTCGAGCAGAACCTCTATATCGCCCGCATGAGCGACCCGGCCACCGCGACCGGCGGCCGCTCCGTCATCTCCCAGCCGCGCGAGAGCTGGGAGCGCGTGGTCGGCAATCCGTACATCAACGAGGCACCCGAGGCGATCAAGGACCCGAACGGGCAACTGCACATCGTCTACTCCGCCAACGGCAGCTGGAGCGACCAGTACTGCCTGGCGGACCTGCGGCTGCGGGCCGGCGGCGACCCCACCTACGTGTGGGACTGGTACAAGTCGAACGGCTGCCTGTTCGGTTCGCACCGCGAGACGATGATGGCCGGGTGGGACCCGACCCTGTACGTGGACGGCCCGGGCCACCACAGCTTCGTGCTGCTCGACGGGGACATCAACACGAGCCCGCCGGCCGGAAGCACGTTCCCCTCCATGTTCCACGCGGTGGCGAAGGGCACGCCGTACTCGTGGGAGAACCGCCAGTGGTACCGGGGTTCGTTCGCCTGGTGGGGGAACACCACCTACCGACGGGCCAACGTCCCCGGGGCCGAGACGAACACGGGCTGGAGCCTGAAGTTCTTCGAGTGAGCAGGGAGCGAGGGCGAGGGGCCGGGCGCGGAGTTGACGGCGGAGTTCGCCGCATGCGGGAGTGACCTACCGGCTCCCGCGCACGACACGACCGGGGAGCCGGCTCCCGCGCCGCCGCGCGCCGAACGTCCCGGAAGGTGTCCGCGTGACCGCTCCGCTCCCCCTCGACGGGGTCACCGTCGTCAGCCTCGAACAGGCCGTCGCCGCCCCGTTCGCCACCCGTCAGCTCGCCGACCTCGGCGCCCGCGTCATCAAGGTCGAGCGGCCCGGCGGGGGTGACTTCGCCCGCCGCTACGACACCACCGTGCACGGCCAGTCCAGCTACTTCGTCTGGCTCAACCGGTCCAAGGAGTCGCTCGCGCTCGACCTGAAGTCCCCGGCGGGCCGGGCGATCCTGGAGGAACTGCTCACCGGCGCCGACGTGTTCGTCCAGAACCTCGCCCCGGGGGCCGCCGAGCGCCTGGACCTCGGCCCGGCCGCGCTGCAGGCCCGCCACCCCACGCTGATCCCCTGCACGATCAGCGGCTACGGCACCACCGGTCCCTGGTCCGGACGCAAGGCCTACGACCTGCTCGTGCAGTGCCAGACGGGGCTGCTCTCCCTCACCGGCTCGGCGGACGAACCGGCCCGTGCGGGCATCTCGGTGGCCGACATCGCGGCGGGGATGTACGCGTACAGCGGCCTTCTCGCCGCGCTCTACACCCGGGCCACGACCGGCCGGGCGCCCACCGTAGAGGTCTCGCTGTTCGAGGCGCTGGCCGAGTGGATGGGCCAGCCCGCCTATTACACCCGGTACGGCGGCACCCAGCCGCCCCGCGTCGGCGCCCGGCACGCCACGATCGCCCCCTACGGGCCGTTCACCGCCGCCGACGGGAAGGACGTCCTGCTCTCCGTGCAGAACGAGCGCGAGTGGGTGGCCCTGTGCGCCACGGTCCTCGGCCGCCCCGAGCTCGCCCGGGACCCCCGCTTCGCCACCGGCGCGGCTCGCGTCGCCCACCGCGACCAGGTCGACGCCGCCGTCGCGGCGCGCTTCGCGGAACTCGGCAGCGACGAGGCCATGGCGCTCCTGGACGCGGCGGGCATCGCCAACGCCGGGGTGAACTCCGTCGCCGAGTTCCTCGCCCACCCGGTCCTCGCCGCGCGCGACCGGTGGCGGGAGATCGAGGTGCCGGACGCGCCCGGCCCCGTACAGGCGCTGCTCCCCCCGGCCGACCTCTCCGGCGTCACCCCCCGCATGGCTCCCGTCCCCGCCGCCGGACAACACACCGCGCAGATCCTCGCCGCCCTGGGACACGACGCCGCCGCCATCGAGCGGCTCCGGGCGCAGGGCGTCGTCGACACCCCGCGGGAGGGCAGGGGGTGACCCCGCTGAACGATGTGAGCAATTTCAGTCAAGTGCTGCGCGATATTGCCGCTCCGTGCGTGAACGAGCACAGTGACAGGGTCAGTTGTGTACTGCATGGAGGACTTGGCATGTCGCACTCCTTCTCGGCTCTCTCTCCGCGAAGCGCTCTCGAGGCCAGTCAGCGGCTGGTGGCGCGGCGCAGGGGTGTGCCGATGTACGTGTCTTTGCGTTCGGCGCCCTCCGGGGAAGGGGCGGGATTCGGCGGGGGCGGGCCCGCCCCCGCCGCCCCGCATCCTGCCGATCTCGCGCTCGCGCAGGCCTTCTGCGAGGCCCGCGCCGAACTCGCGGCGTCCACCGAGGAGGACACCTTGGTCCGGACGCTGCAGGCCTTGGCCTATCACGGTCTGGGGCCCGGCCGGGCCGCCCCGCCCGTCTCACCGCCGCCCGGCGGGGCGAGCGCCGCTCTGCCGCTGTCGGCCGGTCCCGGGATCAGCGCGGCGGGCACCGAGGCCGATCTGCGGGCGGGGCACTTCCTGCGCGTCGTGAACTACCACAACACTCCGGCCAGTTGGAAGGACGAACTCGTCGCCGAACTGCGCGGCTATGCCCGCGACTTCGCGACGGTCGACGTCGACGATCTGGAGCGGTTCGCCCGGACGGGGGTGTGGCACAAGCCCCGGCCCGGTCTGCTGCCCGTCTTCTACGAGGGGTACCGGGACAACTACGACGTCGCCGCGGCAGCGTGCGAGGAGGCCGGGGTCACCGGGTGGTTCTTCATCTGCACCGCGTTCGTGGAGACCCCGCCCGACGCGCAGTACGCGTACGCCCTCGACCACCGGATCAAGCTGGTGCCGGAGAACCCGCAAGGCGAACGGATCGCCATGACCTGGGACGAGATCGGCGATCTGCACCGGCGCGGGCACGTGGTCACCCCGCACACCGCCTCGCACGCACTCGCCCGCACGGTCCTCTCCCCGGCGGACATCGAACGGGAGGTGCACGCGCCGAAGCGCCTGATGGACCGCGCCACCGGCGGGTCCGCGCTGTGCACCGCCTGGCTGGAGGGCACCTCCTGGTCGGGCGGGTCGGCGGCCGACCGGGCCCTGGTCGAGGCGGGGTACCGGTTCGTGTTCAGCAACACGATGGTGCAGCGGCTGCCCGGTTGAGACGACGCGGTGGCCCGGCACACGTGTGCCGGGCCACCGCGTCCGCGCCGACGGCCGTCGAGCGTCGGGCGTCGGCTTCAGCCGCCGATGTACTGGATCGCGGTGTTGCCGAACTGGTAGCGGTAACCGGCCTCCCGCAGCGCCGCGTCGACCAGCGGATCGGCGCCGTACGGCGTGCCCCACAGGAACGCGGTGCTCGCGGCGGCCTGGCCGGTGACCGCGTCCATCCGGCGCTTGGGCTCGCCGATCTCCCGGTCCAGGTCGCTCGCGGTACGCAGCGACGCGGCCTCGGCGTGGTGGGCCGTGTGCGGGGTGACGACGTGCCGCCGGCTCAGTTCCGCCACGTCGTCCCAGGTCATGGCGAGCCGCTCGCCCCGCTCGTTCTCCTCGACCAGATCGATGTGGTGCTCCCCCGCGTAGTCGTACTGCTGCGCCACGGGCACGTCGAGGAAGGCCGTGCAGATGAAGAACCAGGCGGTCAGCCCCACCTCCTCGGCCAGCGGCGCGGCGACCTCGGCGTTGTTGCGGTAGCCCTCGTAGAAGACCGGGATGACGCCGGGGCGGCTCTTGTGCCAGCGGCCGGTGGACCGGAACAGGTCCAGGTCGTCGAGGGTGACGGCGCTGAAGTTCTCGGCAAGCCGGGCCAGTTCGCCGCGGATCCTGTCCGTGTCGGCGTGCGGGGTGTTGTGGTAGTTCACGACGCGCAGGTACTGGCCGGAGCGCAGTGCCTGCTCCTGGCCCGAGAAGGACGGCTGCCGGGTGCGGGCGGAGGTGGTCATCGTGCCTCGTCCTTCGGTGCGGCGGGGCCGTGCGGGGTGAAGTGGGCTGCCCCCATGACCTGGAGGACGTCGATCAGGGCGGGTTCGGCGTCGTCCGGCGCGTCGGGGGCGAGGACGGCCCGGTAGTGCCCGAGCAGAGCGGCCAGCTCCTCGCCCTCGGTGTCGCCGGGCGCCGCCGGCGGTGGCTGGTCGGCGGCGCGTCCGGGTACCTGGAGGGCCAGGAACATGGGGATGCCTTCGCGTTCGAGGACGCGCTCACCGAGTGCGGTGAGCAGGGCGCGAGGGTCGGGGACGGGCTCGTGCCGTGGCGCGGGCGTGGTCATGCTCGGTGCTCCTTCTGTGCCGCCGCGAGAGCGGATGCCGGTGCCGATGCAGATGTCGAGGTCGATGCAGATGTCGAGGTCGAGGTCGGATATGGGGGACGCCGGACGGGCTCAGGGAGCGGTGGGCGCCAGGAGGCGCAGGCGCTGCTCCGTGGCCGCGGCCACCGCGTCGCGGCCCGCGGCGAGATAGCGCCGCGGGTCCACGCCCGTGTACGCGTCGAGCCGGTCCCGGACCGCCCGGGTGAAGGCGGCGCTGAGATGCGTCCCGAAGTTGATCTTCCGCATGCCGTGGTGGACGGCGGACCGCAGGGCGGCGTCGGGGACGCCGGACGAGCCGTGCAGGACGAGCGGCACGCCGACGGCGGCGCGCAGGCGGGCGATGAGTTCCTGGTCGAGGGAGGCCGTGCGCTCGGTCATGGCGTGGGAGCTGCCGACGGCGACCGCCAGCGCGTCGACGCCGGTGGCCCGTACGTACGCCGCGGCGTCGGCCGGGTCGGTGCGCGCGGTCGCGGCGTGCACGCCGTCCTTGCCGCCGATCTCGCCCAGCTCGGCCTCTACCCAGATGCCGTCGTCGTGCAGGCGCGCGGTGACGGCGGCCGTGCGCGCGACGTTCTGCGCGTGCGGCAGCCGGGAGGCGTCGAACATGACCGAGCCGCAGCCCAGTTCGCGGGCGCGCAGCGCCAGGTCCTCGTCCTCCACGTGGTCGAGGTGCAGGGCGAGCGGGGCGGCGGCGCGGCGGGCGACCGCGGCGGCCGCCGCGAGCAGCGGGGCCGGGTCGTCGTGGTGGTAGCGGACGGCGTTGTGGCTGACGGCGAGGACGGCCGGCGCCGCGGCGCGCTCGCAGGCCCGCGCGACGGCCTCGGCGTGTTCCAGCGTCACGATGTTGAAGGCGAGGACGGCGGAGCCCTCGCGTACGGCGTTGTCCACCAGGGTGGCGGTGGGGACCAGAGGCATGGGTCACCTTCGGTGGGTGCGGGAGCCGGGGCGGGCATGCCCCGGGGCGGGTCAGGCGTGGGTGACGGTGCTGCCGCGGTCGGTGAGGGCGCGGCAGACGGGGTGGTCCGGGTCCGCGTCGGTGACCAGGGTGGCGACGCGGTCGAGCGGCACGAGGCGGACCGGCCCGCGGCGGCCGAGCTTGGAGCCGTCGGCGAGGACGACGACGCTGCGAGCCGCGGCCAGCAGCGCCCGGTCCGTCTGGGCCTCGTCGACGTGGGCGCCGGTGAGCCCGGCGTCGGCGTCGAGCCCGTAGGCGCTGGTGACGATGGAGCCGATCTGGAGTTCGTGCAGGGCGTGTTCGGTGAGGTGGCCGAGGAGGGACTGTTCGCGGTGGCGCAGGACGCCGCCGAGCACGATGACGTCGACGGTGGGGACGGCGGCGAGGGTCTGGGCGATGGGCAGCGCGTTGGTCACGACGGTCAGGCCGCGGCGTTCCCCCAGCCGGGCGGCGAGCGCCTCCGTCGTCGTGCCGCCGCTGATGAGCACGGTGCTGTGGTCGGGGATCAGCCGCAGGGCGGCCTCGGCGATGCGGCCCTTCTCCGCCGGCCGGGCGGACGCCCGCTGCGGCTGGTCGGGTTCCAAGGCGCCGTCGACGGTGGTGGCGCCGCCGTGCACCCGGCGCAGCATTCCCTCGAGTTCGAGGTCCCGCAGGTCGCGGCGGACCGTGGAGGGGCTGATGCGCAGCAGGTCGGAGAGTTCCTGCACGTTGACGGTGCCGCGGCGGCGCAGCCGGGTCAGTACGGCGTGCCGGCGCTGCGGGGCGAGGAGGTGCTCAGTAGCCACGGGAGCGGTCCACCAGGTTGATCAGTTCGCGGCCGGCGAGGAAGCGTTCCACGTTGGCGCCGACGAGTTCGAGGGTCTGTTCCTCGTAGTCCGGGGCGAAGCCCGCGACGTGCGGGGTCAGGACGACGTTCGGCTCGGTCCACCAGGGGTGGCCCGCGGGCAGGGGTTCCTCGTCGAAGACGTCGAGGGCGGCGCCGGCCACGCGCCCCGAGCGCAGGCTCGCGCGCAGGGCCGCTTCGTCGACGATGCCGCCGCGGGAGACGTTGACGACCATCGCGCCGTCCTTGAGGGCGGCGAACGCGGCGGCGTCCATCATGCCGCGGGTCTCGTCCGTCAGGGGGCAGGTCACGACGAGGTGGTCGCAGCGTCCGAGGAACGCGTGCAGGCGGTCCGGGGTGTACAGCTCGGCCTCGCCGCTCTCTCCTGCGGGGGCGCCGAAGAACGCGCCGCCGCGCGGGGCGCGGTCACGCTTGAGGCCGAGCACGGTCATCCCGAACTGGGCGGCGAGACGGCCCACTTCATGCCCGATGCGGCCGTATCCGATGACGCCCACGGTCGCGCCGCGCAGCCGCCGCGGCATGAGGGTGTTCCACCGCTCCCCCAACGAGGGCCAGGTGCCGCTCTGTTGCACCGCGATGGCGCGGGGCAGCCGGTGCGCGAGGCCGAGCAGCATCATCATGACGTACTCGGCCATGGGGACCGGTGAGATGCCGCCGATGGAGGTGAGCGGGACGGGCAGGTCCCACACGCTCGTCCCCTTCAGGTGGTCCGCGCCCGAGGTGTCGAGCTGGATCCAGCTCAGGCCGGGTGCCGCGGCCGGGGAGTCGGGCAGGACGGAGCTCGTGTGCAGGATCTGCGTCCGGCGCCACACCTGCGCCGGTATGTCCGCGGCCGTCTTCGCGGTCAGCTGGGTGACGACGAGCCGCGGATGCCGGGCGCGGAGCCGGTCGAGCCACCGGTCGGGGAAGGAGAGGGTGCTCAGGTAGTGGACGGGGGACGGAGAGGTCACTTGATTCCCGATCGTGCGAAGCCCTGGACGAAGTACTTCTGGAAGCAGAGGAAGAGAACGACCATGGGCAGGACGGAGAGGAGAGCGAGCGCCATGATGGCGCCGTAGTCGGCGGTGTACTGGCCGTTGACGAACTGCATGCCGACGGCGAGCGTGTACAGCCGCTGGTCCTTGAGGACGGTCAGCGGCCAGGCGAAGTCGTTCCACTGGTAGAGGAACGTGAGCAGGGACAGCACCGCGATCAGCGGCTTGCACAGCGGCAGGACGACGGTGAGGAAGGTGCGCAGCTGTCCGGCGCCGTCCATCCGCGCGGCCTCGATGATCTCGTCGGGGATGCCGAGCATGAACTGCCGGGCGAGGAAGACGCCGAAGGCCGTGGACGAGGCGGGGACGATGACGGCCCAGAAGCTGCCGAACAGGCCCAGGGCGCTGACGAGTTTGAACTGCGGCACCATCAGTACCTGCACCGGCACCGTCATCGTGCTGAGCAGCAGCAGGAAGAGGGCGTTGCGGCCGCGGAAGCGCAGCTTGGCGAAGGCGTAGCCGGCCAGCAGGTTGCAGGAGACCGTGAGCAGGACGACGAGGCAGGTGATCACGGTCGAGTTCATCGCCCAGGTCCCCACCGGCAGGCGGAAGACGCGGCGGAAGTTGTCCAGGGTCGGCGCGCTCGGCCAGAAGCGCAGCTGTGTGGTGTGCAGGTCGGCGAGGGGCGAGAAGGCGACCAGGACCATCCAGAACAGGGGCAGGACCATGACGAGGCCGATGACGACGGCGGCGGTCACGCGCAGCGCCTGGGCGCGGTCGCGGCGTCTCGGGTGGGCCGGTCCGTGGGGCCGTGCCGGGGAGGTGACGGACATGGGTGTCCTTCGGGAGGTCGGACGGGAGGCGGCGCGCAGGGGCGGGGCGAAGGCCGGGGCGGCGGCAAAGGGGCGGCCCGGGGTCAGCCGACCGTGTCCCTGTTGCGGCTGAAGCGCCACTGCAGCGCCGTGAAGATCATGACGATGACGTACAGGACGATCCCGATGGCGGCCGCGTAGCCCTGCTGCCGTCCTTCGAAGCCGTTGCGGTAGGCGTAGGTGATCATGACGTCGGTGGAGTGTCCCGGCCCGCCCAGCGTCATCACGTAGACGGTGTCGAAGACCTGGAACGAGTAGATGACGTTCATGATGAGCAGGAAGAACGTCGAGGGGCCCAGCAGCGGGACGGTGATGTTGCGCAGGCGCTGCCAGGGCCCGGCGCCCTCGACCTCGGCCGCTTCGTACATCTCGGGTGAGATGCCCTGGAGGCCGGCCAGGTAGATGACCATGTTGAAGCCGACGCGCATCCACAGGGTGATCAGCACGACCGAGGCCATGGCGGCGCTTCCGCTGGTCTGCCAGGGGGCGGCGGGCAGTCCGAGGGTGGTGAGGAGCTTGTTCAGGAGGCCGATGTTCTGGTCGAACATGAGCGTGCCGATGAGGGCCGTCGCCACGCCGGAGATGACCATGGGCAGGTAGACGAGGGTCCGCCAGAGCGGGCGCGCGGGCATCACCTTGTCGAAGAGCAGGGCGACGGCGAGGCCGAGTGCCATTTCCACGGGCACCGTCGCCACGCAGAACACGGCGGTGTTGCCGACGGTGCGCCAGAAGACCGGGTCCCCGGCCAGCTGCCGGTAGTTGGCGAGCCCGGCCCAGGTGGGCGAGGCGAGTCCGGTGCTGTACTGGAAACTCAGGACGAGCGCCATGACCAGCGGCACCAGCAGGAAGACCGTGACGAGCACGAGGTTGGGGCCGAGCGTGCAGTAGGCGGCGAGGGTCTCGCGGTGGCGCGCCGCTCTGCGGGCGCGGGACGGCTTCGGGTGCGGGACCGGCGGGTGCGGGTGCAGGGCGCGCGGCGGCGAGGCGGTGGTGGCCATGGCAACTCCTGTCTGCGGTGGGCAGGGCCTTACGCGGAGGCCAGCGCGGTCCGGGTGGCGGCGGCGATGTTGCGCAGCGTGGTCTCGGCGGGCTGCCGGCTGACGAAGGCCGCCTCGAGTTCGTCCTGGAGCGCCGAGTTGATGCGTCCAAAGCCGGGCACGGCGACCTGTTCCGTCATGGCCGGGGTGAGCGCCGTGGCCTGTTCGGCGTAGACGGGCATGAGGTCGGGGCGGACCGCGTAGTCGAGCGGCCGGGTGAGCAGCGAGCCGCGCGTGGGCAGCACGACGCACTGCTCGCAGAAGCGGGCCATGTTCTCCTCGTCCGACAGGAACCGCAGGAAGGCGGCGGCGAGTTCGGGGTTCTCGGTGGTGCGGGTGGCCGCCACCGCGTTGCCGCCGAGATCGGTCGCCGCCTGGCGGCCGCGCGGCTGGAAGGTGACGCCGTACAGCTCCTTCTTGAGCGCCGTGTCGATGGTCGGCAGGAGGAAGTCCCCGGCGAAGCTCATGGCCACGGTGCCCGCGGTGAACAGGGCGTCGGGGAACGCGGCGCTCTTGACCGAGCTGTTGGGCGGGACGAACCCCTCGCGGAAGAAGTCCTGCGTGTAGCGCAGGGCGCGCAGGCCCGCCGCCGATTCGATCGCGGGTGCGGTGCGGTCCTCGTCGAGGATCCGGCCGCCCGCCTCCCACAGCCACGTCAGCCAGCGGAACGCGCCGGTCTGCTGCCAGCCGTAGACGAAGGGGTAGACGCCGTGCACCTTCTTGCGCAGTCGTGCGCATATCTCGGTGAACTCGTCCCAGGTCCAGGCCTCGTCGAGCGCGGTGGGCACCGACGTGATGCCCGCGGTGCGGAACATGTCCTTGCGGTACAGGACCGCGGTGGTGTCGGTGTGGTGGGGGACGGCGTACGGCCTGCCCTCGTGGCAGACGGCCTCCCACAGGGCGGGCAGGAACGCCTTGCGGTCCCGGTCGCCGAAGTAGGGGCTGAGATCGAGGAGTTGGCCGCTGGCGCTGTACATCCCGAGGTTGGCATAGTCGCAGCGGAACAGGTCGGGGGCCCGGCCGCCCGCGAGCAGCGCGTCCATGTTCGTGTACATCTGCTGGTACGACTCCAGCCGGATCCGCACGCGGATCCCGCGGTGACGCCGTTCGAAGGCGCGGGCCAGGGACTGGAAGGCCGCGATCTCGGCATCGGCGCCCCACAGCGAGAAGGTGAGCGTGTCCGCGCCCGCCGAGCCGGTACTGGACGGCGAGAAACCGGACCGCCGGGCGTAGCCGACCGCTCCGGCGCCCACCGCGGCGGCGCCCAGCACCGCGCGTCTGGCGACAGCCATCGTGCACAACCTCCGTCGTCAAGGGGGAGATTCGGCCTCTCGAACGGCCCGGATGCCAGCTTTCTAGTCGCCGTGGGCAAGGTCAGTCAATAACAAGCACAGGCTGACTTTTATTGCTCGTTTTTTCATTGACGACCCCCGAGGGCGGGCTTAGCCTCGGCCCGGCGCGCGCTCGGTGCCCGCGCTGTCGCGAGCAAGGAGGAGCACACGTATGCCGGTGATCCAGGTGACCGCGCCGAAGGCGCGGGACGGCGCGGCGGACGACGCGGTCCGGCTGCGGTCCTTGTGCGCGGAGGTCGCCGCCGCGCTCGGGCTGCCGCCCTCCGGCGTGGTCGCGGTGCTGGGCGACGCCACGCTGACCAGTTCGGGAGACGAGCCCGTCACGGCGTGGCCGCTGGCCGTCCTGCACGGGTCCGACCGCGGCCGGGACGCGACCGAGCGGGCACTGGACGCGGCGGCCGGCGCGCTGGCCCGCGGGTGGGGCGTCCCGCGAGCGGAGGTCTGGGTGGAGTGGGCGGGGTACGGGCCGGCCCGGGGCTGAGGGAGCGGGGCGGGGCCCGGGTCAGACCCGGACGACGTCCACCCCGGCCGCCCGCAGCACCCCGAGGTCGTCCTCGGGTGCGGACGCGTCGGTGATGACCCGGTACAGCCGGGTGACGGGCGCGACCCGGACCGGGCCCGAGCGGCCGAACTTCGAGCCGTCGACCAGGGCCGTGACGCGCCGGACCTTCGACAGCAGCCAGCGGTCGGTCTCCGCCTCGTCCACGTGCGCTCCGCTGATCCCCGCGTCCGTGATGCCGTACGCGCCCACGAACGCCTCGTCCACCTGCAACTCCTCCAGGGCCTGGCGGGTCAGGTGACCGAGCAGGGACATCTCGCGGTGACGCAGGTAGCCGCCGAGCACGACGGTGCTGATCGCCTCGAACTGGGCGAGTTCCCCGGCGAGATGGAGCGAGTTGGTCACCACCGTCAGGTGCTCGATCCCGTCGAGCAGCGGCACCATCGCGGCCGTGGTCGTCCCGCCCGTGATGAGGATCGTGGCGCCGGGGGCGATGTGCTCCACGGCGGCGCTCGCGAGCTTGCTCTTCTCCCAGGACGCGACACCGCTGCGCTGCCGCCGGTCCGGCTCGTCGGCCTGGACCGCCTCGGCCATCGCGCCGCCGTGGGTGCGGTTCAGCAGGCCCTGGGACTGGAGGGCGGTCAGGTCCCTGCGGATCGTCGAGGGGCTGACGTCCAGCCGCTCGGCGAGCGTGCCCACATGGGCGACGCCTTCCGCGCGCACCACGTGAAGCAGCCTGTTCCTTCGCTCGGCGCCCAGCATGGTCCGGTCTCTCTTCCCTCGTCGGCTCGGACCGACGACCGGCTCGGCCTCGGCACCCGCGACGGCACCGACCGTGGGGTCCGCCTGTCGCACCGGCAGTTTACTGGCGTCGCCCGCGCGTGTTCCTGACGTCGCCGAGGCGCCCGGGCTCACGCGGGCCGCATCGACCACGGCCGGACGGCCCCGAGCAGGGCGTCCCGGTCGTCGTCGGCGTCCAGTGACGCGAGCGCCGCGGCGGAGATCTCCTGCGGCGTGTGCCACCGCGTCCCCCCGCCCGCGGAACCGGGCCGCGCCGGCCCGAGCCCCGCGGACCCGGGCCGGGCGGACCCGGGCCGCGCAGATCCGGACCGCGCAGGTCCGTCGTCGCGCCAGCCCAGCACGAGCAGTCGGCCGGGCGCTCCGGAACGCGCCTCCACGGGCAGGTCGTCGGGCGACCAACACGCGCTGCCCACGTGGGCAGCGCCCTGTTCCGCCACCCCGGCGCCCAGCCGCGCACCGCCCCGGCCCGGCGCAGCCCACTCACTTGTCACCAGCACCACCACGGGCCCCGCGACGTACGGCCCGACGCGTGCCGCCAGTTCGCCGGGCGGTACCGCCGGCGCGTACACGACGGCGCCGGTCAGCGGCGCGTGCCCGGCGGTGTCCGCCAGCGCCCGGTCGAAGCCGCCCGTCGTCACGTCCACCGCGAGCGGCGTGATCCGGCCCTCGCGGCCACGGGCCAGTGCGCGCAGGTCCGCCGCCGAGCGGGCGACGGCCGTCACGCGGGTGGCCCGGTCGCTCAGCGCGTCGACGGCGGGCCGCAGGATGCGGGTGGCGCCGACGACGAGTACGCGGGCGGGGCCGGTGGCCGCCAAGTCCCGCTGCGGATCGCGCTGTTCAGACATGGACATCAGTCTCTCCTCCGGCCCGGCCCGGTAGGCCGCGCTCCCGGCCTCTTCGCGCAATATTGCTCGTTTCTGCTCATTGACGCTTGTTAATGGGTGTGAATAGGCTGCTGATCGTGGCGCTCCCGGCCGTCGGCCCCGGTGCGGCGCCGACGTTCTCGCCGCCCGGCCCTTGAGGTGTCCCTTGGCTGCTCCCCCGGCTCCCTCCCTTCGTCCCCTCCGTACGGCGCCACCCCCGTCCTCCCGGGGCGGCATCGGTCTCGCGCAGGGCCGCTACGGCCTCCGCGGCAATCTCGAACTGGTCCTGTGCGACGCCCAGGACGGCCTGTGGGTCCTGTGGTTCAACAACGACCCGCCCGGGACCGCACCCGAGCCCGGCGGCCCGCCGCCGGGTGAGTGGAGCGGCGCCCTGCGCTTCGCGACCGGGCGGCGCTACGACGAGGTCACCGTCGTGCAGAGCCGCCACGGCCCGCACCACCTCGAACTCCTCGCCCGGAGCGGCGACGCGGCCCACCGGCTGCGCTGGAGCCCCGAGTCCGCGTTCACCGCCGAGCCGCCCCCGCCGTGCGGACCGGCCCGCTCGGTGACGGTGGCCGAGACCGGGGACGGCACCTTGTGGACCGCCTCGCTCACCCCCGACGGCGCGCTCCGCACCCTCCGGGCCGACGCCTCCGCGTACCCGCGCCTCACCTGGACCGACGCCACGCCGTCGCACCCGCCGCCCGCCGACACCCGGTGGACCCGGACGGCCCTCGTCGACGGCGACGAGGCGGCCGGGTCCCGCCCCGGAACGGTGCTGGTGGGCGACCGCGACGGCGTCCACCTCTCCCCCGGCGCGGCCACCACTGACCTGCCGGCGGGCAGTGAGGTCGCCGCGGTCGCGGCCGACGGCGGCGCACGGCTGTACCTGTGGACCGCGGGGCCCTGGCTCGACGTCCTCGTCCCCGGTCACCCCGGGCGGACGCGCCGCCTGCCGCTCCCCGGGTCAGGAGCGGTCACCGCCCTCGCCGCCACGTCCCTCCCCCACGAGCCGGGCTGCGTCGATCTCGTCGTCCGCCGTGCCGGGCGGCTGTGGCACCTGCGGGACACCGGGGACGAGAACGTCGCCGTCGCCACAGAACTCGTGAGCCGGCTGACCCCCGCTCCGGCCGACACCGACACGCCCCGCCCCGTCCACCGCGGCTGACCACCCGGCAGTCCCGGACCACCACCGCACCTGAAAGAGACCGAGGACCACCATGCGCATACTCATCGTCGGCGCCGGAGGCGTGGGGACGGCCGCCGCCCGGATCGCCGCCCGGCGCGACTTCTTCGAGCACTGCGTGATCGCCGACTACGTCACCGACCGTGCCGTACGGGCCGTGGAGGCCACCGAGGACGCCCGGTTCGTGGCCGCCCGGGTCGACGCGGACGACGAGGAGGCGACCGTCGCCCTGCTGCGCGAGCACCGCTGCGACGTCCTGCTGAACGCGACGGACCCGCGGTTCGTCATGCCCCTGTTCCGCGCGGCGCTGAGCGCGGGCACGCACTACCTCGACATGGCGATGTCCCTCTCCCGCCCGCACCCCGACGACCCGTACCGCCGAACCGGTGTGATGCTCGGGGACGAGCAGTTCGCCCTCGCGGCCGACTGGGAACGGGCCGGCGGGCTCGCCCTGCTGGGCATGGGGGTCGAGCCCGGACTCTCCGACGTGTTCGCCCGCTACGCAGCCGACCACCTCTTCGACACCATCGAGGAGATCGGCGTACGCGACGGCGCGAACCTGACGGTGGAGGGGCACGCGTTCGCCCCGTCGTTCTCGATCTGGACGACGATCGAGGAGTGCCTCAATCCGCCCGTGGTGTGGGAGAGGGACCGCGGCTGGTTCACCACCGAACCCTTCTCCGAGCCCGAGGTCTTCGACTTCCCCGAGGGCATCGGACCCGTCGAGTGCGTCAACGTCGAGCACGAGGAGGTCCTGCTCATCCCGCGCTGGGTGGACGCCCCGCGCGTGACCTTCAAGTACGGGCTCGGGCAGGAGTTCATCGACGTGCTGCGCACCCTGCACAAACTGGGCCTGGACCGCACCGACCCGGTCCGCGTCGGCGGTGTGGAGGTCGCCCCGCGGGACGTGGTCGCCGCCTGCCTGCCCGACCCGGCGGGGCTCGGCGACCGGATGCGCGGCAAGACCTGCGCCGGGACCTGGGTGAAGGGCGTGCGCGACGGCGCCCCGCGCGAGGTGTACCTGTACCACGTGGTCGACAACGCCTGGTCGATGGCGGAGTACGGCTCCCAGGCGGTGGTCTGGCAGACCGCGCTCAACCCGGTCGTCGCCCTCGAACTGCTGGCCGCCGGGCGGTGGCGCGGCAGCGGCGTCCTCGGCCCCGAGGCGCTGCCCGCCGAACCCTTCCTCGACCTGCTCGCCGAGTACGGCGCCCCCTGGGCCCTGCGCGAGCAGTGACCGCCGGGCCCGTCTCGTCTCCCGTCTCGTCTCCCGCCGCCTCTGCCTCCCTCTCCTCCGCCCCTGCCCTGTCCCAAGGAGTCCGTGTGAAGACCGCCGTTCCCGAGACCGCCGACCGTCCGCCCGTGCCGCCGGGCGCCGCCCACACGCACCGCGAGATCCGCCAGCAGCCGCGCCTGTGGACCGAGACGCTCGCCCGTCTCGCGGAGGAGCGCGCCGCGCTCGACACGTTCCTGGCTCCCCTGCTGGCCGACCCCCGGCTGCGGATCGTCCTCACCGGCGCCGGTACGTCCGCGTACGCGGGGCAGATCGCGCGCTCGGCCCTGGCCGCGGCCACCGGCCGGACGGTCGAGGCCCTCGCCACGACGGAGATCACGGCCGATCCCCGGGCGTGTTTCGCGGAGCGCGACCGCCCGACGCTGCTGGTGTCGTTCGCGCGCTCCGGGAACAGCCCCGAGAGCCTCGCCGCCACCCGGCTCGCCGACCGGCTGCTCGACCGCTGCGCCCACCTCGTCATCACCTGCAACCCCGACGGGGCCCTGGCCGCCGGGCGCGGCGGCCGCGCCGACTCGTACGTCCTGCTGACGCCCCCGGAGTCCGAGGACCAGGGTTTCGCGATGACCTCCAGCCTCACCTGCATGCTCCTCACGGCGCTCCAGGTGCCGGGCGGCGCACACGTCCGCGGCCTGGAAGGCTGCGCCGCCGCGGCCTCGGCACTGCTGGCGGGACCGGTCCAGGACCGCGTCGCCGACCTGACCCGGCACGCGCCGGACCGCTTCGTCTACCTGGGCAGCGGCGCCCTGGCCGCCCTCGCGGGCGAGTCCGCGCTCAAGCTCATGGAGCTGACCGGCGGCGCGGTCGCGGCGCTCGCCGACTCCTGCCTGGGGTTCCGGCACGGGCCGAAGGCGTTCCTCACCGACCGGACCGCGGCCGTCGTCTACGTGTCGAACGACCCCTACACGCGCCGCTACGACCTCGACATGTTCCAGGAGTTGAGCGCCGCGCTGCCCGCGGGCCGGGTGATCGCGGTCGCCGGCCGGCCGGACGGGCTCCCCGAGGACCGCACCTGGCTGGTGGAGCACATGGCCGCGGCGGACGACGCGGCGCTGGCGCTGCCCGCCGTCCTGTGCGCGCAACTCGTCGCGCTGCATGCCTCGTTGCAGCGCGGCATCCGGCCGGACAATCCGTTCCCCGACGGTGAGGTCAACCGGGTCGTCCAGGGCGTCACCATCCATCCTCTGCCCGCTTCCTGAGGCCGGCGCCGCACCCCGGACGACCCGTCCGCGCCCCCCGCGGACCCCGCGCACAAGGAGTTCAGCCCATGTATCTCGGAGTCGACGGCGGCGGCACCAAGACGGCCTTCGCCGTCGTGGACGCCTCCGGCGCCCTGCGCGCCTCGGCCACCGGGCCGTCCACCGCGCCCGCGCCCGGGCCCGGTGGCACGCGGACCGCGCGGGCGGTGCTGCGCGAGGGGGTCGCGGCCGTCTGCCGCCGGGCGGGCACCGACCCGTCGCGGCTGACGCACGCGTACTTCGGGCTCCCGGCGCACGGCGAGTCCCCGCGCCTCACCGAGGCCCTGGACGCGCTCCCCGCCGCCGTCCTCGGCCACGACCGGTACGCCGTCGGCAACGACATGATGTGCGGCTGGGCCGGCTCGCTCGGTCTCGCGGACGGCGTCAACGTGATCAGCGGCACCGGCTCGATGGCGTACGGCGTCCTGCGCGGCGGGCAGGCACGCACCGGCGGCTGGGGCGAACTCTTCGGCGACGAGGGCTCCGCCCACTGGGTCGCCGTGCGGGGACTCAACCTCTTCACGCGCATGAGCGACGGCCGCGCGCCGGCCGGGCCGCTGCTGGACCTGCTGCGGCGCCGCCTCGCGCTCGGCACCGACCTCGACCTCGTCGACGTCATGCTGCTGGACCGCCCCGACCGCACCGCCGTGGCCGCCCTCAGCCGCGACGTGTCCGAGGCCGCCGCGCAGGGCGACAGCGCGTGCGCCCGCATCCTCGTCCGGGCGGGCGGGGAACTGGCCGCCCTCGCCCGCGCGGCCCGCCGCGCCCTCGGCGCCGCGCCCGGTGAGACGCTGCCCGTCTCGTGGTCGGGCGGGATGTTCACCGTGCCACAGGTGCGCGAGGCGTTCGCCGGGGCGCTCGGGGCCTTCCCCGAGCCGTACGACCTGCGCCCGCCGCTGCACCCCCCGGTCATCGGCGCGGCGCTGCTCGCCGCCCGGTGCGTCGGCGAGTCCCTCGGCGCACCCGACGGCCCCTGAGCCTCACCCCACCCCTTCCCTCCGCTCCGCCGCCCTCCCCCGGGACGGGCCGCCGGACGCACCGAAAGGACCAGACCGTGTCTGCCACCCACCCCGGCCGGCGTTCCCTCGTGCTCATCGGCGCGGGCAGCGCCGTCTTCACCCGCGGCGTGCTCGCCGACCTGATCAGCGCCGAGGACCTCGGGTCCTGGGAGATCCGGCTCGTCGACGTCAGCACCGAGGCGCTGTCGGTCACCGCCCGCCTCGCCGAGCGCATGGTCGCGGCCCGCGGCGCCGAGAAGCGCATCACCGTACGCTCCTCCACCGACCGGCGCACCGAACTGCCCGGCGCCGACTACGTCGTCACATGTGTGGGCGTCGGCGGCCGGCCCGCATGGCAGACGGACCACGAGATCTGCCGGCGGCACGGCGTCTTCCAGCCGGTCGGTGACTCCGTCCTGCCGGGCGGCATCTCCCGGCTGCTGCGCACCACGCCCGTCATGGTCGACATCGCGCGGGACGTCGTCGAACTCGCCCCGGACGCCCACTTCTTCAACTACAGCAACCCGATGACCGCCAACATCCAGGCGATGACCCGCTACACGGGCGCCACGGTCACCGGCCTGTGCCACGGCATGCACCACGTGCAGCGTGAACTCGCCGCGTTCGCGGGGCTGCCGTTCGAGGAGACGTCGACGCTGTACGCGGGCATCAACCACCTCACCTTCATCTACGACTTCCGTCACCGGGGCCAGGACGCCTGGCCCGCGGTGCGGGCCCGGATGGAGCGGGAACTCGCCGAGCCCGCGGACCCCGCCGACATCGGCTCCATCTGGGAGAACGGCAAGGCGTGGCACAACCCGTTCTCCTGGGAGTTCTTCCGGACCTACGGCGCGTACCCGGCGGCCAACGACCGGCACGTGGTGGAGTTCTTCCCCGAGCGCTGGGCGAGCGGCGACTACTACGGCAAGAAGCTCGGTGTGGACGCCTTCTCCGTCCCGGAGATCCTCGCGTGGGGCGAGGACCGGTACCGGTCGATGCGGGTCCAGGCCGAGGGGGACGCGCCGCTCGACGAGTCCGCCTTCGACCGCTCCACCGGCGAGCAGGAGCAACTTCTCGCGATCATCCGGTCGATCACCTTCGACCGGCGGGAGATGTTCTCGGTGAACGTGCCGAACCGGGGCAGCGTCCCGGGCCTGCCGGACGGCGCGGCCCTGGAGATCCCGGCCGTGGCCACGGCGCGCGGCCTGCGCCAGCTGCGGGTCCCGGACCTGTCGGCGCCGCTGACCGCGATCCTGGCGCGGCGGCTGGCCCCCGTGGACCTCGCCGTCGAGGCCGCCATGACCGGGGACCGCGATCTGGTCGTGGAGGCGGTGATCGCGGACGGCGCCGTCACCGGGCGGGACGCGGCGGCCGCGCTGACGGACGAACTCCTCGCGGCCCAGAGCCGTTTCCTGCCACGCTTTGCCTGAATCCGCCCGCACACCGAGCCGACCGATGAGCCTGGAGAGACTGTGAAGATTGCCCGCGTGCGGTACGAGGGACGCGTCCTGGCGGCCCGGGTGGCCGGCGACACCGTGTTCCCCGTGGTGGTGGAGGAGCCGCGGCACATGTCCGACGCGGTCCGCGACCTGATCGCGGACGGCACGGCCGAGGAGGTGCTGGGGGCCGGGGTGCCCGGGGTGCCGCTCGCCGACGTGGAGCTGCTGAGCCCGCTCGCCGCCCCGCAGAAGATCGTCTGCATCGGCCTGAACTACGCCGACCACATCCGCGAGACCGGTCTGCGGACCCCGCAGTCCCCGCTGGCGTTCGTCAAGACGGCGCACTGCCTGACCGGTCCCGCCGCGGAGGTCCGCGTCCCGCGCGGCACCACCGAGCAGCTCGACTGGGAGGCGGAACTGGCCGTGGTCGTCGGCCGCACGGCCCGGAACGTGAGCGCGGCGGACGCGGCCGCGTACGTCTTCGGCTACACGGTCGCCAACGACGTCTCCGCGCGGGACGCCCAGTTCTCCGACGGGCAGTGGTTCCGGGGCAAGAACTTCGACGGGTTCTGTCCGCTCGGTCCCTGGATCACCACCGCCGCCGAGGTCCCCGACCCCCAGGACCTCGCCGTGCGGGCCCGGGTCAACGGCCGGACGGTGCAGGACGGTTCCACCAAAGAGATGATCTTCGGCGTGGCCGAGGTGATCGCCTACCTGTCCCGGTACATGACGCTGTACCCCGGGGACGTCATCGCCACGGGCACCCCGCACGGCGTCGGCATGGGCCGCGACCCGCAGCTGTGGCTGGCCGACGGGGACGTCGTCGAGGTGGAGGTCGAGGGGCTCGGCCTGCTGCGCAACCCGGTCCGCGTCACCGGCTGACGGCGGCGGGCCCCGCCGCCGTCCTCCGGCGCTCTCCCGTCCCCCCCCGGGCGGCGCAGACCGCTCCGCTTCTCCCACTCTTCCTTCCGAAGGAGTCGCCATGAACATCGCCGACGATCCCGACCGCGCACCGGCTCGCTCGCACCTGTACGCGATGGGCCTGAGCGACGAGGAGATGCGGCGGCCCACCGTCGGCATCGCCTCGACCTGGACCGGCACGATGCCCTGCAACCTCACCCACCGCGAGCTGGCACGTCATGTCGCCACGGGGGTGCGCCGGGCGGGCGGGACCCCGATGGAGTTCAACACCGTCGCCGTCTCGGACAACCTGACGATGGGCACGCCCGGCATGCGGGCCTCGCTCGTCAGCCGGGAGGTCATCGCCGACTCCGTCGAACTCATGGGACGGGCGCACCAGTTCTCGGCGATGGTGTGCATCGTGGGCTGCGACAAGACCGTCCCCGCCGCCATGATGGCGATGGCGCGGCTCGACATCCCGTCCGTCCTGCTCTACAGCGGCAGCATGATGCCGGGGACGTGGCGCGGGCGCGAGGTGACCATCCAGGACATGTGGGAGGCGCTCGGCGAGCGGGCCGTCGGCCGGGTCAGCCAGGAGGACGTCGACGATCTCGCCCGGCACGCCTGCCCGGGCGCCGGGACCTGCGCGGCGCAGTACACGGCGAACACGATGGGCACCGTCGCGGACTTCCTCGGCCTCGCCCCCTTCGGCGTCGGCGACATCCCCGCCACCGCCCCGGAGAAGACCGCCGCGGCCGAACGGGTGGGCGCCCTCGCCCTCGACGTCCTCGCCCGTGACCTGCGGCCCTCGTCGATCCTGACGGAGGACGCCTTCCACAACGCGATCGTCTCCGTGGCGGCGATGGGCGGCTCCACCAACGCCGTCCTGCACCTGCTGGCGATCGCCCGGGAGGCGGGGGTCGACCTCGCCGTCGACCGGATCGGCGAGATCTGCCGTCAGGTGCCGATCATCACCGCGCTGAAGCCGTCGGGCCCGTACACGGCGGCCGACCTGTGGCGGGCCGGCGGGACGTCGCTGGTGGCGGCGCGGCTCCTGGAGGCGGGCGTGCTGCGTGGCGCGGTGACCCTGGTCGACGGCCGCTCGCCCGCGGACGTGGCGGCCGACGCCGCGGAGGCGGACGGTCAGGAGGTGGTGGCCGAGGTGAGGTCCCCGGTCAAGCCGGCGGGCGCCCTGGCCGTGCTGCGCGGCTCGCTCGCCCCGGACGGGTGCGTGCTGAAGCTGGGCGGCAGGCCCGACTTCGTGCGGCGGGGCCCCGCGCGGGTCTTCGACTCCGAGGAGGAGTGCTTCGAGGCGATCCAGGGCGGCCGGATCGCGGCGGGCGACGTGGTGGTCGTCCGGTACGAGGGCCCGGCCGGCGGTCCCGGGATGCGGGAGATGCTGTCGATCACCGGCGCGCTGGTCGGGCAGGGCCTCGGCGAGTCGGTCACCCTGGTCACCGACGGACGCTTCAGCGGTGTCTCCCGCGGCCTCGTGATCGGCCATGTCGCGCCGGAGGCCTGGCACGGTGGTCCCATCGCGCTGGTAACGGACGGCGACACGGTCGTCGTCGACTCGGCCCGCGACGCGCTCGACCTCGACGTCCCCGCCGGGGAGCTGGCGCGGCGGCGCGCGGAGTGGGCACGTCCGGACCGTCCGGTCGAGCGCGGTGTGCTCAGCAAGTACGCCGCCGTCGTCGGTTCGGCGTCGGACGGGGCGGTCACGGTGTGAGCGGCGGGGTGCTCACCGCACGGCGGCGGTGAGCACCCCACCCGCACGCGACGCTCCGATGTGCGGCCGGTGCGTTACGCGGCGGGTACCGCGCCCGTGGCGTAGTAGGGCTTGCAGACGGTCCCGTCGTAGTCCGTGGCGATCTCCAGCAGGTTCCGTCCGTCCGCCGAAGGCAGCAGCGCGGAGCTGTAGTTGGGGCAGTAGTCGACGGTCCGGGACGACACGGCGACCGGCGCGGCGATCTCCCGCCAGGTGCCCGCCCCGCCGGCGTCGTTGACCCAGACGGTGCGGCCGCTGCCCGCGGCGACCGAGTCATCGGCGTTGTGCAGGACCTGGCCCACCAGGTAGAGGCGGCCCGTGGCCGAGCCGTTCAGCGGCGCCCAGGCCACGGTGGGGGCGTGCTTGAAGTACTTGCCGTCCGCGGTCTGCGGGCGGTAGCCGAGGTGGGCGGGGTCACCCCAGTTCCAGCCGTCCGCCGAGGTGCGGTAGTGCACGACGCAGACGTACTGCCCGGCCGCGGCGCAGATCTCGTACGTCATGAAGTACGTGCCGTCAGCCAGCCGGCGGACGACGGCCATGCCCGGCCGGTCCGAGGCGAGGTTGCTCGCGATGGTGGCGTGGTGGCCGGACCAGGTGACGCCGTCGGTGGTGCGGGCGGCCATCAGCTTCTGGCTGTGCCCGGGGTCGGTCTCGTCGGAGTAGTGCGCCACCAGTTCGCCCGCGGCGTCGACCGAGAACTCCGGTTCCCACAGCCCTTTCTCGTTGCCGGCGGCGGCCACGGTGGAGAGGTAGCTCCACGTGCGTCCGACGTCCGTGCTCTTGAAGACGCGCAGGGCCATGCGGCGGCCGGCCTCGTCCTGACCGACGGAGGCCGCCCACAGCAAGGTGCCCGCCGGCAACGACCCGATCTGGCGCGGGAGTTCGAACAGCGTCGAGCAGCACAGCCCCTGGCCCCCGGCGGCATCCGGGTCGGAGACCGTGCCGACCTGGCGGAAGGTGCGGCCGCCGTCGGTGCTCTCGTGGATCGCGCCCAGGCCGTTGTTGCCGGAGAAGGAGACGACCGAGGCCAGGACGCGTCCGTTGGCCGCTCCGCTGTGTTCGAGACGGACGACGCGAGGGTACAGGCCGGTGTCACCGCGCAGGGCGGTCCCGGTCGCCGCGGCGGCGGTCCCGGCCTGGACGCCGCCCAGCAGGGAGACGAGCAGACCGAGGACGACCGCGCTGAACAGGGCTGCTCTGCGCAACGGGACGGGAGACAGGGGGCGTGCGGGGGACGGCGGGTGCATGGGGGCTCCTCACGAGGATGGTGGAGCGGGTGGGGATGTGCGGGCAACGATGCGAGTGGGGGGCGCGGGTCGGATTTACATCGCTGTACATGCGATTTACATCGTTGTACTCAGGGGACGGGTGAGCGTCAAGGGGCGGCGCGGGGCCAGGTGGGTCCGGGCGTACGGGAGTTGAGAGTGCCCCGAGTCGGTTCGCGCCCGCCGCCGTGCACGCCATATTCACGTGCCCGGCGGCCCATCGGCATGCAGACTCGCGCCATGACGAACGTGACGGACACGGCGGGCGGGGCGGAGGCGGCGGGTGCGCCGGGCGGTGCGGCGATGGTGGCGTTCAGGGCCGCGGTGACCAGGTGGGCGGCGGGCGGTCCGGAACGGCCGGCGCGGGAACTGGCGGAGAGCGCCGGGGTGCGCACGGCTGTGCTGCTGGAGGGCCTGAGCGATCTCGCGGCCGTCGAATCGCTGGCGGCGCGGCGGGGCCGGGACCTGGCCGCCGACGGGGTGTGCGCCGTGCCGATGGGCGGAGCCATGAGCGTCGGGCGCTACGCCGCTCTGCTCGGGCCGCCCGGACTCGGACTGCGGCTGGTGGGCCTGTGCGACGCGGGTGAACGCGCCTTCTACGAACGCGGGCTGACCCGGGCGCAGGCGCCGTCGGCCCGGATCCACGTCTGCGCCGCGGACCTGGAGGACGAGCTGATCCGCGCGCTCGGCACGGCCGGCGTCGAGGAGATCTTCCGCACCGAGGGCGACCTCCGCGCCTGGCAGACCTTCCAACGCCAGCCGGCCCAGCACGACCGCGGCCGACACCAGCAGATACGGCGTTTCCTGGGCACGAAGAAGGGCCGCAAGATCCGCTACGGCCGCCTCCTGGTGGAGGCCCTGGCCCCGGGCCGGACACCGCGCCCGCTGGACGAGTTGCTCACGGGGGTGTGAGTACGGGGTCCCTGCGGGGCTGGGGGTGGGACCGGCTGGTTCGGGGCTTGGGGGACGGTGGGGGGTGGGACCGGCTGGTCCGGGGCTTGGGGGATGGTGCGGGGTGGGACCGGCTGGTCCGGGGCTTGGGGGATGGTGCGGGAGCGGCTGCCGGCCCCTCCGGGACCGGAAGGTAGCCCGGTGCCGGGGGCGGCGGATCGACCGCCTGCGGAAGCGGGCCGCGGCCCGGACCCAGGCGCGGCGCGTCAAACATCCGCCCCGCAAGGCCAGCGGACCGCACCCCCCGACCCGGCGGGCCGGACCCCTCCCGAGAACAGATGGCCCCCCGAACCCCGCCGCGGCAGCCTGGCGCCCCCCACAAGGTGCGGGCGGTCCGACGCCTCCCGGGCAGTCGGGCCTCAGGAGCCTCTGGCTGAGCCCCCGCACCGGCCGGCCAGGCCTATTCCTCGGCCTGGTCCGCCCGGGAAGCGCGCCGGCCGCGCGTGAGTGCCAGGACGCTGCCCGCGACCGCGATCACCGCGATGGCGATGGCGATGCTGAGACCGCCCTCGGTGTCCCAGTACACGTCCTCCAGGCTGATCAGCAGCGCCGCTTCGTCGATGACGAGGGCAAGACCTACCCCGTAGGCCAGGCCCATCCACGCCCGGGCCCGCGCCGAACGTTCCACGAGCCCCGCCGCGCCGACCACGATGAGCAGGAGGATCCCCCACACGTAGTGGTGGATGTGGACTCCGCCCGCGCTCATGTCACCGACACCGGCCACGTCGATGTGGATGAGCCACGTGAGCAACCGCATCCCGCCGAACGTGAGAGTGAACCCGTACCAGGCCAGCACGAACCCGCGGCGTTTCGGCGAGATGCCGGGCAGCACCCGCAGCCAGGGCGAGGGCCGTTCCGGGTGCCCGGCGCGTCGGCCGGGGTGCTGGGACGACATCATGCGGATCCTCCCGGGCCGGTCGCCGTGAACTTCCCGATGAGCTCCGCCAGGGCGTCCGGGGCGCTGTAGTGGGCCGCGTGGGCCGCGCCCGCGATCTCGGCCGTGCGCCCGTCGCCGACCAGCCCGGCCACCCGCGCGGTCCAGGAGGGGGAGGCGATGGTGTCCCCGGCGCCGCGGACGACGAGGGTCGGTACGCGGACCCGGGCCAGGTTCGCCTCGAAGGCCCCGGCCGAGTCCCGCAGGGCGTGCCGGAACGACGCGGCGCAGCGCAGGGGGCCGGTCAGCACGTAGTCGGACACGGCCACCCCGAGCAGGCTCAGGGGTTCCCGGGGCGCGTCCCGGATCAGCGCGCCGCACTGCCGCCGAGCGGGCACCGCCGGGTCGAGGGCGGGGCCGACGAGCACCATCCGGCTCACCAGGTCCGGGAAGCGGGCGGCGAGCGCCGCGGTGACCTGGCAGCCGACCGAGTTGGCGACCAGCAGCACCGGTCCCAGGGACAGCCGCCGGTGCCAGTGCGCCAGCGCGGCGGCGACCCGGTCGATGTCCGGCGCGCGTGGGGCGGCGGCCCGGGAACGCGCGTTGCCGGGCAGGTCCGGCACCAGCACGCTCGCCCCGTCCGCGGTGAGCCGGCGCGCGAGCGGCACGAAGTACCGCCCGGAGAGCCCCAGCCCGTGCACCAGCACCACCGCGGGGGCGCCCGCCTCCGGCTCCGCCCCGAACCCGCGGGTGAACAACCCCGCTCTCCACGTCTGTTCCACCGGCCCACCCTCGCCTCTCCGTACTCCTACGGCCGCCGCGACCGCTCCGGACGCAAGGAAGTACCACTCTTGGGACGCGGCAAACGAGGGACGTACGACCAGGTCCGGAACGCGCGGGCGCCCCCGGGGCAGCGGGGCCGATCGGCGGCACCCGCGCCCACCCCCTGGGCGGCGGGGCTGATCGGTGACGCCCGCGCCCACCCTCCGGACGACGGGGCTGATCGGTGACGCCCGCGCCCACCCTCCGGGCGGCAGGGCCGATCGGTGACGCCCACGCCCACCCCCTGGGCGGCAAGGCCCATCGGCGGCACCCACGCCCACCCCCTGGGCGGCAAGGCCAATCGGTGACGCCCACGCCCACCCTCAGGACGGCGAGGCTGGTCGTCAGCGCTCACGCCAACCCTCCGGACGGCAGGGCCGATCGGTGACGCCCACGCCCACCCACTGGACGGCAGAGGCTGGTCGTCAGCGCTCACGCCAACCCTCCGGACGGCAGGGCCGATCGGTGACGCCCACGCCCACCCACTGGACGGCAGAGGCCGGTCGTCGGCGCTCACGCCCATCCCCTGGGCGGCACGGCCCATCGGTGGCACCCCGCGCCGCACTCGTGGCCTCCGGCCGACCCGCCTCGGGGATCGACCGGTCCTGTCGTGCCGCCGTGCGCCCCGGTGCACCGGGTTCCGCGACGGCCACCGCACGGACACCCTTCACGAGGGGCCACAAAACGCCCCTGACGCAGCGCGAACCGCCAACTACCCTCTAGAAGAACCCTCTTGCCGCAGAACCCTCCTTGCCTCCTCGATCTGAACGGCGCAGCCGCAAACCGCCCGCACCGCTGAGGAGCCCGCATGCACGAGCCGCATGACGCGCACGAGCCGACCCCCTCTCCTGCATCACACGAGCGCCGCCAGTCGCACGAGCCGCACGAGCCGCACGAAACCCGAAACTCGCACCACGCACACGACCCGCAGGTCCTCGTCCTGAACGCCGCCGGGAGCGACCGGCACGCCGAGGACGCCGCGCTGCGCTCGCGCGGCCCGGCCGCCCGCGTCGACGTCCTGGGAGTCGAGGCCTGGGCGGTGACCGACCCGGCCCTGCTCCGCAGGCTGCTGACCGACCCACGAGTCTCCAAGGATCCACGCCAGCACTGGCCGATCTTCCCCGACGAGATCGTCGGCAGCTGGCCCCTCGCCCTGTGGGTGGCCGTCGACAACATGTTCACCGCGTACGGCGGCGACCACCGGCGGCTGCGGCGCCTGATCAGCCCGGCCTTCACCGCACGGCGTATCGCCGCACTCCGGCCGCGCGTCGAGGAGATCACGCGCGACCTCCTCGACGAGCTGACGGCCGTCGCCCCGGGCGACGCCACCGATCTGCGCGAGCGGTTCGCCTATCCGCTCCCGATCCGGGTCATCAGCGAGCTGATGGGGCTGCCCGACCGCTCGCAGGCCGGGTTCCGCCGTACCGTCGACCGCGTCTTCGACACCCGGCTCGGCCCCGACGAAGCCGCCGCCAACACGCAGGAGCTGTACGCGATCATGTCCGACCAGGTCGCGGCCAAGCGCGCCGCGCCGGGCGACGACATGACCTCGGTCCTCATCGCCGCCCGCGACGACGACGGCGCCGCGCTGACCGAGCAGGAACTCCTCGACACGCTCCTGCTGGTGGTCAGCGCCGGGTATGAGACCACGGTCAACCTGCTCGACCAGGCCATCACCGCTCTGCTGACCCACCCCGGCCAGCTCGCCCTGGTCCGCGAGGGCAGCAGCGGCTGGGCCGACGTCGTCGAGGAGACGTTGCGGTACGAGGCGCCCGTCGCGCACCTGCCGATGCGGTACGCGGTCGAGGACATCCCGCTGCCCGGTGGCCTGGCGATCCGTCAGGGCGAGGCCATCCTCGCCTCGTACGCGGCCGCGGGCCGTCACCCCGCTCTCCACGGCACCACCGCCGACGCCTTCGACGTGACCCGGGCCGACAAGGCCCATCTGGCCTTCGGTCATGGCGTGCACGTGTGTCTCGGCGCCGCGCTGGCCCGCATGGAGGGCGAGGTGGCGCTCCGCGCGCTGTTCGACCGGTTCCCGGACCTGCGTCTTGCCGGCCCCGCGTCGGCCTTGCGCCCCACAGGGTCGTTCATCTCCAACGGACACCACGAACTCCCGGTCGTGCTGCGCCCGGACACCCGGAGCTGACGACACAGCCGCGATCAAGGAGGTGTGGGCGCGGGCGGCCCGGGCAAGGGGAAGCGGAACCGTCCACCGTGCCCGAAGGAGTCCTCGTCATGCTGATGGCGCACCCGGCCGTCCTGAACGACCTCATCCAGCAGTACGAGACGCTGGAGGCCCTCAACGCCTCGCAGGGCAGCGAGCAGGTGCGGCAGCGGATGGACGACGTCGCCTACACCCTGTGCATCGCGACCGGAACCGCCGACATCGACGCCGCTCTGATCGCCGCCCGCCATCGACTGCCGGGCGCACGCCCGGAGGACGACTCCCTCGCGGCAGCCTGAGCCCGGCCCCAGCACCCGAGCCCGGCTCCAGCACCCGAGCCCGGGCCTCAGTGCCTAGCCCCCGGCATACCCGTACACCGCACCCAGCCCGACCCGGCCGGCCAGGCGCATCCGCATCTGCCGCTCCCGCCCCGCCCCCGGGCCGGAGCGGCAGACCGCTGTCGCCCCGGGCCGACCGACAGCTCCCCCGGCCCTGCGGCCCGTCAGGACGAGCGGCCGAGGACGCAGAACTCGTGCCCCTCCGGATCGGTCAGGCACGTCCATGTCACGGCGTCGCCCTGCCCGATGTCCAGGCCGCTCGCGCCGAGGGCACGCAGCCGGGCCACCTCCGCCTCCTGGTCGTCACCCGCGTACGCCAGCAGGTCGATGTGCACGCGGTCCGGCACGAACTTCCCGCCCGCGCGCAGGAATTCGAGGTACGGGCCGACCTTCTCGGCCGAGCGCAGCCGGGCGTGGTCGTCGCTCACCTCGTGCACCGTCCAGTCGGTCGCCGCGTCCCGGAACCGGGCCATGGCACGCGGGTCGACGCAGTCGACCACCACCGCGGCGACCGGTCCGGTGTCCCGGTACGTCTCCCGGGGCTCCAGCACACAGAACTCGTTGCCTTCCGGGTCCGCCAGGACCGTCCAGGGCACGTCGCCCTGGCCCACGTCCACCGGCGTGGCGCCCAGCTCCCGCAGGCGGGCGACCAGCTCCGCCTGGTGGGCCGCCGAGGTGGTGGCGAGATCGAGGTGCGTGCGGTTCTTCACAGCCTGCTTGGCGTGCGGGACGGAGACGACGTCGATGCAGACGGCCGTCGCGTCGGGCCACGTGTAGCCGCCGCCGGGCTCGACGTTGGTCACGCCGGGGCCCTCGCTGGAGACGCCCCAGCCGAGCGCCCCGGCCCAGAACCGGCCGACCGCCGCGTCGTCCAGGGCCTTGATGTTCACGTTCACAGGTCGCAGAGGCATGCCGGTGACCCTACGCACCTCGTGTCCCGGTCACGCCCCATCCGTCAGGGCGACAGCGGCCCCCGCTCCGCCGCCGTCGACTCCCGTACGTCCAGCCGGTGCGGGGCCACATGGACCTGGAACGGCGGTGGTTCCGCGGCACGGATGCGGGCGGCGAGGCACTTCACGGCCAGAGCGGCGATCGCCCCCTTGTCGGGGACCACGGTCGTCAGTGACGGCGTGCTGTACCGGGCCTCCTCCGAACCGTCGATGCCCGCCAGCGCGATGTCGCCGGGGACGCGCAGGCCGGCTTCGTGGACGGCGCGCTGCGCGCCGACGGCGAGCAGGTCGCTGAAGCAGAAGACCGCGTCGGGGCGGATTTCCGGGGGCAGGCCGAGGAGCGCCCGCATCGCCCGGAGGCCGTTGCCGCGGTCGAACTCCGCGACGGGCGGGGCGAGTCGCGGGTCGAAGGGCAGCCCGGCGTCGTGCAGGGCCAGCTGGAACCCCTCCAGGCGCTGACGGCTGGTGGCCGACGCCTGCACGTCCGCGCCGACGGCCGCGATCCGCGTCCGGCCGAGACCGACCAGGTGGCGGGTGACGTCCCGGGCCGCCGCGACGTTGTCGATCAGGACGTGGTCGGCGACCACCCGTTCGCGCCGGTAGCCGCGCTCCCCGAGCAGGACCAGCGGGAACGCGTCGGCGACCGGGGCCAGTTCGGTCGTGGTGACGTGCAGCGGCGAGAGGATCACGCCGTCGAGGAGCGACGCCCCCACACCCGTGGCCAGGCGCAGCTCCTCCGCCGGGTCCCCGAGCGTCTCCTCGATGAGCACGGTGAGACCGAGCGCGGTGGCCTGTGCGCGGATGTGGTGGGCGAGTTCCGCGAAGTACGGGGTCGTCAGGTCCGGGACGGCGAGGGCGATCAGGCCACTGCGGCCCGTACGCAGCCTGCGCGCCGAGGCGTTGGGCCGGTAACCGAGCTCACGGACGGCGTGCAGCACGCGCTCCCGGGTGGCCGCGGACACCTTCGGCGCGTCACGTACAACGTTGGAAACGGTCTTGATGGAGACGCCTGCCCGCAGCGCCACGTCCTTGAGTGTCACGGCTGTCACAGCTGGTCCCCCTCGCTCACAGTGCCCCACGATTATGCACTTTCCGGCGCCGCCGACGAGCGCCGCACGAGACAGGAATGGTGCCTGCCAGAGGGTTGACCCCATGGACCCACGGCGGTTACAACGTTGGAACCACTCGACGGCAAGCGCTTGCTGCGCGGACCGTCCTGCGCGCTGCGCTCCGTCCGACGCGCCCGTCCGTCTCCTGAGAGGACCGCATGTCTTCGCACCGCTCACCCCGCCCGCTGCGCACCGCCGTCGTCGGCACCGGAGGCATCGCGCGCGCCACGCATCTGCCCGCGCTGCGCACGCTGGCGGCGGAAGGGGCCGTCGACGTGGTCGCGGCCGTCGACACGGACGCGGGCTCCGTCGCCCGGTTCGCCGACGACTTCGCGGTCCCGTACCGGACCACGGAGTTCGCCGCCGTGCTCACCGAGGTCCGCCCCGACCTCGTCGTCCTGTGCACCCCGCCGGCCGTCCACCGCGAACAGGCCGTGGCCGCGCTGCGGGCCGGCGCCTGGGTGTGGTGCGAGAAACCGCCGTGCCCCTCACTGGCCGACTACGACGCCGTCCTGGCGGCGGAGCGGGGCGGCAGCGCGGACCCGTACGCCGCCATCGTCTTCCAGCACCGCTTCGGCTCCGCGGCCCGGCACGTGCGGCGGCTGCTGCGCGAGGGCGCGTGCGGCCGGCCGCTCGTGGCGCACTGCCAGACCACCTGGTACCGGGACGCCGCCTATTACGCGGTCCCGTGGCGGGGCCGCTGGGCCACCGAGGGCGGCGGCCCCGCGATGGGACACGGCATCCACCAGACGGACCTGCTGCTGGACCTGATGGGGCCGTGGCAGGAGGTGCACGGCATGGCGGCCCGGCTCGTGCACGACGTGGAGACCGAGGACGTGTCCACCGCCCAGGTCCGGTTCGCCGGCGGGGCCCTCGCCACGGTCGTCAACAGCGTGCTGAGTCCGGACGAGGTCAGCCGGATCCGCATCGACTGCGAGCACGCCACCGTCGAGGTGAGCCACCTGTACGGCCACCGCAACGCGGACTGGCGGATCACCCCGGCACCGGGCGTGCCCGAGGAGACCGCCGCCGCCTGGCGCGACTTCGGCGCCGACGAGCCCAGTTCGCACCTGGCGCAACTGCGCGAGCTGGTCGCCGACATCCGCGCCGGACGGCGCCACGCCACCAGCGGTCCGGGCGGCCGGCGGACGCTGGAGTTCATCACCGCCCTGTACAAGTCCGCGTTCACCGGCGCGAGCGTCCCCGCGGGCTCCATCGGCCCCGGCGACCCGTACTACACCCAGTTGCACGGTGGTGCGCCGCAGTGGGCGCCCGCCGCCCCGCGCCCGGAAGGAACCCCCGCATGACCCTCGCGCTGACCCACGTCCACAGCGACCGCGTCACCGTCGCCCAAGAGGCCTCCGGCACCGCGCTGTTCTCCTACGTGTACCGGCCCGAAGCGGCCTGGGAGGCGCCCAAGCCGTACCTGCACCCGATGCGCACGCTGTCCGGTGGCCTCGTCACCGACTACCGCCCCAACGACCACCGCTGGCACAAGGGGCTCCAGCTGACGGCCTCCCACCTGTCGGGGCAGAACCTGTGGGGCGGCAACACCTACGTCCACGGTGAGGGGTACCTCGCCCTGCCCGACCGGGTCGGCTCGATGGCACACGTCAGCTTCGAGGAGGTCTCCGCCACCGCGGACCGCGCCGTCATCGCCGAACGCCTGACCTGGCACCCGCACGACGGAGAGCTGTGGGCCGACGAGGAGCGCCGGATCGAGGCCCGCGCCGACGCCGACGCCGGCAGCTGGTCGCTCACCTGGACCTCGGCCGTCACCAACCGGCGTGCCGAACCGCTGCGCTTCGGCAGCCCCACCACCCACGGCAGGCCCGCCGCCGGGTACACGGGCCTGTTCTGGCGCGGCCCGCGCGCCTTCCGCGACGGGCGGGTCTTCACCGCCACCGCCGACGACGGCGACCTGATGGGCACGCAGGCCGACTGGCTGGCCTACGTGGGCGAGCACGACGGCCGCGACGGCCACGCCACGCTCGTCTTCGAACACGCCCCGGCCAACGACCATGCGGGCGAGAAGGGGGCGCACCCGGCGCACTGGTTCGTCCGCACCGACCCCTTCGCCGCCGTCGCCCCCTCCTGGGCCTTCCACGACGAACTCGTCCTCGCTCCCGGCGCGACACTCACCCGCGGCTACCGGGTGACCGTCGCCGACGGCGCCTGGGACCGCGCCCGGGTGACCGCGCACCTGCACGGCCAGGCCTGGTGAGCCCGGGCCGCGCGCCCGGCCGCCGCCACCCCTCCCCCTCCCGGAAGGCACCCATGCCCGAGCCCCGAAGCGGCGCCCGCCGGCCCCTGAGCCGCCGGACCGCCCTGGCCGCCACCGCCGCCGGCCTGGGCGGCGCCCTGACCGCCGGCCTCGCCGGCTGCTCCACCGCGAGCGGCGGCACCGGCGGCGGCGTCTCCCTCACGTTCACCTGGTGGGGCAACGACGACCGCGCCGCGCGCACCAAGAAGGCCGTGCGGCTCTTCGAGAAGGAGCATCCCGGGGTCACCGTGCGCACCTCGAACGCGGAGTTCGGCGCGTACAAGCAGAAGCTCGCCACGCAGGCCGCCGGTGGCGGCATCCCCGACGTCGCGCAGCTCGACTACCGGCAGATCTCGCAGTACGCGGGCGGCGGCGCGCTGTTGCGCCTGGACGAGGCCTTCGACAAGGAACAGATCCGCACCGCGGAGATGGACCCGTCCTTCCTGCGCACCGGGCGGTACGCGGGAAAGCAGTACGCGGTGCCGATGGGCCGCGGGATCACCGGGTACGCCTATGACGCGTCCGTCTACAAGAAGGCGGGCGTACCCGCCCCCGGGCCGGGCTGGACCTGGCAGGACTTCACCGACGTCAACCGGCGGATCGCGGCGCTGGGGCTCACCTCCCCCGACGGTCGCCCGTTCACGGGCAGCAACGACGGCGGCGGCAACGAGGACGTCTTCGAGGACTGGCTGCGCGGCCGCGGCGGGCGGCTCTACGCGAGCCAGACGCGGCTCGGCTTCACCGAGGACGACCTGAGCGAGTTCTGGACCTTCTGCGACCGGCTGCGCAAGGAAGGCCTCGTCGCCGCGGCCCGGGACTCGACGCAGGCCAAGTCCACCGAGACCAGCCCGATGGGCCGCGGCCTTGCGGCGGCCGACTTCACCTGGGACGCCCCCTTCCCCGGCTACCCCGCGCTGCTCGGCGACGCCGTGCACTTCGCCCCCGTCCCCACCACCGGCGGCCACCAGGGCGCCTACTTCAAGCCGTCGATGCTGCTCGGCGTCGGCGCGCACAGCGCCCACCCCGCGCAGGCCGTCGCCCTGGTCGACTTCCTGCTCAACGACCCGCGGGCCGGCGACATCCTCGGCTTCACCCGCTCCACCCCGCCCAACCGGACGATCGCCGCCCGGGTGGCCACCACCCTCGAAGGAGCGGAGCGGGAGATCTACGACTACGCGCAGACCATGGAGAAGTACGGCCTGGACGCACCGCCCTCGGCGCCGCCCCGCGGTGACGTCCCTGTCCAGATCGCCTTCGGAAGGGCGTACCAGCGCGTCATGTTCGAGAAGGCCACCCCGCGTCAAGCGGCACGCGAACTCATCGACGAGGCCCACCGGGAGCTGCGGTCATGAGCACAGCCACGACCGGCGCGCCACCGCGCGCCCAGGACACCGCACCGCCGCCACCCCCGTCCGGGCGGCGCGGGCCGCGCCGCGAACGGCAGTGGCCCGCCTACGTGTTCCTCTCCCCCTGGATGATCGGCGCGCTCGTCCTGACGCTGATCCCGATGGCGGTGTCGCTGTACCTGTCGTTCACCGACTACAACCTGTTCGACCCGCCGCACTGGGTGGGGCTGCGCAACTACACCGAGATGCTCACCGAGGACCCCCGCTACTGGCGGTCGGTGGGCACCACCCTGCTCTACGTGGTGATCGCCGTGCCGCTGAAGCTGGGCTTCGCGCTCGGGGTGGCGATGCTCCTGCGCGGTCTCGGCCGTGGGCGCGCCTTCTACCGCTCGGCCTTCTACGCGCCCTCGCTGCTCGGGGCCAGCATGACGATCGCGCTGGTGTGGCGGGCCCTGTTCAACGACGGCGGTTCCGTCGCCCGCGTCCTGAGCGCGGTCGGCATCGACACCGGCGGGTGGATCGGCGACCCCGATCTCGCCGTGTACGCGGTCGTGCTGCTGACGGTATGGCAGTTCGGCGCGCCCATGGTGATCTTCCTGGCCGGGCTCCAGCAGATCTCGCCGGACCTGTACGAGGCAGCCGCCCTGGACGGGGCGGGCCGCTGGCGGCAGTTCGTCTCCGTCACCGTGCCGATGCTGTCCCCGGTCGTCTTCTTCAACCTGGTCCTGGAGATGATCCAGTCCTTCCAGGTCTTCACCCCGGCCTTCGCGATCAGCGGCGGTGACGGCGGCCCCGCGGACTCGACGCTCTTCTACACGCTCTACCTGTACGAGCGCGGGTTCACGGCCTCCCACATGGGCTACGCGGCGGCGATGGCCTGGATGCTGCTGATCGGAGTCGGCGTCCTCACCCTGATCCTCTTCAGGACCTCCCGGTCCTGGGTCTTCTACGCGGACGAGGAGGGGCGATGAACCTCGCCACCCGACGCCGGCTGCCGCACACCGTCGCGGCCCTGGCCCTGCTCGTCCTGCTGTACCCGCTGGCCTGGCTGCTGGCCACCTCGCTCAAACCGGCCGACGAGGTGGTGACCAGCCTCGATCTGTGGCCGAGCCACCTGGAGTGGTCCAACTACACGACCGCCCTGGACGGCGTCTCCGGGATCTCCGTGACCCGGCTGCTCGGCAACACCCTGGTCATCGCGGTCGGCGCCGTCGTCGGCAACGTGCTGTCCTGTTCGCTGGCCGCCTACGCCTTCGCGCGGCTCCGCTTCCGCCTGCGCAAGGGGATGTTCGCGTTCATGGTGGCGACGCTGATGCTGCCCCACCACGTCGTGCTGATCCCGCAGTACATCATCTTCAACCGGCTCGGCCTCGTGGACACCTACTGGCCGCTGGTCCTGCCGAAGTTCCTGGCGACCGAGGCCTTCTTCGTCTTCCTCATCGTGCAGTTCATGCGCGGGCTGCCGCGCGAACTGGAGGAGTCCGCCCGGATCGACGGCTGCGGCCCGTTCCGCACCTACTGGTCCATCACGCTGCCGCTGAGCCGGCCCGCGCTGATCACCACCGCGATCTTCACGTTCATCTGGACCTGGAACGACTTCTTCACACAGATGATCTACCTGTTCGCGCCGGAGAAGTTCACCATCACCCTCGCGCTGAGCAGCTTCGTCGACCAGTCCAGCACCTCCGCGTACGGGCCGATGTTCGCGATGTCGGTGATCTCCGTGCTGCCGATCGTGCTCTTCTTCTTCGTCTTCCAGCGCTACCTGGTGCAGGGCATGGCCACCTCCGGACTGAAGGGCTGAGCGACCATGACGACCCACACCCCCGCACCGCCGCGCACCCACCGCGAGGCCACCGAGGTCTTCGGCCCGGGGTTCTCCCTCTTCGCCGACATGCTCCTGGTCGGCCTGTTCACCAGCCTGGCCTGCCTGCCGGTGCTGACGCTGCCGGCCGCGTTCCGGGCCGCCTGCGCCACGCTCGGCGCGAGCGCCCGCTCCGGAGTCCCGGTCACCGCCGCCGTCTACGGGCGCCACCTGCGCGCCCAGCTCACCGCGCGCGGCCTCGCCGGTGGGCTGCTGCCGCCGCTGTTCGCCCTGCTCCTGCTGACCGACGCGGCCCTGCTGGACAGCGCGCTGCCCGGCGCGGCCGTCATGGCCCCCGCTCTCGCCCTGCTCGCCGTGGGGGCCGCGACCGTGGGGCTGCGCGCCACCGCGCCGGGGGCGGGACACCGCTCACGCGTCCGGGAGGCGCTGGTCCGCTCGGCCGCTGAGCCGCGCGCCACCCTCCTGCTGGCCTGCGCGGTGCTCCTCGCCGCGGTCCTGGCCTGGTCGATGCCGCTCCTCGTGCCGCTGCTGCCGGGCCCGCTCGCCTTCGCCGCCACCGTCGTGGACCTGCGCTCCCCGGCCCCGCCCAAGAAGCGCCGCACCCGTTCGTCCCACCACGGAAGTCAGCGACGGAAGTGAGAGACATGAGCTCAGGAATACGCCGCAGGTCCCTGCTGACCGCGGCCGCCCTCGGCGGCGCGGCCGGCCCGCTCGCCCTGGCCGCACCGGCCTCGGCGACGACCGCCCCCGGCGCCGCGACCGTCGGGGCACTGCCCGCCGAGGACGGCTACGAACTGTGGCTGCGCTACCGGCAGGTGGACGATCCCGACCTGCTCCGGTCGTACCGTGCCGCGCTGCGCCCGCTCGTCTGGCAGGGCGGCGGCCCGCTCCAGAAGTCGGCCGTGGACGAGCTGGCCCGGGGCCTGACCGGGCTGCTCGGCACCAGGGTGGAACCCCGCGGCACGGCCCCCGCGGGCCCGGCCCTGGTGGTCGGCACGGCCGAGAGCTCTCCCCTCGTCCGGTCGCTGGTCCCCGCGTCCGAGCTGGCGGCTCTGGGCGCGGAGGGCTATGTCGTCCGCCGGGTCACGAAGGGCGGCGGCTCCCGCGTGGTGGTGGCGGCCCGCACCGACCGCGGAGTGCTGTACGGCGCGTTCCACCTGCTGCGGCTCGTGCAGACCCGGCAGCCCCTGGACCACGTCGACCGCACGGAGCGGCCCGCCGCGCCGCTGCGCGTCGCCGACCACTGGGACAACATCGACGGGTCGATCGAGCGCGGGTACGCGGGGCTGTCCTTCTTCGACTGGGAGAAGCTGCCGGCCCTCGACGACCGGTACACGGACTACGCGCGGGTCCTCGCCTCCCTCGGCATCAACGGCGCCGTCATCAACAACGTCAACACGCCCGCGACCTACCTCGAAGAGCCGTTCCTGACCAAGCTGGCCGCACTGGCGGGCGTCCTGCGCCGCTACGGCGTCACCCTGTACGTCACCGCCAACTTCGCCGCCCCCATCGACCTGGGCGGCCTCGACACCGCCGACCCCTTCGACGCGGCGGTACGGACGTGGTGGACGCGGAAGGCCGACGAGATCTACGCCAGGATCGCGGACTTCGGCGGCTTCCTGGTGAAGGCCAACTCCGAGGGGCGGCCGGGCCCCCTGGACTACGGCCGCACGCACGCCGACGGGGCCAACCTGCTCGCCGACGCGCTGCGGCCGCACGGCGGCATCGTGATGTGGCGGGCGTTCGTGCACGACACCGACGCCGCCTGGGACCGGCAGGGGTTCCTGGACTTCACGCCACTGGACGGCGCGTTCGCCGACAACGTCGTGCTGCAGATCAAGAACGGCCCGATCGACTTCCAGGTCCGCGAGCCGGCGCACCCGCTCTTCGGTTCGCTGCCCCGCACCAACTCGATGATCGAACTCCAGGTCACCCAGGAGTACACCGGACACGCCACCCACCTGTGCTACCTGGTGCCGCAGTGGAAGGAGGTGCTCGCCTTTGACACCGGCAAGCCCGGGCCGGGCAGCACGGTCGCCGCCGTCGTCACCGGCGAGGCGTACCCGTACACGCACCACGGCTTCGCCGGGGTCATGAACCTCGGCGACGCCCGGAACTGGACGGGCTCCCACCTCGCCGCCGCCAACACCCACGGCTACGGGCGCCTCGCCTGGGACCCGGGCCTGTCCGCGGCCGAACTGGCGGAGGAGTGGACACGGATGACCTTCGGCAACGACCGGCACGTCGTCGCCACCGTCACCGATCTCCTGCTCGACTCCTGGCACACCTACGAGGACTACACCTCACCCCTGGGCACGGGCTACCTCACGCATCCGCCGGACGGCTCGGTCACCGGGCACTTCGACCCGAGCCCGACCACGACCACCCAGTTCCACAGGTCGGACCGCGCCGGGATCGGCTACGACCGCACCGCCGCCACCGGCGACGGCTACACCGCGCTGTACGCCCCGCCGGTCCGCGACGCCTACGAGTCGCTGGAGGACTGCCCCGAGGAACTGCTCCTCTTCCTGCACCACGTCCCGTACACCCACCGCCTGGACAGCGGGAAGACCGTCATCCAGCACATCTACGACACCCATTTCGACGGCGTGGCACGGGTGGCGGAGACGGTCGCGGCCTGGGACGGGCTGCGCCGCCGGATCGACCGCCGCAGGCTCGCGGAGGAACACGCCCGGCTGCGCGACCAGCTGACGCAGGCGGCCCGGTGGCGGGACACCCTGGTCGCGTACTGGTTCGAGCTGAGCCGCGTCCGCGACGAGCGGCGCAGCTGGCTCCAGGCCGTCGTCGCCCCGGCCGACACCGCCCTGCTCGGCGGGGAACGCAACGAGCTGCCCGTGCAGGTCGTCAACGCGACCGGCTCCGGGCTGCGCACCGACGTCACCCTCGGCGTACCGAAGGGCTGGGCCGCCGAGCCGGCCGCGTGCTACGTGGCCTCCCGCGGGGACGAGACGGTGCGGATGACCGTCGTACCGCCGCTCGCTCCCGGCCTCGCCACGCTGCACGCGCGGCCGAGGTCCGGCGCGGTGCGGGTGCTCGACTCCTCGCTGCGCAGCCTGGCCGACACGGTCGTCGTGCCGCCCGCCGCCCGCTGCGTGCACGCACTGGACGCCGGTCCCGCCACGGCGCCGGTGCTCACCGGCTACACCCGGCTCGCTCCCGACAGCGTGTGGCGGGAGGGCGCGGACGCCGGCTGGGTCGGCCGGACGCCCGAGGCCACCGACACCGGCCTGTTCGACGTCGTGCGCCGCGACTACGTGCGCGCCGCCGGGCCGGCCGTGCTCCGGCTGCGGCTGCCCGCGGGGGCCTGCACGGCGCACTTGCTGACCGGCGACCCCAACACGTTCAACCGGACGCTGATCGTCCGGGTGGGCGGGGTCGAGAAGGCGCGCAGCGAACGGCTCGACGGCCGGACGTTCACCTGGCTCCGCGTCCCCCTGGACGGCGGTCCCGCCGGACGGGAGGTCGACGTGGAGCTGTCGGCGAAGGAGAACGAGACCTGGCACCTGGGCGCCTGCGTGGTCCTGGCGGACGAGCGGTCCTGAGAAGCACGCGGCCCGGGCCCGGCCGGGGTCCGGGAACGCCTCTGGGGTCGCGCCGCCGTGTTCCGGTGGCGCGACCCCAGGGGATGGAGCGCTGTACTGCTGGTCAGTCCAGGTCCATGTCGCCGAACTGGACCACGTTGGTCTCGTGGTTGACGACGGCGATGTCGCCGTTGCTGTAGCCGTCGTTGTCGTCGGCGGCGGCGAGGCCCGCACCACCGAGAACGGCGAAGGCGGCAAGAACCGTGGCGGTGACAACTGTACGCAGACGCATGAGGCAGTCCTCTGCTCGTGGGTGGAAAGATCGAAAGGAGGCTTATCCGATCCGTTCCGGCCGTACACGGGCTCCGGCCAGACCCACTCGTCCGTGTGTTCCATTCGGCCGATACGCCGAGCGCACGCAGGGGCGCGCGCCCGCGCGCCACCCGCTCTCGTGCCGTACCGCCGTCCCCCCGCTCCGGGCCGCCCCGTCCCTGCCGCCGGGCGGGCGGCGCCGGGGGCTGGGTCACGCGACCCGCTCCGCCAGGAACTCCTCCCACGTACGGTCGCCGTGCATCGCCTGCGCGGACTGCGCGAGGTTCACGCCCTCGCGGTACGCGCGGCCCGCCTTGCCGGGCATCCGCATGCCGAGGACCGGGCGCCGGCGCCCGGTGGCGCCGAGGTAGCGGCGCACCACGTCGTCCATCGTGTAGACCTTCGGGCCGGCCATCTCCGCCACCAGGCCCGCCGGCTCCCCGAGGGTCAGCTCGACCAGACGCTGGGCCACGTCACGGGCGTCGACCGGCTCCAGCCGCATCCCGGGCGCCGGGACCAGGGGCAGCTTGGCCATCTTGGAGACCATCAGGTGCACCAGGTCGTGGAACTGGGCGGCGCGCAGCATCGTCCACGGGATCCCCGAGCCGGTGATCACTTCCTCCGCGGCGCGCTGGGTGGCGAACCAGGCCATCGGCATCCGGTCGGCGCCGATCACCGAGATGTGCACGATGTGCTTCACGCCGGCCTCGCGGGCCGCCGCGACCAGGTGGGTGGCGACCACGTCGTCGCCCTTGTTGCCGCCCGCCAGGTGCAGCACCGTCTCCACCCCGGCCATCGCGGTGGCGACGTGCTCCCCGGTCGACAGGTCGCCCTTGACGTAGGAGATCCCGTCGGCGTCCGGGCGCTCGCTGCGGCTGAGCACCCGCAGCGGGCGGCCGGGCGCGGCCTCGCGCAGCAGCGGAAGCACGTGGCGGCCGAGCGTTCCGGTACCGCCGGTGACGAGGATCGTGCTGTCAGCAGTCATGATGGACTCCTCAGTTGATCGTTCGCGTGGTGTGCGAGCTTCGGTTCTGCTGCTCTGACACGCCGCCGTAGGGGTGTGTGACAGATGCAGGGAAGAAAAATCGAGAAGAACGAGAAAAGTCTGCGGACCGAGGTCTTCGAGGCGCACCGCCCGCATCTGCGCGCGGTCGCCTACCGCATGCTGGGCTCCCTGGCGGAGGCCGAGGACGCGGTGCAGGAGACCTGGCTGCGGGCGTCCGCCGCGGACACGAGCGCCGTGCAGAACATGGGCGGCTGGCTGACCACCATCGCCACCCGGACCTGCCTGAACGCCCTGCGCTCGCGTGCGACACGCCGTGAGGAGCCGCTGGAGACCACGTTCGGCACCGGCCGCCCCGACGGGCGCCCCAGCCCCGAGCAGGAGATGGAGGCCGCGGACGCGGTGGGCATCGCGCTGCTCGTCGTCCTCGACACGCTCACCCCCGACGAGCGGCTCGCCTTCGTCCTGCACGACCTTTTCGCGATCTCCTTCGACGAGATCGCCGCGATCCTCGAACGCAGCCCCGCCTCCGCCCGCCAGCTCGCCAGCCGGGCCCGCCGCCGGGTCCGGGGCACCTCCCCGGCGGCGCCGGACACCTCCCGGCAGCGCAAGGCCGTGGACGCCTTCCTCGCGGCGACCCGGACGGGTGACTTCGAGGCACTGGTCGCCCTGCTCCACCCGGATGTGGTGCTCACTGCCGACCCGGCCGTGACCCCGACCCCGGAGCCGGTGGTCGTGCTCGGGGCGCACACGGTCGCCCGGGGCGCGATGGCCGCCGCCGGGCGTGCCCGCTTCACCGGTCCCGCGCTGGTGGACGGCGCCCTCGGCCTGGCCATGGCCCCGCACGGCCGGCTGCGCCTGGTCCTCGCCTTCACGACCGAGCCGGAGAGCGGGCTGATCACCGCGGTCGACGTGATCGCGGAGCCGGAGCGGCTCGCCGCGCTGGAACTCTCGGTCGCCTGACGAAATATTCGCGGGGTCACGCCAGGTTGACCGGGGAGAAGGTGACGGTGTCCCCCGCGTCCGGCGGGGCGCGCACCCCGCCGCTCCGCTGCCGCGCCGGTCGTGGCGGGCTCCCTCCCCCGGTGTCCGCGCCGTCCGTGACGTCCGCGGGGCGTGATGTCGGCCACTCGCGACCGGCTCTCGCGGGGTGGCGTGGGGCGGGGCTGCGCGTGCGCCCCCGTTTCGCCCGTTACGCTTCGCAGTGTTCAAGGCGCCAAATAGCGGGCGCCGATTACTGGAGGCAAACACTTTATGCTGATCGCTCAGCGTCCCTCGTTGACCGAAGAGGTCGTCGACGAATTCCGCTCCCGGTTCGTGATCGAGCCGCTGGAGCCGGGCTTCGGCTACACCCTCGGCAACTCGCTCCGCCGTACGCTCCTGTCCTCGATCCCGGGTGCGGCGGTCACGTCGATCCGTATCGACGGCGTGCTGCACGAGTTCACCACCGTGCCGGGCGTCAAGGAGGACGTCACCGACCTGATCCTCAACATCAAGCAGCTGGTCGTCTCCTCGGAGCACGACGAGCCGGTCGTGATGTACCTGCGCAAGCAGGGCCCGGGTCTGGTCACCGGCGCCGACATCGCTCCCCCGGCCGGTGTCGAGGTGCACAACCCCGACCTGGTCCTCGCCACGCTCAACGGCAAGGGCAAGCTGGAGATGGAGCTGACCGTCGAGCGCGGTCGCGGCTACGTCTCCGCCGTGCAGAACAAGCAGGTGGGTCAGGAGATCGGGCGCATCCCGGTCGACTCGATCTACTCGCCGGTCCTCAAGGTGACGTACAAGGTCGAGGCCACGCGTGTCGAGCAGCGCACCGACTTCGACAAGCTGATCGTCGACATCGAGACCAAGCAGGCCATGCGTCCCCGCGACGCCATGGCGTCGGCCGGCAAGACGCTGGTCGAGCTGTTCGGTCTGGCGCGCGAGCTGAACGTCGACGCCGAGGGCATCGACATGGGTCCGTCCCCGACGGACGCCGCGCTCGCCGCCGACCTGGTGCTGCCGATCGAGGACCTGGACCTCACCGTCCGTTCCTACAACTGCCTCAAGCGCGAGGGCATCCACTCGGTGGGCGAGCTCGTCGCCCGCTCCGAGGCGGACCTCCTCGACATCCGCAACTTCGGTGCGAAGTCGATCGACGAGATCAAGGCCAAGCTCGCCGGGATGGGCCTCGCGCTCCGCGACAGCCCGCCCGGATTCGACCCGACGACCGCCGCGGACACCTTCGCCGCGACGGACGACGCGGACGCCGGTTTCATCGAGACCGAGCAGTACTGAGAGACCGAGCAGTACTGACCGCAGCAGTGCGGTAGCTGAAGGCAGCGGCCGGGGGGGGGGGGGGGGGCGCGGGGGGACCCCCCCCCCCCCGCCGCCCCCGCCCCCGCCCCCCCCCCCCCAAAACCCCCCCAGGAAGGTGAAGATAAAAAAACCGAGCTGAA